>NZ_LR134287.1:0-746981 GCF_900636515.1 Neisseria animalis
TGACGATCCGACACTACACCCAAACCGCCATGCCCCACCCCACCGATATGGAAGCACTCAACCGACACCTGCACCGGCTTTCGCAGCAAACCCGCGCCGCCATCGACGGCAAACGCTGGGAAGAAGCGAAAATGCTGATTTTTCAGGTACTGGATGCCGTACCCGACTTACCGGTGGCATGGGCGGATTTGGCCTTTGTGGAAGTCCGCTTGGGCAACGACCGGCAAGCGCACGAGTACGCCCTGTACGCCATCAAAACCTGCAGCGGAACAACGGCAGATTCCTATGTGTACTCGACCGCCTGCGAAACCGCCGCACAACTCCACCGCTTTGAAGAAGCCTTGTGTTACGCCCGTGAAGCCGTGCGCCTGCGCGATGCTTCGGCAAACCGTATCTCCGCCCTGCCGCTGCCGCAGGGAAATCCGCCCGGCCTGAGCCGCGACCGCCGCCGCAACATCATCAGCTATTCGCTGTTCGGCAGCAATCCGCGCTATGGCGAAACAGCGGTCATCAACAGCAAGCTGGCCCACACGGTTTACCCCGAATGGACGTGCCGTTTTTACGTTGACGACAGCGTTCCTGCCGACGTTATCAGACGGCTGCGTGCCAACGGCGCACAAGTGGTATACGTCCGAAACGGCTGGCAGAACATTCCGGGGCTGTTTTGGCGGTTTGCCGTGGCCGACGATCCCGACGTGCAGTGTTTCATCGTCCGCGATGCCGATTCGCTGCTTTCCAACAAAGAGCGGGCAGCAGTAGACGAATGGCTGGCTTCGGGCAGATGGTTTCACCTGATGCGCGACGACGTTACGCATTGCGAGCTGATTTTGGCAGGAATGTGGGGCGGCTACGGCGGCGTATTGGGCAATATGCAGACGGCAATCACGCAACATTTGGCCCGTCTGCTCAAACTGAACCGCACCATCGACCAAGTCTTTTTGCGCGAAGAAATCTGGCCGACCGTATCGCAAAGCGTATGGGCGCACGACAAATGCCGTCTGATGTCTGACACGCACCCTTTCCCCGCATACCCGCTCTCGGAAATCGAAAAAATCCCCTATTTCCACATCGGCATGATTGATGCCAATGCCCGCACCACCACGGTAACGGTTGCCCAAGACAATGCCGAACGGGTACGCTGGTATCTGGCGCAAGCAGACGGCACCATCGTCTGCCGCTACGAATGCGACGTACCGCCCGACGGCAAGCTCACGCTGCAACTGCCCTATTCATACAGCATGAAGCTGGACGCGGGAGAATGGCAGATTTATACCCAGCGTTTGGACTGACCGCCCCTGCTCCGCCAACGGATTTCGGGCAGCGAAAACCCTATGCTGCGGCACAAGCTGCCTGAAACGCGGTTTCACCCTGATTTGCCCGAACCGGCGTTTCACTGTTCTGCCCAATCCGACCTTCCGACTTATCATCTTTCCAAGCATACGCGACAGCGGCACACTTCTACTCTTTTCTGCCCTGCCGCCTGTACGCGCTGCCGTTTGCCGCCTTATCCCGAAAACCCGAAACCGATTCCGCCGTAAAACCATGCGGTTTGGCTGCGGCAGGCCGTCTGCTTTTTTGCCGTCTGCCGATATTCCGCCTGTTCACTCGAATGGCGCGGCTTCGGCAGATTCCGACGGCAAACGGTGTTCCAACAACATCATCATCTGCTGCAAGGCTTGCGGCAAATCCGCCTTCAAAACCAGTTTCTCACCGGTAAGCGGGTGGTTCAGGTGCAGCTCGGAAGCGTGGAGAAACATCCGCTTCAGGCCCAGTTTTTGCAGGCGTTTGTTGGCTTGGTAGTCGCCGTAGCGTTCGTCGCCGGCAATGGGGCAGTTTTGCGATTGCAGGTGGACGCGGATTTGGTGGGTGCGCCCCGTTTTCAAAGTGGCTTCGACATAAGTCAGCGCGGAGATGCCGACTTGGTGAAGTATGCCGTCTGCAAAACGGTTTAACACACGGAAAATGGTGTGGGCGGACTGGCCTTCTTCGGAAACGCGAACCATTTTTTCGCCTTGTGCACCGGTGTATTTAAAGAGCGGCAGTTTGACATGGAAGCGGTCGTTGTCCAGACGGCCCACGCCCAATGCCAAATAGATTTTTTTCGGGTGGTCGTTGCGGAGCATTTCGTGCAGCTTCACCAGTGCGCTGCGCTTTTTGGCAATCATCAGAAGACCGCTGGTGTCCTTGTCGAGACGGTGTACGAGTTCCAAATATTTGGCTTGGGGACGGGCGCGGCGGATTTGTTCGATTACGCCGAAGCTGACGCCGCTGCCGCCGTGCACGGCAACGCCGCTGGGCTTGTTGATGACCAATAAGGCATCGTCTTCGTAAACCACTTCAAATTCACGCGCGGGCGCAGGCGACGGATTGGCGGAAGAATGCGCGTTCCGCCCATTGTCCGCCTTTTGTCTGTCTGCCGTGCGTATCGGGGGAATACGCAATACCTGCCCTGCCTCAATGCGGCTGTCTGGCTTGCAGCGTTTTTTGTCCAGCCGCACTTCGCCTGCGCGGATAATGCGGTGGATATGGCTTTTGGGCACACCTTTAAGGATTTTTATCAGATAGTTATCAAGGCGTTGGCCTGCTTCGTGTTCGCCGATGGTAATTGTATTGACTGAATCTTTGCGTATTGCGTGCATTTTCTCTATAATCCGAAGATTCGTTTCAGATGCGGATATTATCTGCCGGAAAAGGCCGTCTGAAACGGACAATAATTGTATAAAAAGAGATTTTATATTAAAAACGCACTCTGAGGGCTATCCGACCTTTGGGCATTTCCGGTATTTGCTCTAGCCGTAAATATCGGAACGTAATTAAGTTTGAATTGCTGCCGCGCTGTTTGACGATAAGACGAAACGGGCCCGACCCGCGCACAAAACAATATTGCGGCAGACTGATGATGAAGATGACGGCTACCGATTTTTGGGTTGCGGCGCTGCCGCCGTACCCCGTTTAAGCCTGAATGTACCGGAAAGAGGGTACGCAGGCGGCGCTGCTTGGCGGCGAATGTTCTTTATGACCTTCCTTATCTGACCACCGTCCGCACATGGCTGTTTTACAGACGGCATGAAACCTTGCGGACAAGCGTTCAAAAACTGATTACCTCCGGCCGAATGATACCCGTCCGTTTCGGGTTTCCGCTTGATTGCGGCTTTCCGCCGTCTGCCTACACCTCAAGAGTGCAATACTTTGGCTGATGCCGTCTGCAAACCGAAAATTTGCAGACGGCCGGCCTTTCGAGGTGAATCATGAAACGTATGTTATTTAATGCAACGCAGGCCGAAGAGCTGCGCGTTGCGATTGTAGATGGACAAAATCTTTTGGATTTGGACATCGAAACGCTGGGCAAAGAGCAGCGTAAAGGCAACATCTACAAGGGTGTCATCACCCGTATCGAGCCGTCTCTGGAAGCGTGTTTCGTCGATTACGGAACCGACCGGCACGGCTTTTTGCCGTTTAAAGAAGTATCGCGTTCGTATTTCCAAGATTACGAAGGCGGTCGTGCGCGCATTCAAGACGTGCTTAAAGAAGGCATGGAAGTCATCGTGCAGGTGGAAAAAGACGAGCGCGGCAACAAAGGCGCGGCGCTGACCACCTTTATCTCGCTGGCCGGACGCTATCTGGTGCTGATGCCCAACAATCCGCGCGGCGGCGGCGTTTCCCGCCGTATCGAAGGCGAAGAGCGTCAGGAGCTGAAAGAAATCATGGCGCAGCTCCCCGTACCTCGCGGCATGAGCGTGATTGCGCGTACTGCCGGCATCGGACGCAGCAAAGAAGAAATGGAGTGGGATTTAAACTACCTGCTGCAACTGTGGCGTGCGATTGAGGAAGCCGGCGAAGCGCACCACGACCCGTACCTGCTATTTATGGAAAGCTCGCTGCTGATTCGCGCCATCCGCGACTATTTCCGCAACGACATCGGTGAGATTCTGGTGGACAATCAGGAAGTCTATGACCAGATTTCCGAGTTTATGAGCTACGTGATGCCCAACAACGTCGGCCGTCTGAAACTCTACGAAGACCACACGCCGCTGTTTTCCCGCTTCCAAATCGAGCACCAAATCGAAAGCGCGTTTGCCCGCAGCGTCAGCCTGCCCTCCGGCGGCGCGATTGTCATCGACCACACCGAAGCCCTTGTATCGGTCGATGTGAACTCCGCCCGCGCCACACGCGGTGCCGACATCGAAGACACCGCTTTCAAAACCAATATGGAAGCGGCCGAAGAAGTTGCCCGCCAAATGCGCCTGCGCGACTTGGGCGGCTTGGTGGTCATCGACTTCATCGACATGGAAAACCCCAAACACCAGCGCGATGTGGAAAACGTCTTGCGCGATGCGCTGAAAAAAGACCGAGCGCGCGTACAAATGGGCAAACTTTCACGTTTCGGCCTGCTCGAGTTGAGCCGCCAGCGCCTGAAACCCGCATTGGGCGAAAGCAGCCATGTAGCCTGCCCGCGCTGTGCCGGTACCGGCGTTATCCGCGGCATCGAATCCACCGCCCTGCACGTTTTGCGCCTGATTCAGGACGAGGCCATGAAAGACAACACCGGCGAAGTGCACGCACAAGTTCCGGTAGATGTCGCCACCTTCCTTCTGAATGAAAAACGCGCCGAACTGTTCGGCTTGGAAGAGCGTTTGGACGTATCCGTACTGCTGATTCCGAATATCCATTTGGAAAATCCGCACTTCGAAATCACCCGCGTGCGTATCGACGACGTGGAAGAAGACGGCGGCGAGCCGAGCTACAAGCGCGTGGCCGAGCCGGAAGAAGACGAAAGCAGCAAACCGTTTGGCAGCGAAAAAGCCAAAGCTGCCCGTCCCGAACCGGCCGTCAAAGGAATCAAACATACCCAACCCGCGCCGACTCCTCAGGCAGCCAAACCGTCTTCATGGTGGGAAAGCTTCAAAGCATGGCTGGGCAGAATTTTCGGCAGCACAGCAGCCGCAGCGGAAAAACCCGCCGATGCCGAGCCGTCTGAAAAACGCCGCGAACGCCAAAACAGCCGCCGCAACCATACTCACAACCGCCGCCAAAATCCGCGCCGCAACGGCAAGCGCGACGGCAGCAAAGTAGAGGTACAGGAAATCGGCGAAGCCAAAACCGACAACCGCGAAGACAATGCGGCCGGCAAAGAACGCAGTGAAAGCCGCAACCGCCGCGAGCGCAACCAGCGCAACCGTGAGGAAGAGCGCGAGAACCGCTCCGCCGCTCCTGTTGCCGCACTTTCCGGACAGTCTGCTGCCGACAATGCCGCAGACAAGCCGCAAGCCGCCCAAAGCGCACAAGCAGCAAAAGCCGAACGCAACGAGCAAGGCAAACGCCGCCGCAAACGTGATGAGGCGCAAACCGAACCGGCAGCAGTCGAGCAAACCGCAACCGACAAACATCAAGAGTCGGAAACCGAAGCCGCTGAAACCGCACAACCGCGCGAACGCAACCGCCGCGAGCGAAACAACCGCAACCAGCGCGACCGCCGCAACAACGGCAAAAAACGCAATATCCCGTCCGCCCGTAAAATCGAGCAATACCTGAATATCAGCGATGCCGCCGACAAAGTCCGTTTTGCCGTGGCACACGTTTACGGCATAACCGGCGAGCAGTCCTCTTCCCTTGCCGCACCAAGCGAAGAAGCTCAAACGGCTGCAGATGAGCCGCTGGTGGTCGTCGTTCCGCAACACGAGGAACACGCGGACGACATCGTTTTTGCCATCGAAAACACCGAACCCGCACCCGCCGCACACAGCAGCGAGCAAGCCGTTATCCTGTCTGCCGCAGAAAAAGTAACTGCCGCCGTTCATACCGTATTCGGTATCGAACACAACGACAGCCCTGTTGAAACTGCTCCGCAGCAGACGGCCTCATCTGCGCCTGCCGCAGCAGACAGCTTGAGCGGAATGGTCTTTGTAGAAACCGATCCGGCAGCCTTGGCCGCGCTAGCCGCCCAAGTCCAACCGGAGCCTTCCGGCGGACTGCGCCGTGCCGACCTGCCGAAAGCGGAAACCGCCAATCTTGAAGAAGTTGAAATGATTTTGGTGGAAACCCGTAAAAGCTAATACCTGAAAATCCCAAAGGCCGTCTGCAAATCAAGCTGTATCTGATTTGCAGACGGCCTTTTTATCATCAAACAAAAGAAACCATAAACCGCATGAATGCCGTACCCGTTGGATTCGGTTCTGCCCTCCCGCTGCGCCCTATTTTTCAGCCACTCGCCCATACATATATAGTCGAATAAAATAAGAATGAGACAAGGCAGCGAAGCCGCAGACAGTACACATAGTACGGCAAGGCAAAGCAACGCTGTATCATTCTTATTTTAAATGACTATATAATCGGACAGCATAAAATAAGGCCGCAACACCTCAGACGCTACAAGCCGTATAAATCGGCGGGCGGGCTGCTTTCACAGCTCGAGCAAGCACTCTCCTTAAGCAAGGCACAGCAAACGCCGTATCATTCTGTGTGAAACAACCCTAAAAACAAACCGCCCGATAAGGGCGGCTGAATCAAGCGGCAAACTGCTTTTCTTTGACCACGGCAATGCCGGCAGGCAGCCATCATGAAATCTTAGCATAGCAAAAAAGGCCGTCTGCAAAACACATACTGCATTTTGCAGACGGCCTGTTTACATTTCCAAGCTTACACGCCTTGTTTCAAACTGGCTTCGATAAAGCCGTCGAGATCGCCGTCGAGCACGGCTTTGGTGTTGCCGACCTCGTGGCCGGTGCGTAAGTCTTTAATGCGCGAAGAATCCAGCACATACGAACGGATTTGGCTGCCCCAGCCCACATCGGACTTGCCTTCTTCCAACGCCTGTTTTTCCTCGTTGCGCTTACGCATTTCCAACTCATACAGCTTGGCTTTCAACATCTCCATCGCCGCCGCCTTGTTGGCATGTTGCGAACGGTCGTTTTGGCACTGCACCACAATGCCCGTCGGCTCGTGGGTGATGCGCACGGCGGAATCGGTTTTGTTGATGTGCTGGCCGCCCGCGCCGGACGCGCGGTAGGTATCGATGCGCAAATCGGCGGGGTTGATTTCGATTTCGATGGAATCGTCGATTTCCGGATACACAAACACCGAAGCAAACGAGGTGTGGCGTTTGTTGTTGGAGTCAAACGGCGAATAGCGCACCAGGCGGTGCACGCCGGTTTCCGTGCGCAACAGACCGTAGGCGTACTCGCCTTCCAAGCGGAGGGTGGCGCGGTTGATACCGGCGATTTCACCGTCGTCCTGCTCTAAGATTTCCACTTTGAAGCCGCGGCGTTCGGCATAGCGCGAATACATGCGCAGCAGCATACCCGCCCAGTCTTCCGCCTCCGTGCCGCCCGCGCCGGCGGTGATGTCGATAAAGCAGTTGTTCGGGTCGGCGGGCTGGTTGAACATCCGCTTGAATTCCAGTTCGGCCATTTTGGCTTCCAAACCGGCCACATCTTCCTGCACGGCGGCAAAGCCCTCCGCATCGCCTTCTTCCACCGTCATCTCAATCAACATGCGGCTGTCTTCGATGCCGGCGGCGATGGTGTCGAGCGTGAGCACGATGCCTTCCAAAATCTTGCGCTCCTTGCCGATTTCCTGCGCTTTTTTCGGGTCGTTCCACAATTCGGGATCTTCCGACAAACCGATTACTTCTTCCAAACGGTCTTTCTTACCCTGATAATCCATATACACGCGGATGTCGGCACTGCGGGTTTCCAAATCGTTTAAGGTGTTGTTCAACTGATTGATAACTTCAGCTTCCATGATTTTCTTGTTCTTTCAGAATTTTAGAACCTGCATTCGCAATCGGCATGAGCAGATTTTTTGGCCTGAAAATGCGGATACAAGGCGAAAAGCACAGCGAGGTCGGACACCTTGCGGGCATTTTCAACGCAGTAGGCGCGCTTTAGGACGGAAAAGCCGCCTTGCTGATTGCGAATGCAGGTTCTGACGTGCGTATTGTACTGGATTCGGGGGGATTTTTCTATGTAGGAGCAGGGAAAATGCCGTCTGCAAAATCCAAGTTTTCAGACGGCATTTGCAACATCGGGTATTATCCGACCGCCAGTACCGTGCAGTTGCACAAATCATCGCTTTCAAAAGCGGTACGCATACCTGCCTGCAAACCCGGCACGGGAAACAGGCGCACAGTCAACGGCTTGTTGAGACGGAATGCCATCGTACCGGTGTCGCGCATAATCGCGGCGATTTTTTCAGACGGCGTATCGCCTCCGACAGGTACGGTATCCAAGCCGATGCCGCACACGCTGCTGTAAGTGAGCAGGTGCTGTATGTCGAAAGAACCGTCCGACGTTGCCGCCGCCAGCCCTTCGTCTTCCACCACTGCCAACATCAAACCGGAAAAGCCGACCGCGCAGACATTGTCCAGCGTTTTAAACACACGTGTCAGCAGTGCCGAAGCCTCCGCTGTTCCTGCCGCGCCGAAATGAGGTACGCGCAACAGCCGGTACACTTCCACCATCGACGTGCAGTTTTTCGACGGTGCGGCAGAAGTATCCATACCCGCATAACGCCACCCCTCTGCCAACGGCACGGCGGCAACACACGCCTGTACAGCATCCGCATGGTATTGCAATGCACTTTTCATGGCGGCAAACGCAGCTTGGCGGAACGCTTCGTGCGCCTCGGGCAGATTGTTCAGACGGCGTAATGCCGCCGCCAGCAAATCGGGCGACTCCAAGCCGACCACCAGACACTTGTCCGAACCGCCCCGATGGTAGCCTGCCGGAAAATACGGAATCAGCTCGTTACAGTTGAAATTGACTGTAAAATTGAAATTGCCTTCGCCGCGCGGTGTGATTTCACCGATTTTCCGCACCGCCTCCACACAGTTCAAAATCCGGTCATTATCTAAAAAACCGTTTTCATTCAAACCGATATTGACACAGGCATTACTCAGGTCGCCGAAATCCCGAATCAGCTCCGGCAGCAGGGCGATTTCCTGCTGCGTCCGTGCTTCTCCGATGGCAAAGCGGATACGCAGCCCGTTGCGGTTCAGATTCTCCAAAATACCGCGAATACGTGCCAGCCCTTGCGAAGCGGCTGCGATGTTCTCCGTATCCAGATATTCGCCGAACGGATTGGCAACCAGCCGCACCGACTGCACGGTATAGCCGCGCTGTTGCAGGGCGGCGGCAATATTGTCGCACTGCTGCTTTGCCTCCGCCAGCACGGATTGCCAGTTTCCATCGTCTTTATCCAATGAAATGAAGGCGGTAACGGTACGCACACGGCACAGTTCGGGAGAAGTCAGGTCCGGATTCTGCATGATTTTGCCTTTCTGCCAAACGGCGCACAGTCTGCACCGTCCGAATTTTTAAAGTAATTACACTATACCATACAAATGCCATTTTGCAGACGGCCTTATCCTTAATACCGGTAAGCCGCCAGTTTGCGCTTGATTTCCGGTAAAGCCGCTTTTGCCGCATCTTCGCCGAGCTTGATGGCGCGGGCTTTTTGGTCGAAACCGCCAATCGCTCCCAGTTCCAGCACCTGCGGTTTGATTACCACATTGGCTTTGGCCAGCTCGTTGTGCAGGGCGGTGGTGCTCATGATGTTGAGCGTTTGGTCGAGGTAGCTGAAGAAACCGGCTTGGGTGTTTTTCGACGGGCGGGCGGAAATATCCACCGCAATCACGAAATTCGCGCCTTGGTTTTTTGCGGCGGTAACGGGCACGGGTTGCGACAGGCCGCCGTCCACATATCTGCGGCCGCCGATAACGGCAGGTTGGAATACGTTGGGAATGGAGGCGGACGCACGCACGGCCTGCCCTGCGTTGCCGCGGTTGAACGCGACGGCTTTGCCGGTGGCGAAATCGGTGGCGACGGCGGCGAATTTAATCGGGAACTGCTCCATCGTGCGGCCGCCGACTTTGCGGTTGATATAGTCCTGCAAGGCTTGGCCTTTAATGAATCCGCTGGTGGAAAGGGTTAAATCGACCAAATCGGTTTTGCCCAAAATCTCGGCTTCGAGCTCCAAGCGGTCGGGCGACATACCCGAGGCGTAGAGGCTGCCGACAATCGAACCTGCCGATGTACCGGTAACGATTTTTACTGGTATTCCGTTTTGTTTCAATACTTTAAGTATACCAATGTGGGCAAAGCCTTTGGATGCGCCGCCGCCCAAGGCCACGGCAACCACGGCTTTCGGTTTGGCCTTGGGTTTGGCGGCAGTTTCGGGCTGCTTCTTCACCGTTCCGCTCTGGCAGGCGGCGAGCAGCAATACGGATGCGGCAACGGCGGCGGTTCGGAATAAAGACAAATACGGTTTCATTTTCAGACGGCCTTTCACTCATTACAAACTGTCGGTACGGTATTGTTGCATAAATACCACCGCAATGAAGCAGGCGGGCTTTACCTTTTCACGCGTTTTTACAAATACTAACCGCAACCATGCCGTCTGAAATTGCCCCTTACACAGCGAAGTAATAAAATATATCCCTTTGAACCTGCCGCTTCCCCACATGACTACCCCTTTTATCGAAATGAAAAACGTGCAGTTTGCCTATGGTGAGCGCGTGATTTTGAGCAATATCAACTTTTCTGTAAAACAAGGGGATTTTGCCGCTGTAATGGGCGGTTCGGGCAGCGGCAAAACCACCCTGATGCGGCTGATTACCGGACAGATTCACCCCCAACAAGGGCAGGTATTGATTGAGGGGCGCGACTTGGCGGCATTTTCTGCCGCCGAACTGCACGAACACCGCCGCCGCATGGGCGTATTGTTTCAGCACGGCGCATTGTTTACCGATTTGTCGGTCTTCGACAATCTGGCCTTTCCCATGCGCGAGCTTACCCGCCTGCCCGAGGCAGTGATTCGCGATTTGGTGCTGCTGAAACTCAATGCCGTCGGCCTGCGTGGTGTGGAACACCTTATGCCGTCCGAATTGTCCGGCGGCATGGCGCGGCGTGTGGCGTTGGCGCGCACCATCGCCCTCGACCCCGAGCTGATGATTTACGACGAGCCGTTTACCGGTCTCGACCCCATTTCGTTGGGTGTGATTGCCCATCTCATCAGTCGCGTCAACAAAGCACTGCGCTCCACCAGCATTATGGTGTCGCACGACATTGAAAAATCGCTGCAAATTGTCGATCAGGTTATTTTTCTGGCACACGGAGAAATCATGTTCAGCGGTTCGCCGAAAGAAATGCGCGAACTCGATTCTCCGTGGGTACGGCAGTTTATCGGCGGAGAAGCAGACGGCCCTGTCGGCTTCCGCTACCCGGCTGAAACGACTTTGCAGCAGGATTTGATGGGCTGATGCGGACACGGTAATGCTGTGTCATTCATGTTAAACAACGATAAAAACAAACCGTTTTTATCCCAAGCAGAAATTAAATAATAAATACGGCCCTGCCCGCCTGACGGCAGCAGTTTCAGGCCGTCTGTAAAACCCAATATGAATTTTATCCGAACCACGGGCGCGAACACGCTCGCCTTTATCCGCGCACTCGGCAGCGTGACCTTATTTCTGCTGCAAATCCTGCGCAAATCCGCTACCGCGTTTGCGCGCCCGCGCCTGACCGTCCGCCAAGTTTATTTTGCCGGCGTGCTGTCGGTATTGATTATTGCCGTATCCGGCCTGTTTGTAGGCATGGTATTGGGCTTGCAGGGCTATACCCAACTGGTTAAGTTTAAAGCAGAATCCGCACTGGGCTTTATGGTTGCCGCTTCGCTCTTGCGCGAACTCGGGCCGGTACTGGCGGCCATTCTGTTTGCCTCCAGCGCAGGCGGCGCAATGACCAGCGAAATCGGTTTGATGAAAACCACCGAGCAGCTTGAAGCCATGAATGTGATGGCGGTCGATCCGGTTGCCCGTGTGGTCGCCCCGCGCTTTTGGGCTGGCGTATTTTCCATGCCGCTCTTGGCTTCGATTTTCAACATGGCAGGCATCGCCGGCGGCTATCTGGTCGGCGTGCAGTGGCTGGGATTGGACAGCGGCACATATTGGTCGCAAATGCAAAGCAACATCACTTGGAGCTACGACATTGCCAACGGTTTGATCAAATCGGCCGTATTCGGCGTAGCGGTTACGCTGATTGCCGTACACCAAGGATTCCGCTGCGTACCGACCTCCGAAGGGATTTTACGCGCCAGTACGCGCACCGTAGTTTCTTCCGCGCTGACGATTCTTGCCTTGGACTTTGTTCTGACCGCATGGATGTTTGCCGCATAATGCCGCCGGCAAGGCTTACGCCATATACAAAACGGCGGCCGGCAAACCAATAAAACAGATAACGGCAGTTCGGAAACTTTACTTCCGGCTGATTTGGATATTTTCTTTTGGAACACCTGATGAAAAAAAGCATTTTAGAATTTTGGGTCGGTATGTTTGTCCTGCTGGGCGCGGTTGCCGTCGGTTTCTTGGCATTCCGCGTGGCCGGCGGCACAACGGTCGGCGGTACAGACGGCAGCTATACCGTCTATGCCGACTTCAGCGACATCGGCGGACTGAAAGCCGGTGCGCCGGTCAAATCCGCAGGCGTATTGGTCGGCAGAGTCGGCTCGATTACGCTCGACCCGAACAGTTATCAGGCAAAAGTCAGCCTGAATCTCGACAAACAATACCAATTCAGCAGCGATGTATCCGCACAAATCCTGACTTCCGGTCTGCTGGGCGAACAATACATCGGCCTGCTGCAAGGCGGCGACATCGACAACCTTGCTGCCGGTGATACCATTGCCATCACCAGTTCTGCCTTGGTGTTGGAAAACCTGATCGGCAAATTCATGACCAGCTTTGCCGAAAAAAATGCCGGCAGCGGAGAACCGCCTGCCGCCGCAGAATAACACACCTCAAATCCACCGTTTAGGACACAAACATGAAAAAATCTTCTTTCTTCAGCGCATTATCCATCGGTTTGATGAGCATCAGCCTTGCCGTTGCCGCACCTGCCGATGCCGTCAAACAAATTCGTGAAAACTCCGTTCAAGTATTGTCTATCCTGAAACAAGGCGATGCCAATAGCGCGCGCCGCAAAGCAGAAGCCTATGCCCTGCCCTACTTCGACTTTGAACGCATGACCGCACTGGCAGTAGGCGCACCATGGCGCACCGCCACTCCGGCACAAAAACAAGCGCTGACCAAAGAATTTCAAACCCTGCTGATCCGCACATACAGCGGCACCATGCTGAAATTCAAAAACGCCAAAGTCAATGTAAAAGACAACCCGAAAGTCAACAAAGGCGGTAAAGAAATCATCGTCCGCGCCGAAGTGGCTGCTGCCGGCGAAAAAGCCGTCAACATGGATTTCACCACCTACCAAAGCGGCAACCGCTACCGCGTGTACAACGTTGCTGTGGAAGGCGCGAGCTTGGTTACCGTATACCGCAACCAATTCGGCGAAACCGTCAAAGCCAAAGGTGTTGACGGCCTGATTGCCGACTTGAAAGCCAAAAACAGCGGTAAATAAACCATGAACAGTGAACTCCGCGACGGCGTACTGTATATCGGCGGCGAAGTTACCGTAAAAACCGTAACCGATACCGCCTATACACACTTTAAGCAGCAATGCCGTCTGCAAAACTTGGACACCGTCGACTTTGCCTCCGTCAGCCGCGCCGACTCCGCCTGCCTGTCGCTGCTGCTGACCGCGCAACGTCTCAACCCCAACGTCCGATTCCGCCACCTGCCCGAGTCCGTGCGCGCGCTGGCGGACTTATACGAAATCAACGACTGGTTAAGCTCATGAAAAAAACCGTCCCCATTCTGCTTGCCGCCCTGCTTGCCGCTCAACCCGCACTTGCAGAGCGCAACCCTGCCGACCCCTACGAACCGTACAACCGCGCCGTATCCAAATTCAACGACAAAGCCGACCAATACATCATGTCGCCCGTTGCACGCGGCTACCGCAAAATCACACCCAAACCCGTGCGTACCGGCATCAGCAACTTCTTCAACAACCTGCGCGACGTTACCAGCTTCGGCAGCAACCTGCTGCGTCTCGACATCAAACGCGCCAGCGAAGACTTAGTACGCGTCGGCATCAACACCACCTTCGGCTTGGGCGGCCTGATTGACGTAGCAGGTGCGGGCGGCGTACCCGACAACAAAAACACCTTGGGCGACACCTTCGCCTCATGGGGCTGGAAAAACAGCAACTACTTCGTAGTACCGCTGCTTGGCCCTTCCACCGTGCGCGACACCACCGGCAACGCCATTACCACCGTTTATCCGGTGAAAAACGCCGTCCTGAAAACCGATGCCCTGCGCTGGGGCACAACCGGACTGAACGCCGTCAGCACCCGTGAAAACCTGCTCGACCTGACCGACAGCTTGGACGAGGCAGCACTCGACAAATACAGCTACACCCGCGACCTCTATATGCGCGTACGCAGTCAGCAAACCGGCGGCGTACTGCCCCAAACTCCCGATGAAGATCTCGACATCGACGACTTGGTTGACAGCGAAAGCCACACCGCCAACCCGACGGAAACCGACACACTGCACAACAATACCGCCGACACCCTGCAAACGCTTGAAGACAACACAAGCCGTCTGCAAAACGATACCGAAACATTGTCCGCTCCCGTTGCCGCGGAATCAGAGGCGCAATAAAATCGCCCCTCCAGCGTAAAAGTGAACAGTTGGCACGTATCCAAACATATAGTCGAATAAAATAAGAATGAGACAAGGCAGCGAAGCCGCAGACAGTACACATAGTACGGCAAGGCAAAGCAACGCTGTATCATTCTTATTTTAAATGACTATAAAAAGGCCGTCTGCAAAACGAAACCCGTGTAATCTTCCACGCCCGTTCCATTTTGCAGACGGCCTTTTATGCCCCAATCAGGCAAAACCGTACTTATTCGTACACTTTCAACAGCTCCACTTCAAACACCAGCGTCGCATTCGGCGGAATCACACCACCCGCGCCGTGTGCACCGTAGCCCATTTCAGACGGAATCGTCAACTTGCGCTTGCCGCCCTCTTTCATACCGCCGAAACCCTCGTCCCAGCCCTGAATCACCTGACCTACGCCTAACGTAATCGTCAACGGCTGACGGCGGTCGAGGCTGGAATCAAACTTCGTACCGTCTTCCAGCCAGCCCGTGTAATGCACGGTAATTTCCTTACCTTTTACCGCCTCCTTACCGAAACCTTCTTGAATGTCCTCAATAATCAAGCTCATGATTTTTCCTTGTTTCGTCAATAAATCCAAAAGCATTATACCGCATGCCGTCTGCAAATTCGGTTTTTTCAGACCGCATATCTTTTCAATGCCACCTGTTCTGCTGCCGTTTTAGCTGCTCTTCTTTCATACTCCCCAGTCAATTATTCCGCAAATACCGCCAACTTTAGCCACAACCGCTGAGACACAAAGTACGCTCTTATCCTAAAGATTACACGCAGCAAAATAACTTTTCACGAGCCGTCATTACCAAACTCCGCAAAACCCATTACCTCAAGCATCATGCACCGAATCAGCTTTCCGGCAGCCTGAAAATCTCCTCAAGCACCGCACGGTATGCCGCCGCTTTCTTTTCCAATGCCAACGGATAAGCACGCGGTCCGGAAGGCAGGCGGTGCAGATGCAATCGGCAGCCGCAGCATTCCGTTTGCACGGATTGTCCGATTTTCGGCGCAACAGTATGCTCCGGCAACAGCGGTACAACGTCTGCGTAGCCAAATCGCCGGTGGTCAATATGTGCGCACAATCAGGCATTTCCGCCAACAGCGATTGCAAATCAACCGCTTGCACAATTTGCAAATACTTATCGGCAGCATTGTTCTGCAAACGCCGGACTTGAACGGCGGTATCATAAACAGCAATTCCCGTCTCCTGCAAAAAGGCGCGGATTGCCGCTTCTTTAAAAGATTTTAATTGCAAATCAATAAAATGGTTTTTGTCACCAAACCAAATCAAACCGAATATCCGCCACATATCGTTTTGGAAATTCGGATAATAAAAATCCATCTTCCAACGCGCCCGAGGCGGCGGAAAAGAGTCGGGCATCAAAACTTTGGCATCCGGCGGAAGAAAAGGCGGGAGGGGGTGGGTTTCGATATCGGTCATCTTGGTTTCTTCAAATGCAGCAGTTCGGCTATATCCGCTTCACCCTGTTGCTCTTTAAGCCGGCGTTGCGCTGCTTGGTAACGCTCATATTCGGCGGCGGCTTTGGCATCCGCCTGTTTTTTGCTGACACGCCCCGCGCCTTGCAGCACATCGCGGTCGTTAAATTGCAGAAACTGGTCTAATTTGTCCGCCCAATCGCGCAGGAAAACCAGTTTTTTACGCTGCGCTTGGTCTTCGGCAAAATCCAGCCACATGGTAACGATACGGTTCAGCTCGCGGATTTCATTTTCCTGCAGATAATTTTTGGCAACGGTAATGTCTTTTTTGTTCAGGCTGCCTGAGTCGGTGTGGGTCAGCCCCATTTGAGGCTTGGCAGCATCGGCACGGCGGTAAATCAGCTCGGCGGCGGTTTGACCGGTAGCGGCAAAATGCAGCTTGTTCTGTATCACTTTGAAAAATTGAGTGGTTTCCTTAAAGCTCGGCTGATAATCCGCCGCCAGCGCAAAAATTTCGCGCACACGCAGATAAATGCGCTTTTCACTGGCGCGGATGTCGCGGATGCGTTCCAGCAATTCATCGAAATAATCCGGCGCAGGCAGGGTGCCGACGGGCGGATTTTTCAAGCGCACATCGTCCAGCACAAAGCCCTTATGAAGATATTCACCCAATGTGCGCGTTGCCCATTGGCGAAACTGCGTGCCGCGGGTGGAACGCACGCGGTAGCCGACGGCGATAATCATCGGCAGGGAATAATGGGCGATTTCGCGACTTACCTGCCGCCCGCCTTCGTTTTGAACTGTCAACTGAAAGTTGACGGTTGCCGCTTCGGACAGTTCACCTTCCGCCAGCACTGCTGCAATATGCTTGCTGATATTTTGCTTGCTGGTCTGATACAACTCAGCCATTTCCGCCTGCGTGAGCCAAAGCTGCTCGCCCAGTTCGCGTAATAAGAATCGGGCTTGACCATCGGCAGTGGTATAGAGAATGATGGTGTTGTCGGTCATCAGGTATTTCCTTTGTTTTCAGAAGGCCTGTGTTCAAGAGGCTTGCGTTTCAAGCTGTCTGAAGGTTATACAGGTATTTCTCCAACATCGTCTGTTTTCAGGCAGGGATTGCAGGTTTTGTTCCAGCGTGGAAGAAAGGGTAGAAGAGGGGCGATTTTGGGCATGTTTTTTGCTTTCAGGAAGCTTTTTCTTTAAACAGGTAGGGTGGGTGTAAACCCACCATTTAAAATTTCAGACGGCATCGGCATATTGTTTGTAATCAAACATACAGAGCAGTTTTTTGTATTCAGTACTTTTTTATCATCAAAATTTTTAAGGTAGTCAATGATTTCATTTTTAGCAAGTTGATCATACCAAATACCCCAAGCAATTGCTCCATTTTTATATGTTGCAGAAATATTTTCATCATCTATGATATTTTGAATAGAGGAGTGCTTATTCTTACAGGATGTTTTTGCATCTTTAATCAAATGTTCTAATTTATATTTTTGTTGTTCTTTTAATCTGTTCTCTTCCGTAATTTCCGCACAAATCCTACTGAACCCATAAATGGGGAAATATTGGGTAGACGTTATTTTCTGCTTATTGATTAAACTTAATATTTGCGAATCTTCTTCCTCAATAATTTTAAAATAGTTAGACATCATTTCAGAAGTTGTTTGGTATTCATATTTAATAGTTTTGCTTGAACCAATAGCAACTACTTTATCACTATTGTTCAAGCTATCCATATCTTCCGTAAAGTTAACTTTAATGCTACCACCCGCATAGATTTCTTTCGCTATTGATTGGAATTTACGAACATCCATTGCTGAAATCGGTAAAGTTAATGACGCAAGGGCCTTATAAATCTGGGAAAAATCATCTGTCTTTATTTTATTAATCCGTATGGTTGCAAATCCTTCTATATCAATATCATGTTCAACAATATCTTGATTTGCGGAACCGGCTTCGTATTCCACAAGTAGAAAATTGCTTCGGATTTTTCTGGCAGTATCAGAATTAGGCTCTACATAGGTAAAAATTGTTTTTAAGATTTCTTTGATGTTTTCATCTCCAACGTTATATCCTAAGAATATAATCGGATTGTGGATAAAAAGAGATAGAAGCTGAGCCCTGATAAGCTCATATTTTTCTTTAAATTTTTCATAATCCGTTTTCGTGATGATGATTTTTGACGGATTATCGACGCATCCGTGTATTTTATATATTGAGCCATAGGGGTTACTTAGAAGAATATCATTACCAATCAGTGGGTTAAATTCAAAAATATCCTGTGCCAATTTGTCATAATTCGTTGTGATAATCGAGCCGACATTCTTTCTTGCTTTTTTCAATTCTTCTAATTCTATATTTGTATTTTTTCTATATTTCAGCTCAGTAAGGAGTTTGGATATATAAATTTTAAACCTGCTTGACGGCTTGCCTAAACGCATGCTGTTAAAAAATTCATTATTTATATCTTGAAAATTTCCATCGGGGTCTTTTTCTAGGACTTCATCAAACTTCTTTTGTAATTCTTCTGCAATTGCTTCGTATTTGAAATTTCCATTTTCCACATTTCGTGATTTTATATTCAGATATTCCCTGTCGTCCCCAAATAAACCAAACGCAATTTTGGATAACAATCCATCCCAAGTATATGAATTCTCTAAATATCTCAAACTCATACCTGCTCCAATAAATAAAACCGGATGGTTTGTATATGTGGACATGAATTCTTGTACATTCATAATTTTTGATTCCTGTAATGTATTTATATTTAAACGGTGGGTTTACACCCACCCTACGAGTTATATTTTTCAGGCAACCGTTTATCTTTTCAACTTCGCAAACGCATCCGCCATCGCGCTGTTTTGCGGGGCTTTTTCCCTTTGCGCTTTGTTTGGCTGTCCGCCGCGTCTTCCGTTTGGCAAACTTGAATTTGCAGACGGCCTGTCGCTGCGTTTGGTTTGCACGCCGGGTTCGTCGTCCAAGCGCATGGTAAGGGCGATGCGTTTGCGGGCGGCATCCACTTCCAGCACTTTCACTTTTACCACGTCCCCCGCTTTGACGACTTCGCGCGGGTCTTGTACGAATTTGTCCGACAGGGCGGAGATGTGGACGAGGCCGTCTTGGTGCACGCCGATGTCGACGAATGCGCCGAAGTTGGCGACGTTGGAAACCACGCCTTCCAAAATCATACCGGGTTGCAGGTCTTTGATTTCGTTGATGCCTTCGGCGAAGGTGGCCGTCTGGAACTCGCCGCGCGGGTCGCGGCCGGGTTTTTCGAGTTCGGCCAAGATGTCGAGGATGGTGGGCAGGCCGAATTGTTCGGTGGTGTAGCCGGCGGGTTTGATTTGTTTGATTTTTTCGCGGTTGCCGATGAGGTCGGCGGCTTTGATTTGCAAGTCGTCCAGCATTTTGGCGACGACGGGGTAGGCTTCGGGGTGGACGGCGGATGCGTCGAGCGGTTCTTTGCCGCCGTTGATGCGCAGGAAGCCTGCGGCCTGTTCGAAGGTTTTTTCGCCGAGGCGCGGTACTTTGAGGAGCTTTTTGCGGCTGTCGAACGCACCGTTTTCGTCGCGGTAGGCAACGATGTTTTGCGCGAGCGTGCTGTTGAGGCCGGAGATGCGGGCGAGCAGCGGGGCGGAGGCGGTGTTCACGTCTACGCCGACGGCGTTCACGCAGTCTTCCACCACGGCATCAAGCGATTTGGCGAGCTGGCTTTGGTTCACATCGTGCTGGTATTGGCCGACGCCGATGGATTTGGGGTCGATTTTGACGAGTTCGGCCAGCGGGTCTTGCAGGCGGCGGGCGATGGAGACGGCGCCGCGCAGGGAAACGTCTAAATCGGGGAATTCTTTGGCGGCGGGTTCGGAGGCGGAATAGATGGATGCGCCCGCTTCGGAAACGACGATTTTGTGTAAGTCCGTTTCAGACAGGCCTTTAATCAACTCCCCCGCCAGTTTGTCGGTTTCGCGGCTGGCGGTGCCGTTGCCGATGGCGATGAGTTTCACGCCGTGCTGTTTAATCAGGCGGGCGAGTGTGGCGAGCATTTGGTTTTCTTGGTGGAGATAGACGATGACGGTGTCCAGCAACTTGCCGGTGTCGTCCACCACCGCGCATTTCACGCCGTTGCGGTAGCCGGGGTCGAGGCCGAGAGTGGGCAGGCGGCCGGCGGGGGCGGCAAGAAGCAGGTCTTTGAGGTTGCGGGCGAATACGGTAATCGCGTCGGTGTCGGCCTGCTCTTTCAGACGGCCCAGGGCTTCGAGTTCGAGCGAAAGGAAGATTTTGGCACGCCATGTCAGGCGCACGGTGTCGCGCAGCCACTTATGGCCGTCTGAAATATTAAAGTGCGCGGCGATGATTTTTTCGTATTCGCTCTGCTCGGTAATCGGGGTTTCGTCAGGCTGGTATTTGAGGGCGATTTGCAGGATTTCTTCGTTGCGGCCGCGCAAAACAGCCAATGCGCGGTGGCTGGGCATGGCGCGTACGGCTTCGCGGTGGTCGAAATAATCGGCGAATTTTCCGCCTTCGGTTTCTTTGCCCGCCACCACTTGCGCGTGGATTTCGGCTTCGTTCCACAGTTTTTCGCGCAAACGGCCGATGAGCTCGGCATCTTCGGCAAACTGTTCCATCAAAATCGCGCGTGCGCCGTCAAGCGCGGCTTTGCTGTCGGGTACGTTTTCGTTCAGATAGGCTTCTGCGGCGGTCTCCACGTCTTGCGGCTGCTCGTCCAACAACCAATCGGCCAAGGGCTGCAAACCGTGTTCGCGGGCAATCTGCGCTTTGGTGCGGCGTTTGGGTTTGTAGGGCAGATAGAGGTCTTCCAGCGCGGTTTTGTTGTCGGTTTCTTCAATGGCCGTCTGCAATTCGGGCGTGAGTTTGCCTTGTTCTTCAATGGATTTGAGCACGGTTGCTTTACGCGCTTCCAGCTCGCGCAGGTAGGTGAGGCGTTCTTCCAAATGGCGTAATTGCGTGTCGTCCAGCCCGCCGGTGGCTTCTTTGCGGTAGCGGGCGATAAAGGGCACGGTGGCACCGTCGTCGAGCATTTCGACGGCGGCGGTGATTTGGGCGGCGGTGGCGGAAAGTTCGGCGGCAAGAATTTGAATAATGTTCATAACTGGTTAGGGTATTGAAAATAGAAAACAGATACGTCCTGTCCGGCATTGTTCCGGCAATCCGCAGCGGATGTCATGCCGTAACCAATACGGTTGGCGTATCGGGCAAATCGAGTAAAACAGCAAGCATAATCAGATTGGCGGTATTTGTCATCTCCGTATGCAGCCGTCTGCAAAAAGCCGTCTGCAAATCCGGAAAATGCAGACGGCCTGTTGGGAAAAGCCGCTCGGGTGGCCGTATCAACCGTATCAACGCAAAACGGTTTTCGCCCAACGGGAAATCCATTGTTTTTGTTTGCTGTCAATCTCGGCCCTGCTCGGAGAGTCGCTGCTTTCCGGTATGCGGGCAAACTTGAATACTTCGGGCAGGGGCGTACCTTTTACGGCAGGATAAACCCACATTTCAGACGGTATTGCCTGCTGCACTTCTTTGCTTTGCAACCATTGCACCAGTTTTGCCGCCAATTCCGGCTGCTTCGCACCGTTCAATACTGCCGCACCTTCCACCTGACGGAATACGCCGCCTTTCAGAAACAAGTTGCCGGTAGGCGGTTCGCTGTATTTTCCTTTGCTGTAAAACACTTCGGCCGCGGGGCTGGTGGCATAGCTGACAATCAGCGGATATGCACCGCCGTTGTGGGTAAAATCGGTGTAGTAAGCGTCGCTCCAGCTCTTGGCAATTTTCACCCCGTTGCCGCGCATGGCCGCCCACCATTTGAATGCGCCTTCCTCTCCCATGCCGCCGATATTGGCCAACAAAAATGCCAATCCGGGGCTGGAGGTTGTGGGGCTGGGCGTTACCAACAGATTTTTATACTGCGGCTTGGTTAAATCTTGCAAAGAGCGCGGCAACGGCAATTTGTGCCGTTCAAACCATTTTTTATCGTAATTCAGCACCACATAAGCATAATCCACCGCCGGTATCGCCGGCATCGCGGCATCCAACGGGCGCGAACGCGGCTGCCCCGCAGCCAGAATACCTGCCTGCCGTGCCTTACCGATACCGGCGTTATCCAATCCGTACACCGCATCGGCAATCGGTTTGGCTTTGCTTAAAATCAGCTTGTTAATCATCTCGTTGCCGCTGCCCACTTTAATCACGGCAACCTTGGCATCATGCTGCCGTTCAAACGCCGCCAAAGCCTGATCCGGCAGAGAAAACGAGCCGTGTACCGCCAAGCGTACCTCGGTTTGCGCCCATGCGCCGGCTGCGGCAAACAACACGGCCAAGCCCGCCAACAATTTCCGTTTCACAATAACTCCTTTGATAGGTTCTTCCCGATTCGGGTATCATCATACCAAATATTTGTCCGCACGAAACCCTACCATGACCCGACCCGTTTGGCTGTTCGACCTCGACAACACGCTGCACCATGCCGATGCCGGTATCTTTACCCTCATCAACCGCGCCATGACCGATTACATCGCAGGCCGTCTGCAAATCGATACTGCCGCCGCCTCGCACCTGCGCCAAGATTATTGGCACAAATACGGCGCAACACTGGCCGGACTGCAAATCCACCACCCTGAAATCGACATCAGCGAATTTCTGCGTGCCAGCCACCCGATTGCCGACCTGCTGGCCGCACTGGTTCCCGTAAACGGCACGGCAGAAACATTAAGCCGTCTGCAAGGACGCAAAGCCGTCTTTTCCAACGGCCCGTCTTTTTATGTACAGGCAATCGTCGGCGCACTCGGTTTGCACAAGCAATTCGACCGCCTGCTGGGTACGGACGATTTCGGCCTGCTCTACAAACCGCACCCGCAAGCCTATCAAACCGTCTGCCGCCTGCTTAGCAGCGCGCCCGAACAATGTATCATGGTGGACGACAGCGCCGACAACCTGCACGCCGCAAAAATACTGGGTATGCAAACCGTATGGTTCAGCGCACACGCCCACAACCTGCCGTTTGTCGACTTTGCCGCTGCCGACATGCACGCGCTGGCAGAATGGGGCATACGCAAAATCGGGTAAGGTAAGTAGGAATAACGCTGCAAATTCATTACAATAAACATAATTTCCCAACACGGCGGATACCGGCATCGGCCGGCTGCCCACCCTCATCATTTTTAGGACACACCATGCGTTACCCAGCCCTGCTTCTCGCCGCCGCCGTCCTTTCCGGCTGCGCGTGGGAAACCTACCAAAATGCCGAAGGCAAAACCACACTGCGCCCGAAATACGAAAAAGGCGCGCGTGTTTACTACCAAGACGGCACATACTCTCCCAATATGAACTACAACCAATACCGCCCCGAGCCGCACGCCGTCAAGCCCGCACCGGACAGCCAACACGAAGTCCGCAGGACAACATGGGAAAAACCCTCAAAATAACCCCTCATGCCGTTTGAAACACACAACCGACACATTTGCAGACGGCATACCGACAGCCCAAACGTAACGAAAGTAACCGAAATGACCCAAAACCTGCACATCGTCATCCTCGCCGCCGGCAAAGGCACGCGCATGTATTCCAAAATGCCGAAAGTGCTGCACGAAATCGGCGGCAAACCAATGGTGGCGCGCGTGATTGACACCGCCGCCGAACTGAATCCCGACAGCATCTGCGTGGTAATCGGCCACGGCAAAGAGCAAGTATTGGAAAAAGTAAAACGCGATGTGGTATGGGTGGAGCAGACCGAACAGCTCGGCACCGGCCACGCCGTCAAAACCGCACTGCCGCACCTGCCGGAAGAAGGCCGCACGTTGGTACTCTACGGCGACGTGCCGCTGACCGATACCGCGACCCTGCAAGCCCTGCTCGATGCTGCGGGCAGCGAAGTCGGCCTCTTGACCGACGTACTCGACAACCCCACCGGCTACGGCCGCATCATCCGCGAAGGCGGAAAAGTGGTTGCCATCGTTGAAGAAAAAGACGCGGATGCCGCACAAAAAGCAGTCAAAGAAACCAATACCGGCATTTTGGTGCTGCCCAATGCCAAACTCGCAGGCTGGCTGAACAGCCTCTCCAGCAACAACGCCCAAGGCGAATACTACCTCACCGACCTGATCGCGCTGGCCAATGCAGACGGCATCGCCGTACACCCCGTACAAGTGCGCGCCTCTCATCTGGCGGCCGGTGTCAACAATAAAGTGCAACTGGCCGAACTCGAGCGCATTTTCCAAACCGAACAGGCGCAAGCGCTGCTCAAAGCCGGCGTAACCCTGCGCGACCCTGCCCGTTTTGATTTGAGAGGCCGTCTGAAACACGGTCAGGACGTGGTGATTGATGTCAATGTTGTGATTGAGGGCGATGTGGAAATCGGCGATGATGTGGAAATCGGTGCCAACTGCGTGATTAAAAATGCCAAAATCGCCTCCGGCAGCAAAATCGCCCCGTTCTCATCATTGGAAGACTGCGAAGTCGGCGAAAACAACGTCATCGGCCCGTACGCCCGTTTGCGCCCGCAAGCGAAACTGGCGGCAGATGTCCACATCGGCAACTTTGTCGAAGTGAAAAACGCCTCCATCGGCGCAGGCACCAAAGCCAACCACCTCACCTACATCGGCGATGCGGAAGTCGGCAGCAAAACCAACTTCGGCGCAGGCACCATCATTGCCAACTACGACGGCGTGAACAAACACAAAACCGTTATCGGCGACGAAGTGCGCATCGGCTCCAACAGCGTTTTGGTTGCGCCCGTGGTCATCGGCAACCGCGTGACCACCGGTGCGGGCAGCGCCATCAACAAAAACGTTGCAGACGGCCGTCTGGCCATTGCCCGCGCCCGCCAAACCGTGATTGAAGGCTGGGTACGTCCGGAAAAGCCCGCCAAATAAACCCTTTGCAGACGGCATAACGATTTGATGCCGTCTGCTTTTCAAACTGCCGGAACACGCGGCACATTGTTAACATTTTGATACTAAGGAACTGAATATGTGCGGTATCGTCGGCGCCATCCGCGCCAACCACAATGTAGTAGATTTTTTAACCGACGGCTTGAAACGTCTCGAATACCGCGGCTATGACTCTTCGGGCATCGCCGTGCACACCGGCGAAAAAATCCGCCGCGTGCGCCGTGTCGGCCGCGTCCAACTCATGGAAGACGCAGCCCGCGAAAAAGGTATCCACGGCCACATCGGCATCGGCCACACCCGTTGGGCGACCCACGGCGGCGTAACCGAGCCGAACGCCCACCCGCATATTTCGGGCGGCATGATTGCCGTGGTGCACAACGGCATCATCGAAAACTTTGAAGCCGAGCGCGAACGCCTGCAAGGCTTGGGTTATGTATTCGAATCGCAAACCGATACCGAAGTCATCGCCCACAGCGTCAACCACGAATATTCGCAAAACGGCGGCGATTTATACGCAGCCGTACAGGCAGCCACCCGAAACTTCCACGGCGCATACGCCATCGCCGTGATTTCGCAAGAAAACACCCAAGAAATGGTGGTGGCGCGCATGGGCTGCCCGCTTTTGGTGGCATTCGGCGAACAGGAAACCTTTATTGCCTCCGACGTATCCGCCGTCATCGCCTTTACCCGCAAAATCTCCTATCTGGAAGACGGCGACATCGCTCTCTTAACCGCAGACGGCATTCAAAAGCTGATTGATAAAACCGGCGCGGAAACCAAACGCGAAGTAAAAATGTCCGAACTGTCGCTGGCCTCACTGGAACTCGGCCCGTACAGCCACTTCATGCAGAAAGAAATCCACGAACAACCCCGCGCCATTGCCGACACCGCGGAAGTGTTCCTCGAAGGCGGCTTCGAGCCGGAAAACTTCGGAGAGAAAGCACGCGGAGTATTCAACGAAATCACCGGCATTAAGATTCTGGCCTGCGGCACGTCCTACTACTCCGCCCTGACTGCCAAATACTGGCTGGAATCCATCGCCAAAATCCCGACCGATGTCGAAATCGCCAGCGAATACCGCTACCGCGACGTGATTGCCGATCCGAAACAGCTGGTCATCACCATTTCCCAATCCGGCGAAACGCTGGATACCATGGAAGCGTTGAAATACGCCCAGTCTCTGGGGCAAACCCACAGCCTGTCGATTTGCAACGTGATGGAATCCGCCCTGCCGCGCGAAAGCGAATTGGTGCTCTACACCCGCGCCGGCGCAGAAATCGGCGTAGCCTCCACCAAAGCCTTCACCACCCAACTGGTCGTACTCTTCGGTTTGGCGGTGACTTTGGGCAAACTGCGCGGCCACGTTTCCGACGCACAGGCACGCCAATACGTCGAAGAATTGCGCCAACTGCCGGGCAGCATCCAGCACGTATTGAACCTTGAGCCGCAAATCGCCGCATGGGCGCAGAAATTCGCCAAGAAAAACAGTGCCTTGTTCCTCGGCCGCGGTATCCACTTCCCGATTGCCCTCGAAGGCGCGCTCAAGCTGAAAGAAATCACCTATATCCATGCCGAAGCCTACCCGGCGGGCGAGTTGAAACACGGCCCGCTGGCACTGGTGGACGAAAATATGCCGGTCGTGGTGATTGCCCCCAACAACGTACTGCTCGACAAAGTAAAAGCCAATATGCAGGAAGTCGGCGCACGCGGCGGCGAACTGTTTGTGTTTACCGACCTCGACAGCAACTTTGCCGAAAGCGAAGGCGTACACGTTATCCGCACGCCGCGCCATGTCGGCGTGTTGTCGCCGATTGTGCACACCATTCCGGTGCAGCTGCTCTCTTACCATGCGGCATTGGCACGCGGTACCGATGTGGACAAACCGCGCAATTTGGCCAAATCGGTTACCGTTGAATAATCAACCTCCGCCGTGATTTGGCGCACAAAGGCCGTCTGCAAATCGAAAATGCAGACGGCCTTTTCGCATTTTCTCTTCTGTATAGTCGAATAAAATAAGAATGAGACAAGGCAGCGAAGCCGCAGACAGTACACATAGTACGGCAAGGCAAAGCAACGCTGTATCATTCTTATTTTAAATGACTATATTTGGGAAAAATCGTGCAGCCAAGCAGCAAATTCCCGTCTGTTGTCATGAAGCAGACCACCACACTCACAATTTTTAACAAACCGCCTTCAAATCAAGTAAAACCCGCGCCGCATTTTTCAGACGGCATCACAAATCCTTTATAATTCCAACTATCCCAACACACACACCCGACCCGACATGGCAAAAAAATTTCCCATCGCCCCGAAAAAACCCGAACGTATTTGCTGGGGTTGCGACAAATACTGCCGTGAAGACGACCTGCAGTGCGGCAACGGCTGCGAACGTATCCAACACCCCATCGAACTCGACGGCTCCGAATGGTACAAACACGGCGACTGGAGCAACCTTCTGAGCGACGAGCAGCAAGTACAACTCGGGCTGAAAACCATTCCGATTGTTGAAGAAAAAGCCACCAAGCCGCACATCAAACTGCCGCTGAAAAACAAAGCCGTCTGAAAACAGGCAGCTTGTTGGCCGCACCGCCAAGCCGTCTGCCCGCCGCCCCGCATACCGCATTTATCGCCTCTGTCCGTTCGGATAAGGTAATTTCTGCTAGAATAAACCCGTTTTCCCAATAAATGCCGCACGCTTTGATATTCCAGTTGGTATTCCACCCAAGCAGCACGAAAACCTCGGCAGACCGGCTATCGGTATGACCTCAACACCAACCATGATGACCCGTCCGCGGCAGACCGTCTGATTTGCAGACGGCCTGGGTACTGCTGCCGATAACGCTTATCCCCAACCACACAACATCAAACCGTTTGATACAGCCCGCGCACGCAAAACTTTTTACGCCCGTTTCCACACATTTGATTGAACCGATTGATCCCATATGAAAACTCCTGTCGAAGAATACCGCAAAGGTCTGCTGTTCGCGCTGGGCTGCTACCTGATTTGGGGCTTGTTCCCGCTTTACTGGTATCCCGTTACCGCCGCACCCATCGATGCCGGGCAAATCATGGCGCAGCGTGTCAGTTGGTCGGCGGTGTTTGCTGTGGCGGTATTGCTGATCATGAAACAGGGAAACGCCTTGTTCAACGTCTTCGCCGACCGCCGTCTGCTGCTGACGCTGGCCTGCTCGGCGGCGGCCATTTCAATCAACTGGCTGGTTTATCTGTGGGCAATTTCCCGTCATTACATACTGGACGCCAGCCTCGGCTATTTCATTTCGCCACTGGTCAACATCGCGTTTGGCCGGATATTCTTCAAAGAAAACCTCAGTCGAACCCAAACCGCCGCCATCGTGCTGGCACTGACCGGCATTATGTGGCTTGCCCTCCCCGCAGGACACGTACCGTGGATTGCATTGATTTTGGCCGTCAGCTTCGGCGTGTACAGTTTATTACGCAAACTCGCCCCGGTGGACGCGCTGACCGGCATGACGGTGGAAACGCTGCTGATGCTGCCTTTCGCACTGGCCTATTTGGGCTATACCGCCATACGGGGAGAATTGGTATTCGGCAGCCTGAACACCCTGCAAACCGCCGTTGTCATCGGCTCGGGGGCGGTTACGGTACTGCCGCTGCTGATGTTCGCCGCCGGAGCCAAACGCATCAGCATGAGCGATTTGGGCATGATTCAGTATTTGTCGCCGAGTATGCAGTTTTTCCTCGGACTGACCCTGTTTGGCGAAACATTCGACCTGCAACGGTTTACCGGCTACGCATGGGTATGGCTGGGCATTGCCGTATATATCGCAGGCGCGGGCATCAAACGCCAGCGTACGCCTGCCAACCGCTGAACATCAACCATACGGCAAAACAACGGCAAATCCGTATCGAAAGCAAACAACAAGATACGTCCTTGCCTTGCCCTGCCCTTACCCTGCTTCCATCTGCTCCAAGTGTGCCAACCAAACGGCAAACCCAAACTGTTGTAAAATCCCATGCGCCAGCCCGCAAAAACAGGATTTATAGCCGATAAACAATATCGAAAATCTAAACTTTCCCAAAGCCAAGCAGGCGCACAGGAATAAAACCTGCTCCGACCGCCGTTTTTGGCCATTGCCGTTTTTATATAGGTTTTGATATAGTCGGATAACACAGAGCGCGACAAAGCAGTCAAGCTGCAAACCGTAAAGGCCGTCTGCAAATCTATAGTCGAATAAAATAAGAATGAGACAAGGCAGCGAAGCCGCAGACAGTACAGATAGTACGACAAGGCAAAGCAACGCTGTATCATTCTTATTTTAAATGACTATAATTTGCAGACGGCCTTTATGTTTCCTAATCAATAGTTTGGTATTTCACCACAATATTCACCAAGCGTCCCGTACAACAATCACTTTCTTCGGTGCTTTGCCTTCCATAAAGCACACCGCGCCTCCGCCGGGTTGGCGGATTACTGCTTCAGCCGTTTCGTCAAACTCCCTCCTTAGACAAAACGCGGAAACGCCGTATCATTCGGTGTGAGGACGATGCGATATGCTCTTATCCTAACTCATTCTTCTTCTACCCAACCACGCCCACCAACCTGAAAACCGCCTGAAAGCGAAAAAGGCCGTCTGCAAAGTGTGATTTTGCAGACGGCCTTTATGCTTTCTAATCAACAGCTTGGCATTACACCACGATATTCACCAAGCGTCCCGGTACAACGATGACTTTCTTCGGTGCTTTGCCTTCCATGAAACGTACCGCGCCTTCGCTGGCGAGGGCAGCCGCCTCAAGGTCGGCTTTGGAAGCATCGGCGGCAACGGTGATTTTGCCGCGCAGCTTGCCGTTGACCTGCACCATGATTTCGATTTCCGATTTCACCAAAGCGGCTTCATCAACTTGCGGCCAGCCTGCTGTCCACAGGTTTTCCCCTACGGGATTTCCTTCGGTTACATTCGGCTTCAATTCGCTCCACAAGGCTTCGCAGATGTGCGGCACAATCGGCCACAGCAGGCGTACGGCGGCTTCGAGTACTTCCTGTGCCACGGCGCGGCCTTGTTCGCCCGAAGTGTCGGTTTTATCGAACTGGTTGAGCAGTTCCATCACGGCGGCAACGGCGGTGTTGAACTGCTGGCGGCGGCCGTAGTCGTCGCTGACTTTGGCGATGGTGCTGTGCAGCTTGTGGCGCAGCTCTTTCAATTCTTTCGCCAAACCGTCTTGGCTGCCGGCAAACGCGGCAACGGTACCGCCTTGTTTGCGGTATTCGAATACGGTGCGCCACAGGCGGCGCAGGAAGCGGTGCGCGCCTTCTACGCCCGAATCGCTCCATTCCAGCGATTGTTCCGGCGGCGAGGCAAACATCATAAACAGGCGGGCGGTATCGGCGCCGTAGGCTTCGATTAATTCTTGCGGATCGACGCCGTTGTTTTTCGATTTCGACATTTTTTCCGTGCCGCTGATGATGACGGGCAGGCCGTCTGCTTTCAATACGGCGGATACGGGGCGGCCTTTTTCGTCGAAGGTCAGCTCGACATCGGCGGGATTGATCCAGTCTTTGCCGCCTTTTTCGTTTTCGCGGTAATAGGTTTCGCAAACCACCATGCCTTGCGTGAGCAGACGCTCGAACGGCTCGTCTACTTTCACCAAACCTTCGTCGCGCATCAGTTTGGTGAAGAAGCGTGCGTAAAGCAAATGCAGAATCGCGTGTTCGATACCGCCGATGTATTGGTCGACCGCGCCCCAGTATTGTGCGGCTTCGGGAGCGACCATGCCGTCTGCAAATCCGGGCGACATATAGCGGAAGAAATACCAGCTCGATTCCATGAAGGTGTCCATGGTATCGGTTTCGCGTTTGGCCGCGCCGCCGCAGCAAGGACAGGTTGTTTCGTAAAATTCGGGCATTTTCGCCAACGGCGAACCCATGCCGTCGGGAACGACGTTTTCAGGCAGGGTAACAGGCAGTTGGTCGGCGGGAACGGTTACGTCGCCGCATTTTTCGCAATGGATAATCGGAATCGGGCAGCCCCAGTAGCGTTGTCGGGAAATGCCCCAGTCGCGCAGGCGGTATTGCGTTTTCGGCTCGCCCGCGTTTCGGCTTTGCAGCTTGGCGGCGATGGCATCAAAGGCCGTCTGAAAATTCAGGCCGTCAAATTCATTGCTGTTGACCAATACGCCGTTTTCTTTGTCGGCATACCATTCCTGCCACTGCGTATGGTCAAACGGTTGGTTGTCAACAGAAATGACTTGTTTGATCGGCAGGTTGTATTTGTTGGCAAACTCGAAATCGCGTTCGTCATGGGCGGGTACGGCCATCACCGCGCCGTCGCCGTAGCCCCACAATACATAGTTGGCAATCCACACTTCCAGTTTGTCGCCGTTGAGCGGATTGATTACATAACGGCCGGTCGGCACGCCTTTTTTCTCCATCGTCGCCATGTCCGCCTCGGCCACGCTGCCCGCTTTGCATTCGGCAATGAAATCCTGCAATTCGGGCTTGTCGGCAGCGGCGGCAGCCGCCAGCGGATGTTCGGCGGCCACGGCCACATAAGTCGCGCCCATCAGCGTATCGGGACGGGTGGTGTACACCTGCAAAAATTGCGCGTAATCACCTTCCAAACCGGCTTGGCTGGCTTCGTCCACGGAAAAGCGCACGGTCATGCCGCGCGATTTGCCGATCCAGTTGCGCTGCATGGTTTTCACTTGCTCCGGCCAGTGTTCGAGCTTGTCCAAATCGTTCAGCAGCTCTTCCGCGTAGTCGGTGATTTTGAAGTAATACATCGGGATTTCGCGCTTTTCAATCAGCGCACCGCTGCGCCAGCCGCGCCCGTCGATGACCTGCTCGTTGGCCAATACGGTTTGGTCGACCGGATCCCAGTTGACCGTGCCGTTTTTGCGGTAAACGATGCCTTTTTCAAACAGCTTGGTAAACAGCCATTGCTCCCAGTGGTAGTATTCCTGTTTGCAGGTGGCTACTTCGCGTTCCCAGTCAATCGCAAAGCCCAGGCTTTTGAGCTGGGTTTTCATGTATTCGATGTTGTCGTAAGTCCAAGCGGCGGGGGCGACGTTGTTTTTCATCGCCGCGTTTTCGGCAGGCATGCCGAACGCGTCCCAACCCATAGGCTGCAACACGTTGAAACCGTTGAGCAGCTTGTAACGGCTCAATACGTCGCCGATGGTGTAGTTGCGCACATGCCCCATGTGCAGCTTGCCGCTGGGATAGGGGAACATGGAGAGGCAGTAGTATTTGGGCTTGGAAGCGTCTTCGGATACGTTGAACAAACGGGCTTCTTCCCATTTGGCTTGTGCCGCCGGCTCGACGGCGGAGGGTTGGTATTGTTCTTGCATGATGGTTTGCTTTGCAAAGGCGTTGTCAAAATAAAAATTTCAAACGCCGATTATAGCCGATTCGCAGCCTATCCGCTTGAGCGTCATCGAAAATAACCCAAAAAGCCGTCTGCAAAACGATCCCGGCCAAATATTTTTCCCATACCGCCCCATACGTTTTTTGCAAACGGCCTTCGCCGTCAGCTTTCCGTGCGGTCAGCCGCTTGGCGGATAATATCGAGTGCCTGCGCGACGGCAGGGCGTTTGAGACTGTCGGTTCGCCAAAATGCGGACACCGATCCCGACACAGGCAAAGTCAAATCAAGTACGGCAATCAGCCCGAAATACTGCCAACGGCGGGCGGTGCGCGCAGAAGCCACGCTGATGAAGTCGGTACGGGCAAGCATATTGAGGTTGAAATTGGCGGAATTGCTTTCGATGGCATTGTCGGGAAGGCTTTGTTGCGCCTGCAACAGTACGCTTTCCAATTCTTGCCTTATCGGTGTATTGGGCGGCCACACCAGCCATCGGTAGCGGTAGAGTTCATTCCACTCGAGATTTTTTACTTGTGCCAGCGGGTGCATCGTGCCGGAAATAAAATACAGCGGCTCGGTGTAAATGGTTTCATGCCCAATGCCCTCAGGCAGCAGGCGGTTGGCGGAGCGGCCGATTACAATATCCAAACTGCCCTGTGCCAACTGTCCGAGCAACGTATCCATGGTACTTTCCGTAATATTCAGACGGCATTGGGGCAACTTTTCGGTCAGCATGGCAGCGGCAAGAGGTGCGGTGTTGGTGGTCACCGCACCGGAGCAGCCGAGACGGACAATGCCGTTGCCGTGCTGCTTGCAGGCGTTCAAATCGTCGCGGGTCAAATCCAGATAGTTCACCAGTTCGCGGGCATGAGCAATCAGAATTTCTCCATGATGGGTCGGCTTCAACCCCCTTGCGTGGCGTACAAACAATGTCAGCCCGATGTCGTCTTCCAACTCTTTCAACCAGCGGGAAATGCCCGGCTGGGTCATATTGAGACTTTCGGCGGTTTGACTGATGTTACCGCTCTCCGCCAATGCCAACACGATTTCCAAATGCCGCAGTCTGACACGGCGTGTCCAATCTCCCAAAGCCATATCCTTTTTGTTATACATTATACGAAAATATTATTTTTCATATCATATATTCACAGGCATATTAACGCAATGTAGCCGAATGTAGTCTGCATGGACATTAAGGAGGAGCAAACCATGTCTTTGGAAAATCAACGTCGGGAATATTACCGGCAGCTTGCCGGTCAAAACCTGTCGCCGCTGTGGTTGTCGCTGCACAACCTTGTTACAGAATCGCCCCGTCCCACCATCGTTCCGGCCATTTGGAAATATGAAGAAATGCGTCCTTATGTGATGGCAGCAGGAGAATTGATTACGGCGGAAGAGGCTGTGCGCCGCGTGTTGGTGCTGGAAAACCCCGCCTTACCGGGCAAATCCAGCATTACCCAATCACTGTATGCCGGTATCCAACTCATTCTGCCGGGTGAAACCGCCCCCAGCCACCGCCATACACAATCGGCATTACGCTTTGTATTGGAAGGACGCGGAGCATGGACGGCTGTAAACGGCGAACGTACCACCATGAACCCGGGAGACTTCATCATCACGCCGTCGTGGAATTGGCATGACCACGGCAACCCCTCGGCAGAGCACGGCGGCGAACCGGTCGTGTGGTTGGACGGCTTGGATATTCCTCTGATTGCCGCATTGGATGCCGGTTTTGCCGAAAACAATACGGTTAAAGAACAAGCCGTCTGCAAACACGAAGGCGAAAGTTTTGCCCGCTTCGGCTACAACATGGTGCCGGTGCGCCACAAGCCGTCCGGTACAACTTCTCCGATTTTCAGTTACCCCTACGAACGCAGCCGTGAAGCACTCGACAAACTTTACCGTTTTGAAGCGTTAGACGAATACGACGGTGTGAAAATGCGCTATATCAATCCGTCCAACGGCGGCTGGGCAATGCCGACCATCGGAACATTTCTGCAATATCTGCCTAAAGGATTCAAAGGAAAAACCTACCGCAGCTCGGACTCAACGGTTTATACAGCGGTAGAAGGCAGCGGCACCGTCTATATCGGCGAGGAGTCATTCCGTTTTTCACCACGCGATATTTTCGTTGTCCCGTCTTGGTATCCCGTCCGTTTGGAAGCGGACGACAGCGGAGACGTCGTTTTGTTCAGCTATTCCGACCGCCCGGTATTGGAGGCTTTCGGGCTGCTGCGTGAAGCCAGAGAATGAAACAGGCCGTCTGTAAAACCAACCTGCACTCCACCCAATCGAAAGGAAGATTATGAATTATGCCGTTACCCCACCCGCCGTTACCACCATTCCGGTAGTCGGAAGCGATGCTCTTTTCCCCGTGCGCCGGGTGTATTGCGTCGGACGCAACTACGCCGCCCATGCACGGGAAATGGGATTTAACCCCGACCGCGAACCACCGTTTTTCTTTTGTAAGCCCGCCGATGCCGTCGTACCTGTGGAAGAAGACAAAACTTACGCATTCCCCTACCCGACTCAAACGGAAAATCTGCATTACGAAGCCGAATTGGTTGCCGTTATCGGTAAAGCAGGACGGGACATCTCCGTGGAAAATGCTTTGGAACACGTTTGGGGTTATGCCGTCGGCTTAGACATGACCCGCCGCGATTTACAAATGAAAATGCGCGAAATGGGGCGACCTTGGGAAATTGGCAAAGCCTTCGATTACTCCGCACCTGTCGGACCAATTTATCCCGTCTCCGAAGTCGGGCACATCCAATCCGGCCGCATTGCTCTGACGGTAAACGGAGAAACGCGCCAACAAAGTGATATCCGTAATCTGATTTGGTCGGTAGCGGAAACCGTTTCCTATCTCTCCAAGCTGTTTGCCTTAGAACCCGGAGATATTGTATTTACCGGCACGCCCGAAGGTGTAGGTGCAGTGGTGCGCGGCGACAAAATGCAGGTCCGTATTGACGGCTTGGGCGGACTGGCGGTCGATGTAGCATAAAAAGGACAGAACATGAAACTGTACGGTTTTTTTAACAGCTCGGCCTCCTACCGCGTGCGTATCGCACTCAACCTGAAAGGACTGTCTGCAGAAAGCGAGGGCATCAATATCCGCAACGGCTTACAGCATTCGGCGGAATATAGCTCCATCAACCCTGCCGGATTCGTTCCCACTTTGGAAGATAACGGTTTGCGCTTGGGGCAGTCGCTGGCGATCATCGACTACCTCGACCGCCGCTACCCTCAGCCGCAACTGATTCCCGAGGCAGCGGTATTACGGGCACGGGTATTGGAGTTCAGCTACCTGATTGCCTGCGACCTGCATCCGCTCAACAACCTGCGCGTACTGCGTTATCTGCAAGATGAATCAGGATTGGACGAGACTCGCAAAAACCAATGGTATGCCCATTGGATTGCAGACGGCCTCGGCAAAGCAGAGGAACTGCTCCGACGGCATGACGGCGGCGAATGGTGTTTCGGTAACGCTCCGACGCTTGCCGACTGCTGTCTGATTCCTCAACTGGCCAATGCCTCACGCATGAATTGCGATTTAGACGCTTACCCGCTTTTAAACGCGGTTGCCGCACACGCCCTGAAACATCCAGCTTTTATCCAAGCTGCTCCCGAACGGCAGTCGGATTACGTCGGCAGCTAGGCCGTCTGCAAATATCCATTTTGCAGACGGCCCCAATAGATAAAAAACACAAATCTACAAAGGAGAACATCATGAACGGGCAATCCAAACCTCAAATCCTGATTATCGGAGGCGGCATCGGCGGTTTGGCCGCGGCACTGGCTGCTGCACAAGCAGGTGCGGACGTACTGGTTTTAGAGCAAGCACAACAGATTGGCGAAATCGGAGCCGGAATCCAACTCGGCGCAAACGCTTTCGCCGCATTAGACGCATTGGGCGTAGGCGATACTGCCCGCGCACGCTCTGTATTTACCGACAACCTGCGTTTGATGGACGGCACCACCGCAGAACCTGTGGTGGAAATCGATGTAGGGGAAGCCTACCGCCGGCGTTTCGGCAACCCTTATGCGGTTATCCACCGTGCCGACATTCATTTGTCCATTTTAGAATCAGTCAGACAGCACCCTGCCATCCGTTTTCAAACGGCCACCGAAATCGTTTCGGTCGGACAAGATGAAAACGGCGCATGGGCCGATGACCAAAACGGAAACCGCTACACCGCTGATGCCATTATCGGTTGCGACGGTGTGAAATCGGTAGTGCGCCGTCAACTTATCGGTGATGAAGCAAAAGTAACCGGTCATGTCGTGTACCGCGCCGTTGTCGATGAAGAAAATATGCCGGAGGATTTGCGCCAAAATGCGCCTGTTGTCTGGGCCGGGCCGAAATGCCATCTGGTGCACTATCCTTTACGCGGCGGCAAGCAGTATAACTTGGTGGTAACGTTCCACAGCCGCCGGCAGGAAGAATGGGGAGTAACCGAAGGCAGCAAAGAAGAAGTGCTGTCGTACTTCCAAGGCGTGCACCCGCAGCCTTTCCAAATGCTCGACCGCCCGACTTCTTGGAAACGTTGGGCAACTGCCGACCGTGATCCGGTAGAGCGCTGGAGCTTCGGACGTATCACCCTGCTGGGTGATGCCGCACACCCGATGACGCAGTATTTGGCACAAGGCGCATGTCAGGCGCTGGAAGATGCTGTTGCAATCGGCTCGGCATTGCGCCGCTATGATTTCGATTACTCCGCTGCCTTCGCACATTACGACCGTGCCCGTATTCCGCGTACTGCCCGCGTATTGTATTCCGCACGGGAAATGGGACGCATCTACCATGCGGCGGGTGTGGAACGGTTGGTACGCAACAGCTTATGGAAAGGCAAAACGCAGGAGCAGTTGTACGATGCTTTGGAATGGCTGCACGGCTGGAAGGCAGAAAACTGTTTGGACGAAACCTAAACGTTTAACGTCTCTGCATACTGCTTTTGCAGACGGCATAAACCGCTCATGCCGTCTGCAAACAACATAAAAAAATAATACAGCACCACCGGAGAAATGAAACGCGAACATAAGGCAAGCCCATACCGCGACGGTTGTTGTTCCTCCAACCCTCAAACGCCGTCCGCCGGTTTACCACTCTGCCTTTTTTATTCAGCAAAAAGGAGAAGCGCCGTGAAATATCTGAGAATCCCGCGTTTTCTTGCGGCATTGCCATTCTGCCTTGCCACATGGTCAGTACATGCCGAGACTTTGAAACTCGGCCACGTTACCCCACCCAGCCACGTTTGGCACAAAATCGCCGTACAAATTGATAAAAATGTACAGGAAAAAAGCGGAGGCAAAATGAAAATTGCCGTCAGTCCGCTCAGCAAACTCGGTTCGGAAGGGCTGATGATGGATATGCTGCGTTCGGGTGCGATGCCGATGGCCATCCTTACTGCCGGATCACTGGCCAACCGCGAACCGGCATTCTTAGGCTGGTCCATACCCTATTTGTTCCGTGATGTGCGCCATGCCTCCGCATCCGCTTCCTCCCCCGCCGCACGGGAAATGCTGGGCAGGCTGGACAAACACGGCATGATTGGTATGGGTTATGGTTTCGCCGGTATGCGGCATGTTTTGTCGCTGTCGCCGGTCAAACGCCCCGCTGACTTGAAAAACCGCAAAGTACGCGCGTTTCCCAATCCGGTTTATCGTGATTTTTGGCGCAGCAACGGTGCGGCCCCGACTCCGCTGCCGCTGTCGGAAGTCGCTCCCGCACTCGCCACCAATCTTTTGGACGCGGTAGACATCGATTTGGATGCGTTGGCCGGCATGAAGTTTTACCAGCAAGCCCCGTATCTGACCATGAGCAACCACATGGCTTTTCCTGCAGTTATTGTGGTATCCAAGCGGTATTGGGACGGTTTGGACGACAGCAAACGCCGGATTTTGAGAGAAGCGGTGCGTGAAGCGGAGCAATGGGGTTATGCCGAAGCAGTTGCCGCCGAAAACAGAAATCTGCAAACCGTACTGCGTGAGGGTGTCAAACTGCAAGACGCAAACTTGCAGCCGTTTGCCGATATTGCCTTGCACGTTGCAGCAGATTACCGCCGCCAAAACACCCTGCTGGCTCGTTTTTACCGTGAAGTGCAAGTCGCAACACCATAACAGGCATTTGCAGACGGCCTGACCCCCGATATGCCGTCTGCAAAACAGTACAGCACGGATATTCATCATCACAACAAAGGAGAAAACCATGTTATCCCTACTCAACCGTCTCGACAGCGGTATCGCGCGGGGCGAACAATGGCTGTTGGCAGTATTTTGCGGCATATTGACGCTGATTATGGTTATCCAAGTGGTGTTGCGGTATTTTTTCAATGCGCCGCTGTTTTGGGCGGAAGAAATCAGCACCCAACTTCTGGCTTTCATTACTGCCCTCGGACTGGCCTACCTGACCCATACCAAGCAGCATATCTGTATTGATTTTGTTATCGGCAAATTGAACGGAAAAGCACGCACGGCTGTCGCACTGGTTTCAAACACGCTACTGCTGGCATTGATGACCGTTTTGTGTTTTTACGCGTGGGAATGGGTATTGCGCCCTGAAGTACAGGCTGAAATCAGCGGCACGACCGGCCTGCCGAGATGGTACACGTTTGCCGCTTTGCCGGTTGCACTGACGCTGTTGTGTCTCCACCAAACCGTAGTAACGGTAAATCATTGTACGGGCAGTCAAACCGAAGTTGTCTGCCCCAAACCGACAGGAGAGTGAACAATGTGGACGTTAACGGTTTTTTTGATATTGCTGCTGATCGGTTTTCCGATTTATGCCGCCATTTTGTGTGCCGCACTGCTGTTTATGTTTACCGACGGACAGGAAATATTGATGGGCAGCGTACCGCTCCGGTTTTTCAATTCTCTGGAAACAGGCAGTCTGTTGGCTGTTCCGCTGTTTGTACTGGTGGGCGAAATCATGAACAAAGGCGGGCTGACCCGGCGGCTGATTGCGGTAACGGAACTGTTTGTCGGCCGTTTGAAAGGCGGTTTGGCTTATACCAACCTCGCCACCAATGCGCTGGCAGCTTCAATACTCGGCTCGGCAGTAGCGCAAATCGGTGTCATGAGCCGTGTGATGATTCCGCCCATGGAAAAGCAAGGGTACGATAAAGCATTTGCCAGCGCGGTAACGGTTTCCGGCGGGCTGCTCGGTCCGATTTTCCCGCCTTCCATGCTGATGATTATTTACAGCGTGGTGGCTGTGCAGCCGATTATTCCGCTGTTTATCGCCGGCATCATTCCTGCTACGCTGATTTTCTTCGGCTTATGTGCGGTCGTATTCGCAACCGGCATACTGACCAAACAGATCCCTGAAACTTCCACCCATATTTCTCCGAAGCTGCCACTACGGAAAATCTTGTTTGACGGGCTGCTGCCGGGCATGATTCCCGGTGTGATTGTAGCCGGCATCGCCGCAGGCATCATGACACCAACCGAAGCCGGTGCGGTAGCTTCGCTGATTGCTTTTATTTTGTGTTTTGCCTACGGCGAAATCAAAATCCGTGATTTGTCCGGCATTTTCCTGTCGGTCTGCCTGTTGACCGCCACAATTTGCGGACTGATTGCAGCAGCTTCACTGTTAAGCTGGGTACTGACCTTCCAAGGGATTCCGGACCAACTGGTCGCATTCGTCGGCTCGCTGACAACTTCCCCGTTCGGGTTTATGCTACTGGTGGCCGCGGTGTTGATTTTATTGGGCATGTTTTTGGAAAGCATCAGCGCATTGATTGTTTTGGTACCGATTCTTATGCCCGTAGTGAAACAGCTTGGCATCGATCCGGTACAGTTCGGTGTAATCTGCACGATCGCAACAGCTATTGGTGTGCTTACGCCGCCGGTCGGCCCGGGCCTGTTTGTCGTGATGGCACAAACCCAAGTCAGAATGAGTGCGCTGGTGAGGCAACTTGTCCCGTTTCTACTGGCAGTAACCGCCATGCTGGTACTACTGGCTGCCATACCGGAATTATCCACATGGTTGCCGAAACTGGTGCTGTCAAAATAACCGCACTCAAATGCCGTCTGTAAATTCCGTAAGTAGGAACGATTTGCAGACGGCCTTTGCCGTCAGCCCTCTAAGCGGCGTGTCTTTGACTTGGTTTCTCCCCCGTCCCGCTATACAATAACGCTTTACATCATCTCAATATCGGAAAAGCCATGACCGTCAAAACCCGTTTCGCCCCCAGCCCCACCGGCTACCTGCATATCGGCGGCGTGCGTACCGCTCTGTTTTCATGGGCTTACGCACGCAAACACAAAGGTGAATTTTTGCTGCGTATCGAAGATACCGACTTGGCACGCTCCACCGCCGAATCGGTCAATATTATTCTCGACGGCATGAACTGGGTCGGCCTGAATTATGACAACGCCGACAACGTCATCTACCAAACCCGCCGCTTCGACCGCTACAAAGAAGTGATTGCCGAACTCTTGGAAAAAGGTGCGGCCTACTATTGCTATTGCAGCAAAGAAGAGCTGGAAGCCATGCGCGAAAAAGCCGAAAAAGAAGGTACGGCTACCTACGACCGCCGCTGGCGCCCGGAAGCGGGCAAAACCCTGCCGCCCGTTCCCGAAGGCGTAGAGCCGGTGGTGCGCTTCAAAACGCCGACAGACGGCGTAACCCGCTGGCAGGATTTGGTGAAGGGCGAAATTTCCATCCCCAATGAAGCGTTGGACGATTTAATCATCGCCCGCGCCGACGGCACGCCCACCTACAACTTCTGCGTGGTGGTCGACGACTTCGACATGGGTGTGACCCACGTTATCCGCGGCGACGATCATGTCAACAATACGCCCAAACAAATCAATATTTTAAAAGCAATGGGTGCCGCCCTGCCCGAATACGCCCATCTGCCGATGATTCTCAACGAGCAAGGCAAAAAAATCTCCAAGCGCAGCGGCGACACCGTGGCGATTACCGATTTCGGCGCGATGGGTATCCTGCCCGAAGCCATGCTCAACTATCTGGCGCGCTTAGGGTGGGCGCACGGCGACGACGAATTTTTCACCATGCAGCAGTTTGTCGAATGGTTTGATTTGAAAGACGTTTCCCCGTCGCCGAGCCGCATGGATTTGAAAAAGCTCTACTGGATCAACGGCGAGCACATCAAAATCACGCCCAACAGTACGCTTGCCGCGCTGCTGGAAGAACGGCTCGCCGTCCGCGGTATCGGCGACACAACCGCACCCGCATTGGAGGACGTATTGGCTTTGGTAAAAGACCGCGCCCAAGATTTGAACACCTTGGCCGACGAGTGTCTGTATTTCTATGAAAAACAAACGCCTGCCGAAGCCGACCTTGCCAAACATTGGGACGAAGATGCCGCCGCGCGTATGCTGCGCTTTGCCGACAAACTGGAAGGCTTGGCCGATTGGAATGCCGAAGCAATTCACGATTTGTTCAAACCTTTCTGCGACGAAGAAGGCATCAAAATGGGCAAACTCGGTATGCCGCTGCGCCTCGCGGTGTGCGGTACAGCCAAAACTCCGAGCGTGGACGCGGTATTGGCCTTAATCGGCAGGGAAGAAGTGTTGCGCCGCATCCGTTCCTAAACGCCGAACAGTAAAAAGCCGTCTGTAAAACAGCCCTGATAGAAATTCAGATTTCTTCGGCTGTTTTACAGACGGCTTTTTATCGCCATTTTCTGTGTTCAATGACTATATAGTCGAATAAAATAAGAATGAGACAAGGCAGCGAAGCCGCAGACAGTACACATAGTACGGCAAGGCAAAGCAACGCTGTATCATTCTTATTTTATTCGACTATAAAATAAAGGCACACCGTTCAGACGATAAGCCGGGTTCTGTCGTCGGACAGTCATTCCTCTAGGCGAACCGTTACCGGCACGCTCCAGCAACCTACCCGAACGCTCGGCGAGCAGCGTCAATGCGTTCTGTTTGGTCTTGCTCCGAATGGGGTTTAGCCTGCTGCGGACTGTTACCAGCCGCACGGTGCGCTCTTACCGCACCTTTTCACCCTTACCTGTGCTCACGTTGCAGCCTTTTGCGCCCTACTGCGCCAGCCGTGCCGTACTGCCTATACAACCTGCGGTTGGCTGCCTTGTAATGACTCAAAAGGCTGCAACGTGAACCATCGGCGGTTCTGCTCTCTGTTCCACTTTCCGTCGCGTTACCGCGCCCGGCCGTTAGCCGGCATTCTGCTCTTTGGAGCCCGGACTTTCCTCCCCGTATGCCTTACGCGATACGCAGCGACTGTCTGTCCGAGCGGTGTGCGGGGCGGATTATAGCATGAAATGGGAAAAAGGCCGTCTGCAAAACGGTTTTGCAGACGGCCTTTTTCTATAAATAACCACGCGGAAAACTTGATGTTTCCAAAACTTTTCCTAATCTGATTCTCTCTAATTACTCAATCTTTCCTAAGAGAAGATGTAGTGTGTGTGTGGGGGGGGGGGAGGGGGTAATTTTTTCTGATTTAACCAATTCTTTTAATGCAATAATTTCTTGCTCAAGATGAGTAATTTTATCTAATGTTTCATGATGATAGCGGATTGTATCTTCCATATTGGAATCACTTTTTATTTCTCCGATACAGTCCACTACAATACCAATAGCAATATTCAAAATAATATAGCTAACTATCAATAAAAAACTAATAAACAAAATCCAAGAATATGGATGGGCTTCCATAAGTGGTCGTACAATCCCGCTCGACCAACTATCAAAAGTCATAATCTGGAAGAAAGTGTAAAAACTTTCATTAAACGATCCAAAATATTGAGGAAAGTCCTCACTATACAGGTGCGTTCCCAAAACAGCATATACATAAAAAATAATGAGCAGCAAGATGGCCACACCCAGCATAGAGTAAGAACTTTTCAATAATGCTTGCGTAATCAGCCTAATTTTTGGAACAACTGAAAATAAGCGTAAAATCCTTATAATACGAAATGCCCGAAACAAGGAAAATTCACTACTCTCAATAATTAAAGCAAATAACACAATAAAGAAGTCAAAAATATTCCAATTATCGTAGAAAAATTTTTGACGGTAATCTAATAACTTTAAGGAAATTTCGATAGCAAATATCGCAAGAAAAAAGTTATTGGCATAGGTAAAAAAATCTGTATATGAAGCAGATAAACTCTTAGATGTCATCAAGCCCAAAATAACTGCATTGGATATGATGCAAGCCAGAATAATATTTTCAAATAAATTGCTCTCAATGAATTTTTTTAAAATGCTGTTGTGCATTTCTTTTTTCCTATTCGATTATTCGCTATCAGCATACCGTCAACTATTTAAACCATCACTAATTCTTCCGCGCCGTAACAAATTCTGCCAACTGCCGCAAATGTGCGGCTTTTTCGCCAAACGGCTGCAACAACGCCACCGCTTCGGCAATCAGCTCTTCGGCATAAACACGGGCTTCGCTCAAACCCATCAGTTTCACATAAGTCGGCTTATCGTTGTCCGCATCCTTGCCTGCGGTTTTACCCAATGTAGCGGTGTCGGCTTCGCAGTCGAGCACATCGTCAATCACTTGGAAGGCGAGGCCGAGCTTGGCGGCGTAGCAGTCGAGGCGGTCGATTTCACCGTCGCCCAAATCGGGGCAGGCAAGTGCGCCCAAAACCACAGCGGCGCGGATGAGTGCGCCGGTTTTGAGGCCGTGCATTTGCTTCAATTCGGCTTGATTCATGGGTTTGCCGACATTGGCCAAGTCGATGGCCTGCCCGCCCGCCATGCCGAGACTGCCGGAGGCTTTTGCCAATACGGACAACATTTTAAGCCGGCGTTCGGCAGGTAGGGCAGTCGGGCGGCTCAATACCTCAAACGCCTGTGTTTGCAGCGCGTCGCCGACCAACAGCGCGGTAGCTTCGCCATATTGCACATGGCAGGTCGGCTTGCCGCGGCGCAGGCTGTCGTTGTCCATCGCGGGCATATCGTCGTGTACCAATGAATAGACGTGCACCATTTCAATCGCGCCCATCGCCTGCTCGACGGCGGTCAAATCGGCATCGCCCAATTCGGAGGCCGCCAACACCAGCAAGGGGCGCAGGCGTTTGCCGCCACCAAGGGTAACGTAACGCATGGCTTCGTGCAAACGCTGCGGTATTTGGGTTTCAGACGGCAACAGGCGTTCCAACACCAGCTCGGTTTGCGCTTGGGCTTTTTGCTGCCACGCTTTCAAATCATTCGCTTGGGTCAAGATTCAACTCCTTCACTTCGCCTGCGTCCAACACCTGCAATTTCTGTTCGACTTCGGCCAGTTTGTTTTGGCAATACTGCACGAGCCCGTTGCCTTCCTGATAGGCGGCCAGCGCGTCTTCCAGCGGCATATCGCTGCTCTGCATGGCCTGGGTCAGCACTTCGAGGCGTTTGACGGCCTCTTCAAAAGATTTGGGGGCGGCGTTTTTTTTCATGGGTTTGATGTCGGTAAAACAAAAAGGCATTGTAGCATTTTTATAGTCGTTTTAATTGAGTTTGATGCCGCTTTGCTGCACCTTGCCGGACTACGCGTATTGTCTGCTGCCTTGTCCCAACCTAAATTAAAATGGCTATATCCATAAAAAGGCCGTCTGCATATGCTATCCCCTGATTTGCAGACGGCCTTACTGCTGCCAAAAGTGCTAAAATAGCCGTTACTGCCTATTTTTCAGACGGCCTCTCATGCTTACCGACCTCGAAAAAAACGCCATCCGCGACCACTACCAAAACATCGGCAAAAACCTGCCCAATTTCCGCCCGCGCACCTCGCAGCGGGAAATGATTGCGGCGGTGGCCAACGCGTTTTCACGCACTTTGGTGCGTGAAGAGGGCGGCGAAGCACCGAAGCGCGAGGGCGAGAGTATTGCCGTCATCGAAGGGCCCACCGGCGTGGGCAAATCGCTCGCCTACCTTCTGGCGGGCGGGATTATGGCGCAGACACGGGGCAAAAAGCTGATTGTATCCAGTGCGACGGTGGCTTTGCAGGAACAGTTGGTTGACCGCGATTTGCCGTTTTTGGTGGAAAAAAGCGGTCTGGAACTGACGTTTGCGCTGGCCAAAGGGCGCGGACGTTATCTCTGCCCCTACAAACTCTACCAGCTCACCAAAGGCAACGCGCAGCAAAGCCTGCTCGGTTTTGAAGCACCTGCCGTGTTATGGGATACCAAGCCGAAAAAAGAAGAGCTGGATACTTTGCGCACGCTGGCCGATGAATTTGCCGCCCGCCGTTACAACGGCGACCGCGATGCGTGGCCGGAAAAAATCGACGACGGCTTGTGGTTCCGTATCACCAACGACCGCCACGGCTGCCTGAAAGCGGCCTGCCCCAACCGCGCCGAATGTCCGTTTTATCTGGCACGCGAAGTATTGGAAACGGTTGATGTCGTCGTAGCCAACCATGATTTGCTGCTGGCCGACATCAGCATGGGCGGAGGCGTTATCCTGCCCGCGCCGGAAAACAGCTTTTACTGTATCGACGAGGCGCACCATCTGCCGAAAAAAGCCCTGAGCCAGTTTGCCGCCGAACATTCATGGAACACCGCCGTCTGGTCATTGGAAAAACTGCCGCAAATCACGGGCAGAATCGCCGCCGTCACCGACAAGGCGGAACTGGCCAACTTGGCCGACGAAGCCGCCGTATCGCTGCTCGACAGCATGCACGAATGGCAGTTCCACCTTGCCGAAGAGCCGGAAATGAGCATCAGGCAGTCCCACGGCGAGGCGCACGCTGAAAGCAGCAGCGATTTCAACCGCAAAAACAGCGAACCGGTCTGGCTGTGGCAGGACGGCAAAATTCCCAAAGGTTTGGAACTTCTGGTTTCCAATACCGCCGTTGCCGCCCGCAGCCTGCTCAAACACACCTACGGCCTGAACGACGCACTTTCCGCCGCCCGCCGCGACAAAGAGCAGGACAGTGCCTTAATCGACCGCCTCAGCAGCGAATTCGGCCTGTTTACCGCCCGTATCGAACAAATCAGCGCCGTATGGGATTTGTTTGCCACCGTGCCCGCCGAAGGCGAAGAGCCGTTGGCAAAATGGATTACCCGCCGTATCGACGACAAAAACGACTATATTTTCAACGCCAGCCCCATCAGCAGTGCCAACCATCTGGCCAACAGTCTGTGGCGGCGGGCAGCAGGTGCCGTCCTGACCTCCGCCACCCTGCAATCGCTGGGCAACTTCAACCTGCTGCTGCGGCAAACCGGTTTGGCATGGCTGCCCGAAACGACTACCCTCGCCCTTGAAAGTCCGTTTGATTTCGCAACGCAGGGCGAGCTTTATATCCCGCCCGTCCACGCCAGCCCCAAAGACCCCGCCGCGCACACCGCCGCCGCCGTCGAATGGCTGCCCAAGCTCATTTCCGCCGAAGAAGCCATCGGCACGCTGGTCTTGTTTTCCTCGCGCAAACAAATGCAGGATGTCGCCCTTCGCCTGCCCGACGACTACCTGCCGCTGCTCCTGATACAGGGCGAGCTGCCCAAAGCCGTCTTACTGCAACGCCATTACGAAGCCCTGCAGGCCGGCAAAGCCAGCATCATCTTCGGCCTCGACAGTTTCGCCGAAGGCCTCGACCTGCCCGGCGAAGCCTGCGTACAGGTCATCATTGCCAAACTGCCGTTTTCCATGCCCGACAATCCCATCGAAAAAACCCAAAACCGCTGGATCGAACAGCGCGGCGGCAATCCCTTTATCGAAATCACCGTACCCGAAGCCAGCATAAAACTCGTGCAGGCCGTCGGCAGGCTCATCCGCACCGAACAAGACTACGGCCGCGTTACCATTCTCGACAACCGCGTCAAAACCCAACGCTACGGCCAGCAGCTGTTGTCCTGTCTGCCGCCGTTTAAGCGGATAGGCTAAGTTGAAAAATACAAAAAAGCCGAGACCTTTTGCAAAAAAACAGGAAACAAACCAAAACTGATGGTAGGGGCGGGTTTTACACCTGCCCGAAAATTGAATACCTTGAAAGTTACCACTTCAAAAAGCCCAAGCAAGCGGGAGGGGGTAAAACCCGCCACAAGCCCTTGTCATGAATTTTGCAAAGGCCTCAAGCCGTCTGCAAAATGATTTTGCAGACGGCTTTTTTTAGGTTACGCTATGTATTCTCATACCGACCCATTATCTGAAAGTCCGGAAGGAAACCAATGAAAGTCAAATACGGAGTGGTGCTCAAAGAAAGCTAAGTACTTTACTTAGTTTTAGGAGCGCATATGAGCAAAAGTTACAAAACAACACCAATTTGCGGTTATACAAATGCAAAAAGTGAAAAAGAAGACAAACGGTTTGCCAACCGAAAATTCAGACGTTGCACACGGCAATTGTTAAAAGCGGGAAAAGAACCGCCGCAGAATATCAGATCCGTTAGTAATGTATACGATTTTGATAAAGATGGCCGCCAATATTTTTCCGCTTTAAAATATCCTCACCTTTTGCGTAAATGATGATGTAGTCAAATCAAATAACACGGCAAAAATATAGTGTTATGACTGGAAAAGCGAAATATATAGTTCAGGCCTCAGTTTGCCTGCACAGTTCGGTTTTTTAAGAATCCCACTATACTTTATCTTTTATTTGAAATGACTGCAAAAAAGGCCGTCTGCAAAACAAGTGTTTTTGCAGACGGCCTTTTTTACCGCATCTGCTGTATTGGCTTACCCTCTAGGATGCAGATGTTCAGTTACTGCCGGCTGGATTTTTTAACGGACAAGCAAACCAAACTGAATCCTGCCCTCAGGCGGAGTTGGCACGCTGATTCAGGCAATCACTGTTTCATAACAAAAATCGTCGGCCTTTCCATAAGATTCCCGATATTCCAATACTTCCCCGTTGATGCCGTATGCGAAGCGGCGGATTTTTACTGCTGCCCCGCTGTTCCCTGCAGGCAGGTAGTCGTCGGCATAGCGGGGAAGAAAAGTCAATTGCTCGCGGGCGGAAAGTATCAGCTGTCCGCATTGTTTGATGTAGAGCGGATACAGCAGATTATCGAATTGCTCGGGTTTCAGTTTGAGCAACGCGGCAAACGGCTCCCGGGGCAGCCAGATTTTTTCACTGACAATGACGGTGCCGGACAAACGGCGGGTTCGCTCGATGTAAATCAAAGGTTCATGTGCCGCCCGACCCAAAAAAGTATTGATTTCCCCGTTGCCGTCGATAGATGTTAATTTTTCCACTTTCCCGACGGGAATAATGGGAAGGCCGTCTTTATTGCGGTGGCGGAAAAAACGCGTCAGCGAACTGTTAAAGTCCGGATATTTCACAAACGTACCTTTTCCCTGCACTTTGTCCAACAAACCGTCCCGTACTAATAAATCGACGGCTTTTCTGATGGTGCCTATGGAGACCCCGTAGGTTTCGGCCAACATTTGCTCGCTGGGAATCATCCCGCCTACAGGCCAGGACTGCTTGGCCAATTCTTGTTGGAGAAGGTGGCGGATTTGTGCGTAACGCGGCAGCTTTCCCACCATATGAAGGTTATGGAATTCCATTTTTTCGTTTTGGGATAAAAAGATTGATTGACAAATATAACACGTCTGCCAATAATCATTCATCTAGTCATATATATGACTAGATGAATGATTATTTTGGAGAATAGAACCTACTGATGTTTTTCGCCGTCGGCAGGTTCTGATAATCAGGAGAGCAAAAATTATGATGGCACTTATTTTACTGGCGATATTGGCAGTTATTGCGGCGGGCTATCTGACAAAAATCAATATCAGCTTTTATGCGATTGCCACAGCCTATTTGATTGCTTGCTTCGGTATGGATTTATCCGCAGGAGATTTGGTCAAGCTCTGGCCGGTAAAAATATTTTTTGTGATTTTGTCGGTCAGCCTGTTTTACAACGTAGCATTGGCAAACGGGGCACTTGAAAAGCTGGCGGGACATTTGCTGTATCAATGCCGCCATTTTCCAAACATCCTGCCGCTGGCAGTTTTCGCGGCAGCTACCCTGATTGCAGGATTGGGAGCCGGTTTTTATACGGTATTGGCGTTTATGGCGCCGCTCACTCTGCTGTTGTGCCAGAAAACCAAAATGAACCTTGTCATCGGCAGTATGGCTGTCAATTACGGTGCGCTGGCCGGCGCTAATTTTATGACCTCGCAAAGCGGTGTGATTTTCCGCGGATTGTTGGAAACATCTGGCATAGCCAAGGAAGCGGCATTCGGCTACACATCCGCTATTTTTGTAACGACCTTATTGGTACCCGTCGTTATCTTGGGCGGATATTCCTTATGGAACCGCCGGATGTCCGCCATCAGCATACAGGCGGAAAAACCGGAAGCGTTCACAACCAAACAGAAACAATCGATTTTCCTGATTGTACTGCTGATGGCCATTGTATTAACGTTCCCGATTTTACATCTGATTTGGCCGCAAAATGATTGGGTTTCTTGGGCAAATGCCAAACTGGATATCGGTTTCCTCGCAATTGTCTTTACCTTAGTAAGTATGATGATGAAACTGGCCGACGAGAGAAAAGTTATTGCACTTGTACCGTGGGGCACCTTATTGATGATTTGCGGAATGGGTATTTTAATCGGCATTGCGGTTAAGGTCGGAGTGGTAGAGGCTTTCTCCGGCTGGGTATCCGGTAATGTCGCTTTTTGGCTGATTCCCGTTGTACTGTGCTGTATCGGTGCCATCATGTCGGTTTTCTCCAGCACCTTAGGCGTAGTCGCACCGACCCTGTTCCCCATTATCCCAACCATTGCCGCCTATTCGGGGCTGAATCCCGCCCTATTGTTCGTGGCAGTAGTGGTGGGGGCGCAGGCAACTGCAATTTCACCATTTTCATCGGGCGGAAGCCTGATTCTGGGTTCCGCCCCGGAAGGCATCGATAAAAATGCTTTGTTGAACCAACTGCTGTTTAAGGCCATTCCGATTGGCTTGTTTGCTGCAGTTATCGCTGTGATATTGGCACAATTGGTCATGTAAACGGCTGTTTTACCGGAGAATAAAATGAATTACGTTGATACGCACGCCCATGTATTCGAACCAAACGGCAATTTTGTCAAAAATGCACGCTATACGCCGGATTACGAAGCTTCCGTTACGGATTTTCTGAGCCATCTCGATTCCCGAGGGTTGCGTTACGGCGTGTTAATCCAACCCAGTTTTTACGGAACGGACAACAGCATCATGCTGCAAGCCGCCGCACAATCCCAAGGCCGTCTGAAAGCAGTAGTCGTGGTTGATACCGATGTTTCCGAAACATTGCTGGCACAATATTGCAATCAAGGCGTATGCGGCATCCGGCTGAATCTGTTCGGTAAGCCCGTACCCGATGTCGGTACGCAGGCATGGAAACGGTTGATAGGATTGTTACGCACGTTTGGTTGGCATATTGAACTGCATTGCCCGCCGCATTATTTGCTGCAATTACTACCTGCTTTGGCAAATGAGCATATCAATATTGTTATCGACCATCTCGGCCGTCCCGAGCCGCATCGAGACTTGTCAGATCCGGAATTTCAGCAATTCATCTCCATGCTGGATCCGGGACAGCATTGGGTAAAACTGTCGGGCCTATACCGTTTGGCCACACCCGAAAATCAGGCAGCCCGGGGAAAAGAAATTTACCGGATGTTGCAGGAACAAGGCATGCAGGAGCGCATCATATGGGGCAGCGACTGGCCGCACACCCAACATGAAACCGAAACCGGATACGGGCAAAACTGGCACTTATTGCATGAAGTCGTAGAAAATGAAAAAGAAAGACAGCAGATTTTAGGCGAAAATGCATGGAAACTGTTTGGATTTGATACAGTTTAAAATGCCTCGGTCACACGCTAAAATGGCTTGCTCCCGATGAAGGAAAAAGCGTTTATCTGAAACTTTCGTTTGTCATATCACGCATTAATCTGCGGTTCATGTGCAACCAAAGACGATTGTAGTAACCAGACACCGAAGATACGGCGTTGCTGCCTTTACTGCATTGTTTCATTCTTGATTTTGCTCTGCAGAAGCACAGCTCTTTCACAAACAAAGGCCGTCTGCAGAACAAGTGTTTTTGCAGACGGCCTTTGTTTGTATGTTTTGCCGTATCAATTTACCCTTTCGGATAAAACCGCACGACATTTTCTCCCTGCGGCAATGCCAATTTCTTCACCGCATGGCCGTAGAGCGTTTCCAACGTGACGCTCAGGACTTCTCCCTCGGCAAACCAGCCGTCAATCAGGCGGCGGGCTTCGGCTTCATCACTGAATATTACTGCCCGCCGCAAACCCAGCGTATCCATATCCTGCCAAAACGTCGCGGCTTTGCGGTAGCTGAGTTCCAGCTTGGCGGTGTCCACTACCGGATCGTAAAAGCCGCTGTCGGCCAGCATATCGCCGAGGTCGTGCATATCAATGAGGGCAGGTGTTTCACATGAAATGCCGTGTCCGTTCAGACGGCCTTTGAGTTCCGCCAGCGTGTCGCGTCCGAAGTGGGTGAAAAACAGCAGGCCGTCGGTTTTCAACGCGTGCGCCCATTTTTGGAACACGGGCAGCGGCTCATCGGCCAAAACCAAGCTCAGATTGGCCCACAGCATATCCGCCTGCGCCTCGGGCAGCGGCGCGGTCATGGCTTGGCAGACCTGCGGAATGCTTTTTCCGGTCAGTTTCTGCCACAATCCGCCTTTCCGCGCGGCAGCGGCGGTATGGAGAAATTCGCGTCGGGAATCGTATTCGGAAAATACGGCCTGCGGATAACGTGCGGCAAGCAGGCGGCGGCTGATGTCGTTGTCGGCACCGGCAAGTATGATGTGTTGCGGCACTTGGCGCACGAGCAGCAGCCGTTCGTCGGCGGTTTCGGCAAGATGGCGGTGGATGCTCCAGCGGTCGGTCATGGCGGTTTGGTCGGGCGGTTGCAGGTAGGTTAAGGCTGCCCGTAGCGTTCTTGGCGTGTTTGGTCGTCAATCACGCAAATCGGGAAGTTGCCGGGGTTTCTGCCGCCGCCCAAGTCCAGACAGGTATCTTCGTAGAGGTAGCCTTGAAATGCCATGCCTGCGCGGAAAACGGCAAACAGGACAATCAGGGCGGCGGTAATTTTCAGTAATGTTGCAGTTTTGGTTTTCATATTGGTTTTCCAACATCAAGGCCGTCTGCAAATTGCGGAAAAACTTACTGTCCGATAAGGATACCGGCAGATGCCTATTGGCGGTTTTGCTGATATGCTGTCCCTGTTTTTGCAGACGGCATATTGGCCAAATGCTTGGCAATACAGGCAAATGATGAAGAGTTTCCGCACAGGAAGGCGCACTGTCCCGTTGGCAAATACGTTATTCTACGCCTGTTTGTCTGTAAATTCGCACCATAATTGTGCAAATTTTTCCGCATGGCTGAGAAAAGGTGCGTGAGCTGCTTTTTCTATCAGACAAAATTCACTGTCCGACAAATGGCGGTGCAGGTATTCACCCATGCGCGGCGGCGTGATGGCGTCTTTGCCGCCGTAAACGAGCAGCACGGGGGCGGCAATACCGGGTAATAATGCCCGTGCATCGGCTCTTTCGACGGCTTCGAGCGCGGTTTCAAGGGCGGCAGGTGCGCCGCAGGCGGCGATGTCGGGCAGGATTTTTTCGATGATGGCGGCGGATTCGGGTGCGTGCAGCAATTGCAGTTGTAGAAACTGTTTGATATGTTTGGCATAATCCTGCCGGAACAGCCCCGTCATTTTGCCGAGCGCAACCCGGTTCAAACCTTCGGGATAATCGGGGGCGGCGGTGAGTCTGGCAAACGATGCGGTCAGGCAGAGCGAGCGGACTTTATCCGGGTGGCGTGCGGCAATATAAAGCACAACCAAGCCGCCGAGCGACCAGCCGAGAAGATCCGCCCGCCCGTCGATTTGTGCTGCGAAACGGTCGGCAACGGCAGCAATATCAAATGTTCCGACATCGGGCGCACCGCCGTGTCCGGGAAGGTCGAATGCGCGGATGTGCCAAGCAGCAGGCAGGCGCGGTATCAGGTCGTCAAATACATGGCGGTTGGCTCCCCAGCCGTGGATCAGATAAACTTTTCGGGAATGCGGCATGAATTTTTCCTTTTTGCGGCGCGCTATACGGCGGTCGGACAGGCAGGCTTGCCGTTCGTGCATATTATGTAACGGTTTGCCCGCGAAAAATACCGTATCGGTAAACGGCTTATGTACGGGCTGTACTGCGGATTTGCGTTATTATACTCCCGATTCCGGAAACTGCTGCCCGCTGTGTTTCCGTACCGTTATCGGTGGTGCGGTGTGTGGCGCGTGCCAGAAAAAACCTCCGCCGTTTGAACGGATGTGGGCATCAATCTGCTATAGGCCGCCCATCAGCAGCGTCATACATGAATGGAAGCATCTGGGAAAGCCGGGTTTGGGCGTGGTGTTGGCCAACATCATGCTGCACCGCGCGCCCGACTGGCTGGATAACGAGCAGTTCGATGCCGTATTGGCCGTACCGTTGAGTCGCGAGCGTCGGCTGTTTCGCGGCTTCAACCAAAGCGAAGAATTGGCGCAACGGCTTTGCCGGCATTACGGCTGGACGCTGCTGCCGCGCCACACCGTTTCCCGTGCCGACACGCCGCCGCAAAGTACGTTGAAAAGTACCGAACGTCTGCGAAACGTCCGCAATATTTTCCAAATACAGAAGCCGCTGCCGGATAATTGTAATCTTTTGTTAATTGATGATGTGTTTACCACAGGCGCAACGCTGTCCGAATTGGCGCAGATATTGAAAAAATCAGGCGCGCGGCGGATTTGTTGCTGGACATTGGCGCGTGCGTAAATGAAAAATTAAGCCAATTTTTTGACATCCTCCGCCTGCTGTGGCATTGTTCCGCCTTGATAAGTGATTGTTTTATATGTTTACTGTCGTTTTATACCAACCTGAAATTCCGCCGAATACCGGCAACATTATCCGCCTCTGCGCCAATACCGGCGCGGATTTGCACTTGGTAAAGCCGCTCGGATTTCCTTTGGATTCCGCCAAAATGAAGCGCGCCGGTTTGGATTATCACGAGTTTGCAAAACTGACGGTACACGAGAATTTTGAAGACTGCTTGAAAGCCTTGGCAGGCCGCCGTATTTTCGCGCTGACCACCAAAGGCACTACCCGCCCCGATCAGGCGGCATTCCGCCCGGGCGATGTTTTTTTGTTCGGCCCCGAAACCCGCGGGCTGCCTGCAGAAATTCTCGACAGCCTGCCTGTCGGGCAGAAGCTCCGTTTGCCGATGCTTCCCGACAGCCGCAGCATGAATTTGTCGAATACCGTTGCCGTGATGCTGTTTGAAGCGTGGCGGCAAAACGATTACCACGGCGGCATCTGATGTTCCGCGGCTCATGCCGTCCGAACATCTTTTGCGTATCTGCCGATATAAAAGATACGCTTTTGCACGATTAACTCAAGAACGGATTTTGTTTTGATTTTCAACAAAAAAAACCTTTCCGCCGCGCTGTTGGCGATGACCTTCGGCGCACTTTCCGTTACCCCCGCCTTAGCAGGCAAAACCTATAAAGTAGCGGGCAAAACCTACAAAACCATGCGAACCATGCCTGCTTCTTTCACCCAAAGCGGCAATGCTTCTTGGTACGGCCCAGTTTTCCACGGTCGTAAAACCGCCAACGGCGAGCGTTTCAACATGAACGCCATGACTGCCGCCCACCGCACCCTGCCTTTAGGCAGCACCATCAAAGTCACCAACACGCGCAATGGCAAAAGCATCATCGTACGTGTAAACGACCGCGGGCCGTTCCACGGCAACCGCGTCTTGGATTTATCCAAAGCTGCTGCTGCCAAGCTGGGTTTTCTCGGCCAAGGCACGGCACACGTTAAAATCGAGCCGGCTAACGGCGCGAAAGCCGCCCCTGCCGCAGCACCGGCCGCTATTTTTGTCGATTTGAAATCATTCGGTACAGAATACGAAGCGCGCGAATACCTGAACCAAACCGCGCAACACCTTGCCGGCGCGAACATCCGCCCGAAAATTTCGGTAGAGAAAAACAATTACGAATACACCGTCCGCATGGGGCCGTTCAACAATCAGGAGCGTGCCGACGAAGCGAAAACCCATGCCCGCACCATGCCTCAAGTGGCCATTTGATGCATGGCTGAAAATACAGACGGCCTGTTCCCCCAAACAGGCCGTCTGTATTTTATAGTCATTTAAAATAAGAATGATACAGCGTTGCTTTGCCTTGCCGTACTATGTGTACTGTCTGCGGCTTCGCTGCCTTGTCTCATTCTTATTTTATTCGACTATATAAGAACACGGAACAGCGTTTGGTTTTTCCGCTGTTCTGCTATACAATATATGCCGTCTGCAAATAAAAGGCCGCCGCACGCCGTTTGCAGACGGCTTTTTTCATCTTCTAGGAAGCTCCATGATTAGCAGACTGACCGGCAAACTTATCGAAAAAACACCGCCGCAAATCGTGATTGATGTCGGCGGTGTCGGCTATGAAGTCGATGTTTCCATGCAAACTTTCTACAGTCTGCCGCCGCTGAATGAAACCGTACAACTCTACACCCAACTGGTTGTGCGCGAAGATGCCCACCTGCTGTTCGGTTTCGCTTCCGCCGCCGAACGCGCCACCTTCCGCCAACTGGTGAAAGTCAGCGGTATCGGTGCTAAAACCGCATTAGGCATTTTATCGGCCATGAGTGCGGACGAGCTGGCGCAAGCTGTTGCCGAGGAAGACATCAAACGCCTTTCCTCCGCGCCCGGTATCGGCAAAAAAACCGCCGAGCGCATGGTATTGGAGCTGCGCGGCAAACTGGTTGCCCAAACTGTTACAGACGGCCTGTTTGCCACATCGCAAGAAGCCGACGAAACTGCCGACATTCTCAGCACGCTGCTTGCTTTGGGCTACAACGAGCGCGAAGCCAAAGCCGCCGTCAAAGGCATTCCCAAAGGTACGGATGTCGGCGAAGGGGTAAGATTGGCATTGAAAAACCTGCTGAAATAGCACAAGCAATATCTTACTGCCCATATTGCTTGCCGTACACTCCACAAAATAGCCGCATGGCTTGCGGAGATCTGTTCTCTTACCGCCATCAAGCAAACAAAAAAAGGCCGTCTGCAAAATCGGAATTTGCAGACGGCCTTTTTAAATAATTACGACATCAGTTGTTGCGCGCTCTGCCCATATCGGCAGCAGCGGTAAACAACACATCGGTAGAAGAGTTCAACGCAGTTTCCGCAGAATCCTGAATCACGCCGATGATGAAGCCCACGGCAACCACCTGCATGGAAATATCGTCGGAAATACCGAACAGGCTGCACGCCATCGGAATCAGCAAGAGCGAACCGCCTGCCACGCCGGATGCACCGCACGCGCCGACGGTAGCAACCAAGCTCAACAATAACGCTGTCAGGAAATCAACTTGAATACCCAAAGTATGGGCTGCCGCAAGTGTCAGGACATTGATGGTAATCGCCGCACCCGCCATATTGATGGTCGCACCAATCGGAATGGAGATGGAATAGGTATCTTCATGCAGGTTCAGCTTTTTCGCCAAAGCCATATTTACCGGAATATTGGCAGCGGAAGAACGGGTAAAAAAGGCAGTTACGCCGCTTTCGCGCAAACACATCAAAGTCAACGGATAAGGATTGCGCCGGATTTGCGTCCACACAATCAGCGGATTGACCACCAAGGCGATAAACAGCATACAGCCGAGCAATACCGCCAACAGCTTGGCATAACTTCCCAACGCATCAAAACCGGTTTCCGCAATAGTGGAGGCCACCAAGCCAAAAATACCGATGGGCGCGAATTTGATGACCCATTTGACAATCGTCGAAACGGTATCGGCCAAGTCCGCCACAACCTGACGGGTAGTGTCCGAACTGTGGTAGCGCAACGCCGCGCCCAATATCAACGCCCAAGCCAAGATACCGATATAGTTGGCATCGGCAATCGCGCCGATCGGATTGGATACCAGCTTCAGCAGCAGGGATTTCAATACTTCGACAATACCGGAAGGCGGCGTGGTCGAAACATCGCCGGCATTGGCCAAAATCACATGGGTCGGGAACGCCATGCTGGCCACTACCGCAGTCAGCGCGGCAGCAAACGTACCGATAATATACAGCAGCAGAATCGGTTTGATGTGTGCCTCATTGCCTTTTTGGTGTTGGACAACCGCCGCCAACACCAGCACAAATACCAAAATCGGCGCAACGGCCTTCAGCGCGCCGACAAACAGACTGCCGAGCAAACCGACGGCAAGGCCGGCATTCGGCGCAACCCAACCGATTAAGATACCGAGTATCAACCCGATGAAGATTTGCTTGACCAAGCTGACGCGGTTCACCGCCGACAGCAGAGGATTGGTGGTTGTCATGCTCCTAATCCTTTAAAAAGTGTTAAGAATGGATAATATTCTAAAATAAAACCGTTTTATTTTGTGGAGATTTTCATCTTTATTCCGAGCAAATAAAACAATATTTCAAAAATAATTGCCAATTTAAAATATTATTCCTCAAAACTGCCACACACCAAACAATCTTCCGAAAGCATTGTTCCGCACACAGCCGCCCCGTTTCAGATATTGTCAACGATTCGGGCGTTTCCGTCTGCAGAGGCCGTCTGCAAAACCATATAACCGCACCGGCCTCCGCATTGCATCATTGCGACCGCAACGCCGCGCAACCGTTCGGCACAACGGCATTTTGCAGACGGCCTCTGCAGGCATCAACGCTATTCCACAACCCGCCGCAAATCATGTAAAATCAAATTTTGCGTATTTCCAACGAACTGCCATGAACAAACTGACTCCGCCAGTACTGCTCACCTCGCTTTCGCTTGCCTGTATGCAGGCATTTGCCGCCGATGCGTTTGAGCCGCGCGCGGAGGATTACGAGCCCGTACCCGAATCCGAACTGGCAGCTCCGCCCTCGACCAACACGCAAACCGTCAAACTCGATCCCAAATATCCGGTAGAAATCCGCACCGACAACAGCGAAATCAAAGCCATGCTGGAAGAACACCTGCCGCTGATTACCCAGCAGCAGGAAGAAGAGCTGGATAAAGAGCAAGTCGGCTTTCTGGCAGAAGAAACCCCCGACAACGTCAAAACCATTCTACAAACCAAAGGCTATTTCAACAGCCGTACCGAAATCAGCGACCGCGGCAGCAGCTACCGTGTGGACGTTACCCCCGGGCCGCGCACCAAAGTCGATAACGTCAGCGTTGCGCTGCTTGGCGACATCCTTGCCGGCGACGACTTGGCAGACTACTACAAAAACGCCATGGGAAGCTGGCAGCAGCCTGTCGGCGGCTATTTCGACCAAGACGGCTGGAGCAGCAGCAAAACCTCCGTATTGAGCGCAGTAACCCGCAAAAAATACCCGCTGGCCAAGCTGACCCGCTCACAAGCCACCATCGACCCGAACAACCAAACGGCAGACTTAAACGTCGTTGTCGAAAGCGACCGCCCGATTTACTTCGGCGACTTCAAAATCAGCGGCACACGCCGCTATCCCGAAAGCGTTGTCAAAGGTTTGGCGAAATTCAAACCGGGCGCACCTTACGACTTGGATATGCTGCTCGACTTCCAGCAGGCATTGGAACAAAACGGCCACTACTCCGGCGCAGTCGTCCAAGCGGATTTCGACAATATCGAAGACGACCGCGTACCGGTCAAAGTCGATGTTACCGAAATGAAACGCCACAAACTCGAAACCGGTATCCGCTACGACTCCGAATACGGCTTGGGCGGACGCATCGGCTACGACTATTACAACCTGTTCGACAAAGGCTACATCGGCTCGATAGTGTGGGACATGGACAAATACGAAACCACGCTTGCCGCCGGCATCAGCCAGCCGCGCAACAACCGCGGCAACTACTGGACCAGCAACATCGCCTACAACCGCTCAACCACGCAAAACCTTGAAAAACGCGCCCTTTCCAGCGGCATCTGGTATGTCCGCGAACGCAACGGCATCGATGCGCGGCTGGGCATGGAATTTCTGATTGAAGACCGCAAAGTTCCCGATACCGATTACGACTTGGGACGCAGCCACGCCACCATGCTGACCGCTTCATGGAAACGCCAAAACATCGATACCACCCTGCGCCCTGAAAACGGCTATTATTTGGACGGTAAAATCGGTGCAACCCTCGGCAAAATACTGTCGTCCACCACCATCGCGCGCGCATACGGCGGAGCAGGCTACTTCTACACCCCCGAAAACAAAAAAATCGGTACCTTTATCGCCCGAGGGCAAGTCGGATACGTTTACGCCAAAGACAGCGACGACACACCGTCCGGCCTGTCGTTCCGCACCGGCGGCGCATCTTCCGTACGCGGTTACGAACAGGACAGCATCGGTCTGCGCGGGCCGGCCGGCTCGGTACTGCCCGAACGCGCCCTTGCCGTTGCCAGCTTCGAGTATCAATATCCGATGACCAAAAACCTGTCTGCCGCCGTGTTTCACGATATGGGGGATGTCGCACATTCCTTCAAAGACATGACCCTGCAACACGGCACCGGCTTGGGCTTGCGCTGGTTCAGTCCGGTTGCCCCGTTTGCCTTCGACATCGCCTACGGACACCAAGATAAAAAAATCCGCTGGCACATCAGCTTGGGCACACGCTTTTAAAATGCAGACGGCATAAACATCATTCAGGCCGTCTGCAAAATAAAAATACCGCAAGATGCCGATTAAAATCAGCCTGTTAGCCACACAACCGGCTATGCTGCCATTTTGCAGACGGCCTGTTCCGCCAACAGAAACACAATATTACGATTTGCACCCGATACCATGACCGCCACACCCGACACACCAAACGCCAAGCCGTCTGCAAACGGGCGCAAAGCCCCACCGCACCAAGGCAAGCCCGCCGCCCCCAAACGCCGCCGCCCGCTGCGCGCCTTGGCATGGCTGCTGCTCTGCCTGTCGGCGGTGCTGATTGGCATTGTCGGCTGGCTCGCCTTTACCCCGTCGGGTCTGCGTTTCGGCTTATACACCCTTCCCTCGTGGTTCGGTGTCCACATCACATCAAAATCCTTAGAAGGCACGCTGGTTAACGGTTTCCACGGCGATGACTGGCTGATTGAAACCGAAAGTGCCGACATCAAAATCAGCCGTTTCCGTTTCGGCTGGCAACCGTCCGAACTGTTCCGCCCCAGCCTGCACATTACCGAAATCACCGCAGGCGACATCGCCATCGTGACCAAACCCGTACCGCCGAAAGAAGATACGCCGCCGTCCGGCCTGCCCGACAGCATCGATTTGCCCGCGAGCGTTTATATCGACCGTTTGGAAACCGGCGCAATCAGCATCGGTAAAAACTTCGAGCAACAAACGGTTTACGCAGAAAAAATACAGACGGCATACCGATACGACCGTCAGGAACACCGCCTCGACCTGACCCTGCTCAAATCACCGTGGAGCGAATCCGCCGGTGCGGTTGTTGTCGGTCTGAACAAACCTTACACGCTCAACACCGCTATCTATACCAAAGGCGAATTGGAAGGCGAAACCGTCCACGGCACGCTACGGCTGTGGGGCAGCCTGCAAGATGTCCACACCGATATTATTTTGGACGGCGACAATATCGGCCTGTATGCCCGTTCGACCGTCCGCCCCTTCGCCGCCGCGCTGAATGAAATGCTGGGCGAAGTGCAGGCAAAAGGCTTCAACATCAACCCTTCCGCCTTCCTGCCGTCGCTGCCGAAAGCCCGCCTCAACTTCGATGCCACCGTTATACCTACCCTCAACGGCCATACCGCGCTGGAAGGCTCGATAGACTTGGGCAACAGCGAAGCCGGTTTTGCCGACAACAACGCCATTCCCGTTCGCACCCTGCTGGGCAATTTTACCGTGGACGACAACGGTAACATCCACATCACGGATGCCGAAATCGAACTGCTGCAAAAAGGAACAATCAACATCAGCGGCAACATCGACACCGCTGCCGACCGCCTCGGTTTGGCACTGAACCTCAACGAAGTCGGTGCAGATGATGCCGTCGGCACGAAAATCGCAGGCCGCTTGAACGGCAGCATCAACGTGCAAGGCACAACCGCCTCGCCCGACATTACATGGAATCTCGACAGCGGATCCGCCCGCAGCACCGGCTTGCTGCAAATCGCCACCGATGCACAACACGGGCAGCAAACCCTCCTGCTGGACCACATCAAAATCCTGCCTCAAAACGGTGGCGAATTAAGCGCGTCCGGCTTTCTCGAGCTGTTTCAAAACCAAGCCCTCAAACTCGACATCCGCAGCCAAGCCTTCAATCCCGCACAGATTGACCCGCAACTGCCCGCCGGCAGCATCAACGGCACCATCGCCCTGACAGGCGAGCTGGCCAACCAACGCTACGGCGGCACCATGCAGTTCACGCCCGGCACACTCAATGGCGTATCCCTCAGCGGCAGCGCGGACATACTGTATGAAAACCAACATTTCAGCCGCGCGCTGACCGACCTCAAACTCGGTACCAACGTCATCAAAACCGATGGCAGTTTCGGCAAAAAAAACGACCGCCTCAACCTCAGCATCAGCGCGCCCGACTTATCGCGCTTCGGCTTCGGCTTAAGCGGCCTGCTCAATGCCAAAGGCTACATTGCCGGCGATTTTACAGACGGCCTGAAAACCCTCGATGTCGACATAAACGGACAGGCGCGTGCCTTCCGCCTTGCCGACACCCTCAATATCCGCACGCTGGACTTCAAATTCAAAGGCTCGCCCGACACCGACAAACAGCTTGCTGCCGAATTTAAAGGCGAACAAATCATCTTGGCCGGAGATACCCAAACCGCCATCGACACCGTTAACCTGTCCGTCAACGGCACAGGGTTGAACCACCGTATCCAAGGCGGCGGCAATATGGCCTTAGACGGTAAAAACTACCGTTTGGAAATCGATGCTTCCGGCGGTCTGAACCCGGAGCAGACCCAATGGAAAGGCACGGTCGGCACGCTCAATATCGGCGGCGCATTCAACCTCAGGCTGCAAAACCGCATCAATCTCGAAGCAGGAGCAGAACGTGTTGCCATGAGTCCCGCACAATGGGCGGTGATGGGCGGCAGCCTCAACCTGCAAAGTTTCGTATGGGACAAAAAAACCGGCATCACCAGCAAAGGCAGTGCCCACAACCTGCACATGGCGGAACTGCACAATTTCTACACGCCGCCCGTACCGCATAATCTCGTACTCGGCGGCGATTGGGACGTGTCTTACAGCGAAAACGCGCGCGGCTATCTGAATGTCTCCCGTCAGGGCGGAGACGTTCTGCTGCCCGACAGCAACCAGCCGCTCGGTTTGAGTGCGCTGATGCTCAATACCCGTTTCCAAAACGGCCGTATCGATGCGCGCCTGAACGGTAACACCCGCTTCGGCAAAGCCGACGCCGCCATCGGCATTGCCCAGCAATTTGGCAGTAACATTGCCGCCGCGCCGCTCAGCGGCAAAATCAATCTGGATATTCCCGACTTAACCCCATTCCGCACCTTCCTGCCTAACAGCGCCAAAAACCTGAGCGGCAGCTTTCGCGGCAGCGCGGATCTCGGAGGGCGGGTCTCCTCCCCTACCGTCAACAGCACGCTGGCGGGCAACACCAATTTCGGCACCCTCAACGGTAACGTCAACATCGGTACAAGCAGCAACTTTGCCGACGCACCGTTGTCAGGCCGTCTGCATATTAATGTTGCCGAATTGGAAACCTTCCGCAGCTTCCTGCCCGTCGGCCAAACTGTCAAAGGCAACCTGAATGCCGCCGTCACTTTGGGCGGCAGGCTGAGCGAACCCTTACTCGGCGGCACGCTGAACGGGGAAAACCTCTACTACCGCAATCAGGCTCAAGGCATTATTCTGGACAACGGCGTATTGCGTTCCCGTCTGCAAGGGCAACGCTGGGTCATCGACAGCCTCAAGTTCCACCGTGGTGGTACGGTAGAACTCAGCGGCGGCGTATCCCTCGACAACAACGCGCCCGATGTCGATGTCGATATCGTGTTCGACCGCTACCGCACCCTTTCACGCCCCAACCGCCGGCTGGCATTGAGCGGCAAAGCCAAAGTCCGCTACAACGAAGCACACGGCGTCGCACTTACCGGCGGCCTGAAAGCCGATTTCGGTATGTTCGGTTTCCAAAACGCCTCCATGCCCACCACAGATGACGATGTCGTGATTTTGGGTGAAGAGCACAAAACCCAAACCGCCACCACACCGATTTACATGGATTTGGACATCGACCTGAACGACAATGTGCGTTTCGTTGCCGAAGGATTGAATGTCACCCTTGGCGGCAAGCTCAAACTCAGCGCGCGCCCCAATGAAACCGTACAAGGTGTCGGATCGATTAATGTCGTCAAAGGCAGCTACAAAGCCTACGGACAAGATTTGGAAATTAAAAAAGGCGTGATTTCCTTTGTCGGCCCGCTGACCAACCCCAATCTGAATATCCGCGCCGAACGCCGCCTCTCCCCTGTCGGCGCGGGCGTAGAAGTTTTGGGCAATCTCGACAATCCGCGTATCACGCTGGTTGCCGACGAGCCGATGAGCGAAAAAGACAAGCTGTCTTGGCTGATTCTCAACCGCGCCAGTTCCGGCAGCGACAGCGACAACGCCGCCTTGTCCGCCGCCGCCGGCGCACTCTTGGCAGGACAGCTCAACGACCGTGTCGGCTTGGTGGACGACATCGGCTTTACCAGCCAGCAGAGCCGCAATGCCGAAACCGGCGAAATGAACCCTGCCGAGCAGGTGCTGACCGTCGGCAAACAACTGACCAACGAGCTGTATGCCGGTTACGAATTCGGGATTACCAGCACCAAACAATCGGTCAAACTGGTATACCAACTTACCCGTTCCCTGCAAGCGGTTGCCCGCATCGGCAATCTCTCCAGCGGCGGCGAACTGAAATACTCAATCCGTTTCGATACCCTGCCGTGGCAGAAAAAGCTCAAAGCCGAAGACAAAGCGGCCGAAGCAGCCGAAAGGCAACGCTTTGAACAGCAGCAACGCGAACGGCAAAACCCGTAAGGCCGTCTGCAAAATACAATCCGAAACCTTTGCGAAATTCATGACAAGGGCTGGTCGGAGCGGTTTTTACACCCGCCCGCTTGAGCTTTTTGAAGTGGTCACTTTCAAGGTATTGATTAACTTCGGGCGGGTATAAAACCCGCCCCGACAATCAGTTTTGCTTTATTTCCTGTTTTTGGCAAAGGTCTCAATCCACTACATTCTTTCTTACCGGAAACTGCATGGCGGATTTTATAATCGGATTTCACAAAATGAGACAAGGCAGCAAAGCCGTAGACCGTACAGGCAATGCGGCTCGGAGAGCTTCTTGTTTCAGCAGCTTGGTCAAGTCTCCCAATTTGAGCAAAGTACGGCAACACCGCCTCGCTCTGTGAAATAACCACATCGGCAACCCCCGTCCGCAGTATTGATTTGCCGTCTGTTCGGATAATTCCACAGTACCCGAAGCGCAGCAAGGTGCTGTAAACGGCAGCAAAGACAAAAAGGGAACAAACCCTCAGCATCAAACGGGCAAACCGGCCTGCCGCTTCTTGGCAACAAAGCAGGCATACGGTATTTTTTGAATTTCCAGCCGCAAAAAATCCGCCTGATTATCTGGATAGCAAACCGCTCCCGCCTTTATAATGTCTGCCATGAAACCACAAAAATCCCTACGCGCCCGCGCGATGGACATTTTATCGCGCCAAGAAGTCAGCCGTGCCGGATTACGGCGCAAACTCGCTCCCCACGCGGAAAGCACGGAAGAGCTGGAGCAGGTGCTGGCCGAATTCAGCGAGCGCAACTGGCAATCGGACGAACGCTACGCCGAAGCCTATATCCACAGCAAAAGCCGTCTGCACGGCACTTTGCGCCTGAAACAAGCCTTATCCGCGCAAGGCATAGACGAGGAAATCAGCACACGTTTCCTGCCCGACCGAGACAGCGAACGCCAAACGGCAGCGGCGGTATTGCGGAAAAAGTTCAAACAGCCGGCCGCAGATTTGAAAGAAAAGCAGAAACAAGTACGCTTTCTGGCTTACCGCGGCTTCGATATGGATACCATTCAAACCGCATTACGCTACGCATGGGACGAAGAATACTGGCAGGACGGATACGAATGAAACCGCTCCACGGCAGATAAACCCGCCCGCAGCTTGATGTTACCGCCGAATGATACAGAGCGGCAAACAGCAAACCGCTGCTGATGCGCCAACCTGCTTCTCTTCAAACAATCCCAAAAATAAGGCCGTCTGCAAAATCATCATTTGCAGACGGCCTTTAAACTTGATTCGGCTTCAACGCAGCAATTCATCGGTAATCCGTTGCAGAAACGCCACCCGTTCGGGTTTGACCGCACCGCCTGCCGCCGCTTTTTTATAGTCGAATAAAATAAGAATGAGACAAGGCAGCGAAGCCGCAGACAGTACACATAGTACGGCAAGGCAAAGCAACGCTGTATCATTCTTATTTTAAATGACTATAACTGCACAATCGGGTTCGGCACGGTGGGTACAGTTGTGAAAACGGCAATGTCCGGCCAGATGTTTCAAGTCGGAGAAATGATACGAAACGGCAAACCACAAACCGCTGCTGATATGCCAACCTGCATCTCTTCAAACAATCCCAAAAAATAAGGCCGTCTGCAAAATCCTGTTTTTGCAGACGGCCTTTAAACTTTATTCGGCCTCAACGCAGCAATTCATCGGTAATCCGTTGCAGAAACGCCACCCGTTCGGGTTTGACCGCGCCGTCTGCCGCCGCTTTTTTAACCGCACAATCGGGTTCGGCACGGTGGGTGCAGTTGTGAAAACGGCAGTGTCCGGCCAGATGTTTCAAATCGGGGAAATGGTACAGCAAATCGGCGGCGTTCAAATGGTGCAGACCAAACTCCTGCAGGCCCGGGGAGTCGATTAATCGGGTTTCGCTATCCAAATCATACAGTTGGGCATGAGTGGTAGTATGCTTTCCGGAATCCAGCGCAGCAGAGATGTCGCCGGTGCGGGCGGCTTCGCTGCCCAGCAAAGCGTTGGTCAAAGTAGATTTGCCCATGCCGCTCTGCCCCAAGAAAATATTGGTTTGCCCTTTCAGCAGCGGTTTCAGAAGCTCAACATTATCCAAAGCACACACTTCAACCACTCGGTAGCCTAAAGTTTCGTAAAAACGGAATACTTCCCGCCACGCCGCTGTTTCAGGCAAATCGGCTTTGTTCAATACAATCACGGCCTCTATGCCGGCCGCCTCCGCCGCCAGCAATGCGCGCTGTACCAACAGCTCGCTGGGACTGGGGACGGCAGCGGTTACCACCAGAAGCTGCGTAACATTGGCGGCAATCAGTTTGGTTTTCCATGCGTCCTGACGGTACAGCAGGCTGCGGCGCGGCAGGTAGTCTTCGATAACTGCCTGTTCGCCGTTGATTCTGCTGATACGCACTTCGTCGCCGCAGGCAAAATCGACACGCTTTTTACGGGTGGTGGCCTCGAAAGTCTGCCCGTCCGGTGTGCGTATGATGTAGCGGCGGCCGTAGCTGGTAATGATTTGGGCGGTATCGGTCATGATGTTTTGTAAAGGGGAAAACCGCATTTTATCGTATGTTCGGCTTGATTAGGCAGGTTTGTATTGGAAATGCAGACGGCATAAACGATGATTCAAGCGGTTTCAGACGGCTCTCCGTATGTCCTGTTGCCGAATATCGCGCTGCCGATGCGGACGTGGGTCGCGCCGCAACGGACGGCAGTTGACATGTCCGCACTCATGCCCATCGATAATACGTCGGCTTCGATTCCTGCGGCGTTCAAATCGGCCAGCAGCGATTTCATTCTGCCGAACTGCCGCGCCAATTCGGCTTCACCGACCTCTGCCGCCGCCACGCACATCAAGCCGCGTACCTGTATGTTGGGGAGCTTGGCAACTTCCTTTGCCAAACCGACGGCTTCCTCCGGCACAACACCGTGTTTCGCGCTTTCGGCGGCAATATTCACTTCGATACATACTTGCAGCGGCGGCATTGCAGACGGCCTTTGTGCGCTGATTCTTTGGGCAGTTTTCAAACGGCTTACCGTGTGCAGCCAATGGGCGCGCTCGGCGACAAATTTAGTTTTGTTCGACTGTACATCACCGATAACGTGCCAGACGATGTCGGGCAAATCCGCCAAGGCTTCGGTTTTGCCGTACCACTCCTGAATATAGTTTTCACCGAAATCGCGCTGGCCTGCCGCATAAACCTCGCGTATGTCTTCCGCAGGAAAAGTTTTGCTCACCGCAATCAGCCGCACGCTGTCTTCTTCACGACCTGCCGCCGCTTCCGCCTGACGGACGGCGGCACATACCGTCTGATAATTGCGTTTCAATACCGACATAGCGTTTTTCCTTATATAATAATCGTCTGACGGCGTACACGCTGCCGTCGGGCATCATTCTAATCCAAATCCAGCAAGGCAACACCATGCAGATTACCGACTTACTCGCTTTCGGTGTAAAAAACCAAGCCTCCGATCTCCATTTGAGTGCCGGTATGCCGCCGATGATTCGCGTCAACGGAGACATCCGCCGCATCAACCTGCCTGAAATGGACGCAGACGAAGTCGGCAGCCTGATTGATTCGGTCATGACCGACCACCAGCGCAAGGCATACCGGCAGGATTTGGAAACGGATTTTTCGTTTGAGCTGCCGAATGTGGCGCGCTTCCGTGCCAATGTATTCACCACCGACCGCGGGCCTGCCGCCGTTTTCCGTACCATTCCCAACACGGTGTTGACGCTGGAAGATTTGGGTGCCCCGCGCATTTTGCAAAAAATCGCCGACTCGCCGCGCGGCTTGGTATTGGTTACCGGCCCTACCGGCTCGGGAAAATCCACCACGCTGGCAGCGATGATTGACTACATCAACAAAAACCAACCGGCCCATATCCTGACTATTGAAGATCCGGTTGAGTTTATACACCACAGCCAAAAAGCGCTCATCAACCAACGCGAACTGCACCGCCATACCCACAGCTTCCACAACGCCCTGCGCTCGGCTCTGCGCGAAGATCCCGATGTGATTCTGGTGGGCGAAATGCGCGATCCGGAAACCATACGGCTGGCACTGACCGCTGCCGAAACCGGCCATCTGGTTTTCGCCACCCTGCATACCACCGGCGCGGCAAAAACCATAGACCGCATTGTCGATGTTTTTCCCGCCGGAGAAAAAGAAATGGTTCGCGCAATGCTGTCCGAATCACTGCGTGCCGTGATTTCACAAATTCTGCTGAAAAAACGCGACGGCAACGGACGGATTGCCGCACACGAAATCCTGATGTCCACTCCGGCAGTACGCAATCTGATTCGCGAAAACAAAACCGCCCAGCTCCAATCCGCCCTGCAAACCGGCCACAGCCACGGTATGCAGACTTTGGACCAAGCACTGCAACAACTGCTGCGGCAAGGTCTGATTAGTGCCGAAACCGCCAGAAGCAAAGCACAAAACAGCGATTATCTTGCCGACTAGCCGTTTTGCAGACGGCATTTTACCCTCAAGGCCGTCTGCAAAACGGCGGTTTCAAGACTACATAACAATCTGCAAACCGGAAAACCGATTACCCATATGCCCACTCACGAAGATCACGCCCTTTACAGCCCGCTTGCCGATTTGCTGCAAGCGTACGCACCGCCCTCCGAAGACGGCAAACCCGCCGGCAACACAGCCGCGCCCCACCCGCTGCTGACCCGCCTGTTTCAAGAAGCGGAAAGCCGCCGTGCCGCCGATATTTTCATCAGCGCGGGATTTCCTCCGGCAATCAAAACCGACGGCAAATTCACGCCGCTGCCGCTGCCCAAGCTCGACGCTTCGGATACGGCCGCCATTGCCGAAGCCACCATGCCTGCCGAGCAAACCGCCGTTTTCCGGCAGCGCAAAGAAGCAGACTATACCGTCCAATCGCACAGCCACATACGCTACCGCGCCCACGCCTATTGCGAACAGGGGCGTATCGGCATGGTTCTGCACCGCATCCGCCAAGACATTCCTGCACTCGACACCTTGGGTTTGCCCATCAAACTGCAAGAGCTGGCACTGGCTTCGCAGGGTTTGCTCATCGTATCCGGTATGGCAGGCTCGGGAAAATCTACGGCAACCGCCGCCTTGCTCGACTACCGCAACCGCAATCTGCCCGGCCACATCATTACCATTGAAGAGCCGATTGAATTTATCCACCAGCCGCACCGCTGTATCATTACCCAGCGCGAAGTCGGTATCGATACCCCCGATTGGACAACCGCCGTTCAACACGCCGCGCGCCAATCGCCCGATGTTATCTGTATCGGTGAAGTACGCAACGCCGCCGAAATGGAACACGCCCTACGTCTGGCGCAGACAGGCCATTTGTGTATCCTGAACCTTCACGCCGCCAATTCCATACAAGCTGTTGAACAAATTACACATTTTTATCTTCCGGAACACCGAAGCCGCATTTTGGCCGATTTGGCCTTAAACCTGAACGGCATTGCCTGCCTGCGTTTGGCCGCAAAAACCAACCAAAACGGACGCATTGCGTCAACGGATTTACTGATAAACACGCCGGCGGTACAAGATTTGCTGTTTCAAGGAGATTTGCTGCATCTGCGCGAACTGATGGCGCGTTCGGCGCAAGACGGTATGCAGACGGCAGACCAAAACCTTTTCCGCCTTTATGCAGACGGCATTATCGATCGGCAGGAAGCGCTGCGCCAAGCCGATTCTGCCAACGACCTGCGTTTGCAAATCCAACTGCACGATGAAGGCAACAGCACCAAACGGCTGTACGACCGCATCAGCGATTTGAATCTGATGACCTGATGGCTTTTCCGCATCGGCGGCGGCAGCCGTGCTTATCCACATTCTGAGGACGTGTCATGTATCTTTGGTTTAAACTTATCCACATTTTCTTTATTATTTCTTGGTTTGCCGGTTTGTTTTACCTGCCGCGTATCTACGTTAACCTTGCCCAGCTCAATCCGCAAAACGATACTGCCGAATACGCCCGCCTGCTCGGCATGGCGCAGCGGCTGTATAAATTTATGGCACCGCTGGGCTATGGCGCGCTGATTTTCGGTATTGCAGTGCCGTTTGCCGCCGGCTGGTGGGGGCAGGGCTGGGTACACGCCAAACTGCTGCTCGGTATCTTGCTTTTCGGCTACCAACATATCTGCCGCGCCCATCTGCGCCGCTTTGAACAACACGCCTGCCGACACAGCCACAAATATTACCGTGTGTTTAACGAAATCCCCGTATTGATGATGATTGCCGCGCTGTATTTGGTGGTATTCAAACCGTTTTAACCCGAAAGGCCGTCTGCAAAATGAGTGTAGAAATCGAACGCCGCTTCCTGTTGGCAAACGACAACTGGCGCAATGCTGCTTCCCTCCCCAAAATCCTGCGGCAGGGCTATTTGAACGTGGAAAAAGAACGCACCATCCGCGTCCGCATCATCGACAATCAAGCGTGGCTTACCTTGAAAGGATATATTTCCGATGTAACGCGCAGTGAGTTTGAATATGAAATTCCTCTGGAACACGCCGAGCAGATGATGGATACCATGTGTCCGTTTAAAATGGAAAAAACGGCGTTATCTAGTGGAATATCAAGGATTTACCTTTGAAATTGACGAATATTTCGGCGAAAACGCCCCGCTGGTTGTGGCAGAGTTGGAATTGCCGTCCGAACATACCGCTTATCCCCGCCCCGACTGGCTGGGCAGGGAAATCACTTCGGAAGGCAGATTTACCAATGCTTATCTGAGCAAACACCCCTATTCGACTTGGGAAGATGCGGTATAAACCGTTTCTCCGCTGCCGATTGGATACAGACAAATAAAAAGCCGTCTGCAAAATATAGTCATTTAAAATAAAAATGATACAGCGTTGCTTCGCCTTGCCGTACTATTCGTACTGTCTGCGGCTTTGCTGCCTTGTATCATTTTTATTTTATTCGACTATAGTATCTCTACTTTTGCAGACGGCTTTTTTACGCAAACACGCAGGAAACGGGACAACCGGTTTACGGCGCTGTTTTTTTGCCTGCCAGCAAACCCGTACCGACCGCCAACAATAAAGGCAGCAACAAAGCCGCAGGCTGTCTTGTCAGCTCCAATACCAATACCGCGGCCGTCAACGGCATACGCTGCATCACCGCCAGCATGGCTGCCGCACCGACCACCGCAGCAGTGGAAACGGGCACTTCGGGCAGATAAGCATTCCACAACGGCAGCCAAGCCGCAGTAAAAGTACTTCCCATCATCATCGAAGGGGTAATCAAACCGCCATAAGCTCCGGCCGCCAATGCCAGCCAGACAGCGGCAAATTTGGCAGCAAGCAGCCACAAACTGTCTTCCCCCGTTACCAAACCGGCAAATTCCAACTGATTGCCCGCCTTACCGTTACCCAACACTTCGGGAAAATACATGGAAATTCCTCCGATTAATGCGAAAGCGGCAACGGAAAATAACACCATCTGCCCACTTCCGCGCTTCAGCGGCGGCAACATCGCGATACTGCACTGAAACAGCCATGACAATGCTACTGCCCCCAAACCTGCTGCAACGGAAAACGGCAGTACCGAGTGGGGAATCTCCAAAACCGGCAGCGGATATTGCACCAAATCGCCCAGCAATATCCGCGAGACTGCTACTGCCGTCAGCACGGTCAGCGCCACTGCGGCAATATTTGCTGCCGTCAATGCCACAATCATGGTTTCCAAGGCAAACAAAATTGCCGATAAAGGTGTATTGTACACAGCGGCCAAGCCTGCAGCCGAAGCTGCAGCCAATAAAATACGCGCTTCATCGTCATTCAAGCGTATCCGTCTCAGCCATGCTGTCGCTGCCGCAGCGCTCATTTCCCGCGGTGCAACCTCGCGCCCCAAGGGTGAACCCATGCCGACGGTAATAATCTGCAACAAAGAATGAACGGCAGTAGTCAAAACCGGCACCCCTTGTTGCGGTTGCGACAACGACTGTTTGATGGAAACCAATGGCTTACCGAAGCGGTGTAATGCCCACCAGCCTCCACCTGCCACGATGCCGCAAGCCAACAATACCCACCAGCGGCGCAAAGGTTCTGCTTGTCCGACCCCTTCCCGAAAACTACCCGAAGAATAGCCAAAGGCGCTATGTTGTATGGCATGCATCAGCTCGGTCAGGCCGAAACCGATGAAACCCGCTGCAATACCTGCTGCAGTAAGGGATACCCAAAACTTCCAACGCATATTTCCATTCTGTCCACAAAAAACCCGACATTATACGCCGTCTGCTGTTATCTTCATTCAAAAGTCGGCAATATACCGTCTGCAAATTACCATAAAGCCGGAATGTACTTCTTATTTTATTGTTCAACATATACCGCCATACAAACGGGATAATCGAATCAACCCAAACGATATTTCGACCTCCCGTGCAAAATCTCCAATCAAAATCGTACCGCCCGACCGCCTTATTTTTATAGTCGAATAAAATAAGAATGAGACAAGGCAGCGAAGCCGCAGACAGTACACATAGCACGGCAAGGCAAAGCAACGCTGTATCATTCTTATTTTATTCGACTATATATATCGCCAAATGATGCAGGCATACGAAGCGGTAAATCTGCCGAGGCGGTTTCGCCCCTCCCGAACCGATTGTTCCAATCGCCGCAACATTCTGTATTAAACGGCCATATTGGGAAAACCGGTTTACCCTAAATCCTTCAATCGTTTACAATATCCTCCCCGATGCAGACTGAAAGAACATCATGCAGAAAATTACCCTGATTGCCGCCTATGCAGCACGCCGCTGTATCGGCATCGACAACACAATTCCGTGGCATATTCCCGAAGATTTTGCTTTTTTTAAGGCTTATACTTTGGGAAAACCTGTCATCATGGGGAGAAAAACTTGGGAATCTCTGCCACGCAAACCACTGCCCGGCCGGGAAAATATCGTCATCAGCCGCCAAACCGATTATCAGGCGGAAGGAGCAACCGTAGTTTCAAACCTTCAGGAAGCCTTGCAGCAATGTCGGGAAGCCGAAGAAATCATCATCATGGGCGGTGCACAAATTTACGCGCAGGCTCTGCCGTGGGCGACGGATTTGCGTTTGACTGAAATTAATCTTGAAGTTGCCGGCGATGCCTTTTTCCCCGAATTTGATGCGGCACAATGGACGGAAACCGCCAGAGAACCGCACGTTTCCGCCAAAGGCATTGCTTATGAATTTGTCCATTACCAACGCTCAAAATAAACTCGGGCATATTTTGCTGCCCGCAACAGGTTTACGCACAACAGGCATTTCAAGCATAATAAAGGCCGTCTGAACTTTCCGGAACAGGTGTTATGAAATCCCGTTTATCCCGCTTAAGTGCCGTTTCCACACTACTGCTGCTTGCCGCTTGCGCCACCGACAATAAAGGCGGCAACTGGCAACAGATTGGTACGATTTCCGATGGCAACATCAAAGTTGCCGTGGATCAATCCAGTATTAAGAAAAAAGGGGTGTTGGTCAGCTTCCGCGACCGTAAAATCATCGTCAAGCCCGGCGAAGAACGTTTTAACAATATGCCCGCATACAAAACCGCGCTGTCGGACTGGGAAATCCACTGCACCAACAAAACCTACCGCCTTACCGCGCTGCAACTGCTGAACGAACGCGGACAAACCCTATCCAACCAACAATATACCGCAACCAACCTGCGCCCGATGAGCATCATGCACGGAACGGTAACGGAAAAACAATACGAATTGGTTTGCGGTAGAAAACTATAGTCATTTAAAATAAGAATGATACAGCGTTGCTTTGCCTTGCCGTACTATGTGTACTGTCTGCGGCTTCGCTGCCTTGTCTCATTCTTATTTTATTCGACTATATAATTTTATCCACAATACAAAAGCCGTCTGCAAAATATACAGATGGCTTTTTATTTTGTATCTGCCAAAGAATTTTTTATCAAATTAAATAAAATCAATGCTTTGAAAAGTTTTCTATTTTGGTTTTCAAACGGTCTTCCATTTCGGCGGATATGATTTGCAATTATCCTCATCTTTCTCCACAAATTTATCCACAATCAGCGCAAACGGGTTCCGGTTTCTCCATCGATAATCTGACTGGGGGTTTTCTGCCTGCCAACCAAACCACCAATGACCCAAACTTTGCGTCCAAACTGCCTCCGCACTTCCCGTTCGGTTTTACACACCCGTTTTCCGGCACGATTACAAGAAGTCGAAACCAACGGCGCACCTACCGCCCTGCACAACCTGCGCGCACCGCTGTGTGCCGGAACGCGCACAGCCAACTTTTGCCGCCCTTTGCCGCGCAATACAGGCAAAACATTTTCCCGAGCAGGAAGCAGAAAGGTTTTTGCCGCCGGCCATGTCTGCACCAATTCGGCCTGCTGTTTTGCAGACGGCTTGCAAAGCAGGGGCAGCAAACGCGTCAAACTGTCGCCGATAACAATCAGCCCTTTATGCTGCGGGCGTTTTTTTAAACGGATTAAATGTTTGAGTGCGGAAGGCAGGGTCGGCAAGCAACCCAAACCATAACAAGATTCAGTCGGATACGCCACCAAACCGCCGAGTTTCAAATGTGCTTTCAATCGACGCTCTAATGAAGCGGAAAGAATACGGTGAAATTTCATGATGTGGATATAAATGCCGTCTGTAAAACGGCATTTTCCTTAAAATAGGGTTTACACCCACAAAAGCAATGTTTAGGGGTGATGAAGTCAAATCAGGCGAAAACCAAAACCATACGAACGAAAATCAAAATATAGTCGAATAAAATAAGAATGAGACAAGGCAGCGAAGCCGCAGACAGTACACATAGTACGGCAAGGCAAAGCAACGCTGTATCATTCTTATTTTAAATGACTATAAAATCCGTATATGTTTTATTCCGGCCGATTATATAATCGAACAAAATCAGAACGAAACCAAGCAACAAAGTATAGAACGCCGTATCATTCTGATTTTGAATCAACTATATACGAAACAGTAAAATGCAGCCGAAACCTATTTACTGTTTCGATGATGCCGTATTGATAACCCATACTAATCAGCAGGGACAAGCCGGTAATATATGACCCATTACAGACGGCATTGGTGAGACGATTAACGGTTAATCGCTTTATCGGCAATATCTTTGCGGTATTGCATGCCTCTGAAGCTGATTTTTTCTAAGGCTTGGTAGGCTTTTTCCTTGGCGGCGGCCACGCCGTCGCCCAAACCGACAACGCATAATACACGTCCGCCGTTGGTTAAAATCCCGCCTTGTCCGTCGGCCGCCGTACCGGCATGGAAAACTTTGCCGATTTGGTTTGCTTCGTCCAAGCCGGAAATAATGTCTCCTTTTTTCGGCGTTTCGGGATAGTTTTCCGCTGCCAGTACCACGCCGACGGCAGTTTGCGGATTCCATTCGGCAACGGTATGGTTTAATTTTCCGTCAATCGCCGCTTCTACCAAATCAACCAAATCGCTTTCCAAGCGGCTCATAATCGGCTGGGTTTCCGGGTCGCCGAAACGGCAGTTGAATTCGATGGTATAGGGTGCACCGTTTTCATCAATCATCAAACCGGCATATAAAAATCCGGTAAATTCATGACCTTCGGCTTTCATGCCCGCCACTGTCGGTAAAATAATTTCATTCATGGCGCGTTCGTACACATCGGACGTTACCACGGGAGCAGGGCTGTACGCACCCATACCGCCGGTATTCGGGCCTTGGTCGTTGTCCGACAGGCGTTTGTGGTCTTGGCTGGTTGCCATCGGCAGAACATGGTTGCCGTCCACCATGACGATAAAGCTGGCTTCTTCGCCTTGCAGAAAATCTTCAATGACCACGCGTGCGCCGGCATTGCCCATTTTATTGCCCAACAACATATCATCTATGGCGGCATGCGCTTCGTCTGATGTCATGGCCACAATCACGCCTTTGCCGGCCGCCAAACCGTCTGCCTTAATGACAATCGGCGCACCTTTTTGGTCGATGTATCCGTGTGCTTCGGCAGCGTTTTCAAAAGTTTGGTATTGTGCGGTCGGAATGCCGTATTTCGCCATGAATGCTTTGGCAAAATCTTTCGAACTCTCCAACTGCGCGGCGTATCGGGTCGGACCGAAAATTTTCAAACCGGCGGCGCGGAAATCGTCAACCACACCGGCAGCCAAAGGTGCTTCCGGGCCGACAACGGTAAACGCGATTTTTTCTTTTCGGCAAAAATCAATCAAATCGGCATGGGCAGTCAGTGCCAGATTTTGCAGCTTGGGTTCGATGGCAGTGCCTGCATTTCCCGGTGCTACAAATACGGTTTCCACTTTCGGCGACCGGGCCAATTTCCAAGCCAATGCGTGTTCGCGGCCACCGCTGCCGATAACGAGTAATTTCATGCTGATTCCTTGAAAAATATTGATTTTAATGGGATATAAGGTTGGATTATAGCTCATTTGGCCTATTTTAAACAGGCTGAGGCCTTTGCAAAATTCATTACAAGGGCTTGTGGGGCGGGTTTTACACCCGCCCGCCCGCCGGGGCTTTTTGAAGTGGTAACTTTCAAAGTATTAAATTTTTCGGGCGGGTGTAAAACCCGCTCCTACAATCAGTTTTGGTTCGCTTCCTGTTTTTTTTGCAAAGGTCTCAGACTGTTCTCATGGTGTATCCATGCTGCCGCATGAGAAAAAATAACGGATATACAGCCGGTCGGAACATCAAGACAAACGGAAAAAACCCAAACTGCTACCTTTGCAGAAGCGTTCCGCCCACTCCTGTAACAGCCGGGAATTGCAGACGGCATTTTTTAATTTCGCACAGTTTTCGGTCTGAACGGATTGGTTGGCTTGCGGGCCGGTTGCAGTATATTTCTTTACAGCAGGCTGAAGAAAACACCGTCTGTCCGGATAAAGCGATATACTTGGCAATAGGTACAACCGGAAAATGAAAACTGCTTCAGTATTGTTTACCGCACCATTTGCACCGTCTGCCGCCTTATATCATATCTGTTGCATTTTCCGGCCATGTTTTTTCAAACCGATTACAGAAAGATTGCCATGCAGGAAAAAATCGACGAAATTCAAAACAAATACCGGGAATGGTGTCTGCTGCTGCCCGAACTTGAAGCCGATATCGACCGCTGGAAACGGGCGGTAAAACTGATACGGGATATGGAACGTTTCTATTCCGAAGATTATTGCCGTTTTGATGAAGCTATTGAGAAAGGGGCGGTAGTCAATCTCAAAACCCAAGGCGAATACAGCATCATGAGTGAAGATACCCTGTGGGATGCTTACGGAGACTTCCAACGGCTTGCTTGGCAGCGTTTACGTTTGGCAGCCGATGCTTTAGATCCGGAAAATGTTTAAAGAATGCCGTCTGCAAACGGTTTTTCAGACGGCATCTTTATATGATTAAAATAATCTCATATAGTCGGATAACACAGAATGGGGCAAAGCTGCAAAGCAGAAGGCAACACGGGTCGGCTGACTTGCTGCTCCGGCAGCTTGGTTCGGACCCTTTCTTTAAGCAAGGCGCAGCGATGCCGTATCATTCTGAAGCCTTTGCGAAATTCAATACAGCGGCTTGTAGGGGCGGGTTTTATGCTTGCCCGAAAATCCAATACATTGAAAAATGCACCATTTCACAAAACCAAAGTACGCGGGCAGGCGTAAAACCCGCCCCTACAACCGGGTTCTGGCCGTTTCTTGTCTTTTTGCAAAGGTTTCATTCTGTGCCAAATGACTATAACCCAATACCGTATCAAACCAACGGAACGACTATGCGGTCCGGGCGTTAATCAAACCATAGTCTGAAAATCATTGGAGCGGCATCGGTTATTTAACCGGTTCTTCCAAATCCACTTCTATCTGCCGTGTATGCAACCACGCAGCGATACAGGATTCACTGTTTGCCAACGGCAGCCTGACCGTTAACCTGCAATCCAACTGCAAATCCTGTGCCAGAATCTGCCCCTGATATTGCTTGGCGATACGGATAGCATCGTTCAAATGCGGATATTCGCAACGCAACCATACTGTTTTTTCTATATTTTTCTCTACCGTTTCGGATATTGCCAATGCCTCCGCCGTTGCAGTTTTGTAGGCATGAATCAAGCCCGGTACGCCCAGCAGCGTACCGCCGAAATAGCGTACCACCACTACCAACACATCGGTTAATTCCGCCGAATCAATCTGCCCTAAAATCGGTCTGCCTGCGCTTCCCGAAGGCTCTCCGTCGTCATTGGCGCGGAACCGTGTACCGTCCACACCCAAGCGGTAGGCATAGCACCAATGCCGTGCTTTGTGATGCGCCTCTTTTAATGACTCGAGATATTGCTTCACCTCGTCTGCAGTTTGAACCGGATAGGCAAATGCGATAAACCGGCTGCCTTTGTCTTTAAATTCCGCCTGAACGGGTGCGGTAATGGTTTTGTAGGTTTCGATAGCCATATCATAGACGATTCAGACGGCCTTTACCTGCGTAAAAGCCGTCTGAAAATGTTTCACGTGAAACGCAAATTAAAAATATCAAATTGCGGACAAACAACCCGTCCGCAATATCCGGATATTGAAAAGCCGATACAATATTTTGATTTTAATATTGAAAATTTGAAATGCCGTCTGAAAACACGGTTTTATTTCTTCAATTCGGCAACCAGTTGCGGGACGACTTCAAACAAATCGCCGACAATACCATAGTCTGCAATATTGAAAATCGGCGCATCCGGATCTTTATTGACAGCAACAATTACTTTACTGTCCTGCATGCCGGCAGTATGCTGAATCGCACCGGAAATACCGACGGCAATATAGAGCTGGGGTGCGACAACTTTACCGGTTTGGCCGACTTGGGTATCGTTGGCGGCATACTCTGCATCAACTGCGGCACGCGAGGCTCCGATTGCCGCACCCAATACATCAGCCAACGGCTCCAATACTTCATTGAATTTTTCAGCACTGCCCAATGCACGTCCGCCCGCCACCACTACTTTGGCCTGAGTCAGCTCAGGACGGTCGGATTGCAGCAATTCACGTTTGATAAAACGGCTCAAGTTTTGCGCCGGAGCGGCATCGATATTTTCAAGTACGGCCGAACCGCCTGTAGCGGGTGCGGCATCAAATGCGGTTGCCCGGAAAGTCAATACTAATTTTTCAGACTGGCCGGACACTACCTCAAAAGCATTACCCGCATAAATAGGGCGGACGAAAGTCTGCCCGTCAATTACTTCCGTCAAATCGGAAACTTGCGGAACATCCAGTAAAGCAGCCACCCGAGGCATCAGATTTTTACCGAATGCGGTTGCAGTTGCGCCGATATAGCGGTAATCCGCAGCCAAACCGATTATCAAAGGAGTCAATTCTTCGGCCAACCCTGCCGCATAATAGTCTGCATCCGCCACCAATACTTTAGCCACGCCCGGAATCTGCCTGGCTGCCTCTGCAACGGCGGATACATTGCTGCCCGCTACCAAGACATGTACTTCGCCTAATTTTTCCGAAGCTGAAACGGCGTGCAAAGTCGCAGGATTCAACTGCTGGTTGTTATGCTCGGCAATAATCAATATGCTCATTTTACACTCCTACTCAAATGACTTTAGCTTCGTTTTTTAATTTTCCGACCAATTCGGCAGCATTGGCAACTTTGACACCGGCCTGACGGGCTTTAGGCTCTAAAACTTTTACAACGGTCAAACGCGCCGCCGTGTTTACACCCAAATCATCAGGCGTTAATTTTTCCAACGGTTTCTTTTTGGCCGCCATGATATTAGGCAGTTTTACAAAGCGCGGCTCATTCAAGCGCAAGTCCGCACTGATTACGGCCGGCAGTTTCAGGGCAACCGTTTCTTCACCGCCGTCGATTTCGCGAACCACCACCGCTTCATCATTTTCAATTTCCACTTTCGAAGCAAACGTACCTTGGGCAATGTTCAACAAAGCGGATAACATTTGCGCCGTTTGGTTGGCATCGTCATCAATCGCTTGTTTGCCCAGCAGCAGGATTTGCGGCTGCTCCTTATCGGCAACCGCTTTCAGCATTTTCGCCACTGCCAAAGGTTCCAACTTCACATCTGTTTCAACATGAACGGCCCGGTCTGCCCCCATCGCCAAAGCGGTACGCAATGTTTCTTCACATTTTTTCTCACCCAACGATACGGCAACGATTTCGCTTACTTTTCCCGCTTCTTTCAAGCGTACAGCTTCTTCCACCGCAATTTCGTCAAACGGATTCATCGACATTTTGACGTTGCCGATGTCCACATCCGAACCATCGGCTTTTACACGGACCTTGACGTTGTAGTCCACCACACGTTTCACTGCAACCAGAGCTTTCATGCAATTCTCCTAGCGGGATTTTAAAAAGAATATCTATCAAACAGATCTGCAAAACAGTTTTTACCGCTTTTTATTATTTTTCAGACGGCATTTGCAGTCGGCTAACACTGAATGCAATAAGGCGGCAAACCGCTGACGGCACAGATAAGTATCCACCAACAGACTTTTATGGTCATTTGCCACAGAATGATACGGCGTTGCCGCGCCTTGTCCAAAAGAGGGGATTTGACCAAGCTGCCAAAGCAGCAAGTCCGCCGACCCGTACTGTCTGCGGCTTTGCTGCCTTGCATCGTTCTGTGTTATCCGAATATTTCAGGCTTTTGATAAAGGCCCGGTAATGCCGTATCATTTCGTATCGGTAACCATAACTGCATATAAGCCGCAGCCGGATAAAATCCGGAAGAGGTTGAATGACACAAGGCAGCAGAATAACCATTCCCAGCCTGAACGAACTTTTCAAGTAAAAAAACAGTGCTTTTGGTTTTGATGCCTGCAACCGCAAATTACATGCAAAGTAAGTGCGCGGCAAAGATACCAAACTGCTGAAACTGCCGAATCTGCCGCTTCAATTATCCGAAACTGTTTTTCAAACCGAAGCCGTCCGTTACCGTAACACCATCACGGTGATAACCGCCGCATTTCCACAAAATCTGTACGGTAATTATACCGTTTTTAAAGTATTTACTCAGCAAATTTACCGGCTTTTAACCCGACTGCTTGGCAACAATGCATTCCGCCAATACTTTATACACTTCATCCACAGCCGGAATTTGTCCGGCATTGCCGATATTCCGCGCCCAAACTGATTCCTGTACGCCGGTTTTAACCGGATCGGTATCGGTAAAAATACCGACTACCGGCGTATCCAACGCATTTGCCAGATGCAGCAGACCGGTATCCACACCTGCAACGCCCTGTGCATGCCGCAGCAGGTATGCAGCCTGAAGCAGATTCATTTTGCCGCATACTTCCGCAAAAGGCAGCTTCGCCGCAATCTGCTCCGCCCGATGACGCTCTGCTTCGTTACCCCACGGCAGATAAACAGCACAACCCCGTTCCGTATGCAATTTTTCCAATAACCCTATCCAATGGCCGACCGGCCATAATTTACTGTCACGACTGGTGGCATGCAGCGCAACGCAATACGGATGCCGCAAGTCGGTTTGCAGACGGCCTGCATCGGGAACAACCAGACCGAAATGCAAATTATCGGGCAAATCATAGCCGAATACCTGCCCGAACAAGGCCCGATTGCGCCAAACCGCATTTCTGCCTTTCGGCACGGCATATCCCTGCCTGTAAAACCATGCCGCCAAACCTTCCCGTGCGCTGGCATTATCCAAACCTTTAACAGCCACACCCGCCATTTTTGCAAAAAGCGCACTTTTCATCAGGCCCTGACTGTCCAGCACAAAATCATAATGTTCCTGCCGTAAATCCGCCTTCAGACGGCATATCTCCCGCCAAGTTTCCTTTTTAGCCAACTGTTTGCGCCATTGCCGCCAACGCATGGTATGCACTTTTTTCACAAACGGATGCAGCCGCGCAATATCCGCAAAACCTGCTTCACACAACCAATGCAGTTCCACACCAGGGCAGAAGCGCGACAAATCGTCCACAGCAGGCAGCGTATGGATTAAATCCCCCATACTGGACAAACGCACCAATAAAACTTTCATAACCCTACCATTGGTTTCACGTGAAACATTATGTTTATATAGTCATTTGACACAGAACGATACGGCGTTGCTGCACTTTACTCAAAGGAAGGCGGCTTGACCAAGCTGCCGAAGCAGCAAGTCTGCCGACCCGTATTGTCTGAGGCTTAACCGTCCCGTCTTATTCTATGTTATTCGAATACAGTATAGACAGGATGATTAAATTTTGACGCAAAACAGCAAACCGAAATCCGTCCGATGGCCACCAACCTTACTTTATGATTACAGTTTCACGTGAAACATCAGTCGGATATTATTAATATATTATATTAAATTATTGATTTTTAATAAATTTATGGATTTCAGCGGCATTTTCCAATACCACCGCACCGGCTTGCGCCATCAACTCCCATGCTTCTTCCACCGTCTCCGGAGCAATACCGCGACAGGCAGCGGCATTGACTATAACCGTCCAACTGCCACCTTTCAAAAGCTGTAACACCGTTGTTTTGACACAATAATCCGTTGCAAGACCGCCGACAATAATTACCTTTGCCTGCTTCTCGCGCAACCATTCCAACAAACCCGTACTCAATTTTTCACCGATGTCGTGAAAACACGCACCGTAAGGGTGGAATTCGGGGTCTACGCCTTTCCACACACAATAATCATATTCCTGCGCGCGCGGCAGACCGTCGAGCAGCTCATAGCCGTAACTGCCCACAATCGCATGGGATACCCAAGTAACATCCGCTTCCGGCAAGCCCGTCGGCAGCAGCATTTCCCCGCGTTCCCGCACCAGCCATTTCGCTTGCGGGCTGTGTGCGTCTTTCGTCATCACGCGCAAATCCGCCAGCAAAGCCTGCGCGTTCAACTCCGCCACAATCGTATCACCTCCGACTACCGGCAATTCGGTGGGGCAAAGCGGCGAAAACGTCTTTTGCGCATCCACATCAATCGAAACAATCATAAGCGTACAGGGAAGTTATACCTTCGCTCATTATAGCAAACGATAAACCGTAACGGGCAAATATCGCCCGTCTCTGTGCTATCATCAGACTTTCCATTTTTCAGACGGCATATCATGCAGCATACCATCGCCGCCATCGCCACCGTACACTCTCCCTACAAACAAAAATTCGGCGTAGCCCGCCAACCCGGGCTGGTACCTGCCGCCGGAGTCTGTATCGAGCTGACACCCGAATTCAAGGCCGACAGTGTGCGCGGCTTGGAAGACTTCGATTACCTGTGGATAAGTTTCATCTTCCACGGCGTACTCGGCGAAGGTTGGTCGCAAATGGTTCGTCCGCCGCGTTTGGGCGGCAAACAAAAAATGGGCGTATTCGCCACCCGCAGTCCGCACCGCCCAAACCATCTCGGTTTGTCTCTGCTCAAATTAGATCGCATAGAATGCGGCAAAACCGTCAGACTTTATTGCAGCGGAGCCGACCTGCTCGACGGCACACCCGTTATCGACATCAAACCCTACATTCCTTTTGTCGAAGCCAAACCCGATGCCGCCAGCGGTTTCGTTACCGGCAAACCCGAAGAATTAGATGTCATATGGCCGGAGCACACCGACACGGCTTTATCCGCAAACGAACGCGAACTCATCAGCCAGAGCATCGCCCAAGACCCGCGCCCCGCCTATCAAAATATTCCCGAACGCGTGTATGTGATGAATATTTCGGCTTACGAAGTGAAATTTCAGATTCAAGACAATACTGCCAAAATTCTTTCCGTTGAACGGGCAGGATAGAATTATCCACAGGATAAAGCCGTCTGCAAATTGCGTGTAATTTTCAGACGGCTTTGTTTTATCCGGATTGATATTTTTGCGGTTTTTCTCCAATAAAATCAAATAATATGAAAATCATGATAATAGCTTGTTATTTGCAACTGCCGTACAAATTATAGTTATCCGACTCAAAAAACCAACCTTCAAATTTTCTCAGCCAAACAGATTTGACTATACATCTTTTGAAATATTGGGCAATTATTCAAACCTACACCATCAGTCATATAAATATAGTCGAATAAAATGAGAATGAGACAAGGCAGCGAAGCCGCAGACAGTACAGATAGTACGACAAGGCAAAGCAACGCAGTATCATTCTTATTTTAAAAGACTATACATAGCCATTTGACACAAAACGATGCAGTGCTGTTGTGCCTTGTTCAAAGAAGGGGGGCTTGACCAAGCCGCCGGAACAGCAAGTCCGTTAACCCGTACTGTCCGTACTGCCTTCAGCCTTGCTGCCTTATCCTTTATGTGCCGGTTGCTTATAAAAAGGCCGTCTGCAAATTTACAGACGGCCTTTTTTCACTTTAAAACAATTATTTAGATTTTTGCAGCAAAGTATTCCAAAGTGCGGATCAGCTGGCAGGTGTAAGACATTTCGTTGTCGTACCAAGCAACGGTTTTCACCAGTTGTTTGTCGCCTACGGTCATCACGCGGGTTTGGGTGGCGTCAAACAGCGAACCGAATTCGATGCCGATAACATCTGAAGAAACGATTTCATCTTCAGTATAGCCGTAAGCCTCGCTGGCAGCGGCTTTCATCGCGGCATTGATTTCTTCTTTGCTTACTTTGCGTTCCAATACGGAAACCAGCTCGGTCAGCGATCCGGTTGCAACCGGTACGCGTTGGGCGGAGCCGTCGAGTTTGCCGTTCAATTCCGGAATAACCAAACCGATTGCTTTGGCAGCACCGGTACTGTTCGGAACAATATTTAAAGCAGCGGCACGGGCGCGGCGTTTGTCGCCTTTGCGGTGCGGCGCGTCCAAAGTGTTTTGGTCGCCGGTGTAGGCGTGGATGGTGGTCATCAGGCCTTCGACAATGCCGAATTCTTTTTGCAACACGGCAGCCATCGGTGCCAAACAGTTGGTGGTGCATGAAGCGGCGGAGATAACGGTTTCGCTGCCGTCCAAAACACCTTCGTTCACACCGAATACAACGGTTTTCACATCATTGCCGCCCGGTGCGGAAATCACGACTTTACGCGCGCCGGCACGGATGTGGGCTTGGCATTTTTCATTGCTGGTGAAGAAACCGGTACATTCCAATACCACATCTACACCCAATTCGCCCCAAGGCAGTTCTTCGGGATTAGGATTGGAGAAAACTTTGATTTCTTTGCCGTTTACAACGATGGCATCGTCTTTCAATTCGGCAGAACCTTGGAAGCGGCCTTGCGTGCTGTCGTATTTAAACAGGTGCAACAGCATATCGGCAGGAGTCAGGTCGTTTACGGCCACTACCTCGATGCCTTCGGCTTTTTCGATTTGGCGCAATGCCAAGCGGCCGATGCGGCCGAAACCGTTGATTGCAACTTTAATGCTCATTTAATACTCCTCAAAAATAATCGGCAGATGGGAAATTTTCATTTGTCTCCATTTTATCCTGAAATAAAACTACTACCTAGAACTACATTTGATTACGGATAAAATATTTGATTTTAATAGAAAAATACAACACTTCATGCCGTCTGCAAAATACGGGATTCCAAACATGGGGTTTTATCGGAAAATGTTGTTATGTTGTTATTTTAAAACCGCCTTGCTTTATTCAGGATTATTCAATTATTTTTTATATAATTTGATGTTTTTAATGAGCAGCAGGATTTTTTGTGGATAACAATGATATTTCAAATAAAATCAAATGGTTTTATTTTATAAAAGTGGCTGTTTAAGAGGGCGTGTTAAAAAAGAAATCATTTGGATAACTCCAAGCCAAAAAAGTAATGCTGTGGATAAACTGAAAATTTTCCGCCTGTTTTCTACATATTTTGCAGACGGCCTGAATTGGAGCAGACATCTGTTTTCAAGCCATCACCTAATGAAAACATCATATTTTTCAAAATCCTACCAAAATCATAAGTAAATACTATTAAAAATAATGGATTAACCGTCTGATTTTATCGTATCATCAAATCATCATTATTTATCCTGCAAAAGGAAACTGCCATGCTGCAACGTACCCTTGCCAAACCCATCAGCGTTACCGGAGTCGGCCTGCATTCGGGCGAACGTGTCGCGCTTACCCTGCATCCGGCTGCGGAAAACAGCGGCATTTCATTCCGCCGTACCGATTTGAGCGGCGAGCAGGGTGAAATCATCAAACTCAATCCTTATCTGATTAACGACACACGCTTGTCTTCCACCATCGTTACCGAAAACGGCGTGCGCGTCGGTACCATCGAACACATCATGTCGGCACTTTCCGCATACGGTGTGGATAACGCGCTGATTGAGTTGAATGCGCCTGAAATTCCGATTATGGACGGCTCCAGCCTGCCGTTTATCTATCTTTTGCAAGATGCAGGCATTGTCGATCAAGGTGCACAAAAGCGTTTTCTGCGTATTTTGAAAGAAGTGGAAATCAAAGAAGCGGGCAAATGGGTAAAATTTACGCCTTATGAAGGCTTTAAAGTTACTTTAACCATCGAATTCGATCACCCTGTTTTCAACAGCAGCGCCCCGACATTTGAAATCGATTTTGCCGGACAATCATATGTGGACGAAATCGCCCGCGCCCGTACCTTCGGCTTTATGCAGGAAGTAGAAATGATGCGCGCCCACAACCTCGGCTTGGGCGGCAATTTGAACAATGCGATTGTGATTGACGATACGGACGTATTAAATCCCGAAGGTTTGCGCTATCCTGATGAATTTGTACGCCACAAAATCCTTGATGCCATCGGCGACTTATACATAGTCGGCCACCCGATTATCGGCGCATTCGAAGGCTACAAATCCGGCCATGCCATCAACAATGCTTTACTGCGTGCAGTTTTGGCAGATGAAACCGCTTACGAATGGGTAGAATTTCCGAATGACGATGATTTGCCCAACGCATTTCACGAACTGCCCAGCGCCGCTTGATGTCTGTTAAGCCGGATATGTTCTGATACACAAACCAAAACCGTATAAATCGGCGGATTTGCTGCTTAAATTCCTTCCGGAACAAAGCACAACTCCGCCGTATCGTTTTGCATCAAATAACTGTACGCTAACAGCAAAAAAGGCCGTCTGCAAAATAAACCTTTATTTTACAGACAGCCTTTTTATAGTCTTTTAAAATAAGAATGATACTGCGTTGCTTTACCTTGTCGTACTATCTGTACTGTCTGCGGCTTCGCTGCCTTGTCTCATTCTCATTTTATTCGACTATATTACTGAATATTAATCTGCGAACTGCTTTTTCATCCGCTCGCGGCGTTCCTGAGCTTCCACCGACAAAGTCGCGGTCGGTCGTGCCAAAAGGCGTTTCAAACCGATGGGTTCGCCGGTATCGTCGCAATAACCGTAATCTTCATTATCAATGCGGCGGATGGTTGCTTGTACTTTAGATAGTAATTTCCGTTCGCGGTCGCGGGTACGCAATTCCAAAGCGTATTCTTCTTCCTGAGTGGCGCGGTCGGCAGGATCGGGGGCAGATTCGTGCTCCTGAAGATGTCCGGCCGTGGCGGTAGCATTTTCAATCAGCTCTTCCTGCATATTAACCAGCAATTCGCGGAAAAAAGCCAAATGCTCAGCGTTCATGTAATCGTCTTCCGGCCCGTTCCAATTCAAAATATCTTGTTCTGTCAGCTTTGCCATAATCGTTTTTCTTTCACTCTGTTTGATAGGGAGTAGTCTGCCTAAATCAGTTTCAAATACTACAAAGTTGCCGTTATTATTGATTTCTCAAGATTTTTTCCCAGAATCGGATAAGTGGTCTGAGAAAGGCGGAATAATAACACGTTTTTTCTGCCCCTCCGCATTTTATCTGCCGATTTGTACTTAATTTTCCTAATCCTAGGAAAAAGCCGTGCGTCTAATGCAACAGCCATAAATTGAGCTGCATGACCAGTTGCGGCAGCAAACGCCCCAACCACAGCCACAAAACCAATACCAAAAGACTGCCTGAAAAATCATAACGTCCGATACGCAGGAAAGAAAACGGCGCAAGCAGCGGGGCAAACACACGTTGCAAAGCAACGGCAAGCGGAGAATAAGGCGATCGGAAACTGCACACCATACGGATAACCAATCCGATCAGCAATACATAAGCCAGTGATTTCAATACGCCCAATAATGAAAACAGCATATTGGCCAAAACCACTTTCATGCCGAAACCGAAAGGCGATGCCACCAGCGTCATAACACTGAATACCAAATAATACAGCAACAGTCCGGCAATAACACACGCCCATTCAGCCCGCTTGGGCGGCAGGATTTTACCCAACGGATTAACCAGCCAATCCGTCGTCTGCATCACAAACGCTGCCAACGGGTGCCGGCTGTCCAATCCGGCGCGCTGCAACCAAAAACGGGCCAGACACAAAATAACCAAGCCGTCTGCCAGCAATACCAATACATCTCCGCGCATTTTCAGACGGCCTCATATTGTTGCGCCATTTCCTGAGAGCGGGCAACACAAGCGGCAACCCCTGCTTCGATTGCTTCGGCAACCCGGCACGATTTGAAAGTTTCAACGGCTTCATGGGTCGTACCGCCTTTGGAGGTTACGTTTTGCTGCAAAACCGCAAAATCTTTACCGCTTTGTTCCGCCAATGCCACTGCGCCTTTAAATGTTGCCAAGCTCAAGCGCCGTGCGGTTTCCTCATCGAAACCCTGTGTTTTCGCAGCATTTTGCAGCGCATTCAACAAATAAAACACATAAGCCGGGCCGCTGCCGCTAATGCCGGTAATGGCGTGCATATCCGCCTCTGCTTCCAACCAAATTGTTAAACCTACTGCCTGCATAATCAGTTCCGCAACACGTTTGTCCCCATCGGATATACCGTTTTCAGCAAACAGCCCCGATACGCCCAAACCGATTTGGCTCGGCGTATTCGGCATCACCCGCACAATCCGGCGCGTACCGCCCAGATAACGGCTCAAAGTATTCACAGACAATCCCGCAGCCACCGACAACACCAATGCACCATTGGTTTCCACGCCCGTACAGGCCGTCTGCATATCTTGAGGTTTGACGGCCAATACCAATACATCGTCTGCCCCCAAAACCGGCAGCCGCTCCGATACCGCCACACCCAATTCGCGGACCAGCCGTTCGCGTTTTTCCGCGCCCCTGTTGGCAATATGGACCCGATAACCGCCTTGCTTGACCAAACCTCCGGCAATCGCGGCAGCCATATTGCCGCCGCCCAAAAAATATACGTTTGTCATCATTATTTTTCTTTCCAAAACATATTGTCCGACAATCGGATAAAAGTGCATAAACGGTAAAACAACGCCGTCTGAACAATCTGCGGCATTTTTCAGACGGCATTTATTCCAAATTTCTACCGATTAAACAATATTCTGCGGTTTCCCGGCCGCAAAAGCATTGATATTGTCCAACACCATATCAAACAAGCGGTTCACCGCTTCGGTACTGCCCCAAGCCATGTGCGGCGTAACAATCAGATTCGGCAGTTGCGCTTCCAACAGCGGATGACCGTTTTTCGGCGGCTCTACCGTCAAAACATCGACACCCGCACCGCCAATCGTACCGTTCTGCAAGGCCGCCAACAATGCCGCTTCATCAACCAAACCGCCACGGCCGCAGTTAATCAACACCGCATCGGATTTCATCTGTGCCAATTCTGCCGCACCAATCATATTTGCCGTCTGATCCGTCAACGGGCAGTGCAGCGACAAAACATCGGCGCGGCGTATCGCCTCATCGAACGCAACATAACCTTCGCGTACCGATTCCGCACCTTTATGTTCGCCGAACAAAACCGTCATATGAAATGCCTTCGCATAATCCGCCAGCGTTTTACCGATACCGCCGCGACCGAAAACCACCAGCGTTTTACCGTTCAAATCACGCATCGGCGCACCGAAATGACAGAAAAACGGCGACTGCTGCCACAAACCGGCACGCATATCGCGCCGGTAAGACGGCAGATTTCGCATCAATGCCATCATCAACATAAAAGCGTGTTCCGCAACCGATTCATTGCCGTAGGCTCGCACATTGCAGACGGCCACGCCCAAACGCCGGGCAGCCGCCAAATCAATATTGTTCACACCCGTAGCCGTTACCGCAATCAGTTTCAAACGGCTGTTGCCGGAAAGAGCCGCTTCATCTACCACAACTTTATTGGTAACCACCACATCGGCATCAGCAATCCGCGCTGCCACATCTTCCGCCGCCGTTTGGCCGTACCAAACCAAATTATGTTCAAAATCCAAAGCAAACGGCCGCTTTGGAAGTGTATCGCCATCTAAAACCACCACATTCCACACAGACATATTATTCCTTTATTGAAAAATAATAATCGATTTATAAAATCTAATGAAAGATAAAAACAAACAACTGTATTTTATAAATGATAGATATTATCATTATTCCATTATCAGAAAAGCAGCAACACACAGTTTTTCCCACATACGGCGGCCGTTTTACAGACGGCATCAAACGGAGAATATACCATGTTGAAAACATTTACTTTTGCCATTTTACATTTCAGCGTCGCATTCGGCATTACCTACCTTCTTACCGGCAGCATCGGCATCTCAAGTACCGTTGCCCTTGTCGAACCTATGGTCAATACCGTTGCTTTCTATTTCCACGAAAAAGCATGGAAGCACTACGAAAACCGCCACACAGATAAACCGCAAGAAAAGGCCGTACCGCATTGTGCATAAAATCAATCATGCCGTCTGTAAAATCATGCACAATATTATACACAACCCTATTCCTGCTCTAAGAGCCTTTAAATATCAGCATTTCCAAGATTTCCACAAATAAAAACGGAAAGCCGTAAAATAATTATCCACAATTTTTACTTGCAGCTTTCCCAAGCAGCATCGCCGTTTATCATCAAAGCATATCTCAAACGCTTGTGTACATTACCTTATCATTATTAAAAAACAATAAGATAAGGAAATTACCCTTATTTCTGCTCAAATCCTCCTTAAATCTCCACAAAAGTAAAAGCCGTCTGCAAAAATGTACATAACCATAGGCTTATACACAATTTTAATGCCGTCTGTAAAATTATCCACATCTTCAAACAGTTTTCCATATCAGTTATCAAACAAATCTTTTCATGCTAAGTTTTTAAAAAATAAAAGAAATAAAAGTTATACACAACAAAACACCGGCTTCAAAATCAAAATCCATTATAAATAAATTTAAATATAATTAATTTGCTCAAACCGTCTGCATCATTTCCCACCTTAACAACCCTTCTAAAACGTAAAGCGAACTTTTCAAAAAATTAAATAGTTAAGGATTGTTAATCAACTGTAAATGGAGTAGAGTTACACCCGATAAATTTAATTAATAATGGAGCTTCCACAATGAAAGGCGACATCGGTGTCATCGGTTTGGCGGTGATGGGTCAAAACCTGATTTTAAATATGAACGACCGCGGCTTTAAAGTTGTCGCGTTCAACCGCACAACCAGCAAAGTAGATGATTTTTTAAACGGCGCGGCCAAAGGCACCAATATCATTGGTGCTTATTCATTGCAGGACTTGGTTGACAAACTTGAAAAACCAAGAAAAATCATGATGATGGTACGCGCCGGCAGTGTGGTTGACGAATTTATCGGACAACTCGTTCCCCTGTTGGACGAAGGCGACATCATTATCGACGGCGGCAACGCCAATTATCCCGATTCCACCCGCCGCACCAAAGAATTGGCTGCCCAAGGCATCCGCTTTATCGGCGCGGGCGTATCCGGCGGCGAAGAAGGCGCACGCAACGGTCCTTCGATTATGCCGGGCGGCGACGAATCCGCATGGCCGGAAATCAAGCCGATTTTCCAAGCAATCGCCGCCAAAACCCCGCAAGGCGAACCTTGCTGTGATTGGGTAGGCCGCGACGGTGCGGGCCACTTCGTCAAAATGGTGCACAACGGCATCGAATACGGCGACATGCAGCTCATTTGCGAAGCCTATCAGTTTATGAAAGACGGCCTCGGTCTTTCTTATGATGAAATGCACCGGATTTTCAAAGAATGGAACCAAACCGAATTGGATTCCTATCTGATTGAAATTACAGCCGATATTCTGGGTTATCAAGACGAAGGCGGCGAACCTTTGGTTGAAAAAATCCTCGATACCGCCGGACAGAAAGGCACAGGCAAATGGACGGGCATCAACGCCCTCGATTTGGGCATTCCGCTGACGCTGATTTCCGAATCCGTGTTCGCCCGCTGCGTTTCCGCCTTTAAAGAACAGCGCGTGGAAGCCGGAAAACTGTTCGGCAAAACCATTACCCCCGTCGGCGGCGACAAAACAGAATGGGTCAACGCCCTGCGACAAGCCCTGCTTGCTTCCAAAATCATTTCCTACGCACAAGGTTTTATGCTGATTCGCGAAGCCAGCGAAGTAAACGATTGGGCATTGAACTACGGTAACACCGCACTCTTATGGCGCGAAGGCTGCATCATCCGCAGCGCGTTCCTCGGCAATATCCGCGATGCCTATGCCGCCAACCCCGATTTGGTGTTTTTAGGTGCCGATCCTTACTTCAAAGGCGTATTGGAAAACTGCCTGCCCGCATGGCGCAAAGTAGTGGCCAAAGCCATCGAATGCGGTATTGCCATGCCGTGTATGGCTTCCGCCATTACCTTCCTCGACGGCTACACCACCGAGCGGCTGCCCGCCAACCTGCTGCAGGCCCAACGCGATTATTTCGGCGCGCACACTTACGAGCGTACCGACAAACCGCGCGGCGAGTTTTTCCATACCAACTGGACGGGCAAGGGCGGCGATACCGCTTCCACCACTTATGATATTTAAACAATATAGGTTTGCCGATAAAGGCCGTCTGTATATACAGACGGCCTTTTTTGTACCGTTAACGGAGTTTGGATAAAACTGCCGGATTACTGTTTGAAATTCTTTGTATTATTCAGATTATTTATCCTGAATCTTCAATTTATAGTCATTTGACACAAAATGATGCGGCGTTTCTGCACCCCGTTCAAAGAAAGGCTTGGCCAAACTGCCGGAGCAGCAAGTCTGCCGAACCGTGTTGCCTGAGACCTTTGCAAAATTCATTACAAGGGCTTGCAGGGGCGGGTTTTACACCCGCCCGCCCGCTTGGGCTTTTTGAAGTGGTAACTTTCAAGGTATTTATTAACTTCGGACGGATGTAAAACCCGCCCCTGTAAGCAGTTTTGGTCCGTTTCCTGTTTTTTTGCAAAGGTCTCGGCCTATATTGTCTTTAGCCTTGCTGCTTTGTCTCATTTTTTATTGTCCTGCTATATCGTTCCAAAACAACAATGCCGTCTGAAATCGATTTGTTTCAGACGGCATTGTTGTTCGGATTGCTTTAACCGTATTCAAGCGGCGGACAGTTTGTCTGCCAGACGGCGCAGGCCGGCCAGCAGGCGTGTGCGTGCGGCTTCATCGGCTTCCTGTTCCGACAGGCTGGCCGCTACGCCGTAATACTGTCCGCCCAAGTCGGTAAAGGCGATACCGAAACAGAACATTCCCAAGCGTAATTGTCCGTTATCCAAAGCAAAACCCTGACGGCGTATTTGTACCAACTCCTGCATCAGTTCCGGCAGGTTGCGTACGCTGTTGTCGGTATAAGGGGCAGGAAAGGTTGTGATTAATGCGGCGACTTCTTCATCAGACATATGGCTCAATACGGCTTTGCCGGTAGCTGTAAATGCCGCAGGCAGCTGCATTCCGATGCGGAAGGTTACTTCCAATGGTGCTTGGCTGTTGCGGCAGGCCAAATAGACCACTTGGTCGTGATTGAGCGTGGATAAGGTCAGGGTATAGGCATTCAATTCGGGAATTTGGGTAATGGCTTGATGAAACTCAGCCACAATGTCCTGCTGCGCGGTAAAGCCGTTTGCCCAATATAAAACATGCGCACCCAATACGAAGTGCCGGTCATCCGCTTTACGCAGCAGGCCGGCATCGGTCAGGCATTGGAGTATGCCGTGTACCGAGCTGCGCGGCAGATTTAAGGTTTTGGCGATGTCCGCACCGCTCAGCGGTACAGCAGTTTCTGTTAATAAGTTTAAGATTTTAACGGTTTTATCTATGGCGGGAACGGATAAATTTTTCATTGTTTTCCGATTGACAAAGCGAAAGGGTTGAATTTATATTGTACTTAATATTGAACAGTTGTTCAATATATTGAACAATAAATATGGAATCTATTTTTTTCAGGAGAGAAACATGGGTAATTTGCAAGAAAGAATGTGTGCCGCCCTGCCCAGCGGTGCATCGGTTATGTGCGATTGGTTTGCGGAAAGCGCGCAAAATGCTGTGATTAAATCTTCAGACGGCCGGGAAATCATCGACTTTGCCGGCGGTATCGGCGTATTGAATACGGGACACCGCCATCCGAAAGTGGTGGCCGCCGTAGCCGCGCAGCTGGAAAAGTTTACCCATACCGCTTTTCAGGTTGTGCCTTATGAAAGCTATGTCGTACTGGCCGAACGTATCAACCGGCTTGTACCGATCCGGGGAGCGGTTAAAAGCCAGTTTTTTTCCAGCGGCGCGGAGGCAGTGGAAAATGCGGTAAAAATCGCCCGGGCCTATACCGGGCGCAACGGCGTTATCGCATTTGGCGGAGCGTTCCACGGGCGCACGCTGTTGACGCTGGCCCTGACCGGCAAAGTGCTGCCGTATTCCGCCGATTTCGGTGCCATGCCTGCCGGAGTATTCCACGCACTGTACCCTTCCAAAACGCAAAACATCAGCGTTGCCGAAGCTGTGAAAAGCATCAAACGTATTTTCAAGAGCGATATTGCGCCGCATGATGTGGCGGCGGTTATTTTGGAGCCTGTACAGGGCGAAGGCGGTTTCAATGTCTGCCCGCCGGAGTTTATGCGTGCGGTACGCGAAATCTGCGACGAACACGGCATCTTGATGATTGCAGACGAGGTTCAGTCGGGTTTTGCGCGTACCGGCAAGTTGTTTGCAATGGAACATTACGATGTCTGTCCCGACATCATGACGATGGCAAAATCCATGGCGGGCGGTTTCGTATTGAGCGGCGTATCCGGCCGCGCCGAAGTAATGGACGCGCCGCGCAAAGGCGGTTTGGGCGGTACTTATGCCGGAAACCCGTTGGGCGTGGCGGCGGCAGGCGCAGTACTGGACGTTATCGAAGAAGAAAATCTTTGCGGCAAAGCCCGTTTGCTGGGCGGCAGGCTGATTGGGTTTCTGCAAGGGTTGGAAGCCCCCGAAGTGTCGGAAGTACGCGGCTTGGGCGCGATGGTGGCGGTTGAGTTCGGCGACGACGAACAGCCGGATCCCGAATTTGCCGCCCGCGTCCGGCAATATGCGATGGAACACGGCTTGCTGCTGCTGACTTGCGGCGCACACGGCAATGTCATCCGTTTCCTGTTCCCGTTGACCATAGAAGAAGAATTGTTTGACCGTGCCTTGGGCATCATTGGCGAAGCCTTTGCTGCCGCCCGTACAAAATAAACAACGGAGCGATTATGGAAAACATCAAAACCTTATTAAACCACCCCGACGTATCATGGGATACGCCGTTTGCAGACGGCCTCTCCGTTACCAATCCCGCCGACGGTTCGCTGCTGGCATATGTTCGCCGCACATCGGCGGCGGAATTGGAAACCCTGATTGCCAAAGCACAGTCGGCACAGCGGCAGTGGGCGGCAAAAACCGCGCTGGAACGCGCCGACATCTTATGGGAATGGTTCGGGCTGATGAAAGCGCATAAAGAACCGCTGGCACGGCTGATGACGATGGAACAGGGTAAACCGCTTGCCGAAGCGCGCGGCGAAATCGACTATGCCGCCGGTTTTATCCGCTGGTTTGCCGAAGAAGTACGGCGGATTGACGGCGACATTCTGACCAGCGTGAAAAACAGCCAGAAAATGCTGGTGCTGCGCCAACCCATAGGCGTAACCGCCGCCGTTACGCCGTGGAATTTCCCCGCTGCCATGATTACCCGCAAAGCCGCTCCCGCTCTGGCAGTCGGTTGCGCCATGCTGGTAAAGCCCGCCAGCGCCACACCATTGAGCGCGTACGCACAGGCAGTATTGGCTTACCGGGCAGGCATACCGCAGGACTTGTTTGCCGTCGTTTGCGGAAGTGCAGCCGAAATCAGCGGCATCTTCGCCGACAGCCCCGTTATCCGCAAAATCAGTTTTACCGGTTCGACCGAAGTCGGCGCGGAGATTTTCCGCAACAGCGCGAAACACATCAAAAAACTCAGCTTGGAGCTGGGCGGCAACGCACCGTGCATCGTGTTTGACGATGCCGATTTGGAAAAAGCAGTGGAGGGCACGCTCACAAGCAAATTCCGCAACAGCGGCCAAACCTGCGTCTGCACCAACCGCGTCTATGTACAAAGCGGCATTTACGAAGCATTTTGCAGACGGCTGGCGGAAAAAACCGGCAAATTCAAATTGGGCAACGGCTTGGAAGAAGGCGTAAACCAAGGGCCGTTAATCGACGGAAATGCCGTCTGCAAAGTAGAGGAACACATCGCCGATGCGCTCGCCAAAGGCGCGCAAGTGCTGGCGGGCGGCAAACGCAGCAGCTTGGGCGGTACGTTTTTCGAGCCGACACTGTTGGGCGGCGTTACCGCACAGATGAAAGTTGCCCGCGAAGAAACGTTCGGACCGCTGTGTCCGGTATTCGAGTTTGAAACAGAGGAGGAAGTCATTGCCGCCGCCAACGACACCGAATTCGGACTTGCCGCCTATGTGTTTACCGAAAATACCGCCCGCCAATGGCGCGTTTCCGAGGCTTTGGAATACGGAATGGTCGGCATCAACACCGGTTTGATCAGCAACGAAACCGCTCCGTTCGGCGGCATCAAAGCCAGCGGACTGGGACGCGAAGGCAGCAAATACGGCATCGACGAATATTTGGAAATGAAGTATTTGTGTCTGGATTTAAGCTGAAACATTCCGGCATTTTACAGACGGCATGACTGCAATTTCAAACCGGAAATGCCGTCTGTAAAAACAAATAATCTACAAATAAAAACAAAGGAGAAAATAATGTCTGATGTGTTGAAAACAGAAAGGATAACCTTTGCCGAGGGCGTAGCGATGATTATCGGTACCAATATCGGCGCAGGGATTTTGTCGGTATCCTATGCGGCACGCAAGGCGGGCTATCTGCCGCTGCTGTTTTGGCTGGTGGTGGTCGGCATCATTACTACCGTAACCATGCTGTATGTGGCGGAAGCGACGTTGCGGACGCGCCAGCACGAGCAGTTGAGCGGTTTGGCGCAGCGTTATGTCGGCGGTGCCGGCTCATGGCTGATGTTTGCTTCGGTTGCGGTAAATGCGCTGGGTGCGTTGATTGCTTATATGAGCGGCAGCGGTGATTTGATGCATTCTTTGTTTGGTATCGATAAAAAGCTGGGCAGTATTATTTTCTTCATTCCCGCCGCTTTGGTATTGGGGTTGGGCTTGAAGGCTTTGGGGCGCAGCGAGAAGCTGATTACCGGTTTGATGGTAACGATGCTGTTGGTTTTGGTGGGGGCAACGCTGCTGTTTCCGACCACGGATTTCAGACATTTGCTCGACGGCGACTGGATGTATATGATTCCGGTGTTTAATCTGGTGGTATTTATTTACTGTGCCCAGTATATCGTACCGGAAATGGCGCGCGGTTTGGCACATGCGCCCACGCAGCTTCCCAAGGCAATCGTAACCGGTATGGCGTGTACGTTTGCGCTGATTGCGCTGGTGCCGCTTTCGGTGATTTCGCTGAATGGGCTGGACAATATCAGCCAAGTGGCGACCATCAGCTGGGGAACGGCTTTAGGCAGTTGGGCGTTTTTTATGGCAAACGGGTTCGCGCTGTTTGCGATGCTGACTTCTTATTGGGGCATAGGCGGCAGTTTTCTGACCAATATCGCCGACCGCTTCAATCTGCCGGTGGACAACAGCATCAAAGTGCGTTGTTTGGCAGTGGCTTTGGTTGCTTTGCCGCCGTTTGCGCTGGCGTACAGCGGAATGGTGGGATTTGTGGACGCACTGTATTTTGCCGGAGCGTTCAGCGGCGTGGTGCTGAGTATCGTGCCGTATCTGATTGTGCGCGGTGCGCGGGCAAACGGTAACCGGGAGCCGGAATGGACGTGTCCGAAATGGATGGGCCGCCCGTATATTTACGGATTGATTTTTCTGTTGTACAGCCTGAGTGCGGTGTATGCGGTGTTGGCGAAATTTGATCTGTTGCCGGCAGGTTGGTAGTATGCGGGGAATAGAAGGCCGTCTGCAAAATCCATGTTTTGCAGACGGCTTTTGCTATAACGGTATTTGCTTCACTTATTGTTTTATCGGTTATCGAAAATTGGAAAAAGAATTTGGGCGGAGCAATAGGAAATCCGAAACCTGCCTTGTCATCATTCCTTCGGGCGGATACCGCCGCCTTAACGGAACAACCGGCGCAAGGGTTCGGCTCAAGCCAAACAGTTATTTTAACAACGGCTCCGGCCTTGCCCGACAAACCATCTGAACCATAATTTTACTCATGATTTTGTAGCGGTTGCAGTTTGCCGCGTTGTTCTAAAATTCATATAAACAGTTATCGGACAACTGTTTCGCACAAAAGCCGTCTGCATATTCAGACGGCTTGATGCTTTTTCTGTGTTAGAATCCGCCGTTAGCATATCAAGCATTTGATAAACCGATTTTTTATGCCGTCTGAAAAATGAAAATGCAGACGGCTTTGCAGTTTTGGGTTGAGAAATATGACGCATAAAATACTGTTTCGCACCGCTTTGTTGGGGATAACTGCCGCGCTGCTTGCTGCCTGCCCGAGCAAAAGTACCAAATATCCGATTGATACCGTTGTGTACGGTCCCGACCGGCCGACCGGCACGCCTCATGCGTTGGGTACGACTGTCCGCCCGGGCGGTGGTGCGTCTTATGTTGTGGTCAAACACAGCGATTTGCCCCATTGGGAAATTCAGCAGTTTGCCGACAGCCTGAAATCTTTCAAACGCGGTTGCGAGAAATTGAAAAACCGCCAAGGCTGGCAGGATGTGTGTGCCCAAGCTGCACAAACGCGAAATCATCATGCTGCCGCCAAATCCTTTTTCGAACGCTATTTCACCCCGTGGGAAGTCAGCGGCAACGGCTCACAGGCCGGTACGGTAACCGGTTACTATATTCCATTGATGAACGGCGATGTGAAGCAGACCGGCAAAGCACGTTTCCCGATTTACGGCATTCCCAACGATTTCGTTTCCGTGCCGCTGCCGTCTAATTTGCGCGGCAGCAAATCCACCGTCCGCATCCGTGCCACCGGCCAAAACAGCGGTGTGATTGATAAAGCGGGCAGCCATACCGCCGATTTGTCGAAATTCCCGATTACTGCCCGCACTACGGCGTTGAAAGGCCGTTTTGAAGGCAGCCGCTTCGTGCCGTATCACACACGTTCTCAAATCAACGGCGGCGCGTTAAACGGTAAAGCGCCGATTTTGGGCTATGCCGACGATCCCGTAGAGCTGTTTTTCATGCACATTCAAGGTTCGGGAACGCTGCAAACGCCGAGTGGTCAAAAAGTCGCTTTGGGCTATGCGGATAAAAACGAACACCCTTATAAATCCATCGGCCGCTACATGGCGGATAAAGGTTATCTGACCCTCGGCCAAACCACCATGCAGGGCATCAAAGCCTATATGCAGCAGAATCCTCAAAAGCTGGCGGAAGTATTGGGGCAAAACCCGAGCTATGTGTTTTTCCGCAAACTGGATAATGCAGACGGCGCAATCGGCGCATTGGGCACACCGCTGATGGGCGAATACGCCGGTGCGGTCGACCGCCACTATATTACTTTGGGCGCGCCGCTGTTTGTCGCCACCGCTCATCCGGTTACCGGCAAAGCACTCAACCGCCTGATTATGGCGCAGGATACCGGCAGCGCGATTAAAGGCGCAGTGCGCGTGGATTATTTCTGGGGCTACGGCGATGCGGCAGGCGAAGTTGCCGGTAAGCAGAAAACCACAGGTTATGTGTGGCAGCTTTTGCCCAACGGTATGGAGCCCAAATACCGCCCGTAACGTGTTTTGCAGATGTACAGATACCGCCGTGAGTGAAAGAGTGTAAAGCATGCAGGTTTGCCGGCGGTACGGAAAACGGACGTTTTCCTGTGGATAAAATCGGGATAAATTTACAGACGGCATGAACGGGTGCATTTTCCGCACAACAGACAGAATATGCCGGAAAGGCCGTCTGCAAACCTGATACTATCTAAATCATCGTGAAACCTTTATAATCAGGCTTATCCCGCTTCAATACAAAGCGTTTTTTTCTCAGTAATCTTGCTGTACGGGAAAAATATCCCAATCGGACGTTTGTGAATAAATATGTGGATAACTCCATATATTTTAATTATCGGACTACCCGAATGATTAAGGATTGTTAATGATTCGTTTCGAACAAGTTTCCAAAACCTATCCGGGCGGATTTGAAGCCCTGAAAAACGTCAGTTTCCAAATCAATAAAGGCGAGATGATTTTCATCGCAGGCCATTCCGGCTCGGGAAAATCTACCGTTCTGAAACTGATTTCGGGCATTACCAAACCCAGCAAGGGCAAAGTGTGGTTTAACAATCAGGATTTGGGTGCGCTCAACGACAATCAAATCGGTTTCATGCGCCAGCACATCGGCATTGTTTTCCAAGACCACAAAATCCTGTACGACCGCAATGTGTTGCAAAACGTTATCCTGCCGTTGCGTATCATCGGTTATCCGTCTGCCAAAGCGGAAGAGCGCGCCCGTATCGCGATTGAAAAAGTTGGATTGAAAGGTCGGGAATCGGATGATCCGGTAACCCTGTCGGGCGGCGAGCAGCAACGTTTGTGTATCGCCCGCGCCGTAGTGCACCAGCCGAGCCTGCTGATTGCCGATGAGCCGTCTGCAAATCTCGACCGGGCTTATGCTTTGGATATTATGGAATTGTTTAAAACTTTTCATGAGGCAGGAACAACCGTTATTGTTGCCGCCCATGATGAAACCCTGATGGCAGATTACGGCCACCGCATTTTGCGCTTACAGAAGGGACGGCTGGCATGAGTATCGTTCATTATCTTTCCCTGCATGCCGAATCTGCGCGTACCGCATTAAAGCAACTGGTGCGCCAGCCCGTCGGTACGTTGTTGACGCTACTGATGTTGGCAATCGCCATGACTTTGCCGCTGTTTTTATATTTGGGTGTGCAAAGTGGGCAGAGCGTATTGGGCAAACTTAATGAGTCGCCGCAGATTACCGTATATATGGATACTGCTGCCGAACAATCAGACAACGACACCGTACAGAATTTATTGCAGCGCGACCGGCGTTTGAACCAAATCCGTTTTATCAGCAAACAAGAAGGTTTGGAAGAATTGCAAACCAATCTCGACCAAAATTTGGTTTCCATGTTGGACGATAATCCGCTGCCCGATGTATTTATTGTTACCCCTGATGCAAACAGTACGCCCGAGCAGATGCAGGCAATTTTCGCCGATTTAACCAAACTGCCGATGGTTGAGTCGGCAACCATGGATACCGAATGGGTGCACACGCTGTATCAAATCAATGAATTTATCCATAAGATTTTGTGGTTTTTGGCGGTAACGTTGGGTATGGCGTTTGTATTGGTGGCGCATAATACCATCCGCTTGCAGATTCTCAGCCGCAAGGAAGAAATCGAAATTACCAAACTCTTGGGCGCACCCGCATCATTTATCCGCCGTCCGTTTCTGTATCAGGCAGTATGGCAAAGCGTATTTTCCGCTGCTGTCAGTTTGGGTTTGTGTGCATGGTTGCTGAATAGTGTCCGGCCAATGGTAGATGCGATTTTCAAACCCTATGCCATCAATATCGGCTGGCGTTTTTTTAATGGCAGCGAAATAGTATTGGTATTCGGTTTTGTCATCGCACTCGGTGTGTTTGGTGCGTGGTTGGCAACCACCCAACATTTGTTGGGTTTCAAAGCAAAAAAATAAAGAAAAATGCAGACGGCCTGAAAATTGTTCAGGCCGTTTTTTTTGAATGGAAGAAACGATAGATTGTCCTATCACATGACAGGAAAACAATCTTTGATAATTTCAAGAATGATTGCCGTCCGGCAGAGGCAAAAAATGTCGATAAACAAAGTATAGTCATTTAAAATAAGAATGATACAGCGTTGCTTTGCCTTGCCGTACTATGTGTACTGTCTGCGGCTTCGCTGCCTTGTCTCATTCTTATTTTATTCGACTATATATAGAATATATACAGATAAAGCCGTCTGCAAAACCAATATACAGACGGCTTTAAATATTCAAAATACCGGAAAATAAAAAACAATCAGGCTTTTTTGACAAATTCCGATTTTAAATTCATCGGTGTACCATCAACCTTGCAACCAATATTGTGATCACCTTCCTGAAGGCGGATACCTTTTACCTTCGTACCCTGTTTAATAACCATCGAACTGCCTTTAACCTTCAAATCCTTAATCAATACGACCGTATCGCCATCAGCCAGAACCGTACCGTTGGCATCTTTAACCACCGACAAATCATTAGCAGCAACAGCTTCCCCTTCACGCCATTCGTGAGCACATTCAGGGCATACCAATAAATCACCATCTTCATAAGTATATTCAGATTGGCATTGTGGGCAGGCAGGTAGAGACATCTTAATTTCCTTCAACAAAAAAACAGCGAATCATTATAACATCTGAAAAAAAGAATAATGATGGAAAGCAAAAGCCGTCTGCAAACTCCAAAACGCAGACGGCCGGTTGGCAGAGGGAGTACAGTTTGTCATTTCGCCGCAAATTTCCCTCAATAAAATTTCCTTACCAAACAGATAGATGAGTATTTTCCCGATTTTATTTGTATTTTTAGGGTTGACTGGGGTGGTTTGGAGGGGTATAGTTCGGTTCTTCGCTGCTTCGGCGGTGAAAGCGAACTGTTTATTATAGCAGATTTATTTGGAAGTTTTAAGCTGGTTGGTAAAAAACATTTGACAAATAAAAACAAGCTGTAGTAAAATTCGAATTTAGCTCTTTAACAAACAGATTACCGATAAGTGTGAGTGCGGAAAGCCTCACACTGCGACAAAAACAGACAAGATGTAGAAATTCTATATCCTGTCGGTTTCTTTGAAGCAGACCAGAAGTTATTAAGTTAGAGATTGAACATAAGAGTTTGATCCTGGCTCAGATTGAACGCTGGCGGCATGCTTTACACATGCAAGTCGGACGGCAGCGGGGAAGTGCTTGCACTTCTGCCGGCGAGTGGCGAACGGGTGAGTAACATATTGGAACGTACCGAGTAATGGGGGATAACTGATCGAAAGATTAGCTAATACCGCATACGCTCTGAGGAGGAAAGCAGGGGACCTTCGGGCCTTGCGTTATTCGAGCGGCCAATATCTGATTAGCTGGTTGGTGGGGTAAAGGCCTACCAAGGCGACGATCAGTAGCGGGTCTGAGAGGATGATCCGCCACACTGGGACTGAGACACGGCCCAGACTCCTACGGGAGGCAGCAGTGGGGAATTTTGGACAATGGGCGCAAGCCTGATCCAGCCATGCCGCGTGTCTGAAGAAGGCCTTCGGGTTGTAAAGGACTTTTGTCAGGGAAGAAAAGGGAGATGCTAATACCATTTCCTCATGACGGTACCTGAAGAATAAGCACCGGCTAACTACGTGCCAGCAGCCGCGGTAATACGTAGGGTGCGAGCGTTAATCGGAATTACTGGGCGTAAAGCGAGCGCAGACGGTTACTTAAGCAGGATGTGAAATCCCCGGGCTCAACCTGGGAACTGCGTTCTGAACTGGGTGACTAGAGTATGTCAGAGGGGGGTAGAATTCCACGTGTAGCAGTGAAATGCGTAGAGATGTGGAGGAATACCGATGGCGAAGGCAGCCCCCTGGGATAATACTGACGTTCATGCTCGAAAGCGTGGGTAGCAAACAGGATTAGATACCCTGGTAGTCCACGCCCTAAACGATGTCAATTAGCTGTTGGGCAACTTGATTGCTTAGTAGCGTAGCTAACGCGTGAAATTGACCGCCTGGGGAGTACGGTCGCAAGATTAAAACTCAAAGGAATTGACGGGGACCCGCACAAGCGGTGGATGATGTGGATTAATTCGATGCAACGCGAAGAACCTTACCTGGTCTTGACATGTACGGAATCCTCCAGAGACGGAGGAGTGCCTTCGGGAGCCGTAACACAGGTGCTGCATGGCTGTCGTCAGCTCGTGTCGTGAGATGTTGGGTTAAGTCCCGCAACGAGCGCAACCCTTGTCATTAGTTGCCATCATTTGGTTGGGCACTCTAATGAGACTGCCGGTGACAAGCCGGAGGAAGGTGGGGATGACGTCAAGTCCTCATGGCCCTTATGACCAGGGCTTCACACGTCATACAATGGTCGGTACAGAGGGTAGCCAAGCCGCGAGGCGGAGCCAATCTCACAAAACCGATCGTAGTCCGGATTGCACTCTGCAACTCGAGTGCATGAAGTCGGAATCGCTAGTAATCGCAGGTCAGCATACTGCGGTGAATACGTTCCCGGGTCTTGTACACACCGCCCGTCACACCATGGGAGTGGGGGATACCAGAAGTAGGTAGGGTAACCGCAAGGAGTCCGCTTACCACGGTATGCTTCATGACTGGGGTGAAGTCGTAACAAGGTAGCCGTAGGGGAACCTGCGGCTGGATCACCTCCTTTCTAGAGAAAAGAAGAGGTTCTCCGCATTCACACTTATCGGTAAACTGTAGAAGATGCAAGAAGAAGAGCAACAATATTCGATAGGATATATTGCTCACGACCTTGGGTTTGTAGCTCAGCTGGTTAGAGCACACGCTTGATAAGCGTGGGGTCGGAGGTTCAAGTCCTCCCAGACCCACCAAACACATACTGGGGGCATAGCTCAGTTGGTAGAGCACCTGCTTTGCAAGCAGGGGGTCATCGGTTCGATCCCGTTTGCCTCCACCAAAAAGACTTCACAAATTAAAATAAGCTGCTATAATCGCCGCTCATTTTAATTTGCGAAGTCGGACAAAGTCCGCAAGCATCGATCTTTAACAAATTGGAAAGCCGAAATCAACAAACAAAGACAAAGTTGGTCGGATTGGATAGAGAACGGTTGCGACCGTTTAACATCTCTTTTAAGCAAAGCGCAAGCAAAGCTAAAAAGAAAAACAAACCGGCCACAGTATTTGGGTGATGATTGTATCGAGTTGTTCCCGAAACACAAAAGGCGGGAACAATACACAACAAAGCAGTAAGCTTTATCAAAGTAAAAATCTCTAGTCCCTGTTCTAGTCAACGGAAGAGCGGATTAAGTCAGAGAGGTTCTTGAAATGATAGAGTCAAGTGAATAAGTGCATCAGGTGGATGCCTTGGCGATGATAGGCGACGAAGGACGTGTAAGCCTGCGAAAAGCATCGGGGAGCTGGCAATAAAGCTATGATCCGGTGATGTCCGAATGGGGAAACCCACTGCATTCAGTGCAGTATCCATACCTGAATACATAGGGTATGAGAAGCGAACCCGGAGAACTGAACCATCTAAGTACCCGGAGGAAAAGAAATCAACCGAGATTCCGCAAGTAGTGGCGAGCGAACGCGGAGGAGCCTGTATGTGATAGCCGTTGAGATAGAAGAACAAGCTGGGAAGCTTGGCCATAGTGGGTGATAGCCCCGTATTCGAAATCTCATCGGTGGTACTAAGCATACGACAAGTAGGGCGGGACACGTGGAATCCTGTCTGAACATGGGGGGACCATCCTCCAAGGCTAAATACTCATCATCGACCGATAGTGAACCAGTACCGTGAGGGAAAGGCGAAAAGAACCCCGGGAGGGGAGTGAAACAGAACCTGAAACCTGATGCATACAAACAGTGGGAGCGGACTTGTTCCGTGACTGCGTACCTTTTGTATAATGGGTCAACGACTTACGTTCAGTAGCGAGCTTAACCGGATAGGGGAGGCGTAGGGAAACCGAGTCTTAATAGGGCGATTAGTTGCTGGGCGTAGACCCGAAACCGAGTGATCTATCCATGGCCAGGATGAAGGTGCGGTAACACGCACTGGAGGTCCGAACCCACGCATGTTGCAAAATGCGGGGATGAGCTGTGGATAGGGGTGAAAGGCTAAACAAACTCGGAGATAGCTGGTTCTCCCCGAAAACTATTTAGGTAGTGCCTCGAGTAAGAGACTGATGGGGGTAAAGCACTGTTATGGCTAGGGGGTTATTGCAACTTACCAACCCATGGCAAACTAAGAATACCATCAAGTTGTTCCTCGGGAGACAGACAGCGGGTGCTAACGTCCGTTGTCAAGAGGGAAACAACCCAGACCGCCAGCTAAGGTCCCAAATGACAGATTAAGTGGTAAACGAAGTGGGAAGGCCCAGACAGCCAGGATGTTGGCTTAGAAGCAGCCATCATTTAAAGAAAGCGTAATAGCTCACTGGTCGAGTCGTCCTGCGCGGAAGATGTAACGGGGCTCAAATCTGTAACCGAAGCTGCGGATGCTAGCAATAGCATGGTAGGGGAGCGTTCTGTAGGCCGAAGAAGGTGTGTTGTAAAGCATGCTGGAGGTATCAGAAGTGCGAATGTTGACATGAGTAGCGATAAAGCGGGTGAAAAGCCCGCTCGCCGAAAGCCCAAGGTTTCCTACGCAACGTTCATCGGCGTAGGGTGAGTCGGCCCCTAAGGCGAGGCAGAAATGCGTAGTCGATGGGAAACGGGTTAATATTCCCGTACTTTGATTCAATGCGATGTGGGGACGGAGAAGGTTAGGTTAGCAAACTGTTGGAATAGTTTGTTCAAGCCGGTAGGTGGAAGACTTAGGCAAATCCGGGTCTTCATAACACCGAGAAGTGATAACGAGTGTCTACGGACACGAAGTAACCGATACCACGCTTCCAGGAAAAGCCACTAAGCTTCAGTTGAATCAGAACCGTACCGCAAACCGACACAGGTGGGCAGGATGAGAATTCTAAGGCGCTTGAGAGAACTCGGGAGAAGGAACTCGGCAAATTGATACCGTAACTTCGGGAGAAGGTATGCCCTTCGATGTGAAAGACTTGCTCTGTAAGCATTGGAGGGTCGCAGAGAATCGGTGGCTGCGACTGTTTATTAAAAACACAGCACTCTGCTAACACGAAAGTGGACGTATAGGGTGTGACGCCTGCCCGGTGCTGGAAGGTTAATTGAAGATGTGAGAGCATCGGATCGAAGCCCCAGTAAACGGCGGCCGTAACTATAACGGTCCTAAGGTAGCGAAATTCCTTGTCGGGTAAGTTCCGACCCGCACGAATGGCGTAACGATGGCCACACTGTCTCCTCCCGAGACTCAGCGAAGTTGAAGTGGTTGTGAAGATGCAATCTACCCGCTGCTAGACGGAAAGACCCCGTGAACCTTTACTGTAGCTTTGCATTGGACTTTGAAGTCACTTGTGTAGGATAGGTGGGAGGCTTAGAAGCAGAGACGCCAGTTTCTGTGGAGCCGTCCTTGAAATACCACCCTGGTGTCTTTGAGGTTCTAACCCAGGTCCGTCATCCGGATCGGGGACCGTGCATGGTAGGCAGTTTGACTGGGGCGGTCTCCTCCCAAAGAGTAACGGAGGAGTTCGAAGGTTACCTAGGTCCGGTCGGAAATCGGACTGATAGTGCAATGGCAAAAGGTAGCTTAACTGCGAGACCAACAAGTCGAGCAGGTGCGAAAGCAGGACATAGTGATCCGGTGGTTCTGAATGGAAGGGCCATCGCTCAACGGATAAAAGGTACTCCGGGGATAACAGGCTGATTCCGCCCAAGAGTTCATATCGACGGCGGAGTTTGGCACCTCGATGTCGGCTCATCACATCCTGGGGCTGTAGTCGGTCCCAAGGGTATGGCTGTTCGCCATTTAAAGTGGTACGTGAGCTGGGTTTAAAACGTCGTGAGACAGTTTGGTCCCTATCTGCAGTGGGCGTTGGAAGTTTGACGGGGGCTGCTCCTAGTACGAGAGGACCGGAGTGGACGAACCTCTGGTGTACCGGTTGTGACGCCAGTCGCATCGCCGGGTAGCTAAGTTCGGAAGAGATAAGCGCTGAAAGCATCTAAGCGCGAAACTCGCCTGAAGATGAGACTTCCCTGAGGGTATAACCCTCCTGAAGAGTCGTTCGAGACCAGGACGTTGATAGGTCGGGTGTGGAAGCGCAGTAATGCGTGAAGCTAACCGATACTAATTGCTCGTGAGGCTTGACTCTATCATTTGAAGAACTTCAGATGAAAGCTTACTGATAAGCGATACAACATTACCGAAGTTGATTAAAGAATAAATAAGTGCAGGAGACTGCATAACGGCTTAACCGATTTGTACAGTTTAAGTTTGGCGGCCATAGCGAGTTGGTCCCACGCCTTCCCATCCCGAACAGGACCGTGAAACGACTCAGCGCCGATGATAGTGTGGTTCTTCCATGTGAAAGTAGGTCACTGCCAAACACCCATTCCGAAGCCCCTGACATCATGTCGGGGGCTTTTACTTTGTTGCTTGCCGGGTAGCGGAGATATGGGGGAGGTATGGAGTATGGTGTTGCACAAGTCAGACAGAAGATTGCTGTGCTTCGGCAAAAGGCTTGAAGCACTTGGGGGCTTTATTTATGATGGGGTTGTAGGCGGTATCCGCTCGGATGCCGGGTTGACATCTTGATAACAGAAGGAGAAAGCTCATGAAAAAATTCCTGTTCGGTGCGCTGGCTGCGTTGGCGGCAGGCTTGTCGTTGGCGGCGGTAAACATCAATACGGCCGCTCAGAGCGAGTTGGAGGCCCTGCCGGGCATCGGCCCTGCGAAAGCCAAAGCGATTGTGGCCTACCGTCAGCAGAACGGCGGTTTCAAAACGACGGAAGAGCTGAAGAATGTGAAGGGTATCGGTGAGGGAATTTATGGCAAACTGAAGGCCGAGGTCACGGTGGCGCCGGTACAGAACAAACGTAAGGCCGTGCCGGCTAGCAAGTAGGCTGAACGAAGAACCCGGAAAATCACCGGGGAAAAAGCCGTCTGTAAATCAACTATAGGTTTGCAGACGGCTTCGGTCGGTAGGAAACTTCTTTTTAATGGATAGCAGGAAAAGTTGGAATAAATTGTTTTATTTGCATTGCTCATTATTCGGCTTTGCATGATGACATTTTATTTCATATCTTACTGCTACGTTTTACCCCATAAAAAAATTTAATGTTTCCGCTTAGGTTTACTTTACTTGAATTTATAGCTGTATTGTAAACCTACGAGATTGGCATAGTTGTTGAACTTAGCGGTACCGGTACCTTTACTGTCCACATTATCGCCGACGGATGCGGCGGATTTGAATGTGGTATCGTTGATGTGGATATGGCTGTATGCAATATCAAAGACGTGGTTTTTGCGGTATTGGTATTTCGCACCGATCGAGTACCAAATACGATTGCCGTCGGGCAAAGTATTCAGACGGCTGTCTGCATTGCGGACAGGGCTTTGGTCGAAGGCGATACCGGCGCGCAGTTGCAGAGGTTCGCTGTATTGGTAGGAGCCGCCGAAACCGACTTTATAGGTATTGCGCCAGTTGGGTGTGATAACGGTGCGGTCGGAGATTTTGCCGCCGCCGATGTTTTTAGTGTTTTCAAATACCAATTCGGCTTTGTTGAAACGGCTGTGGCGTGTCCAAGTAACATCGCCAAACAGGTTCAGTTTGTCGGTGGCTTTATACATGCCGTGTACCGATAATGATTCGGGCGTAACGATTTTGACGCTGGCTTTTTCATGGGCGGCATAACCATTTCCTCCTGCCGCCACCGGTGCACTGATACGGCCAAATGCGGCTTGTGCAAACGCACCGTCAGCCGACCAGTCTGCCGTACCTTTTAAAGTATGCGTTACTTTGGAGCGGTAGTTGACGCCGACACGGGCGCGATCGTTAATGTCCCACATCCAGCCCAAATGGAAGCCGAAACCCCAATCTTTGCCTTTTACTTCGGCATGGCCGTCTGCTTTTCCTGTAGCATCAACGCGAACAGACTGCCCCGCCCGCTGAGACGCTTGAAGACTTGCCAAGCCGCTCAAGGCGCCGGATGCGTCCCAGTCGGCGTATTTGCGTAACTCGGCGCTTGAGTATTGGGCAATCGCGCCGATACCGACAGAGTGTTGTTCGTTGAATTTATAAGCAACAACAGGCTCTACGGCAATAGTGGTCAGGCCGAGCTGGTTCAGATGGTGGCGTAAAACAGAATCTTTGCTGTATTCGGTAGATGAACCGAATGGAACGTATACGCCCAAACCGAGCGTGACATCATCGTTGAGTTTGTATGCGCCGTAAACGTGCGGTGCGGCAACGATGTCATCGGTAATTTTGCCGGAAGTTTCGCCTGATACAGCGCCGCCGCGTCGGTAGGTGGCTTGGGCATCGCTGTATTTGATGTGGGGAGCGAGCAGGTTGACGGCAGCGGTTACTTCACTGCTTTCCAGTTTGGTTAAACCGGCCGGGTTGTAGAAGAGGGTGGAAGAATCGGCTGCTTCGGCAGTTGCGGCGTTGGCAGTGCTTTGGGCGGTAACAGACTGCGTACTGAAATGGTAGCCGGAAGCCTGAGCCAATGCGGGAACAAATGCCAAACCCAGCAGAAAATGGATTTTTTTAACGTTCATGTTCATGGTGTTTCAATCACTCTATATAAGTAATATTGGGAACAGGCGAAATGCCTGTTTGCAAAAAGATTTTAGTGTAGGTGCTCGATTCTATAATATCTGTTAAATTTAAGATAGCTTTTTCTATACTGATGGGTTAAATTCGTTACCTTTCATTACATTTTCTCTATAATTCCGTGCACAACGGGCAGCAGCTTTGCCCGGCGGCTTTGTTTTGCAGACGGCATATTGCTCAAGGCCGTCTGCAAAATCAGGGGGGGATATTATGGCCATTAGTGAAACAGAACGCTTTGCTTGGCTACAGTTGGCGTTGACACCTTATATTGGTGCGGAAACCTTTCTCAAATTGCTGCAACATTTCGGCAGTGTGGAAGCGGCATTGGCCGCACCGTCAGAGTTTGTTGGGCGGGCAGCCCGTAATAAGCAGGCTGCGGCAGTATGGGATAATCGGGAAAAGCGCGAACTGGCCAGACAGTCGGCATTGGAGGCTTTGGAGTGGGAAACGCAGGCAGATTGCCGTCTGATGTTGCTGAAGGACGATGATTTTCCGGTGATGCTGGCCGAGGGCCTGACTCCTCCGCCCTTATTGTTTTTGCGCGGCAATACCGCATTGCTGCACAGCCCGTCTGTCGCCATCGTCGGCAGTCGTCATGCTACGCCGCAAGCGGTTAGAATTGCACGGGATTTTGGTGAGGCATTGGGTAAAGAAGGGATTACCGTGGTTTCCGGTATGGCTGCCGGAATTGATGCCGCCGCCCATCAAGGTGCGTTGTTGGCAGACGGGGGCGGTACGATAGCTGTCTGGGGAACAGGCATCAACCGTATCTATCCGCCGTCTAACAAGCAGCTTGCCTACGAAATTGCCGGACATGGTTTGATTGTCAGCGAATTTCCGCTGGGTACGCGGCCGCTGGCGGGAAATTTTCCGCGGCGAAACCGTTTGATTGCCGCTTTATCCTGCGCTACATTGGTGGTCGAAGCAGCATTGGAATCAGGCTCGCTGATTACAACCAAACTTGCCGCCGAAATGGGGAGGGAAGTGATGGCGGTGCCCGGCTCGATTGATAATCCGCACAGTAAAGGTTGCCACAAGCTGATTAAAGAAGGTGCAAAACTGGTGGAATGTTTAGATGATATTGTGCAAGAATGCCCGCAGCTATTGCAAAATGCCTCCATATCATCATATTCTATAAATAAACAGCGGAAAAAAGCCGAAAGGCCGTCTGCAAATACCCTGTCGGCAGCAAAAAACGAAAAATTGCCGTTGGCAGAGCCGGAAAAAAACCAAACCGAAGCAGTACGGCCGTCTGAAAAAATACAGGCTGCCCAATCCGCGCAGGCAGACAGCATACTGGCGGCGATGGGCTACGATCCTGTCCACCCCGATATGCTGGCGGCGCAAACAGGGCTGGCCGCTGCCGACATTTACGCCAAATTGTTGGAACATGAATTAGAAGGAACAGTTGCCGCGCTTGCCGGAGGCCGTTACCAAAGAATAAGATGAACGGCAGCTTGCCGGATACCGTATTCAGCAAATACGGGCTTTAAAACAATATAAGGAACATGATGGCAGAAGTCATTGCTTTTTTGATTGAACATTTTCAGGATTTCGACCGTTGCCCGCCACCGGAAGATTTGGGCCGCCTGCTGGAAGATGCAGGCTTTGATGCCATGGAAATCGGCAATACGCTGATGATGATGGAAGTATTGTTCAACAGTTCGGAATTTTCCGCCGAGCCGGTATCCCGAGGCGCAATGCGCGTGTATTGCGCTGAAGAAACCGATGTCCTGCCGACCGAAGTGGTAGGGCTGCTGCATTATTTGGTCAACGAACACGCCGTCAGCAGCGAGCAGCGCGAAATGGTTGTCCACGCGTTGACGCATATCCCCGCAGACGAGATTACTCTGGATACGGCCAAAGTATTGACCCTGATGGTTTTATGGGCGCATAAAAGCGAGCTGCCGGTTTTAATCGGCGATGATTTGATGGACGCGCTCAACGGCAAAGCAGTGATGCACTGAATAATCGGACTGCCTGCCGGCAGTTCGGCAATACCTACTGTTTTGCAGACGGCCTTTACCACAGCTGTTTCAACAAAAAACGAAACCAAGCGTAAGGCCGTCTGCAAAAGCTCAAACTCATACAAAACAGAGAATAGCGATGGCTAAAAACCTTTTAATCGTCGAATCCCCGTCCAAAGCCAAAACCCTCAAAAAATATTTGGGCGGCGATTTTGAAATTTTGGCATCTTACGGCCATGTCCGCGACTTAGTGCCGAAAAACGGCGCAGTCGATCCCGACAATGATTTTGCCATGAAATACCAGCTGGTATCGCGCAACAGCAAACATGTCGATGCCATCGTGTCCGCAGCCAAAGAGGCGGAAAACCTTTATCTCGCAACCGACCCGGATAGGGAAGGCGAAGCAATTTCCTGGCATTTGCAGGAAATCCTCAAAAGCAAACGCGGTTTGAAAAACATCAAACCGCAGCGCGTTGTGTTTCACGAGATTACCAAAAATGCGGTATTGGACGCCATCGCCCATCCGCGCGAGCTGGAAGTAAACCTGGTGGATGCCCAGCAAGCCCGCCGCGCTTTGGATTATTTGGTCGGCTTCAACCTGTCGCCGCTGCTGTGGAAAAAAATCCGCCGCGGCTTGAGCGCAGGGCGTGTTCAAAGCCCCGCCTTGCGACTGATTTGCGAGCGTGAAAACGAAATCCGCGCCTTTGAAGCCCAAGAGTATTGGACGGTACATCTCGACAGCCACAAAGGCCGCAGCAAATTCACAGCCAAACTCGTCCAATACAACGGAAAAAAGCTCGAACAATTCGATCTGGCAAACGAGGCCGCGCAGGGTAGCGTTTTACAGGACTTGGCCGGCAAAGAGGCCGTGGTCGGCGGCATAGAAAAGAAAAAACGCAGCCGCAATCCGGCCGCGCCGTTTACCACCTCCACCATGCAGCAGGATGCTGTACGCAAACTCGGCATGACCACCGACCGTACCATGCGTACCGCACAGCAGCTTTACGAAGGTATCGATGTCGGACAGGGCGCAATCGGTTTGATTACCTATATGCGTACCGACAGCGTAACGCTCTCGGACGAGGCATTGACCGAAATCCGCCACTACATCGAAAACAAAATCGGCAAAGAGTACCTGCCCGGCGCGGCCAAACAATACAAAACCAAATCCAAAAACGCGCAAGAGGCGCACGAAGGCATCCGTCCGACTTCCGTATACCGCACGCCGGAAAGCGTAAAACCGTTTCTGACCGCCGACCAATTCAAACTCTACCAGATGATTTGGCAGCGTACCGTAGCCTGCCAAATGACTCCGGCCAAGTTTGACCAAACCACGGTAGATATCGCCGTGGGCAGCGGCGTATTCCGCGTAACCGGACAAGTGCAGACCTTCGCCGGCTTTTTGAGCGTGTACGAAGAAGGTACGGACGACGGCGAAGACGGTGAAGACAATAAAAAACTGCCGGAAATGGCAGAGGGCGATGTTTTGCCGGTTGACAAACTGTACGGCGAGCAGCACTTCACCACGCCGCCGCCCCGTTTTAACGAGGCAACCTTGGTGAAAGCATTGGAAGAATACGGCATCGGTCGGCCGTCGACTTATGCCAGCATTATTTCCACGCTCAAAGACCGCGAATACGTTACCCTTGAGCAAAAACGCTTTACCCCCACCGACACCGGCGACATCGTCAATAAATTCCTGACCGAGCATTTCGCCCAATACGTCGATTACCACTTTACCGCCAAACTCGAAGACCAGCTTGACGATATTGCCAGCGGCAAGCGGCAGTGGGTGCCGGTGATGAGCCAGTTCTGGAAAGGCTTCAGCAAGCAGGTCGAAGAAAAAGAAGGCATCGAGCGCGCCAAATTTACCACTCAGGAGCTGGACGAAGACTGCCCGAAATGCGGCCAACACAAGCTGCAAATCAAATTCGGACGCAACGGCCGCTTCGTAGCGTGTGCGGGCTATCCCGAATGCAGCTACACGCGCAATGTAAACGAAACCGCCGAAGAGGCTGCGGAACGAATCGCCAAAGAAGCGGCGGAGCAGGCCGAGCTCGACGGACGCGAGTGCCCGAAATGCGGCGGAGGGCTGGTGTACAAATACAGCCGCACCGGCAGCAAATTCATCGGCTGCGCCAACTATCCCAAGTGCAAGCACATCGAGCCCTTGGAGAAGCCCAAAGACACAGGCGTGGAATGCCCGCAATGCAAAAAAGGCCATTTGGTCGAGCGCAAATCACGCTACGGCAAACTTTTTTACAGCTGCGGCACCTATCCCGACTGCAACTACGCCACTTGGAATCCGCCCGTTGCCGAAACCTGCCCGAAATGCGCTTGGCCGGTATTGACCATCAAAACGACCAAACGCTGGGGCGTGGAAAAAGTTTGTCCGCAGAAAGAATGCGGCTGGAAAGAACAGATCGAACCGCCGGCACCGAAAGGCAGTGCGGCAGAAGAGTAATCTGTTGAGTCAAAAGGCCGTCTGCAAATTCAGAATTTGCAGACGGCCTTTTTGCGGTTTTGGGTTTGCCGTGGGTAAAGGGCAGATGTTTCTTGGGTTTAATGCACTTGAAACGGCAGGAACGATACGTCCATGATATAGGCTTTCGGGTTGCGCCAATCGACTTTGACGGTAACGGTTTCGCCCAGATAGGGTTCGGGGTCGGTGGTCATCGGCGGGCTGACAAACTGCTGTATGTTGCCGTTGAGCGGGTTGGGCGCAACGGCGATGATTTCGTATTTGTCGCCTTGGCTGTTGCGCGATCCGCTGTTCCAATGGCGTACTTCCTGTACGGCGGCTTGGATTTCCACACCGCTTGCCTGCGCCTGTTTGCCGCCTTCGTATTTCGGCCACAGGACAAAATAAATCAGTGCGCCGAATACCACAGCCATGATGCCGCTGATGGGATTGGGTGCGACAAAGGTGATGACGAGCAATGCGAATGTAATGACAAGGGCGATGATGATGGTGGTTAGGGAAATCATACGGTTCCTTTGCGGAAAGGGAAGGGTAATCGGCCAGTATGGTCAAATGTGCCGTTTTGCAGACGGCATTGGCTTGTGTCGAAACCGACAGCTTGGCCGTTGTTGGCAATAAGAGCAATACGGCGTTTTCAGTCAGTATAGTCATTTAAAATAAGAATGATACAGCGTTGCTTTGCCTTGCCTTACTATGTGTACTGTCTGCGGCTTCGTTGCCTTGTCTCATTCTTATTTTATTCGACTATAAAATTTCGCCAGCCGTGCGGGATTGCCTGTCTGATGCCGTCTGCAAAATCAATACAGCAGTTTTTTGCGCGGTTTTTCTGCAACAGCGGCGTTTAGCGGCGATAAGTCGATAAAAGTTTCGGTACGGACGGTATTGCCCAGCACGTCTTCGCATTCCGTTACCAGCTTCATCAGGCCGTCGAACCGGTGTTCGGGCAGGCGGGCCAGCAGGGTATGGCGGTCGGCGAAGATGCCGTCCAAGGTTTCGCCGGCGGCAAGTTTGTCCAAGCCTTCAGAAAAAAACGGCAGGCGGGCAACCGCTTCGGCAACGGCTTCTCCCGCCGCATGGTCTTCGGCGATGGCGATTTGGAAACGCAGGTTTTGCGCCAAACCTTTGCCGTTGTTGTACAGTTTGAACACCAACATCTCCGGCTGTGTTTCCGACAGTTGCAGCGCGGTATGGACAACCGGCTGCACCGCTTCCTGCTGGATTTGTTTTTCCCGTTGCAGCCATGCTGTTTTGGCCTTGATGTGTGCTGCGGCAAACAGATAGGCCAGCCAAACCAGCGCAATGGCGGCAACGGCGGTAATGGTTGGCGCGAGATCGGCAAGGTAATCTTGCGGATTGAACAGCAGGCAGGCGCACAGAAAGCCGGCAAAGAAAAACAGAATATAGAGAAATGGCGCAAAGCGTCCGGAAAAATTCAGATTCATGGGCGCATATCCTTATCCGGCCTGTCTCTTACGCCTCGGCAACCGAATCGCGGGAGAAGGTTTTTTCACAGTAATGGCACTTCAGACGCGTTTGGTTGTTTTGCGTTTTCACATAAAAGCGGCTGCTGACCGGCTCGCCGTGGCTGGCGCAGTTGCTGTTGGGGCAGCGGAATACTTCGGCAATCACATCGGGCAGGGCGATGTTCATTTTTTGCACGACTTTGAAATCTTCAATCACGTTTACCGTGGCTTCGGGAGCAAACAGCGCCAAGCGGTTGGCGGCTTTTCCGTCCAGCCGCACGCCGGAAATCTTGATGATGTCTTTGCTGCCCTGAGTTTGACTCGGCAGGTTGAAGCCTACCGTTACCGCGCTGCCGTAATGCAGCAGCTTGAATTGGCGCAGAATCGCCAAGCCTTTGCCGGCAGGGATATGATCGATAACCGTACCGTTTTCGATGGCTTCGACGCTGTATTGTTTTTTGTCCATCATCTGCTCCTTACACTTCTTCGTTCAATACCAAAGACAACATGGCCATGCGCGCATATACACCGTTGGTTGCCTGCTCGAAATAATAGGCATGCGGTGTGGCATCAACATCCGGATGGATTTCGTCAACGCGCGGCAGCGGGTGCAGCACGCGCAGGTTGGGCTTGGCGTTTTGAAGCATGGCGGCGGTAAGGTTGAATTTGCCCTGTATTTTGGCAAATTCCTGTTCGTCGAAACGCTCGCGCTGTACGCGGGTCATGTAGAGAATATCCGCCCACTCCGCCGCAGCTTCCAAGCTGTCAAACGTCTGCCATGCACAAGCAGCTTCGTCCAACTCCTCGGTGATGTAATCGGGCATGGCAAGGCTGGGCGGCGAAACAAAGGCAAATTCACAGCCCCAGCGTTTCAATGCCTGAGCCAGAGAATGTACGGTACGGCCGTATTTCAAGTCGCCGCACATCGCAATTTTCAAATTGTTCAGACGGCCTTGCGTTTCCTGAATCGTGACCAAATCCAATAAAGTCTGGCTGGGGTGCTGGTTGGTGCCGTCGCCCGCATTCAATACCGGTACGGCGGAAAATTCGGCGGCTACCCGCGCCGCGCCGTCTTTCGGATGGCGTTGGATAATGGCATCGGTGTAGCTGGAAATAATCCGGGAGGTGTCCGCCAGCGTTTCGCCTTTTTTCGCGCTGGTGTTCGCGCCGTCTGAAAAACCGATGACCTTGCCGCCCAAACGCTGTACGGCAGTTTCAAACGACAGCCGAGTGCGGGTGGACGGCTCGAAAAAGCACGAGCCGATGAGTTTGCCTTCCAGCAGGTTGCTGCGCGGATTTTCTTTGAGTTTGAGTGCGGTATTCAGCAGCAGCTCAAGCTGTTCGGTTGTCAGATCCGAGATGGAAATGACGTGTTGCCGGTAGAGCGGATTAGGCATTTGTTTTCCTTTCTGCCCGTTTGCCCGAACCTGCCGGAGGTGTTTTGCAAACGGTTTCTGCATAAAAAAACCCGCAGACGGCGGGATTTCAACAAATGGCAACAGCGCTGCGGCGGGCAGCGCGGGAAAAGCAGCCTGTGCGGGCGGAGCATTTCATAAAGTTGCCGTAACATTCGGTTTCGATATGCTGATTATCGCATATTCGGCAGCCGTCTGAAAGGAGATACGCCCGTTTGCAGACGGCATGGACATCAGTTCTCATCATGTTCCGCTTTGCCGTGCAGCCTGTACCAGCCGAACAGCCGTATCAGGCAGAGCAGGGCGGTCAGCGGCAGGCACAGGGCTGTAATAAAATAACGTATATCTCCGGTATTGAAAACCGGTTTGCCGGAAAACAGACCGCCCACCGCCCAAAACCACTCCCACAAAGAAGGCACGCTGAACGCCAATACGGCCAGCAGTCCCAGTGAGCGGAAAATACCGATGGGCAGAATTTGCTGCTGCAATACTGTGCGGTTGAGCTGGAGCAAAACCAGCAGCCCGAAGCCGATGATGAGTATCATGCCGCCGTTGGCCGCCAACTGCAGGCCGTTGAAGGCAATATCGGGCGTAACCGTTTTTGCAGACGGCATATTGACTACATTTTGGCTTTGCATCACGTTCAAGCCGAAGCCGTACAGCATATCGCATAAAATAATCCAGACCGGAAGAGAGGAAAGCAAGCGTTTCATGAGCATTCGGATAAGTTTTCCAATGATGGAGATTGTAGCCGATTTCTGCCGTAATTTAGCACCATATAAATTTGGTTTAAATCATAAAGTTCTGTAATTTTCCGCCATTTCAGGCAGGGTTCGCGCTACAATCGGTTATTTTCCAACCAAAAGTCTCGGCTTGAAAGGAGCTGCGAAATGAATACCGCCAAACGCGATATCGGCAGAATCAGCCATAATACCAAAATCGTCGCCACTTTAGGGCCGGGAAGTAACGATGTCGGCCTGCTGGAAGACATGATGCGTACCGGCGGCTTGAACGTCGTCCGTTTCAATTTCAGCCACGGCACGGCGGAATTTCATGCCGAAAATGCCCGTATCGTCCGCGAGGCTGCCAAACGTGCGGGGCAGGAAATCGCCATTTTGGCAGATTTGCAAGGTCCGAAAATCCGAGTGGGCAAAATTGCCGGCGGCAGCATTGAGCTGAAAGAAGGAGAAAAATTGGTGCTGGACGCTTCGCTGGAAGGCGAAGGCACGCGTGAAGCAGTGGGTTTGGATTACCGCAATCTTCCCGATGATGTGAAAGCAGGCGATGTGTTGTGGTTGGACGACGGGCTGCTGACGCTGACGGTCGATGCGGTCGAAGGCAGTAAAATCATCACCACCGTTGAAAACAGCCACGTTTTGAAAAGCAACAAAGGCATCAACAAACGCGGCGGCGGTTTGTCGGCCGGAGCATTGACCGAAAAAGACTTCCGCGATTTGAAAACAGCGGTTGCCATCGGTTGCGACTATCTTGCCGTCAGCTTTGTCAAATCCGCAGAAGATTTGCAGCTTGCCCGCGCGAAAGTAGAAGAAGAAATGCAAGGCAGCCAAGCGGTACGTCCGGGTTTGGTGGCGAAAATCGAGCGTGTGGAAGCGATTGAGAATTTAGATGAAATCATTCTGGCTTCAGACGGCATTATGGTGGCGCGGGGCGATTTGGCGGTAGAGGTCGGTCATGCTGCCGTACCCGCGCTGCAAAAACGCATGATCCGCCGCGCCCGCGAGTTGCGCCGTTTCAGCATTACCGCTACCCAAATGATGGAAAGCATGATTACCAACCCCGTACCGACCCGCGCCGAAGTCAGCGATGTGGCCAATGCGGTGTTGGACGGTACGGACGCGGTGATGTGTTCCGCCGAAACTGCTGTCGGCGCGTATCCGTTTGAAACCGTTACGCAAATGGCGATTATCTGCGCCGCCGCCGAGAAAGAGCAGGATTCTTTAAACGGCGTGGCCGAGCAGACGGACGAACACGTCAGCACCAACCTTGCCATTGCTGCCGGTGCGGTGAGCGTGGCGCGTGCGGTGCGTGCCAAGGCGATTGTTACGCTGACGGAAAGCGGCTCGACCGCGTTTGAAATCAGCCGCCACAATATCCAACTGCCGATTTTCGCGTTGACACCGAGCGTGTCCGCCCAGCGCCGTATGGCGATGTATCGCGGCGTGCGTCCGATGATTTTGGAAACCAGTACCAACCACGATACCGCGCTGGCAGAGGTTGAAGCGACATTGGTGGCGCACCGGATTTTGAGCAAGGGCGACCAGTACATCATTACCAGCGGTTCAAAAATGCGCGAATCGGGTTCGACCAATACTTTGGAAGTGTTGAGCGTGAAATAATCCGTCGAGCAGCAAAAAGCCGTCTGCATTTTCGTAATACCGAAATGCAGACGGCTTTTTGGTTGTTTTGCTTCCGAATCCGATGGAGGCGGTAAAGAAAACAACGAAGATTGCTGCCGAACTTTGGGCATATCAAGCGCATACCTGCCATTTTGCAGACGGCCTTTCCTGCGGCAGACGGCGGTTCGGCAGAATATTTCGGGCGGTTACCAAATGACCGGCAACGGGATATTTCGGGCAGTGCGCGGTATGGTCAGTGATTTGGCAGGCGTACCGTTTCGTTTTCGCTTGGCTGGAAATCGGCCATATTGTCCAGATCCCGACCGGGTTCGGCGGCGGTATCACCGATGTTGATGCCGGTCAGACTTTCCAAAATGATGGCGGAGGAAAGGTTTTCGCTTGTGCGGTATATCATGGCCAAGCCGATTTCTTCGGCAGGAATGGAAACCGCTTCAGCGATATCGCGGCTTTTTGGCGCGGGAAGCAGGTTGTTTTCGGGGTTGATGCGGATGAGGCGGTTGCGTTTGTACAGGCTCAAAACCATGCCCTTGTCCAAACCGTGTGCCGCGCCTTGGTTCAGGGTAATGGTTTGGAATTGCCCTGCTTCACCTACGCCGTCAAAAACCGAAACGACTTTTGCCCGTACCGGGTGGTTCGGCGCGTGCGGAATCATGTGGAAGCTGTCGCCTTCGGGCAGCTTCATCAGATAATCGTTTTGTCTGATTTCGGAAACCGCCGTTTCTACCATCATGGGTTGTGCGGATTGGGTACGCAGGTGGATCAAGGCATTTTTACGGCTGTAATATTCGTTGTCTTCCAACTTTTCTTCTGCCCGCCGGCTGCGGTTTGCCAGCGCAGTGTCGGTGTAGGGCAGGGTGCGGACGATGCCGCTGAATACGGCTTCCTGTCCTAAAACTTTGCGGGTGTCGGGATCGGTAATGTTTTTGTTGATGCGGTAGGTCAGGTAGCGGCCCGGTTCGGTAATGCCGTAGGCGTATACGCGCTGGCCGGTGGTGTAGAGCAGGCGGTTGTCCGGCCCGGCGATCAGGCGCGGAGCGTCAGCGGTTTCCTGCGGGGAAATGATTTGCGGGTGCTGCATAAACAGGCGGTAAAACTGTACGTTGACGGCGGGAATGCCGTAGCCTGAAGTTTCACGCATACGGGGGCTGAGTTTGATGACCGGAATGCCGTCTGCATTTCGGCTGCCGTGTTCAAAATCCAAGCCGGGCTGCCCGCCGGTGTAGCGTAAAACCAATACCTGCCCCGGATAAATCCGATGGGGATTGTCGATTTCGTGTCGGTTTCTGCCCCACAAGCTGCTCCACTGCCACGGTTGGTACAGATATTTGCCGGCAATGCTCCACAAAGTATCGCCCTGCTTGACCACATAACGCTGCGGCGCATCGGGGCGGATGTCGGGCGCGGCGCTTGCCGGAACGGAAAATACCATGCCGACGGCACAAAGCAGGGTTATAATAGGGCGTTTCATGAATTATTCCTTGAAATCAAAACCGATAGACTATAATTAAACCAAACCGACGGCGGTATTCTATATTCAAAGCCGCGAACTTTCCACCGCAGGCAGTACGCCGCAAGGAAATTGCAGACGGCCTGCCGCCCGCATACATCATTAGCATTATTACCGAGATTAATTATTATGGCATTACTCAATATCCTCCAATATCCCGACGAACGCCTGCATACCGTAGCCAAACCCGTAGCGCAGGTTGATGACCGCATCCGCACATTGGTGCAGGATATGTTTGAAACCATGTACGAAGCACGCGGCATTGGCTTGGCGGCTACCCAAGTCGATGTACACGAGCGTGTGGTGGTGATGGACCTGAGCGAAGACAAAAGCGAGCCGCGCGTATTCATTAATCCCATGATTACGGAAAAAGACGGCGAAACCACTTACGAAGAAGGCTGTCTGTCCGTACCCGGCATTTACGATACCGTTACCCGCGCCGAACGTGTCAAAGTCGAAGCCTTAAACGAAAAAGGCGAAAAATTCGAGCTGGAAGCAGACGGCCTGCTGGCAATCTGTATCCAACACGAGCTTGATCACCTGATGGGCAAAGTATTTGTCGAACACCTGTCGCAGCTCAAGCAAAACCGCATCAAAACCAAACTGAAAAAACGCCAGAAACACAATATGTAAGGTGTCGGGCAGCAATCGCCTGCCCATACGCAGACTGCAGCAGGCAGCGCATTTTTTGCAGACGGCCTTAAGCGCATAAAAGGCCGTCTGCAAAAACGCCGTTTCAGAACGATTGTTGCAAAGGCGGAAGAATCCGTCTGCCACGAGCCAGAAAGTCCGAATATGAAAGTTATTTTTGCCGGAACCCCCGACTTTGCCGCCGCCGCGCTGAAAGCCATTGCCCAAGCCGGTTTTGAAATTCCGCTGGTGTTGACCCAGCCCGACCGCCCCAAAGGACGCGGTATGCAATTACAGGCCTCGCCCGTGAAGCAAACCGCATTGGAACTGGGCTTGCGCGTCGAACAACCCGAAAAACTGCGCGGCAACACCGAAGCCCTGCAAATGCTGAAAGACACCGGAGCCGATGTGATGGTGGTGGCGGCTTACGGTCTGATTCTGCCGCAAGACGTACTCGACACGCCGAAACACGGCTGCCTCAATATCCACGCCTCGCTGTTGCCGCGCTGGCGCGGTGCTGCGCCGATTCAGCGCGCCATCGAAGCGGGCGATGCCGAAACCGGCGTGTGCATCATGCAGATGGACATCGGTTTGGACACCGGCGCGGTGGTCAGCGAACACCGCTATGCCATTGCCGCCGACGATACCGCCAACGAAGTACACGACGCGCTGATGGATTTAGGTGCCGCCGCCATCGTTGCCGATTTGCAGCGTTTGCAAACCGAAGGCCGTCTGCATGCCGAACCGCAACCGGAAAACGGCATTACTTACGCGCAAAAACTCAGCAAAGAAGAAGCCAAAATCAACTGGAGCGAGCCCGCCGCCGTGATTGCACGCAAAATCCGCGCCTTCAATCCCGTACCCGCCGCATGGGTGGAATGGCAGGGCAAACCGATGAAAATCTGGCGTGCCGAAACCGTAAACCAAAGCGGCCGCGCGGGCGAAGTGTTGGCTTTCGGTTCAGACGGCCTCGTGGTGGCTTGCGGAGAAGGTGCGGTCAAAATCACCGAGTTGCAACCGGCAGGCAGCAAACGCATGGACATCGCCGCCTTTGCTGCAGGGCGCACGATAGCAGTGGGTACGGTATTGGCGTAACTGCAGACGGCCTTTGAGATTGAAGCCGTCTGTAAAACGGCAATGTGCATAGGGTTGTCAAGCCGACAAAATACCCATTTGCAGACGGCTTAAACGCAATCCAAGGCCGTCTGCAAATCTGATGATATAGTCATTTAAAATAAGAATGATACAGCGTTGCTTTGCCTTGCCGTACTATGTGTACTGTCTGCGGCTTCGCTGCCTTGTCTCATTCTTATTTTATTCGACTATAAAAAACAAAAAACCAAAGAAAGACCCAAACACCATGAGTATGGCTCTCGCCCAAAAACTTGCCGCCGAAAGCATTGCCGCCGTTGCCACAGGGCAAAATCTGCAAGACGTTTTGGCAAAAATCCGCGCCCGCCATCCCGACTTGAGCGTGCAGGAAAACGGCGCGTTGCAAGACATTGCTTACGGCTGCCAGCGGTATTTGGGCAGCTTGAAGTTTATGCTGGGCAAACTGCTGAACAAGCCGATAGACAAGCCGCAGTTGGAGAGTCTGCTCTTGGCGGCGATGTACCAGCTCCACTATACGCGGAATGCGCCGCACGCCGTGGTAAACGAGGCGGTGGAAGAAATCGGGCGCATCGGGCGCGGGCAGTACCGCTCGTTTGCCAATGCGGTGTTGCGCCGTTTTTTACGCGAGAAAGACAAACTGGCGGCGCAATGCAAATACGACGATACGGCGCGTTACAATCTGCCGCAATGGTGGACGGCTTATCTGCAAAACCACTATCCGAAATATTGGCACAACATTGCCGCCGCTCTGCAATCGCACCCGCCGATGACTTTGCGCGTCAACCGCCGCCACAGTTGTGCAGAAGCCTATGCGGCGCAGTTGGCCGAAGCGGGTATCGAGGCTAAAGCCTTGGACGATTATGCCGTGATGCTGAAAGAAGCCGTACCGGTTGCCAAATTGCCGGGTTTTGCAGACGGCGTGGTATCGGTTCAGGACTTTGGCGCACAAAAAGCCGCCTGTCTGCTCAATCCGCAAGAAGGGGAGCGCATACTGGATGCCTGCGCCGCGCCGGGCGGCAAAACGGGGCATATGCTGGAACTTGCCGATTGCAAAGTGACCGCGCTGGATATTGATGAAACGCGCTTGGCACGGGTGAAAAGCAATCTGGACAGGCTGGGTTTCGGCGGGGTGTCGCTGCATTGCGCCGATGCACAGGATTTGGCAGCATGGTATGATGGGAAACCGTTTGATGCGGTGCTTGCCGATGTGCCGTGTACCGCCTCGGGTGTGGCGCGCCGCAATCCCGACATCAAATGGTTGCGCCGTCCGACAGATGCGCTGAAAACGGCACGCCAGCAGGAGGCTTTGTTGGACGCGCTGTGGCAGACTTTGAAACCCGGCGGCAGAATGCTGCTGGCGACCTGCTCGATTTTTCACGAAGAAAACGGTCAGCAGTTAAACAAATTCCTCAACCGCCATGCTGATGCGAAGTTGGCTGAAGAGCATGTACTTTTACCGAACAAACACCAAGATGGCTTTTATTACGCGCTTATCCGAAAGCTGTAACGCGGTTTTTCGTCTCGATAAAATCCGTACCGTCTTTTTGCAGACGGCCTTTGCCGCCACTCTGCTGCTGTCTGTACCGACAGCATGGGCAGAGGGCATTGATGCGACCCGTTCCGAAGCGCGGCTGACCGGCAGCGGGCAGCTTTCCGTCAGCAGCCGTTTCCGTACCGACCTGCCCGACCAGCTCAAACAGGCATTGAAGCAGGGCGTGCCGTTGAATTTTGCGCTGACGTGGCAGCTTTCCGCACCGGCCCTTGCGTCTTATAAATTTAAATTTTCCCAGTTGGTCAGTGACGACAACACAATCCAATACAAACTTTCTTTCCACCCGCTGACCAACCGCTACCGCGTATCGGTAGGCACGTTTTCCACCGAATACGATACGCTGCCTGCCGCTTTACGTGCCGTAGGTGCGGTAGCTAATTGGAAGGTTTTGGGGAAAGGCGATTTGAAAGGGATACAACCGCGCGACATTAAGGCGGAAATCCGTTTGCAACTTTCCACCGCCAAACTGCCGAAGCCGTTTCAAGTCAACGCCCTTACGTCGAAAAACTGGCAGCTTGATTCGGGTTGGGAATCATTGGACATCCGTCGGGAATAATCATGCGCCGTTTTCTTCTGACCGCCGTATTGCTGGCTGTCGCCTTGCTTTACGGCCTGACCGTCGCCACCGGCAGCAACAGCAGCTTGGGTGATTATTTTTGGTGGATTATTGCTTTGTGCGTGTTGCTGATGCTGGTGTTGGCAACCGTATTGGTACGTTATGTGCTGCTGTTGATGCGCGACAGCAGCAAAGGAATTTTCGGTTCCAAAATCGCCCAAAGGCTGTCGGGAATGTTTACGCTGGTTGCGGTATTGCCGGGCGTGTTTTTGTTTGGCATTTCTGCCCAGTTTATCAGCGGTACCATTAATTCATGGTTCGGCAACGATACCCAAGAAGCCTTGGAGCGTAGTCTGAACCTGAGCAAATCGGCATTGGATTTGGCGGTGGACAACGCCATCAGCCATGCCACACCGATACAGATTGATTTAATCAGCGCGGCATCGCTCGATTATGATTTGGGCGAAGCATTGCCGGCCACCACCAATGCCTCTGAGTTTACCCAACTGGCATTATTTAACCTCAATACGGACAAAATCGAAAAAAGCATTAATCCGCAGTTGCTCGACCAGCCGGTTTTAGATGTGAAAGAGCAGGAAACCCTGCTGCAAAACGGTTCGCTGCGGAGTTTGAGCAACATCGGCGGCGTGCTGTATGCTCAAGGCTGGCTGGCGGCCGGTAATCGGGGCGGGCAGGAGTACGCATTATTTTTCCGCCAGCCGATTCCGAAAAACGTGGCAGACGATGCTACCCTGATTGAGGCCGCCCGCGCCAAATATGCCGAATTGAGTTATACCAAACAAGGTTTGCAGACTTTCTTTCTGGCAACGCTGCTGGTTGCCGCATTGCTGGCAATCTTTCTTGCTTTGGTTATGGCGCTGTATTTTGCCCGCCGTTTTGTCGAGCCGGTATTGTCGCTGGCCGAAGGCGCGAGGGCGGTGGCGCAGGGCGATTTCAGCCAGACCCGTCCGATATTCCGCAACGACGAATTTGGCAGGCTGACCCAGCTTTTCAACCACATGACCGAGCAGTTGGCGATTGCTAAAGAGGCCGATGAGCGCAACCGTCTGCAACAGGAAGCAGCACGGCATTATTTGGAATGTGTTTTGGAGAGTCTGACGACCGGTGTGATTACTTTGGACGCATCAGGCCGTCTGAAAACTTTCAATAAAGCCGCCGAGCGTATTTTGGGTATTTCTTTGGTGCCGTTATGGGGCAGTAATTGGCATGACTGGAGCGGACAATCTCCGCAACAAACCCTGTTGGCCGAAGTGTTTGCCGCCATCGAAACCACGGCGGAAGCCGCCAAACCCGCGCAAGTGGAATATGCCGCGCCCGACGATGCACGGATTTTGTTGGGTAAGGCCACCGTTTTGCCGGAAGACAACGATAACGGTGTCGTGATGGTAATCGATGATATTACCGCGCTGGTGCGGGCGCAGAAAGAAGCTGCATGGGGCGAGGTGGCCAAACGGCTTGCACACGAAATCCGCAATCCGCTCACGCCCATCCAGCTTTCTGCGGAAAGGCTGGCATGGAAACTGTATGACAAATTGGACGAGCAGGATGCTCAAATCCTAACCCGATCCACCGATACCATTGTGAAGCAGGTTGCCGCACTCAAGGAAATGGTAGAAGCCTTCCGCAATTATGCACGCGCGCCTTCATTGAGTTTTGAAAAACATGATTTGAACCGTTTGGTAGAGGAAGTGCTGCTGCTGTACGAAGGCGGTGCGTGTACATTCTCTGCCAAATTCAGTAATATAGCGTTGTGGGTGGCAGCGGACACTACCGCCATGCGGCAGGTTTTGCACAATATTTTCAAAAATGCTGCCGAAGCGGCTGAAGAAGACGATATGCCGCAGGTTGATGTGGCCACTCAAAACGAAGGCGGGCAGATTGTCCTGACCGTATGCAACAACGGTAAAAGTTTCAGCAAAGAAATGCTGCACAATGCCTTTGAGCCTTATGTTACCGACAAGCCGACAGGTACGGGTTTGGGTCTTCCCGTTGTCAAAAAAATCATAGAAGAACACGGCGGGCGCATCAGTTTGATCAATCAAAGCAACGGCGGTGCGTGCGTGCGAATAACATTACCTCCACATTCATAAAAAAGCAGACGGCCTTATCCGTCAAAACGGGTGAAAATCCTTAAATGGTAGAAAGCTATGCGAAGCAGTGATATTTTAATTGTAGATGATGAAGTCGGTATCCGCGACCTGCTCTCTGAAATCCTTCAAGACGAGGGATATACTGTTACTTTGGCGGAAAACGCCGAAGAAGCGCGCCAACTGCGTTATCAAAACCGCCCCGCAATGGTTTTGCTCGATATTTGGATGCCCGATTGCGACGGTATTACCTTATTGAAAGAATGGGCGAAAAACGGCCAGCTCAATATGCCGGTTGTGATGATGAGCGGCCATGCCAGCATCGATACCGCTGTGGAAGCTACCAAAATCGGTGCGCTCGATTTTCTGGAAAAACCGATTGCTCTGCAAAAGCTGCTGCAAACCGTTGACCGCGCACTCAAGCATAGTGAAATGCAGACGGCCGCCGGGTTGTCGTTCGACCGCTTGGGCAACAGTCCGACCGCGCAGGAATTAAGTAAAAAACTTGAAATGGCCGCCAAGCAAAACGGCCCTGTTTTGTTAACAGGCGAAGCCGGCTCGCCGTTTGAAGCGGTTGCACGCTATTTCCGCAAAACCGGTACGCCGTGGGTGGAAGCCGCTAAAGTCGAACACCTTGTCGATACTCCGCTGGAGTTGCTGCAAAAAGCCGGCAGCGGCGTGTTGTATGTCGGCGATATTGCACAGTACAGTAAAAATATCCAAAACGGTATTGCTTTCCTGCTGGGTAAAGCCGACCGCTACAATGTGCGTATTATTGCCGCCAGCAGCCGCAGTTTGGAAGAGTTGTTGGAAAGTGCGCCGGAAAGCAAGCTGCCCGAACTTTTGTCTCCGACTGTTATCGGTATCCCGTCTCTACGCAGCCAGCGGGACGACATTGATTTTCTCGTTAACCAGATTTCTATCGAGCTGACCGACAGCGAAAAAATTCCCCTTCCCAAATTCAGCAGTGGCGCATTAGGGATATTGCGCCAATATGATTGGCCGGGCAATTTCGATCAGTTGCGTCAAGTCATCAGAACGCTCGCGTTGGAAGCGGAAGGTTCCGAAATCAGTGAGCCGGCTGCCGCTGCGGTTTTGGGGCAAACGCCCATAGTTGACTCCGAATCGGTCGGAGGGTTTAATTTCAACCTGCCGCTGCGGGAGTTGCGTGAGGAATTGGAACGCCGCTATTTTGAGTACCATATTGCCCAAGAGGGTCAAAATATGAGCCGCGTTGCTCAGAAAGTCGGACTCGAGCGTACTCACCTTTACCGTAAATTGAAACAACTCGGAATCAGCGTATCGCGGAAAAACGGCGAAAAAGGCGATGAATAGGCCGTCTGCAAATTGCGGTGTTAACGAAATGCTGACGATAATACGAAGCTAAACAATGAATCATACAGGCCGTCTGCAAAATGGTTGGGAAGTGAAGCCTACGCTTTCCAAAAACCGTTTTCAGACGGTTTTTTACGGTTATCAAAATGATGGAAACAAAAAAAAATAATGCTAAACACAGCAACCAAGTGCGTATCATCGGCGGTACGCATCGGGGGCGCAAGCTCGCTTTTGCATCGGCAGAGGGGCTTAGGCCTACTCCGGATATGGTGCGTGAAAAACTGTTCAACTGGTTGGGGCAGGATTTGACCGGTAAGGCGGTATTGGATTTATTTGCCGGCAGCGGCGCATTGGGTCTGGAATCCGCCTCACGCCGCGCGAGCAGAGTGGTAATGGTGGACAATAACCGCGATACCGTGCAAAGCCTGAACCGAAATTGCAAAGAATTGGGTTTCCGGCAGGCGGAAACGCTGTTTGCAGACGGCATTACGTACTTAAAAAATACCATGGATAGCTTTGACGTGGTTTTTTTAGATCCGCCCTTTGCGTGGAACAGATGGGCAGAGTTGTTTGACCTGCTTGAATTGCACTTGAAAAACGGTGCAATGGTTTATGTTGAAACAGGAAGCCTGCCACAAAGACCACCGTATCTGGAAACCTACCGGGAAGGCCGGTCGGGCATGAGTAAGTTTGAATTATTACTCTACTCACAAGAGTTTGAATAATTTGGAATTTGATAACTGTTCTTGCAGTATGAAATTGCAAGCAGCAGGTTTTTTTCCTGACGGTTGTGCTATAATCCGCCCCATCGGTTTTGAACTTAATAAAAAGGAAATACAATGTCGCTCTTTATTACAGATGAGTGCATTAACTGCGATGTCTGCGAGCCGGAATGCCCGAATGATGCCATCTCGCAAGGCGAAGAGATTTACGAAATCAATCCGAACCTGTGTACGCAATGTGTCGGCCATTATGATGAACCGCAGTGCCAACAGGTATGTCCGGTGGATTGTATTTTGATTGATGAAGAAAACCCGGAAAGCCATGAAGAGCTGATGGCGAAATACGAAAAGATTATCCAACTAAAATAATTTCATTTGAAATCAAGCTATTGGTTTAAAAATAAGCATTAATCGAAAATAATGCTTGACCTGCTGGTGGGGTTTCAATAGAATGACGTTCTCTTTTGGAGGGATTCCCGAGCGGTCAAAGGGGGCAGACTGTAAATCTGTTGCGTGAGCTTCGAAGGTTCGAATCCTTCTCCCTCCACCAAAATTCTTACTTGGAGCAATAAGTGAGTATGCGGGTGTAGCTCAATGGTAGAGCAGAAGCCTTCCAAGCTTACGGTGAGGGTTCGATTCCCTTCACCCGCTCCAATGCAATTCGCCCATGTAGCTCAGGGGTAGAGCACTCCCTTGGTAAGGGAGAGGTCGGCAGTTCAAATCTGCCCATGGGCACCATCTCATTTATTATCCCTAACTTGTCAATACACTTAGAATAGGATTCTTGCCATGGCTAAGGAAAAATTTGAACGTAGCAAACCGCACGTAAACGTTGGCACCATCGGTCACGTTGACCATGGTAAAACCACTCTGACTGCTGCGTTGACTACCATTCTGTCTAAAAAATTCGGTGGCGCTGCCAAAGCATACGACCAAATCGACAACGCTCCTGAAGAAAAAGCCCGTGGTATTACCATTAATACCTCACACGTAGAATACGAAACCGAAACCCGCCACTACGCACACGTAGACTGCCCGGGTCACGCCGACTACGTTAAAAACATGATTACCGGTGCCGCTCAAATGGATGGTGCAATTTTGGTTGTATCCGCAGCCGACGGTCCTATGCCTCAAACCCGCGAGCACATCCTGTTGGCCCGTCAAGTAGGTGTACCGTACATTCTCGTATTCATGAACAAATGCGACATGGTTGACGATGCCGAACTGCTGGAACTGGTAGAGATGGAAATCCGCGACCTGTTGAGCAGCTACGACTTCCCGGGTGACGACTGCCCGATCGTACAAGGTTCTGCCTTGAAAGCCTTGGAAGGTGATGCAGCATTCGAAGCTAAAATTTTCGAACTGGCTGATGCACTGGACAGCTACATCCCTGCTCCTGAGCGTGCCGTTGACAAACCGTTCCTGTTGCCGATTGAAGACGTATTCTCAATCTCCGGCCGCGGTACTGTAGTAACCGGTCGTGTAGAGCGTGGTATCATCCATGTTGGCGACGAGATTGAAATCGTTGGTTTGAAAGAAACCCAAAAAACCACTTGTACCGGCGTAGAAATGTTCCGCAAACTGCTGGACGAAGGTCAAGCAGGTGATAACGTAGGCGTACTGCTGCGCGGTACCAAACGTGAAGAAGTAGAGCGCGGTCAAGTATTGGCCAAACCGGGTACCATTACCCCGCACACCAAGTTCGAAGCAGAAGTATACGTACTGAGCAAAGAAGAAGGTGGCCGTCATACTCCGTTCTTCGCAAACTACCGTCCGCAATTCTACTTCCGTACGACTGACGTTACCGGTGCGGTAACTCTGTCTGAAGGTGTAGAAATGGTAATGCCGGGTGAAAACGTGAAAATCACCGTTGAACTGATTGCACCGATTGCAATGGAAAACGGTCTGCGTTTTGCGATTCGCGAAGGTGGTCGTACCGTGGGTGCCGGTGTGGTATCTAACGTTATCGCTTAAGTTTAGAGGCCAATAGCTCAATTGGTAGAGTATCGGTCTCCAAAACCGAGGGTTGGGGGTTCGAGACCCTCTTGGCCTGCCAAATAAAAAATTAACCGGCCTTGTGCCGGTTAATTTTTTTGCATTTATAGTTTGAGTTACTACTTAATTTAAATCGATTCGGATACCTTGTTTATCATTACAGGGTGGAATATTGTAAGCGAGAGTACGATGACAGAGCGCATCTCTGAAGACAAGGCGGAAAAGCAGGGTCAGCTTATGCGAAGTAGCGAAAGTTCGTCTGCGCCTAAGCGTGAGGGATTGTTTGCTTATTTCCGTAGTTCTTGGACTGAGTTTAAAAAGGTCGTTTGGCCTAAGCGTGATGATGCTGTAAAAATGACCATCTTTGTGGTGATTTTTGTTGCATTGCTATCCATTTTTATTTATGGCGTGGATAGTGTGATTTCATGGTTATTTTTTGATATTTTGTTGAAGAGGGGATAAAAATGTCAAAACGTTGGTATGTTGTGCAGGCTTATTCCGGCTTTGAAAAAAATGTTCAGAAGACATTGAAAGAGCGTATTGTACGCGAAGAAATGGAAGACTATTTCGGCCAAATTTTGGTTCCGGTTGAAGAGGTTGTAGATATCAAAAATGGCCGTAAAACGATAACCGAACGCAAGTTTTATCCCGGTTATGTGCTGGTTGAAATGGAAATGACCGATGATTCATGGCATTTGGTAAAGAGTACGCCTCGGGTTTCCGGATTTATTGGCGGTACGGCCAATCGACCATTGCCGATTTCTCAGCGTGAAGCTGATGCTATTCTGCAACAAGTACGTAGCGGTGTGGAAAAACCTAAGCCTAAGGTTGAATTTGAAGTTGGACAACAAGTACGTGTTAACGAAGGTCCGTTCGCCGATTTCAATGGCGTTGTAGATGAAGTTAATTACGAGCGCAATAAATTGCGTGTATCTGTTCAAATATTTGGCCGAGAAACTCCGGTTGAGCTTGAATTTGGTCAGGTAGAAAAAATTTAAGTGTTTTAGTCAGTTGAAACACTTGAAAAAAAGCAGTATCACTCTTATAATGGAAAATTCTGTTTGGGGAGCGAGTTAAGCTCGCGTTATACCCGTTTATTTAGGAGTCCTTCAGTGGCAAAGAAAATTATCGGCTACATTAAACTGCAAATTCCTGCAGGTAAAGCCAACCCTTCTCCTCCGGTAGGTCCGGCATTGGGCCAACGCGGTTTGAATATTATGGAATTCTGTAAGGCGTTTAACGCTGCAACCCAAGGCATGGAGCCGGGCTTGCCGATTCCTGTTGTTATTACTGCGTTTGCGGATAAATCATTCACTTTTGTGATGAAAACGCCTCCTGCTTCCATCTTGCTGAAAAAAGCGGCTGGTTTGCAAAAAGGCAGCTCTAATCCGCTGACTAATAAAGTGGGTAAATTGACCCGTGCTCAGTTGGAAGAGATTGCAACAACTAAAGAACCTGATTTGACAGGTGCGGATTTGGATGCGCGTGTGCGTACTATCGCTGGTTCTGCCCGTTCAATGGGTCTGGATGTGGAGGGTGTATGATGGCTAAAGTATCTAAACGCTTGAAAGCTTTGCGCGCCTCTGTTGAAGCCAATAAACTGTACGCTATCGATGAAGCTATCGCTTTGGTGAAAGGTGCGGCTACGGCTAAATTCGACGAATCTGTTGATGTATCTTTCAACTTGGGTGTGGATCCTCGTAAATCTGACCAAGTAATCCGCGGTTCCGTTGTGTTGCCTAAGGGTACCGGTAAAACTACCCGTGTTGCCGTATTTGCACAAGGCGCAAATGCAGATGCCGCTAAAGAAGCCGGTGCTGATGTGGTAGGTTTCGAGGATTTGGCTGCTGAAATCAAAGGCGGTAACTTGGATTTCGATGTTGTGATTGCTTCTCCGGATGCAATGCGTATCGTTGGTCAATTGGGTACCATCTTGGGTCCTCGCGGCTTGATGCCTAACCCTAAAGTAGGTACGGTGACCCCTAACGTTGCTGAGGCAGTTAAAAACGCTAAAGCTGGTCAAGTGCAATACCGTACTGACAAGGCAGGTATCATTCATGCTACCATCGGCCGTGCTTCTTTTGCTGAAGCTGATCTGAAAGCAAACTTTGATGCTTTGCTGGATGCTGTTGTTAAAGCGAAGCCGGCTGCTGCAAAAGGCCAATATTTGCGTAAAGTTGCGGTTTCCAGCACCATGGGTCTGGGTGTGCGCGTTGATACTTCAAGCGTAAACAGCTAAGAATTTTCAGACGGTCCGATGTGGGTTGGGTCGTCTGAATTTGGGCTACTTAATAATATTAAGTAGATGTCCAAGACCGTAGGGATCGCAAGATTTAATCGTAACTGCCCTACGCAGACGGTAGTCCTGAAACAAATTACATTTTTGTAAGGTGTCTTTTTAGGTTACCGCGCTGGTGGGATATGCCAGTCGGCATATCCTGTTGATAAACAGTGGGAGGTAGACCTTGAGTCTCAATATTGAAACCAAGAAAGTGGCCGTTGAAGAGATTAGCGCAGCGATTGCAAACGCTCAAACTCTGGTGGTTGCTGAATATCGCGGTATCAGTGTTGCCAGCATGACCGAGCTGCGTGCAAATGCACGTAAAGAAGGCGTATATCTGCGCGTTCTGAAAAACACGTTGGCTCGTCGTGCAGTAGAAGGTACTTCATTTGCAGGTTTGGCAGATCACATGGTGGGTCCGCTGGTTTATGCTGCATCTGAAGATGCTGTTGCTGCTGCAAAAGTGCTGCATCAATTCGCGAAAAAAGATGACAAAATCGTTTTGAAAGCCGGTTCTTATAATGGCGAGGTACTGAATACTGCTCAGGTTGCTGAGTTGGCTTCTATTCCAAGCCGCGAAGAGCTGTTGTCCAAACTGTTGTTCGTTATGCAAGCTCCTGTTTCAGGCTTTGCTCGCGGTTTGGCTGCCTTGGCAGAGAAAAAAGCAGGCGAAGAAGCTGCTTAATCGATTTTTATCATTTAAACATTATTTTTTAATACAATATTTGGAGTTTGAATAGCATGGCTATCACTAAAGAAGACATCTTGAGCGCAGTTGAGCAACTGACTGTAATGGAATTGAACGAGCTGGTTAAAGCTTTTGAAGAAAAATTCGGCGTTTCTGCTGCTGCCGTTGCTGTTGCAGGTCCTGCAGGTGCAGGTGCTGCTGCTGCCGAAGAAAAAACTGAATTTGACGTAGTTTTGGCTTCTGCCGGCGATCAAAAAGTAGGCGTGATTAAAGTTGTTCGCGCTATTACCGGTTTGGGCCTGAAAGAAGCTAAAGACATCGTTGACGGTGCGCCTAAAACTCTTAAAGAAGGCGTTTCTAAAGCTGAAGCTGAAGACATTCAAAAACAACTGGAAGAAGCTGGCGCTAAAGTCGAAATCAAATAATTATTTGATGCTTTCAGTTAAGGCTGGCAGAAATCTGCCAGCCTTATTTTGCTTTTCTCTTGCTGGAAAATAAATTATTTACATTTATTTGCATTTATGCTGATGAATAAATATAAATAAATGTAAATAAGTCCATTAAGCCGTTGTCAGACGGCATTGTTATTTAAAATCGCCCTTCGGAGTGTATATGAACTATTCGTTTACCGAGAAAAAACGTATCCGTAAGAGCTTTGCCAAACGGGAAAATGTATTGGATGTCCCGTTTTTGCTGGCAACTCAAATCGATTCTTATGCGAAATTTCTACAGTTGGAAAATGCGTTTGACCAACGTACTGATGATGGTCTGCAAGCAGCTTTCAATTCTATTTTTCCGATTGTCAGCCATAACGGTTATGCCCGTTTGGAATTTGTTCATTACACCTTGGGCGAACCGCTGTTTGACATTCCTGAATGCCAATTGCGCGGTATTACCTATGCTGCACCGCTGCGTGCGCGTATCCGCTTGGTAATTCTGGATAAAGAGTCTTCAAAACCGACCGTTAAAGAAGTGCGTGAAAACGAGGTGTATATGGGTGAAATCCCATTGATGACACCGAGTGGCTCTTTTGTAATTAATGGTACGGAGCGCGTTATTGTATCCCAGCTCCACCGTTCTCCCGGTGTATTCTTTGAGCACGATAAAGGTAAAACCCATTCGTCAGGCAAGTTGTTGTTCTCTGCCCGTATTATTCCTTACCGCGGTTCTTGGCTGGATTTCGAGTTTGATCCGAAAGATTTGTTGTATTTCCGTATCGACCGTCGCCGTAAAATGCCGGTAACCATTTTGCTGCGTGCTTTAGGTTATAACGATGAACAAATTCTTGATACTTTCTACGATAAAGAAACTTTTTATCTGTCGTCAAATGGTGTTCAGACCGATTTAGTGGCAAGCCGTCTGAAAGGCGAGACTGCTAAAACCGATATCGTAGATAAAGACGGTAATGTTTTGGTTGCCAAGGGAAAACGCATTACTGCGAAAAATGTGCGTGATATTACCAATGCCGGATTGACCCGTTTGGACGTTGAAGCAGAAAGTTTGCTGGGTAAGGTATTGGCAACCGATTTGATTGTTCCGGATACCGGTGAAGTATTGGCGTCAGCCAATGATGAAATTACCGAAGAATTGCTGGCGAAGTTTGATATTCACGGTATCGAGCAAGTTTCTACCCTTTATATCAATGAGTTGGATCAGGGTGGTTATATTTCCAACACCCTGCGTACTGATGAAACTGCCGACCAACAGGCTGCACGTGTAGCGATTTACCGCATGATGCGTCCGGGTGAGCCGCCTACTGAAGAAGCTGTTGAGTTGCTGTTCAACCGTTTGTTCTTCAGTGAAGACAGTTATGATTTGTCGCGTGTCGGCCGCATGAAATTCAATACCCGTACTTACGAGCAAAAACTGTCAGAAGCCCAAAAAGGCTCATGGTATGGCCGTCTGCTGAATGAGACTTTCGCCGGCGCTGCCGAAAAAGGCGGTTATGTTTTGAGTATTGAAGACATTGTTGCATCGATTGCTACCTTGGTTGAGCTGCGTAACGGTCACGGCGAGGTGGATGATATCGATCACTTGGGCAACCGTCGTGTGCGTTCGGTAGGCGAATTGACAGAAAACCAATTCCGCAGCGGTTTGGCACGAGTTGAGCGCGCCGTTAAGGAGCGTTTGAACCAAGCCGAGTCAGAAAACCTGATGCCGCATGACTTAATCAATGCGAAACCGGTTTCTGCAGCTATTAAAGAATTTTTTGGCTCAAGCCAACTGAGCCAGTTTATGGATCAGACCAATCCGTTGTCGGAAGTTACCCACAAACGCCGCGTATCGGCATTGGGTCCGGGCGGTTTGACCCGCGAGCGTGCCGGTTTTGAGGTGCGCGACGTACATCCGACTCATTACGGCCGCGTATGTCCGATTGAGACTCCGGAGGGTCCGAACATCGGTTTGATTAACTCCTTGTCAGTTTACGCGCGTACCAATGATTACGGCTTTTTGGAAACCCCATACCGCCGCGTGGTAGATGGAAAGGTGACCGACCAGATTGATTACTTGTCCGCTATCGAAGAAGGTCGCTATGTGATTGCACAGGCGAATGCTGAATTGGATGCTGAAGGCCGTCTGATTGATGAGTTGGTAACCTGTCGTGAAAAAGGTGAGACCATTATGGCAACACCCGACCGCGTTCAATACATGGACGTTGCAACCGGTCAGGTGGTGTCCGTAGCAGCTTCTCTGATTCCGTTCTTGGAACATGATGACGCCAACCGCGCTTTGATGGGTGCGAACATGCAACGTCAGGCCGTACCGTGTCTGCGTGCTGAAAAACCAATGGTTGGTACCGGTATCGAACGTTCCGTAGCTGTGGATTCAGCTACGGCCATTGTTGCCCGTCGTGGTGGTGTAGTCGAATACGTTGATGCCAACCGCGTGGTGGTTCGCGTACACGATGATGAAGCAACTGCCGGCGAAGTGGGTGTGGACATCTATAATTTGGTGAAATTCACCCGTTCCAACCAGTCAACCAACATTAACCAGCGTCCGGCGGTAAAAGCGGGCGATGTATTGCAGCGCGGCGACTTGATTGCAGACGGCGCATCGACCGATTTGGGCGAATTGGCACTGGGTCAAAACATGACCATCGCCTTTATGCCGTGGAACGGTTACAACTACGAAGACTCGATTCTGATTTCCGAGAAAGTGGCAGCGGACGATCGCTATACTTCTATCCATATCGAAGAATTGAATGTCGTAGCCCGTGATACCAAGTTGGGTGCAGAAGACATTACCCGCGATATTCCGAACCTCTCCGAACGTATGCAAAACCGTTTGGACGAATCCGGTATCGTATATATCGGTGCAGAGGTAGAAGCCGGTGACGTGTTGGTGGGTAAAGTAACACCCAAAGGCGAAACCCAACTGACTCCTGAAGAAAAACTGCTGCGTGCCATCTTCGGTGAAAAAGCGTCAGACGTAAAAGATACTTCATTGCGTATGCCGACCGGCATGAGCGGTACGGTAATCGACGTACAAGTGTTTACCCGCGAAGGTATCCAGCGCGATAAACGTGCACAATCGATTATTGACTCTGAACTGAAACGCTACCGTCAAGACTTGAGTGACCAGTTGCGTATTTTCGACAACGACGCATTCGACCGTATCGAGCGCATGATTGTCGGACAAAAAGCCAACGGCGGCCCGATGAAATTGGCCAAAGGCAGCGAAATCACCGGTGAATACCTGAACTCAACTGCCAGCAAACATGATTGGTTCGATATTCGTTTGGCAGATGAAGAATTGGCCAAACAGTTGGAACTGATTAAATTGAGCCTGCAACAAAAACGCGAAGAAGCGGACGAGTTGTATGAAATCAAGAAGAAAAAACTGACTCAGGGCGACGAGCTGCAACCGGGCGTGCAAAAAATGGTGAAAGTATTCATCGCCATCAAACGCCGTCTGCAAGCCGGTGACAAAATGGCCGGCCGCCACGGTAACAAAGGTGTGGTATCGCGCATTCTGCCGGTGGAAGACATGCCATATATGGCAGACGGCCGTCCGGTGGACATCGTATTGAACCCGCTGGGCGTACCGTCTCGTATGAACATCGGTCAGATTTTGGAAGTGCATTTGGGTTGGGCTGCGAAAGGCATTGGCGAACGTATCGACAATATGCTGAAAGAGCAGCGCAAAGTCGGAGAAATCCGTGCTTTCCTGAATAAGCTGTATAACGGCAGCGGTAAGCAGGAAGATTTGGGCAGCCTGACTGATGAAGAAATCATCGAATTGGCCTCCAACCTGCGTAAGGGTGCTTCTTTCGCTTCTCCGGTATTCGATGGTGCAAAAGAAGCAGAAATCCGCGAAATGTTGGATTTGGCCTACCCAAGCGATGATTCCGAAGTAGCGAAATTGGGCTTCAATGACAGCAAAACCCAAATCACTCTGTATGACGGACGCTCAGGTGAGGCATTCGACCGAAAAGTTACTGTCGGCGTGATGCACTACCTGAAACTGCACCACTTGGTTGACGAGAAAATGCACGCCCGTTCGACCGGTCCGTACTCTCTGGTAACGCAACAACCGTTGGGTGGTAAAGCTCAATTCGGCGGTCAGCGTTTCGGTGAGATGGAGGTTTGGGCATTGGAGGCATACGGTGCGGCATATACGCTGCAAGAAATGCTGACCGTGAAGTCCGACGACGTGAACGGCCGTACCAAAATGTACGAAAACATCGTCAAAGGCGAGCACAAAATCGATGCCGGTATGCCGGAATCTTTCAACGTGTTGGTGAAAGAAATCCGCTCACTGGGTTTGGATATCGATTTGGAACGCTATTAAGGTCCCGGCCGGTATTTGCAGACGGCATCCGTCAATATGCCGTCTGCAAATCCGCAAAGGACGGGCAGCGTATCGGAAAAGAAGACAATAAAGATACCGAACGCCGCCGAATCGGACGGCAGCCTGAAAGGCCGTCTGCAAATGCGATTTCATTCGGATAATCCAAAGATAAATATTTCCTTTAAGGAGCAAACATGAATTTGGCAAATTTATTCAATCCGCTGCAAACCGCCGGCATGGAAGAAGAGTTTGACGCCATCAAAATCGGTATTGCCTCTCCCGAGACAATCCGTTCTTGGTCTTACGGCGAAGTGAAAAAGCCGGAAACCATCAACTACCGTACATTCAAGCCGGAGCGCGATGGTTTGTTCTGTGCCAAGATTTTCGGCCCGGTAAAAGACTACGAATGCTTGTGCGGCAAATATAAGCGCTTGAAATTCAAAGGCGTAACCTGTGAAAAATGCGGCGTGGAAGTAACCTTGTCCAAAGTGCGCCGCGAGCGTATGGGTCATATCGAGTTGGCGGCGCCTGTCGCACACATCTGGTTCTTGAAATCCCTGCCGTCCCGTCTGGGCATGGTATTGGACATGACCCTGCGCGACATCGAGCGCGTACTGTATTTCGAGGCATTTGTCGTGACCGATCCGGGCATGACACCGCTGCAACGCCGCCAACTGCTGACTGAAGACGATTACTACAATAAGCTCGACGAGTACGGCGATGATTTCGATGCCAAGATGGGTGCGGAAGGTATCCGCGAATTGCTGCGTACTTTAGATGTGGCAGGTGAAATCGAAGTTTTGCGCCAAGAGTTGGAATCTACCGGCTCTGATACCAAAATCAAGAAAATTGCCAAACGTCTGAAAGTATTGGAAGCATTCCATCGTTCGGGCATGAAATTGGAATGGATGATTATGGACGTGCTGCCGGTATTGCCTCCGGACCTGCGTCCGTTGGTACCGCTGGACGGCGGCCGTTTCGCTACTTCCGATTTGAATGATTTGTACCGCCGCGTCATCAACCGCAACAACCGTCTGAAACGCCTGCTCGAACTGCACGCGCCCGACATTATTGTGCGTAACGAAAAACGTATGCTGCAAGAAGCGGTGGACAGCCTGCTGGACAACGGCCGCCGCGGTAAAGCCATGACCGGTGCCAACAAACGTCCGCTGAAATCATTGGCAGACATGATTAAAGGTAAGGGCGGCCGTTTCCGCCAAAACCTGTTGGGTAAGCGCGTGGACTACTCAGGCCGTTCTGTGATTACTGTCGGTCCTTACTTACGCCTGCACCAATGCGGCCTGCCGAAAAAAATGGCATTGGAGCTGTTCAAACCGTTTATTTTCCACAAATTGGAAAAGCAAGGCTTGGCTTCTACTGTTAAGGCCGCCAAAAAACTGGTGGAGCAAGAAGTGCCGGAAGTATGGGATATCTTGGAAGAAGTTATCCGCGAACATCCGATTATGCTCAACCGTGCGCCGACTCTGCACCGTTTGGGTATTCAAGCGTTTGAGCCGATTCTGATCGAAGGCAAAGCCATCCAGCTGCATCCGTTAGTGTGTGCCGCATTCAATGCCGACTTCGACGGTGACCAAATGGCCGTTCACGTTCCATTGAGCCTCGAAGCGCAAATGGAGGCGCGTACGCTGATGCTGGCTTCAAACAACGTATTGTCTCCGGCCAACGGCGAACCGATTATCGTACCTTCGCAAGATATCGTATTGGGCCTGTACTACATGACCCGCGACCGCATTAACGGTAAAGGCGAAGGCAGCTTGTTTGCCGATGTGAAAGAAGTACATCGTGCCTACCATACCAAACAAGTGGAATTGGGTACGAAAATCACCGTCCGCTTGCGCGAGTGGGTAAAAAATGAAGCAGGCGAATTTGAACCGGTAGTCAACCGTTATGAAACCACAGTCGGCCGGGCTTTGCTGAGCGAGATTCTGCCGAAAGGCCTGCCGTTTGAATACATCAACAAAGCATTGAAGAAGAAAGAAATTTCCAAGCTGATTAATGCTTCGTTCCGTTTGTGCGGGCTGCGTGATACCGTTATCTTCGCCGACCATTTAATGTATACCGGTTTCGGTTTTGCTGCCAAAGGCGGTATCTCGATTGCCGTGGACGACATGGAAATCCCGAAAGAGAAAGCCGCATTGTTGGCAGAAGCCAATGCCGAAGTGAAGGAAATCGAAGACCAATACCGCCAAGGTTTGGTAACCAACGGCGAACGCTACAACAAAGTAGTGGATATCTGGGGTCGTGCCGGCGATAAAATTGCCAAAGCGATGATGGACAACTTGTCGAAACAAAAAGTAATCGACCGCGAAGGCAATGAAGTCGAACAAGAGTCGTTCAACTCCATCTACATGATGGCCGACTCCGGTGCGCGTGGTTCTGCTGCCCAGATCAAACAGCTTTCCGGTATGCGCGGCTTGATGGCCAAACCGGACGGTTCGATTATCGAAACCCCGATTACCTCCAACTTCCGCGAAGGCCTGACCGTATTGCAATACTTTATTGCGACCCACGGTGCGCGTAAAGGTCTGGCGGATACCGCGTTGAAAACCGCAAACTCCGGTTATCTGACCCGCCGTTTGGTGGACGTAACCCAAGACTTGGTTGTGGTAGAGGACGATTGCGGCACTTCAGACGGCTTTGTCATGAAAGCAGTCGTACAAGGCGGTGACGTAATCGAAGCGCTGCGCGACCGTATCTTAGGCCGCGTAACTGCTTCCGATGTCGTCGATCCGTCCAGCGGCGAAACATTGGTTGAGGCAGGTACGCTGCTGAGCGAGCAATTGGTTGATTTGATTGACCAATCCGGTGTCGATGAAGTGAAAGTCCGCACCCCGATTACCTGTAAAACCCGTCACGGTTTGTGCGCCCGTTGTTACGGACGCGACTTGGCGCGCGGCAAACTGGTCAATGCCGGCGAAGCAGTCGGCGTGATTGCAGCCCAGTCCATCGGCGAACCGGGTACCCAGCTGACCATGCGTACCTTCCACATCGGTGGTGCGGCCTCCCGTGCCGCAGCAGCCAGCCAAGTGGAAGCCAAATCCAACGGTACGGCGCGTTTCAGCAGCCAAATGCGCTATGTCGCCAATAACAAAGGCGAACTGGTGGTGATTGGCCGCTCTTGCGAAGTCGTCATTCATGACGACATCGGCCGCGAGCGCGAACGTCATAAAGTACCTTACGGCGCGATTTTGCTGGTACAAGACGGCGCAGCCATCAAAGCAGGCCAAACTTTGGCAACATGGGATCCGCATACCCGTCCGATGATTACCGAACATGCCGGTTCGGTGAAATTCGAAAACGTAGAAGAAGGTGTAACCGTAGCCAAACAAACCGACGATGTAACAGGCCTGTCTACATTGGTGGTTATCGACGGCAAACGCCGTTCGGCATCCGCTTCCAAACTGTTGCGCCCGACAGTGAAGCTGCTGGACGAAAACGGCTTGGAAATCTGTATCCCGGGAACTTCGACACCGGTATCCATGGCCTTCCCTGTAGGAGCCGTGATTACCGTGCGCGAAGGACAGGAAATCGGTAAAGGCGACGTATTGGCGCGTATCCCGCAAGCCTCTTCCAAAACCCGCGATATTACCGGCGGTCTGCCGCGTGTGGCAGAATTGTTCGAAGCACGCGTACCCAAAGATGCCGGTATGCTGGCAGAGATTACCGGTACCGTATCCTTCGGCAAAGAAACCAAAGGCAAGCAACGCTTAATCATTACCGATGTAGATGGAGCTGCTTATGAAACCTTGATTTCTAAAGAGAAGCAGATTCTGGTGCATGACGGCCAAGTCGTAAACCGAGGCGAAACCATCGTTGACGGAGCGGTTGACCCGCACGATATCCTGCGTCTGCAAGGCATCGAAGCATTGGCACGTTACATCGTACAAGAGGTACAAGAAGTGTACCGTCTGCAAGGTGTGAAGATTTCCGACAAACACATCGAAGTCATCATCCGCCAAATGCTGCGTCGTGTGAACATCGCCGACTCGGGCGATACCCCGTTCATCACCGGTGAGCAAGTCGAGCGCGGTGACGTGATGATTGAAAACGAGAAAGCCATTGCCGAAGGCAAAGAGCCTGCGCGTTATGAAAACGTATTGCTGGGTATTACCAAAGCATCGCTTTCTACCGACAGCTTTATCTCGGCCGCATCGTTCCAAGAAACCACCCGCGTGCTTACCGAAGCCGCGATTATGGGCAAACAGGACGAGTTGCGCGGTTTGAAAGAAAACGTGATTGTAGGCCGTCTGATTCCTGCCGGTACCGGTCTGACCTACCACCGCAGCCGCCATCAACAGTGGCAGCCGGTTGAGGCAGAAAATACCGAGCAGGCAGAAGATACCGCAGAGTAATCCGGCAAAACAAACCGCCGCATCTTGAAATAAAGATGTGGCGGTTTTTTATGGTAGAGGCCGTCTGCAAATAAGCAACTGCAATGCAGTAACTTCAAATATAGCAAGATAACAGCAAGAATCAGGGCGACAAAGGGCACAGTACAGACAGCATGTTTTGGCAGACTTGCCGTTTCAACAGAAGAGGAGGATACAGTAATACCGTTGAAATGATGATAAACAATACGACAGTATCGGTTTCATATTACCGTCGATATAAAGATTAGATTTTCTTAAAGCCTTATTCAAATTTTAAGCATCCGTCTAACTAACAGTATGCTAGTGTTTCAACGATTATCCCCATATTTGCAGACGGCCTTAAATCAATAAATTATAAATTAAGTTAAATAAAATCAAATAATTACTATAATAAATTATTAATTATCCCAAAGATACTGTTTTAAAGACACATGGGTTTCATCTTTCAACTCCACCCCTTCCGCACGCAGCAAATCCGCCTGTTCCGCCCAACCCGGAGCCAAACGCCCCGTCGCATTCACCACCCAGTGGCAGGGATAGCGGCCGTAATATGCCGCATTCGCCAGCACGCTGCCAACCAAACGCGCATTTTTCTCCCGCCCGATTAAACGCGCAATCTGCCCGTAAGTCGCCACCCGCCCTGCCGGAATTTCCTCCACCACCGCCAACACTTCAAACGCCAAACGCTCGTTTTTCGGGCGGGCGGATTTCCGGCTTGGCGCGGGGAAGGCGTGAAAATCGGACGGCAGGGGGAAATCGGAATGGTTAGGCATTTCAGACGGCCTTAGTAGTGGAAAGGGAAAACTATCCGAACATGATACACTCAAAGTTCAAAAGTAGAATGTATGCACACGGATATGCATGTGGATTTCAAATACAGGAGTGGGGCTAACTAAGAGATAAAGAATAAAAACGAGGCCATCTGCAAACGGTATGAACAAGTTAAAAAAATAAGTAGCTTGGGAGGATGTACCGGCAGATGCAGAAGATTGAGCGATATTAGGCTTCACGTGTAGATTGGGATGAAATCCCAACGAATGTCAGGATGCTTACAAGAGAGACATAATTCAACCTACGTTTGCTTGATGAAACAGCGTGACACGATTGATAAATGGTTCAAATACATTACAACACAGGCAAAACTTCCACTGACGCCGGCTGAAAGCAAAGAGTGCCAAAAAATTTCAGATGGAATAGTGTCAGAATCCAAGCAACGTATGCATCCTGCGCAGGGATTTGATGTTTTGGGCAGGTTGTGACTTGTTATGGCTTACTTGCATGAAGCAAAGATGTAATTTATAATCTAAAAACTTAAAAAGTCAAGTCTTGACAAGAATTTGATTACTCCTACTTGATATTTCGGTAGGGATTGTTTTTTACTAAAACTTTATTATTGGAAGGAGGTTACATGTTATCTGCAATCACTGTTGCCAATTTCTTTGTAAATAAAGGGTTGGAAAACAATAAAGAAGACATGACCCCAATGAAGGTACTCAAACTTTCATATATTGCCTATGGTTGGTATTTGGCATTATTTGATAAGAAGTTATTTAATGAGTCAATTCAGGCATGGCAATATGGCCCTGTAATTCCTGGGGTATATAATGCCTTCAAATCATATGGAAACAGTCGAATTAGCAGCCCTTTTCTTAATGGCGAAATTATTCCAAATGATATTGAGAAATTCTTAAATAAAATTTGGGAGGTTTATAATGCATATTCCGGCTGGCAATTAAGTGCAATTACTCATCAGCCTAATACTCCTTGGTCAAAAACATGGCAGGGCATTCCTAATGCAGTGATTTCTGATGAAATTATTAAAACACATTATTTGGAGTTAGCAAGGCGGTAAAATGAGCGAACCAGTGGAAGATGATAATAAGCTCGAACAAATCCGTGCAAATTATTCTGATGATACTTTTAATAGTAAAAATCAAAAGAAAGCAGAAAAAGAAGGAAATGCCTTATTTGGTACTGAAGCCAAAAAATCTTTCCATGCCGTAAGTGTTTGGTATATCAAGACGTTAGGTTTTGTTGTTTTAGGTATAGTAGTTGCTGTGCTGCTTGTTAGATCTTGGCATTTATTGGCTCCCGAAAAATACCAATGGTTGACAGCAGAAGCTATTAATAAAATTGACCATATTCTAGTAGGTATTATTGCTGGTTTATCTGTTCGTTTTTTTCCAAAAAGCAATCCAGCAAAAGATGAGTAAAAGCCGTCTGACATTTTTTCAGACGGCCTTTTTTTTACCCTTTATTCAACAAATCCCACTCCTTTCCCAACCTCTTCACCGACACCGGATAAGGCGTTTTCAATTCCTGTGCAAACAGCGACACGCGCAATTCTTCAATCTGCCATCTAAACCCGGCAAGGCCGTCTGAAACGGGTTGGCCTTGTTTGATCAAGCCATCTGTTTTTTCGCGCCACATTTGTTCCAATTCCTGAATATCGGCTTCCCTTGCGGCATCGCGGGCGGGGTTGCTGCTGTATTTTTCCATGCGCAGGGTCATGGCTTTGAGGTATATGGGCAGGCGCGGCCATTGGGGCCAGGGGGTTTGGGTGGGGAAGTGTTCGGACAGGAGTTGTTGCAGCCGGCCACGCAGGAGGTTGGTGAGCGGGTGGCGGCCGAGTTTGCCGTTGAGTTCGGCGTAGGCGGCGGCGGTGTCTTGCAGGTAGCGGCTCATGGCTTCTTTGACGGCGGGCAGGCGGCTGCGGGCGCGTTTGATTTGTTCTTTAAAGGCTTTTTCGCTGCGGGGCGGCTTGTCGTCGCCGATAAAGGCGCGGTCGCACACGGCTTGGGTAAGCTGTTCGCGCAGGGTGTCGGCGCTGATGTGTTTGAGCAGCATGGCGGCTTGGGTGAAGCCTTGCAGGCCTTTGTTGAGGTCTTTAACGTGTTCTTTTAACTGGAGTTTCATTAATTCGATTACGCCTTGGCGGTGGGCTTGGCGGGCGGCATCGGGGGTGTCGAACAGGCGCAGGGCGATGTTGCCGTTTTTTTCTTTTTGCAGACCGAGATAGCCGGTAAGCTGCTGTTTGCCGCGGGCGAATTTGATGGATTCGGGCAGCGTGCCGATGTCCCAATGGGTGACGTTATCGCGCTCGAATTCTTGGGTGTTGTCGCGGAAGGTGACGGCGGCGGCTTGGCCGAGCTGCTGCTGCAATTCGTGCAGCACGCGGCCGCAGGCCAGTTCTTGGCCGCCGTCGTCGATAACGCGGATGTTGAAATAGCAGTGTTCGGGCAGCCTGAACGCCGCCCATTCGTCGAGGTTGATTTGCTCCAAAAGGCGCATGTCGCCGGCGGTTTTGGCGATAAAGCGGGCGAGTTGGGGGATAATGGCTTCGCTGTGTTCGGGCCGGCTTTCGAGGAATCGGGTGGTGAACTCGGGCACGGGCACGCAGATGCGGCGGATTTGTTTGGGCAGGGCTTTGATTAAAAGCTGGATTTTTTCGCGCAACATGCCGGGAACCAGCCATTCGAGTTCGGCGGCGGCGATGCGGTTGAGCGAGGTGAGCGGCAGGGTGAGGGTTACGCCGTCGAGCGGATGGTGCGGCTCGAAGCGGTAATCGAGTTTGAATTTGCCGTCGGCGGTGTGCCGGAATTTGGGGAACTGCTCTTCGGTGATGTGCGCTGCGGCGTGCTGCATCAGGTCTTCTTTGCTTAAAAACAGCAGGCGCGGGTTGTCGCGCCCGGCGGTTTTGAGCCAGGCTTGGAAGGTTCGGATGTCGGCGAGCGGGAGGGGTTTTGCAGACGGTGCATGTCGGGCATCAATGCCCGACGGAGTTTGTGCAGCCGCACGGTTTGTGTCGGGCATCAATGCCCGACCTACGGGTTGTTGTCCTCCCCTACGTGGGGAGGGAGCGGCGGAGGTTACCGTTTCAGACAGGCATTCGGATGTTTCAGACGGCCTTTGATTTTCGGCATAAAGGCCGTCTGAAATGACTGCCGCGCCTGCAACCTGTTCCCTCTCCCGCGGGAGAGGGTTAGGGAGAGGGCTTGCTTGGGTTTGAGTAACGGCTTCCGTTCCGTAGGGTGGGTGTAAATCCACCGTTTCCGCCGTGTTTTGCAATGGCAGGCTGACATCCGCCCTACGCGGATTTTCAGCAGATGTCGGTTGGATTGTCAAACCCAACGAAGCAACGGTCTGATCGGTACCGTTGGGTTTGCAACCCAACCTACTTTCAGACGGCCTTTGGTTTTCAGACAGGACTTCCCCATTTTCAGCATGTGTAGGTTGGGTTGCCAAACCCAACATTTCGGCTGCACTTTCCTTGTTTTGCTGGGCTTGACAACCCAACTTACGCTCCGGCAACACGCTTTCAGGCAGCCTTTGGTTGTAAAACTCAAACAAAATCTCATCGTCCACCAACACATCCTGTTTGCGTGATTTGTTTTCCAAATCAATGATTTCGGCAATCAGCTTTTTGTTGTGGACAAAGAAATCCGCTTTCAAATCGCATTCCTGCGCCACCAGCGCGCCGCGGATAAAGATTTCGCGGGCTTCTTCGGGGGCGACTTTGCCGTAGGCGACCGGCCGGCGCGGCAACACGGTGAGGCCGTAGAGCGTTACACGCTCGCTTGCCACCACTTCGCCGCGCTTCTGCTCCCAATGCGGCTCGAAATAATGGTAACGCACCAAATGCGGGGCTTCCTGCTCGATCCATTCGGGCTTGATTTCGGCCACATCCCGCGCATAAAGTTTTGAGGTTTCAGTTAATTCCGCCGCCATCACCCATTTGGGTTTGGTTTTGAACACGGCAGAGGCAGGAAACAGATGGAAACGGCTGCCGCGCGCGCCGGTGTAGTCGTTGCCGTCGGGCGATTTCATGCCCACGTTGGCAATCAGACCGGTGAGCAGCGCACGGTGGATTTGTTCGTAGCCCGCTTCTTTGGCGGCACGGATACCGGCGCGGTGCTGCTTTTTATCCAATTGTTTTTGCTTGAGTTTGGCGGATAAATCCTGATCGCCTTGCGTTTCAGACGGCATCAGCTGCGGCGCGTTTTGAGGCCGTCTGAACGCATTTTCCTTGCTGACCAAGCCCATTTCAATGGCAATTTCCGCAAGTTGGCGGTGCAGCTCGCGCCATTCGCGCATCCGCAGGTGCGACAGAAAATATTGATGACACCATTGCACCAATTGTTTATTAGACAAGCCTTTATCGCGCTCGCGCTGGAAACTGTCCCAAATATTGAGATAGGCCAGAAAGTCGGACTGCTTGTCATGAAAACGCTCGTGCGCCTTGTTGGCCGCTTCGCGCGCCTCCAGCGGCCGCTCGCGCGGGTCTTGGATAGAAAGCGCGGATACGATAACGAGAATTTCCGCCATACAGTCGTGCTTTTTCGCAGCAATCAGTATCCGCGCGACTTTGGGGTCGATGGGTAGCCGCGCCATTTGCTCGCCGAGACGGGTCAGGCGGTAGCGGGAGCGGGTTTCAGACAGGCTTTGTTTGTCGGGACGGGGCTGGCTGCCTATAAGGGTCTCAGACGGCATATTGGTGTTTTTAGTCTGTTTGCTTTTTATATTTTGCATAAAGGATTCATTGGTCGAAAAATGATTTCCGACACGGTTTTAATGAGAAAGAAATATCAAATATTTTGTTGGATATAACAATCCAATCTACTTACAGTAATTTTGCAGTAATCTTTGCGTGTACGATTGAAACATCTTGAATGATTAAATGTATCTATTGGAATTATCGCATTATTTTGTTCCAGTCAATATCATGACCAGCTGCCTGAAGCTCTCGCGCTAACTTCGATTTCCAACCGCCATTACTATCCATATCTTCCCAAACAACACCTAGAAAATCACTTGGAATTTCGACTTCTCCTTTTTTCAATGCGCAAACTTTGTTACGACCTAAACGGCCAATAAAATAACCTAACTCGAGAATTACATTCTGCCTTGCTCGAGAAGAAGGGGTTTCTCCTGTTTTGCAACCCTCATCATCAGGTGTTAATAGAACTACTGCAAAACTGACATCACCATAAGTGTCTATTTTTTCAATAATGGTTTTTCCTTGATTGGCTTGCTCGTGAAGAATAATTACTTCAAAACCAATTTTTTCTAAAAAACGGGCAGCTTCATTTTTTGCACTGTCATCGTGGCCATGAACAATGAAGATTCTATTAGAAAGAGTTTTCTTTAATTCCATACTTATGGATCCTTTATTTAAAATATATGCTTTGTAATCTCGAGCAAATGGAATAATCAATTGGACAACCATGCTATGGATATTAGCAATAAATTTGTTGCTTTCATAAAAGTAGGTATGACTAAAATTTACGGCAAGTTCTGGCTCATTGGAAAGCTTATTAATAAGAAGTAACGTTAGGCCTAATATTTTTCGATCATCATTTGGCCAATTTAGTTTGGCTGACCCAACCATACTTCCTGAAGATTTATAACTTTCTGCTAAGAAAGCTTCTAAGTCTAGATCAGAGGTCAGTTCTTGATTCAAATCGTTAAGGTCAGGATGTTGTAATATTGTGCCTAATCTTTTTAAAGGTCTTTCATAGCTTTGAAAGCTAGAGTTTTGAAGATCTAAAATGGTATTGTCTATTTGTTGAAAAATGTCTTGGCTCATTCTGTGGTGTCTCCATTTAATCTTGCATCCGCAGCTTTTTGAAGAATGTTTTTCCGTAAAGAGTCTTTAATATTTCCTATCAGATATAAAGCAGTTTGATTATGAGAGTCTTCTCTAGTTTTATCATCAATCATACGATAAGCAGATTGGATTGCTTGTTCTATAGAAGAAGGGTTAAATGGGTCAAATATGATATTTTCTAAATCTCTATCTAGAGTGTCTAAAAGCTTTTGTAAATTATTTAACTCTTTTTGAAAATTTTTAAGGCTTGCTTTTTTAGCATCTTTAGAAATTCCGTTTTATGCAAACACTAAAGTAATCGGTAGGAGGTAGCTACGTCCTATACGGTTTTCAGACGGCCTCCTCCACCGCACCCAATTCCAACAACACCTGGAACCCGTCGTTGATATATCTTTGGTCGGGTGCTTCGAGGAAGGGAAATGCGGCGACATCGCCGAGTTTCAGGGCGGACATACGCAGGATGACGGCGGCGAGGTTGCTGCGGATGATTTCGGGGTCGGTAAACGGGGGGCGTTGGTTGAAGTCGTCTTCGGCATACAGGCGCACGCATACGCCGGCGGAGACGCGGCCGCAGCGTCCGGCGCGTTGGCGGGCGGCGGCTTGGGAGATTTTTTCCACATGAAGCTGCTCGACTTTGGCGTGCGCGGAATAGCGTTTCACCCGCGCCAGTCCGGTGTCGATAACGTATTTGATGCCGGGTACGGTGAGCGAGGTTTCGGCGACGTTGGTGGCCAATACGATGCGGCGTTTTTTGCCGTCGGGGCGGAAAATTTTGTGCTGCTCGGCGGCGGAGAGGCGGGCGAACAGGGGCAGGATTTCGTCGTTGCGGCGCAGCGGTGATTTGCGCAGGGCTTCGGCGGCTTCGCGGATTTCGCGCTCGCCCGGCAGAAATACCAAAATATCGCCTTCGCCCAGTCGCGCCAGTTCGTCGGCGGCATCGACGATGGCTTCGGGTATGTCGGTTTCGGCTTCGTCTTCGTCGGTTTCGTTGAGCGGGCGGTAGAGAATATCCACAGGATAGGTGCGTCCGCTCACTTCCAGTACGGGGGCGTTGTTGAAATGTTTGGAAAAACGCTCGGCATCGATGGTGGCGGAGGTGATGATGACTTTCAGGTCGGGGCGGCGCGGCAGGAGCTGTTTCAGGTAGCCCAGCAGGAAGTCGATGTTGAGGCTGCGCTCGTGGGCTTCGTCGATGATGATGGTGTCGTAGGCGGTGAGGTAGCGGTCGGTTTGCGTTTCCGCCAGCAAAATGCCGTCGGTCATCAGCTTCACATAGGCTTCGCGCGAGGTGTTGTCGTTGAAGCGCACTTTATAGCCCACTGCCTGCCCGATGCCGCTGCCCAATTCTTCGGCAATCCGCTCTGCAACGGAACGCGCCGCCAAACGCCGCGGCTGGGTGTGTCCGATCAAACCGGCCGCACCGCGCCCGAGTTCGAGACAGATTTTCGGCAGCTGCGTGGTTTTGCCGGAACCGGTTTCGCCGCAGATGATGGTTACTTGGTTGTTTTGAATGGCGTTTTTGATGTCGTCCAAACGCTCGTGCACGGGCAGGTCGCCGCTGTATTGCGGCTGCGGCAGCGCGGCTCGGCGTTTCAGATAGGCTTCGTGCGATTTTCGGTATTTTTTCTGCACCGCTTCCATGCCGCCGAAGCGTTTCGGGTTTTTCAAGGCATTGTGCAGGAAATGGCGGTCGCGGGAGAGGGTTTGGGTGAGGTCGGGAGCGGACATTTTTTAGAATTTACAAACAGACAAACATAAAGCGTGATTATAGCAAAAGGCCGTCTGCAAATACCGCATTTGCGGGATTTACAGACGGCCTTTGGTGCAAAAATCAAATCGAGAAATCGTCTTTCAACAAATGTTTGTAGGCATACAGGTAAGATGCGCCGACAAACATCGCGCCGCCGGCCACATTGCCCAAAAACACCGGAATCATGTTGAAGAAAAACTGCCCCCAAGTCACATCCGCGCCCGCCCAAATGCCGGCCGGAATAATAAACATATTGGCAACAAAGTGCTGCAAACCAATCAACACGAAAATCATCACCGGAAACCACATCGCCAAAATTCTGCCTGAAGTCTGCTTCGCACCGAAGTAAAACCAAATGCCCATACATACCATCCAGTTGCACGCGATGGCGGAAACGAAAGCGCGTCCGAAATCCATATTGATTTTGGCTTCCGCAATAGCGATGGTTTTCACCGCCGCCGCACCTTCCGCCAAGCCGACATAGTGGCCGAGGAAAAACGCCATAGCCACCGCACCCGCCAAATTGCCCAAACTGACAACTACCCAGTTGCGCAGCAGTTTCTCAAACGATACGCAACGGCTCAACCGACCCAGTGCCATCATCATCATATTGCCCGTTGCCAGCTCGCCGCCGCCGATTAAAATACAAATCAAGCAAATCGGAAACACCGCCGCACCGAGTAAAGCAGCCAAGCCGCCCCAGTCGCCGGGAATGCCGCTGACCACACGCAGGTAGGCGAGATAACCGAAGCCGACATAACCGCCGCCCAAAAAACTGAGAATCGCCAGCGTTTTCAGATTAGTATTGGATTTGGTTTGGCTCTTGGTAATCACATCCTGCAAAATTTCGTGCGGATAAAAATCGCGGTTGTCGGTTTGGCTCATACATACCCCTTAAACAGTATTCATCTGACAAAAATATTCAGATATGAATGTAACAAAATAACGCCTCGGAATGAAATAACCTTTCATACGCATTACGGCAGCGGAGCAAACCAAAGGTTATATAGGGAGCGTTTGCAGACGGCATGATTGGGGCAGGGGGCAGCATTGGAAATCCGCTTTACGCATCGTTCCCGTGCCGGTGTGAATGACGTGGCAGATGAAACCGGTGTCATCACCGTCAAACCCATTCGGTAAAGAAAAGGCAGACCCGCATTCAGGCCGTCTGCAAAATGCGGGTTTGCAGATTGTTTTTACAGACGGCCTGATTCCTGATAACGATATTCTGTTAAAATCCCTTCCTTAAAAAAATCAAAACACAAAGCCCCAAATGAACATTTTTTACGAAGAATCCGGCCAGTTCAAAGTGGCCGCCATCGTGCAGAAAAACGATGCGACTTATCAGGTCGACACCCGACACGGCAAGCGCACCAAGGTGAAGGCCAATAATGTGTTTGCCGAATTCGACGGCGATATGGCGGTGTTTTTAGAAAAAGCACAGGCAGAAGCGGAGCAAATCGATACCGATTTGCTGTGGGAAGTGTGCGGGGAGGAGGAGTTTGCCGCCGAAGCGATTGCCGAAGAATATTTCGGCTGCAAGCCTTCGAAAACCGAGCTGGCGGCAACTTTAATCGCACTTTATGCCGCGCCGATGTATTTTTATAAAAAGGCCAAAGGCGTGTTCAAAGCCGCGCCGGAAGAAACGCTTAAGCAGGCATTGGCGGCCATCGAGCGTAAAAAACAGCAGGACGCGCAAATCGAAACTTGGTCGGCAGCCTTGCAGCAGGGTGTGATGCCGTCTGAAATCGCCGCCGATTTGAAAACGATTCTGCACGCGCCCGACAAGCAGGCATTGACCTACAAAGCCTTTGCCAAAGCCGCCGACGCGCTGAAAATGTCGCCTTACGAATTGGCGAAACGCAACGGCGGCATTGCCTCGCTGCCGCAATACCTGCTCGACGGTTTTGAAGCCAAGTATTTCCCGAAAGGTACGGGCTTTGCAGAGCTTGCGGTTCCCGTACCGGAGGAGCTGCCCAAAGCCGCTGTGTCCGCTTTTTCGATTGACGACGAATCCACCACCGAAGTCGACGATGCTTTGAGCCTGACCGATTTGGGCGGCGGCATCAAGCGCGTGGGCATCCATATCGCCGCGCCGTCGCTGGGCGTGGCTGCGGGCAGCGAAATCGAGCAAACCATCTATGCGCGCCAAAGCACGGTGTATTTTCCCGGCGGAAAAATCACCATGCTGCCGGACAACTGGATTGCCGCCTTCAGCCTCGATGCGGGCGCATACCGTCCCGCCGTCAGCATTTATTTCGATGTCGGTGCGGATTTCAACTTAATCGGCCAACCGGTCAATAAAATCGAAGCGGTCAATATCGCCGAAAACCTGCGTATCCAAAACATAGAGCCGCATTTCAACGCCGGGGCCGGTTTGGATTCGGACGGCCAAAGCCTGTTTGCCCATCATCATGATTTGATTTGGTTTTACCAATTTGCCGTTGCCCTGCAGAAAGCACGCGGCAAATACGAAGAAAACCGCGCTCCGCAATACGATTACAGCGTGGAAGTGGATTCAGACGGCACCGTATCCGTTACCCGCCGCGAACGCGCCTCCCCGATCGATACGCTGGTGAGCGAAATGATGATTCTCGCCAACTCCACTTGGGCGCAAATGCTGGACGACAACGGCCTGCCCGGCCTGTTCCGCGTACAGCCCTCAGGCAAAGTGCGCATGAGCACCAAATCCGAGCCGCACATCGGCATGGGTGTGCAGCACTACGGCTGGTTTACCTCGCCGCTGCGCCGCGCCGCCGACTACATCAACCAAAAGCAGCTCATCAGCCTGATAGACAGTGCCGCCGCACCGCTGTTCCAAAAAAACGATACCGGGCTCTTCGCCGCCCTGCGCGATTTCGATACCGCATACAGTGCCTACGCCGATTTCCAACGTGATATGGAGGCCTATTGGAGCTTGGTGTATCTGGAGCAGCAAGATACGAAGGAATTGACCGCCACGATTCTGAAAGAAGATTTGGTACGCATCGAAGGCCTGCCTCTCGTTGCCCGCGCCAACGGCATTCCGTTTGACGCGCTGCCCAAATCGCAGGTATTGCTCAACATCACCGGCTTGGATTCGGAAAAACAGTTTATCGCGCTGAATTATGTGAAAGCCGTTGCGCCGCAGGCGTGATGCCGTCTGCAAAACAAATGGCAGCCTGTTGTTTCGATAAGGCGTAGTAAGGCCGTCTGCATACAGTAAAAATGCAGACGGCTTTTTGTACCAATTGTTATAGTCGAATAAAATAAGAATGAGACAAGGCAGCGAAGCCGCAGACAGTACACATAGTACGGCAAGGCAAAGCAACGCTGTATCATTCTTATTTTAAATGACTATACCAAACCGGTTAAAACAGACAACAGAGTAGGGGCAGCCGTTTGGTTTGCTGTTTGTTTAAGCAGCGGAACGCGGTACTTGCCGCCCCATGCCGTCTGCAAACCACCCGTCATGTTCAGACGGCCTTTTGTTATAATAACCGCATCTGAAAACTCCGCATCACGAGCCTGTTATGACCGCACCCCATCCCACCATTGCCGCCATTGCCACCGCGCCCGGCCGCGGCGGTGTCGGCGTGATCCGACTGTCCGGAAAAAACCTGCTGCCCTTGGCCGCGCAAATCAGCGGCGGCAAAACGCCCGCGCCGCGCGTGGCTTTGTACACCGATTTTCTCGATGAGGCGGGGCAGCCCATCGACAACGGCCTGCTGCTGTATTTTGCCGCGCCCGCCAGTTTTACCGGTGAAGACGTGGTCGAACTGCAGGGCCACGGCGGGCCGGTGGTGATGGAAATGCTGCTGCAACGCTGTTTGGATTTGGGCGCGAAAATGGCGGAACCCGGCGAATTTACCAAACGCGCCTTTCTCAACAACAAGCTGGACTTGGCACAGGCCGAAAGCGTGGCGGACTTGATCGACGCATCGAGCAAATCGGCGGCGCGCATGGCCTTGCGTTCGCTCAAAGGCGCGTTTTCGCAGCATATCCACGCCTTGGTCGGCGATTTGATTACCTTGCGGATGCTGGTGGAGGCCACGCTTGATTTTCCCGAGGAAGACATTGACTTTCTGGAGGCCGCCGATGCACGCGGCAAGCTGCAAGCCCTGCAAGGCCGTCTGCAAACCGTGTTGGACAGTGCCGAACAGGGCGCGATTTTGCGCGAGGGCATGAACGTGGTGCTGGTGGGCGCACCGAATGTCGGCAAATCCAGCCTGCTCAATGCGCTGGCCGGCGACGACATTGCCATTGTTACCGATATTGCGGGCACTACCCGCGACACCGTGCGCGAACAGATTACCCTCGACGGCGTACCCGTCCACATCATCGACACGGCGGGTTTGCGAGAAACCGACGACGTGGTCGAGCAAATCGGCATCGAGCGCAGCCGTAAAGCCGTGAACGAGGCGGATGTGGCACTGGTGTTGATTGACCCGCGCGAAGGCCTCAACGAAAAAACCCGCAGCATTCTGGCGGATTTGCCCGAAGGACTGAAAAAAATCGAAATCCGCAACAAAACCGACTTAACCGGCGAAGCAGCCGGTATTTCAGACGGCCTCACAGCCTTGTCCGGCGCGGATACGGTCATCAGGCTTTCCGCCAAAACCGGCGCAGGACTGGACGCGCTCAAACAGGCATTGTTGCAGGAAATCGGCTGGCAGGGCGAAAGCGAGAGCCTGTTTCTCGCCCGCCGCCGCCACCTGAGCGCCCTGCGCGCCGCCGAAGCCGAATTGGAAAACGCCGCGCTGTGCGGCAACCACCAAATCGAGCTGTTGGCCGAACACCTGCGGCTGGCGCAGGCGGCGTGCAGCGAAATCACCGGAGAGTTTACCGCCGACGATTTGCTGGGCGTGATTTTTTCGCGGTTCTGTATCGGGAAATAGCGGGCAGGCTTGGCGGTCGGCCGACATCGGAACGATAATAATATAGCCGAATCGCGCAGAATGAGACAGGCAGCCAAGTTTCAGGCAGTACGGGCAGTACGGGCAGTACGGGCAGTGCGGATGGCGGAACGGGCTTGGTCAAGTCCGCTTTTCGAGCAAGGTGCAGCAACGCCGCATTGTATAGTCGAATAAAATAAGAATGAGACAAGGCAGCGAAGCTGCAGACAGTACACATAGTACGGCAAGGCAAAGCAACGTTGTATCATTCTTATTTTAAATGACTATATGATGTTCAATTTAGATTTAATGACGATATAAACCGGTTGCGTTAGTTTGCTGCGTTGCGAAGAGATGGATTGAGACGGAAAAGCAGACGGCCTTGCGTTAAACGCGGGTCAGCCATTTCCAGACGGCATGGCTCCGGTTTTCACGGCGGTATCCAAACGAGGCATAGCGTTCCGACAGCCAAAAGCGTTGGCGTGTTTTATATCATGGTCAATGACGATATAAACCGGTTGCGTTGGTTGGCTGCGTTGCGAAGAGATGGATTGGGACGGAAAAGCAGACGGCCTTGAGTTAAACGCGGGTCAGCCATTTCCAGACGGCATGACCCCAGTTTTCGCAGCGGTATAAAAACAGGGCATAGCTTTCCTGCAGCCAAAAGCGTTGGCGTTCTTTTTCTTTATTGAATAAAGTTGTCGGCGTGGCGGACACTTGGGCGCGGATACCCAAATCTTCTGCCATTGCCTGTGCGCGGGCGAGATGGTAGGGGTCGCTGACGATGACTACGCTGCCGATGTTGTTGGCGCGCAGTACAGGGCGGATATTCCGCAGGTTTTCGTAGGTATTGCGGGAAGTGTTTTCAAACAGAATGTTTTTTGCCGGCACGCCTTGTTTGAGTGCGTAGCGGCGGCCGACTTCCGCCTCGGTCATGTAGCCTTTTTTGGGTGTGCCGCCGGTGAAGATGATTTTATCGACATGCCGCCCCTGATACAGGGTAATGGCGTGGTTGATGCGCTCGCGGAAAACGGGGGAAGGGCGTTTGTCCCACGCTGCCGCACCCAGCACTACGGCGGCATCGGCATGGTAATCGGGCGGCAGGGCACGATGTCCCGCGCGGTACACCTGCCATGCGCTTGCCGCAAAAGCCGCGCCCACCAGCAGAACACTGAGGGCGAAGCCGCGCAGCAGATAATAGCGCAGGCCGTTTTTGCTGTGGAACAGTCGGAGCATGGTTTGCAGACGGCCTTTCAGGAAGAAGGCAGCAGGGTTTCGAGGTTTTCAGTAGGTCTGCCGATGGCGGCGCGGTCTGCATCGGCCAAAATCGGACGTTCCAGCAATGCGGGGTGTTCGGCGATGGCCTGAAGCAGCGCATGGTTATCCAATTCGGGATTGTCCAAGGCCAGCTCTTTGTACAAATCGTCTTTCACGCGCATCATGTCGCGCACGGATTCCAAACCGAGCTTGCGGAACAGCTCTTCCAATGTTGCCAAGTCGGGCGGCGTATCCAGATAGCGGACAACTTTTGCCTGAATGCCGCGTTCTTCCAACAGCGACAGCGCAGCACGGGATTTGCTGCAGCGGTTGTTATGGTACAGAATAAATTCAGACGGCATGATATGCTCCTTAAAACAGTGCGGCAGGGCAGACGGCGCAGATATGGCGATTGGACATTAACGCAGAACAATACGGCGTTGCCGCACCGCTTGTACGGTTTGCGGTTTGGCTGCTTTGTTTTGTGTTATGCGGCCATATTCGACGAATTTGCGGAATATGCCCCGGCCGGAGACGGCTATTATCGGACGAGCCGTTAAATTTCTCAAGTACGGCGGCATTCGGCGGCGGTTTGCTGCGGAGGTATATGCAAAAAACCAACAGCTTGATGTGAACCAATAGACATGCCGTCTGAAAAGGTTACAATAGTCGGAATTTGATAAACGGATAATGACATGAAACGCTTCGTTACTTTTGCCGCACTGCTGGTGTTGGCCGCTTGCGGGGGCAGCGAGCCTGCCCGAACCGCGCAGGCTGCTTCCGCTCCTGCCGCACCGCAAACCGCCGCCGTGCAAAACGCCTTGGCCGCATGGGACAGCAATACCCCCAAATCATTGGACGAGCTGGCCGCTCCGGTGCGTATCGTCAATCTGTGGGCAACATGGTGTAAACCCTGCCGCAAAGAAATGCCGGAAATGTCGGAATGGTATCGGAGCCAGCCTGAAGGCAGTGTCGATATGGTCGGCATCGCTTTGGACAGTACCGACAACATTGGCAGCTTTCTCAAGCAAACGCCGGTCAGCTATCCGATTTGGCGTTATACCGGCAACAGCAGCCGTCCGTTTATGAAAGCATTCGGTAACGATGTCGGCGTATTGCCGTTTACCTTGGTGGAAGCCCCCAAATGCGGCTACCGTCAAACGATTACCGGCGAAGTCAACGCCGCCAGTCTGACGGCCGCGCTCAAAGCAGCACGGGCGCAATGCGGATAAGCCGTAAGGCCGTCTGCAAAACACCGCTTTGCGGTTGAAGCAGGCTGCCAAGCTGCAAGCAGGGTTGCGCTGCCGTTTTGGGCAGCAGCCTGCTTGGAGCATGGTGTGGCCGGACAAAACCGGTAGAGCAGGAGGCGGCGTGCCGAATGCTGCGGATACGTTTGGCGCAGTTTTGCAGACGGCCTGTGGCGGCGGCTTGACCGAAAAACATAAAAATCACCGGCTGTCTGCATGGCTGCCGAAAAATCCCTTATAATTCTTTTTAAACGATATGTATTCCTGCGCCGGATTGTGTCCGTGCTGCCAAATTTTACCGAAAGAACCAACGTGGACAAACTCAAAATCTCTGCCAATGGCCCGTTAAACGGCGAAATTACTGTATCAGGTGCGAAAAACGCCGCCCTGCCGCTGATGTGTGCAGGTTTGCTGACTTCCGGCACGCTGCGTCTGAAAAACGTCCCCATGCTGGCCGATGTGAAAACCACGCAAAAGCTGCTGCAAGGCATGGGCGCGCGCGTATTGACCGACAATATTCACGAATTTGAAATCAACGGCGGTACGGTCAACAACACTTGTGCGCCGTACGAATTGGTCAGCACCATGCGCGCTTCCATTTTGGTACTCGGCCCCACGTTGGCGCGTTTCGGCGAAGCGCAAGTCAGCCTGCCCGGTGGTTGCGCCATCGGTTCGCGTCCGGTTGACCAGCACCTGAAAGGTTTGGAAACCATGGGCGCGGAAATCGTCATCGAACATGGCTACGTCAAAGCCAAAGGCCGTCTGCAAGGCGCGCGCGTGGTAATGGACGTGGTGACTGTCGGCGGTACGGAAAACCTGCTGATGGCGGCTACGCTGGCCGAAGGCACCACCATTCTGGAAAATTGCGCCATCGAGCCGGAAGTGGTCGATTTGGCGGAATGCTTGGTGAAAATGGGCGCGAAAATCAGCGGCATCGGCACTTCCACCATGACTGTCGAGGGTGTAAAAGAGCTGCACGGGGCGGAACATTCCGTTGTGCCCGACCGCATCGAAGCCGGTACGTTCCTTTGCGCCGTTGCCATGACCGGCGGCAAAGTTACCCTGCGTAACGCTGCGCCGAAAACCATGGAAGTGGTGTTGGATAAATTGGTTGAAGCGGGCGCGCTGATTGAAGCAGGCGACGATTGGATTACCATCGATATGCAGCAGCGTCCGAAAGCCGTGGACATCCGCACCGTTGTCCACCCGGGCTTTCCTACCGATATGCAGGCGCAGTTTATGGCGATGAACGCCGTAGCTGAGGGCAACTGTCGCGTGGTGGAAACCATCTTTGAAAACCGCTTTATGCACGTTCCCGAACTCAACCGCATGGGCGCGGACATTACCACCGAGGGCAATACCGCTTTTGTCAAAGGCGTGGAAAAACTGTCGGGTGCAACCGTTATGGCCACCGATTTGCGCGCTTCGGCAAGTTTGGTGATGGCAGGTTTGGTTGCGGGCGGTGAAACCATTGTCGATCGCATCTACCACCTCGACCGCGGTTACGAACACATCGAGAAAAAACTCGGCGGAGTCGGCGCGAAAATCGAGCGCGTGCGCGGATAACGGCGGATTTTCTATCCGGATACGCTAAAAGCCGTCTGCAAAATATGTACTCGAAAACAGGGCATTTTGCAGACGGCTTTTGCTATGCGCGGGAGCGGTGTGAAGACATGGAAAATATAGTCATTTAAAATAAGAATGATACAGCGTTGCTTTGCCTTGCCGTACTATGTGTACTGTCTGCGGCTTCGCTGCCTTGTCTCATTCTTATTTTATTCGACTATATAGTCGGATTCATACAGATGAAGACAGAATGAGACAAGGCAGCCAAGTTGCCGGCCGTAGAGCGAGTGCCGGCGGATTGGCTGTTTGGGTGGGTTTTTCTTTTTTTCTTTGGATAAGACACGACACGCCGTATTAGGCTGTGTCAAATGATTACAACCGAATGGCAGCGAGAAAACGGAATGGTTTCGGGCGGTGTGTATGGTGCGGAGTGGCGGATTTGCTGCGCCGTATTGTTTGGCTGCCGTTTGCCGTATCAAGCAAGGCCGTCTGCAAATTCGGCATATCCGCCGCTTTATACGACCTTGCAGCGGAAACAGGCTATGCCAGCCCTTTCAATTTATACAGCCAATCCAACGCTTCTCTCGGCGACAATTCATCAGGATTGATTTCAGCCAGCATATCTGCCCATTCATTATTTTTTGCAGACGGCCTTTCTCCGCTGCATGAGCTATCCACAGACAAATTTTCTTCCAAACCGCTATCATCGTTTTCAGACGGCATCATGCTGAAAATATCCATTTGCGGCTGCTGCGCGGCGGCCTGCCGCTCCAAGCCGTCCAGATGCTTTTGTGCGGACTTCAGGGCGCGGGCGGGCAGACCGGCGAGTTTGGCAACGGCGATACCGTAGCTTTTGCTGGCGGGGCCGGGTTGGATTTCGTGCAAAAACACAATGTCCTGCCCCTGCTCCAAGGCGGAAAGGTGCATGTTGACGGCGGCGGCGTGTGTCTCGGGCAGGCGGGTAAGTTCGAAATAATGGGTGGCAAACAGGCTGAACGATTTGTTTTTCTGCAATAAATGTTCGGCAATGGCCTGCGCCAGCGCGAGGCCGTCGAATGTGGACGTGCCGCGCCCGACTTCGTCCATCAGCACCAGCGACTGCTCGGTCGCGTGGTGGAGGATGTAGGCGGTTTCGCTCATTTCCACCATAAAGGTGGAGCGGTTGGAGGCCAAGTCGTCGCTTGCGCCGATACGGGTGAAAATCTGGTCGATGGGACCGATGGTGGCGGAGGCGGCGGGAACGAAGCTGCCGGTGTGTGCCAACAGGGTAATCAGCGCGACTTGGCGCATGTAGGTGGATTTGCCGCCCATATTGGGGCCGGTGAGCAGCATCAGGCGGTGCTTGTGGTCGAAGGCGGTGCTGTTGGTAGTAAAGTGGCGCACCTGCTGCTCGACAACGGGGTGGCGGCCGTCTGAAATTGCCAAAACGGGATAATCGGCAAACTCGGGACAGACGAAACCGCGTTCGGCGGCATGGCGGGCAAATGCCGACAATACGTCCAGCGCGGCGGCGGCTTTGGCGGCTTTTTGCAGCTGCGGCAATGCGGCCTGCAATTCTTTGAGCAGGGCTTCGAACAATTGTTTTTCCAAGGCCAAAGCCTGCTCTTGCGCCGTCAGTACTTTGTCTTCAAAGGTTTTGAGCTCGGGCGTGATAAAACGCTCGGCATTTTTCAGGGTTTGGCGGCGTTGGTAGTCGGCGGGTGCCTGCTCGGCCTGCACTTTGGAAAGCTCGATGTAAAAGCCGTGTACGCGGTTGAACTCGACTTTCAAGGTGGATAAGCCCGTGCGCTCGCGTTCGCGGGCTTCCAGAGCCTGAAGAAACTCATCGCCGTGGTTTTGGATGTGGCGCAATTCGTCAAGCTCCGCATGGAAGCCGTGGTTGATGACACCGCCGTCTTTCAGCCACACCGACGGCTCGGGCATCACCGCCGCCTTCAAACGCTCCGCCAGCGGCAGCGTGGCGGGAAAAACCTGCTGTAACGTTTCCAGCAGGCTGCTGCCGCCGCAGGACAATTCAATCTGTGCCAATTCGTACAGGCTGTCGCGCAAGGCCGCCAAATCGCGCGGACGGGCATTGCCCACTGCAATCCGTGCCGCAATGCGTTCGATGTCGGCAATGTTTTTCAGACGGCCTTGCAGGGCGGGATATTGGTTTTGCAGGGCGGCCACGGCTTCCTGACGGGCGCGGATATGGCTGCGGTTGCGCAGGGGGTGGTGCAGCCACAATGCCAAGAGGCGGCTGCCCATGTGGGTGGCGCAGTCGTCGAGCACGGAAAACAGCGTCGGGGCTTTTTTGCCGCTTAAGGTTTGGGTGATTTCCAGATTGCGGCGTGTGGCCGCATCCATGCCGATATACTGGTTTTCCGTTTCCAACGAAAGACCGTCGAGATGTTGCGGCATCAGGTTTTGTGTGAGGCGGATATAGTTGAGCAGCGCACCTGCCGCACCTATCGCCGCCGCGTGTTCCGACCTGTCCAAACCGAAGCCGCGCAAATCTTGGCAGCCGAAATATCCGGTCAGCAGCTTTTCGGCAGTATCGGCGGCAAACTGCCAACCGTTCAGGCGCGTGACATTGCCCGAGGCCGCCTGAAACTGCGGCAGTTTTTTGCCGTCGGCCAACAAAACCTCCGCCGCCTGAAGGCGCGCCAATTCGTCGGCCAGTTTTTCAGACGGCACGATTTTCACTTTAAATTCACCGCTCTGCAATGAAGCCCACGCCAAGCCGACCTGCTTTTTATCCGCGTTGACCGCCACGATGCGGTTGGTTTCCTTGTCTTCCAAAAAAGCCGAATCGGTCAGCGTGCCGGGCGTGACAATCCGCACCACTTTGCGCTCCACCGGCCCTTTGCCCGCGCCGACTTCGCCCACCTGCTCGCAAATCGCCACGCTTTTGCCCATTTTCACCAGCCGCGCCAGATACTGCTCCGCCGCGTGAAACGGCACGCCCGCCATCTTCACCGGCTCGCTCCCCACCTGCCCGCGCGTGGTCAGGGTGATGTCCAACAGCTTCGCCGCCTCCACTGCATCGTCGAAAAACAGCTCGTAAAAATCGCCCATGCGGTAAAACACCAGTTTGTCTTGGTGTTCGGCTTTGATGCCGAGATACTGCTGCATCATCGGGGAGACGGGTTTGGACATTTCAGACGGCCTTTTGCGGATTGGTTCGGATAGGGAGGGTTATTGTAGCAAAACAGCGGCGGATTTCCGAACAACTTGCTATATACAGACGGCTTTTTGCCCGAAAATACGCTACAATAGCCGTATTCGAACGATACCGGTAATAAAGGAAACCGTATGGCCTTTTTTGATTTTTTCCGCCGTAAGAAAAAAGACAATGAGCAAGAAACCGAAACCGCCGCATCTGTAGAAACCACAGAAGCGGCAGCAGGGGAGGCAGAGCAGCCGTCTGAAGCGGCGGCTGATGCTGCCGTGGCAGAGGAAACGCTTGGGCAGCCGCTTGGAGTGCAGGCAGCGCAAACGGCTGCGGTGTCGGAAAGCAAAACCGGACGCACGGCAGAAACGGCTGAAAACGCCGTTGACATGCCGTCTGAAGTTTCAGACGGCATAGCGGATACGGAAACCGAGGCGGAGTCGGCTGACAGGGCGGCGGAAAATACCGTGCAGGCAGACGGGGAAACGGGCGTGGAAACCGCTGCGGACAGTACCGGAGCGGTCATGATGCCGTCTGCAAGTGCGGAAGCGGCAAGCGCAGAAACGCTTGAATCTGTCGAAGCAGAAAAAGAGGTTGCGGAAGTTCGGGCGGGGGAAGAAACGGAAACCGTCAAAGCGGCGGAAGAAGCCGTTGCAGAGCAGCCGTCTGAAAATCGGGCGGAAAGCCCGGCAGCCGAAGCAGTTGAGCCGGAAACAGCAGACACCGCATCTGCCCCCGTGCAGCAGCCTGCAACAAATGAAGCATACGGCGAAGAGACGGAAAACAACGGTATCGGGGCGGAACAGCCGCCTGCAGAAACCCTGCCCGCTGCCGTGATGGAGACCGCACCTGAAGCAGAACCCGAAGCCGTATCCAAACCCGGCTGGGCGGCGCGTTTGAAACAAGGTTTGAGCAAGTCCCGCGACAAAATGGCGAAATCGCTGGCGGGCGTATTCGGCGGCGGTAAAATCGATGAAGATTTGTATGAGGAGCTGGAAACCGTATTAATTACCAGCGACATGGGCATGGAAGCGACCGAATATCTGATGAAAGACGTACGCAACCGTGTATCGCTCAAAGGCTTGAAAGACGGCGCGGAATTGCGCGGCGCATTGAAAGAGGCGGTTTACGACCTCATCAAGCCGTTGGAACAGCCGCTGGTGTTGCCCGAAAGTAAAGAGCCGTTTGTGATTATGCTGGCGGGTATCAACGGCGCGGGCAAAACCACTTCCATCGGCAAGCTGGCCAAATATTTCCAATCGCAAGGCAAATCCGTGTTGCTGGCGGCGGGCGATACCTTCCGTGCGGCGGCACGCGAGCAGTTGCAGGAATGGGGCGGGCGCAACGGCGTTACCGTAATTTCCCAATCCACAGGCGATTCTGCCGCGGTGTGTTTCGATGCCGTGCAGGCCGCCAAAGCACGCGGTATCGATGTGGTGCTGGCGGATACTGCCGGACGGCTGCCGACCCAGCTTCACCTGATGGAAGAAATCAAAAAAGTGAAGCGCGTATTGCAAAAAGCCATGCCGGACGCGCCGCACGAAATCATTGTGGTACTCGATGCCAATATCGGCCAAAATGCCGTCAACCAAGTTAAGGCCTTCGACGATGCGCTGGGACTGACCGGCCTGATTGTGACCAAACTCGACGGCACGGCCAAGGGCGGCATTCTGGCGGCATTGGCGGGCAACCGGCCGATTCCCGTGCGCTACATCGGCGTGGGCGAAGGCATCGACGATTTGCGCCCGTTTGACGCACGCGGGTTTGTAGATGCGTTGTTGGATTGAGGCCGTCTGTTTTATATAGTCGAATTACACAGAATAGGGAAAGCCGCAGGCCGTACGGGGCGGCGGTCCGGCTTCGGAAGTTTAGACAAGCCTACTCTCCCTGAGAAGGGCGCAGCAACGCGGTATCATTCTGTATGAAATGGCGGTAACACATGATGGGTATAATCATAAAGTAAACAACTCATATGGCCGCCATGTTGTGATTTGAAGAAAAATGCACACAAATTTTATTTTTGCCCTGTTTGTGGGCATGATTGTTCCGCTGCAAGCACCGCTAAATGCGTTTGTGGCCCGTTCGCTCGGCTCGCCGTTGTGGGCGACTTTGGTGTCTTTGTCGGTCAGCGTGATGGCGACCGTGCCACTGCTTATGCTGTTTCGTGTTTCTGCGCCTGAGTTGGGCAATCTGGGGCAAGTGCCTTGGTATGGCTGGCTCGGCGGATTGTGCGGCGTGGTGTTTGTGGCAAGCTCGGTCATTCTTGCTCCCAAAATCGGCATTGCCAATTTTGCGGTTTTGGCGATTGCCGGACAGATGATTGGGGCGCTGGTACTTGACCATTTCGGCTTTTTCGGCTTGAGCGTCAAACCGATTAACCTGTTTAAAGTGTTGGGTGTAGCGGTGATGTTGGGCGGTATTTTGCTCGTGCAATATGGTAATAGAGTGTCGTCATGAATGGATGGTTGCCGGTGTCCGCTTTGCCGCCGTGTGTTGCAGGATAGTTGAAACAGGAATGATTCTGTGTGATTTGATGATAAAAGGCCGTCTGCAAATTAGCATTTTGCAGACGGCCTTTTATAGTCATTTAAAATAAGAATGATACGGCGTTGCTTTGCCTTGCCGTACTATGTGTACTGTCTGCGGCTTCGCTGCCTTGTCTCATTCTGTGTTATTCGACTATATATCTTGGAAACGGTTTTAACTGCTTAGGCAACCCAAACAACTGTTGTTCGGACAAATGCTTTGGTTTACCGGCCGGATTTCACAAGGTCCGCCAGCAGCTTATAGGAGCGGAGCTGGGCAGTTTGGTCGTAGATGTAGCTGACCGCCATCAGCTCGTCTGCCTGTACGCTTTCCTGCAAGCGGTCTAATTGGTGTCGGGCGGTATCGGGCGAACCGATCAGGCTGCACGACATCATAGACTCCGCCATGTTCAGGATATGCGGCGGAACGTGTGTTTCGATATCAGGTTGCGGCGGCAGCATACCGCTGAGACTGCCGGTAACGACGTTCAGGAAAAATTGCAGACAGGTGGAAGAAAGAAAGCGTGCTTCTTCATCGCTGTCGGCTACGATGGCATTTACGCCAACAATGACTTTCGGTTTGTCCAAAAATGCAGACGGCCTGAACTCGCGGCGGTAGATGGCAACGGCCTGTTGCAGCATACGCGGTGCGAAGTGCGACGCGAAGGCATAGGGCAGCCCCATGTGTGCGGCAAGATATGCACTTTCGGTACTTGAACCCAAGATGTATAGCGGCACGTTCAGCCCCGGGGCAGGGTAGGCGCGGACGTGGGTGCTTTCGGGGACGGACATTTTGACCGGACCGAAGCTGAAGCCTTGTGCGGCGGTTTCTTCTGCGCTCAGGGGGCTGAAATAATATTGGATTTCTTCGATATCTTGCGGAAAGCTGTGGGCAACATCATCGTGATGGCGGCGGATGGCACGGGCGGTGGCAGGGTCTGTACCCGGTGCGCGTCCCAAGCCCAAGTCCACGCGGTCGGGATACAGGCTGGCCAGCGTACCGTATTGTTCGGCTACGATAAACGGCGAATGATTCGGCAGCATGACTCCGCCCGAACCCACCCGTATCTTGTCGGTGTTGTCCAATACGCGCTGTATCAGCAGGCTGGTGGCGGAGCTGGCAAGATAGGGCATATTGTGGTGTTCGGCAATCCAGTAGCGGACATAGCCGTGTTGTTCGGCAAACTGAGCCAGCGCAACCAGATTATCGACAGCTTGGATAAAAGTTTCGCCGTTTCGGAACGGTGCGAGGTTGAGTATGGAAAGAGCGGGCATCAATCTTCCTTTGCGGTCGGGATAATATGGGTTGCAGGGATAATTGGGTCGGGTTTTGCCTGCTTCAAGGGTTCGCGCTTGTTTCCAATCAGCGCAACGGCATGGCAGCGGCTTGTCTTGATTATATTGGACGCATATTGTGAAAAACCCCAAGCAGGTCGGTGATGTTCAACCTGCTTGGGGTGGTTTCATAAAAGGTGTTATGCGCCGCGTTTTTCCAATACGGCTACGGCAGGCAGCTCTTTGCCTTCCAAGAATTCCAAGAATGCGCCGCCGCCGGTGGAGATGTAGCTGATTTTGTCGGTTACGCCGAATTTGGCAATCGCCGCCAGTGTGTCGCCGCCTCCTGCGATAGAGAAGGCTTTGCTTTCGGCGATGGCTTCGGCCAATGCTTTGGTTCCGCCGGCAAATTGGTCAAACTCGAATACGCCTACCGGGCCGTTCCATACGACGGTACCGGCGTTTTTCAGGATTTCGGCCAAAGCGGCGGCGGATTCGCTGCCGATGTCCAAAATCATGTCGTCTGCGGCCACATCGGCCACGGCTTTACTTTCGGCTGCGGCGTTTTCGGCAAATTCTTTCGCGGTGACCACATCGGTGGGCAGCGGAACGGAGCCGCCTTTGGCTGCCATTTTCGCCATGATTTTTTCAGACTCTTCCACCAAATCGGTTTCCGCCAGCGATTTGCCGATGGGTTGGCCTTGCGCGAGCAGGAACGTGTTGGCGATGCCGCCACCGACAACCAACTGGTCCACTTTGTCGGCCAGAGATTCTAAGATGGTCAGTTTGGTGGAAACTTTGCTGCCGGCCACAATGGCAACCATCGGGCGTGCAGGTTCTTTCAGGGCTTTGCCCAAAGCGTCGAGTTCGCCCGCCATCAATACGCCCGCACAGGCAAGCGGCGCGGCCTGTGCCACGGCTTCGGTTGAGGCTTGGGCGCGGTGGGCGGTGCCGAATGCGTCGTTGACAAACACGTCGCACAAAGCGGCATAGGCTTTGCCCAGCTCCAAATCGTTTTTCTTTTCGCCTTTGTTGATGCGCACGTTTTGCAGCATCACCACTTCGCCGGCGTTCAGCGCGGGTTTGTTTTCGCGCCAGTCGTTCAGGACTTTCACTTCTTTGCCCAGCAATCCGCCCAAGTGCGCGGCAACGGGGGCAACGTCGTCTTCAGGACGGAATTCGCCTTCGGTCGGGCGGCCGAGGTGGGTCATCACGATGACTGCCGCGCCGTTGTCCAAACAGTATTTAATGGAGGCCAGCGAAGCGCGGATACGGGTGTCGTCGCTGATTTTGCCGTCTTTAAACGGTACGTTCATGTCGGCGCGGATGAGTACGGTTTTACCTTGTACGTTTTGTTCGGTCAGTTTCAAAAATGCCATGTCGGTTTCCTTTATAGAAGTGTGGAATCAGGAAAGGGTGAGCGGTGAATGTTAATATTGGGATTATGCGCGAAGCGGCGGCGGCGGTAAAGCGGCGATGTGGCAGGGCTTGATTTATATTAAGCGGAATTGTCCGGTAGGAGAGCCGGAATGTCAGACGGCCATTCGCTGCCCAACGGTGCGGTAATGTCGAAAACGGTATCGAGGTAATGGAAACGGATACGCCAAGCGTGCAGAAACAGACGGCAGGCAGTTGTGCCACCGTAAGCGGTATCGCCCAAAATCGGAGCAGATAATGATTTCATGGCAACACGGAGCTGGTGTGTTTTGCCGGTATGGGGTTGCAGGACAAACAGACGAAGGTTCGGACGTAAAGAGCTGCTGTGAAACTGCGTTACCGCAAAATTTTGCTGCGAACGGGTCAGCTTCCATGTGCCGCGCCGCGATTTTTCCATGCCGCCTTTGACCCAGCCCTGTTTTTTAAGCGGTTTGCCATCGCTTAATGCCAAATAGGTTTTTTGCATGGCGTGGGCGGCAAACTGCTGTGCCAAACAGGAGGCGGCCTGCGGGTTGAGTGCAAACAGCAATACGCCGCTGGTTGGTTTGTCCAAGCGGTGCAGCAGCCATAAGCGCGGAACGCCCAGTTGTTTGGCCAGTTGCTGCAGGAGATTGTCCTCACCTTCTTCCTGATGCACGGCAATGCCTGCCGGTTTGTTGACGGCAACAAAATCAGCCGTCTGCAATAAGATTTCAAGCATTTTGCAGACGGCCTTTAGTGCAGGGAAATACCGCCGCCGGCAAGCGTCATCACACCTAAAGCGCAAAACAGCGCACAAGCGGCGATGCGTACGGTTTTTGCCGGAATTTTTTTCATCAGCATTTCACCCAAATATACAACCGGCACATTGGCCAGCATCAATCCCAGCGTGCTGCCGCAGACAACCCAAAACAGAGATTGGTATTTTGCGGCCAGCAAAACCGTAGCGATTTGGGTTTTATCGCCGATTTCCGCCATAAAAAACAGCAAAACCGTTGCCGTGAACGCACCGTATTTCAGCCAACGGCTGTCAGGATTGTCGTCTTTGTCCGGCAGCAGCAGCCACAGACCGACTGCGATAAAACTGCCGCCGACAATCCATTTGACGGTATCGGGCGATACAAATTGTGCCAGCCATACGCCCAGTACGGCAGAAAACAGATGGTTCAGCAAAGTTGCCACGAAAATACCGGCAACAATGGCATTTTTCTGGGAGAAACGTGCGGCAAGAAACAAAGCGAGCAGTTGGGTTTTATCGCCGATTTCCGCAATAGCAACCCCAAGTGTCGAAGAGAGGAACGCTTCCATAATTTTCAGATACCCAAGCGGTGTGAGGCAGAACGGCAGCATCCCGGCGGGCAGCAGCAGTTCCTTCAAATCTAAAGTCGTACCATTATAAGGCGGGCGGCAGAACAAATCTACCGCAACACAGCTTTTACGGTTGTGCACCGAAATTTACAGACGGCATAGTATAATGAGCCGCATTTATCAAACACCTGAATCAATCCGAACACACATGAAACCCATCATTTACTCCCTGACGATCGGCATACTGTTTGGCGCAGCATATCCGGCAACGGCGGAAAAACTGTGCCCTCCGGGAGCGGGCGGCAAGTGCGTAACCGAAAGCATGGACGGCACGGCAGAGTTCACATTCGAACAGCTTGAGCAGAAGCTCAAAGAAACCGAACAGATTAAAGCCGAAACCAAGCGCAACATCGCTCAAAAAATCGATGACGATGTAATCATAAAGCCGCTTGATGCCTCAGCAGTAACCGGGAGCGTCACCAACAGCGCAGAAGCAGCACGTCCCCGCATCGATGTGAAACTGCGTAACGGCAAAAGCACAACAAGCACCAATGCTGCAAGTTTGAAATCCGCTAAAGAGCGCGCCGCCGCATTGAATAAAAAAGCCAAAATCATTCCCGCTCCCGTTATCCCTGCACCCAAGCAGAAACCCAAGCCGCAACTGACCCGCAAGCAGATTTTGCAAAACGAAATACGCAACGAACAAGCGGCATTAGCGCGAGCCAAAGCCCAGCTTAACGTTGCCCGCAAAAAAGGCGACCAAGACAAAATCAGCCGTTTGAGCGGAGCAGTGCGCGATCGTGAGGCTAATATCCGCGCCATTAAAAATGAAATGAACCGCTAAGTTCCCCAAACAAACCGGTTTTGTTACAAAAGGCCGTCTGCATATTCGTTTTTGCAGACGGCCTTTTACAGCATTAAATAAGTAATAGAAATATCAGAAAGTGTTTTGTAACAGCATCGATAATACTTAGTAATCCGTTTGAAAAAAGGTTTGAGATTTCCAATTTCCGGATACCGATTTTCAGAAATCAAGCATCAGATATAAAAATAGGGCGCAACCCTTTCCCTTTTCTACGAAGAATATAGGGTGGGAACAGTAATTAAACAGTATTACTTGTAAACGAATAAAGAATTCTTTCCGAGCCGGCAAAGTGCCCGGTACGGATAATTTTTAAAAAATATTGGTGAAATTCATATAATCAAGCCGTCTGCAAACTCCAAAACGCAGACGGCCGGTTGGCAGAGGGAGTACAGTTTGTCATTTCGCCGCAAATTTCCCTCAATAAAATTTCCTTACCAAACAGATAGATGAGTATTTTCCCGATTTTATTTGTATTTTTAGGGTTGACTGGGGTGGTTTGGAGGGGTATAGTTCGGTTCTTCGCTGCTTCGGCGGTGAAAGCGAACTGTTTATTATAGCAGATTTATTTGGAAGTTTTAAGCTGGTTGGTAAAAAACATTTGACAAATAAAAACAAGCTGTAGTAAAATTCGAATTTAGCTCTTTAACAAACAGATTACCGATAAGTGTGAGTGCGGAAAGCCTCACACTGCGACAAAAACAGACAAGATGTAGAAATTCTATATCCTGTCGGTTTCTTTGAAGCAGACCAGAAGTTATTAAGTTAGAGATTGAACATAAGAGTTTGATCCTGGCTCAGATTGAACGCTGGCGGCATGCTTTACACATGCAAGTCGGACGGCAGCGGGGAAGTGCTTGCACTTCTGCCGGCGAGTGGCGAACGGGTGAGTAACATATTGGAACGTACCGAGTAATGGGGGATAACTGATCGAAAGATTAGCTAATACCGCATACGCTCTGAGGAGGAAAGCAGGGGACCTTCGGGCCTTGCGTTATTCGAGCGGCCAATATCTGATTAGCTGGTTGGTGGGGTAAAGGCCTACCAAGGCGACGATCAGTAGCGGGTCTGAGAGGATGATCCGCCACACTGGGACTGAGACACGGCCCAGACTCCTACGGGAGGCAGCAGTGGGGAATTTTGGACAATGGGCGCAAGCCTGATCCAGCCATGCCGCGTGTCTGAAGAAGGCCTTCGGGTTGTAAAGGACTTTTGTCAGGGAAGAAAAGGGAGATGCTAATACCATTTCCTCATGACGGTACCTGAAGAATAAGCACCGGCTAACTACGTGCCAGCAGCCGCGGTAATACGTAGGGTGCGAGCGTTAATCGGAATTACTGGGCGTAAAGCGAGCGCAGACGGTTACTTAAGCAGGATGTGAAATCCCCGGGCTCAACCTGGGAACTGCGTTCTGAACTGGGTGACTAGAGTATGTCAGAGGGGGGTAGAATTCCACGTGTAGCAGTGAAATGCGTAGAGATGTGGAGGAATACCGATGGCGAAGGCAGCCCCCTGGGATAATACTGACGTTCATGCTCGAAAGCGTGGGTAGCAAACAGGATTAGATACCCTGGTAGTCCACGCCCTAAACGATGTCAATTAGCTGTTGGGCAACTTGATTGCTTAGTAGCGTAGCTAACGCGTGAAATTGACCGCCTGGGGAGTACGGTCGCAAGATTAAAACTCAAAGGAATTGACGGGGACCCGCACAAGCGGTGGATGATGTGGATTAATTCGATGCAACGCGAAGAACCTTACCTGGTCTTGACATGTACGGAATCCTCCAGAGACGGAGGAGTGCCTTCGGGAGCCGTAACACAGGTGCTGCATGGCTGTCGTCAGCTCGTGTCGTGAGATGTTGGGTTAAGTCCCGCAACGAGCGCAACCCTTGTCATTAGTTGCCATCATTTGGTTGGGCACTCTAATGAGACTGCCGGTGACAAGCCGGAGGAAGGTGGGGATGACGTCAAGTCCTCATGGCCCTTATGACCAGGGCTTCACACGTCATACAATGGTCGGTACAGAGGGTAGCCAAGCCGCGAGGCGGAGCCAATCTCACAAAACCGATCGTAGTCCGGATTGCACTCTGCAACTCGAGTGCATGAAGTCGGAATCGCTAGTAATCGCAGGTCAGCATACTGCGGTGAATACGTTCCCGGGTCTTGTACACACCGCCCGTCACACCATGGGAGTGGGGGATACCAGAAGTAGGTAGGGTAACCGCAAGGAGTCCGCTTACCACGGTATGCTTCATGACTGGGGTGAAGTCGTAACAAGGTAGCCGTAGGGGAACCTGCGGCTGGATCACCTCCTTTCTAGAGAAAAGAAGAGGTTCTCCGCATTCACACTTATCGGTAAACTGTAGAAGATGCAAGAAGAAGAGCAACAATATTCGATAGGATATATTGCTCACGACCTTGGGTTTGTAGCTCAGCTGGTTAGAGCACACGCTTGATAAGCGTGGGGTCGGAGGTTCAAGTCCTCCCAGACCCACCAAACACATACTGGGGGCATAGCTCAGTTGGTAGAGCACCTGCTTTGCAAGCAGGGGGTCATCGGTTCGATCCCGTTTGCCTCCACCAAAAAGACTTCACAAATTAAAATAAGCTGCTATAATCGCCGCTCATTTTAATTTGCGAAGTCGGACAAAGTCCGCAAGCATCGATCTTTAACAAATTGGAAAGCCGAAATCAACAAACAAAGACAAAGTTGGTCGGATTGGATAGAGAACGGTTGCGACCGTTTAACATCTCTTTTAAGCAAAGCGCAAGCAAAGCTAAAAAGAAAAACAAACCGGCCACAGTATTTGGGTGATGATTGTATCGAGTTGTTCCCGAAACACAAAAGGCGGGAACAATACACAACAAAGCAGTAAGCTTTATCAAAGTAAAAATCTCTAGTCCCTGTTCTAGTCAACGGAAGAGCGGATTAAGTCAGAGAGGTTCTTGAAATGATAGAGTCAAGTGAATAAGTGCATCAGGTGGATGCCTTGGCGATGATAGGCGACGAAGGACGTGTAAGCCTGCGAAAAGCATCGGGGAGCTGGCAATAAAGCTATGATCCGGTGATGTCCGAATGGGGAAACCCACTGCATTCAGTGCAGTATCCATACCTGAATACATAGGGTATGAGAAGCGAACCCGGAGAACTGAACCATCTAAGTACCCGGAGGAAAAGAAATCAACCGAGATTCCGCAAGTAGTGGCGAGCGAACGCGGAGGAGCCTGTATGTGATAGCCGTTGAGATAGAAGAACAAGCTGGGAAGCTTGGCCATAGTGGGTGATAGCCCCGTATTCGAAATCTCATCGGTGGTACTAAGCATACGACAAGTAGGGCGGGACACGTGGAATCCTGTCTGAACATGGGGGGACCATCCTCCAAGGCTAAATACTCATCATCGACCGATAGTGAACCAGTACCGTGAGGGAAAGGCGAAAAGAACCCCGGGAGGGGAGTGAAACAGAACCTGAAACCTGATGCATACAAACAGTGGGAGCGGACTTGTTCCGTGACTGCGTACCTTTTGTATAATGGGTCAACGACTTACGTTCAGTAGCGAGCTTAACCGGATAGGGGAGGCGTAGGGAAACCGAGTCTTAATAGGGCGATTAGTTGCTGGGCGTAGACCCGAAACCGAGTGATCTATCCATGGCCAGGATGAAGGTGCGGTAACACGCACTGGAGGTCCGAACCCACGCATGTTGCAAAATGCGGGGATGAGCTGTGGATAGGGGTGAAAGGCTAAACAAACTCGGAGATAGCTGGTTCTCCCCGAAAACTATTTAGGTAGTGCCTCGAGTAAGAGACTGATGGGGGTAAAGCACTGTTATGGCTAGGGGGTTATTGCAACTTACCAACCCATGGCAAACTAAGAATACCATCAAGTTGTTCCTCGGGAGACAGACAGCGGGTGCTAACGTCCGTTGTCAAGAGGGAAACAACCCAGACCGCCAGCTAAGGTCCCAAATGACAGATTAAGTGGTAAACGAAGTGGGAAGGCCCAGACAGCCAGGATGTTGGCTTAGAAGCAGCCATCATTTAAAGAAAGCGTAATAGCTCACTGGTCGAGTCGTCCTGCGCGGAAGATGTAACGGGGCTCAAATCTGTAACCGAAGCTGCGGATGCTAGCAATAGCATGGTAGGGGAGCGTTCTGTAGGCCGAAGAAGGTGTGTTGTAAAGCATGCTGGAGGTATCAGAAGTGCGAATGTTGACATGAGTAGCGATAAAGCGGGTGAAAAGCCCGCTCGCCGAAAGCCCAAGGTTTCCTACGCAACGTTCATCGGCGTAGGGTGAGTCGGCCCCTAAGGCGAGGCAGAAATGCGTAGTCGATGGGAAACGGGTTAATATTCCCGTACTTTGATTCAATGCGATGTGGGGACGGAGAAGGTTAGGTTAGCAAACTGTTGGAATAGTTTGTTCAAGCCGGTAGGTGGAAGACTTAGGCAAATCCGGGTCTTCATAACACCGAGAAGTGATAACGAGTGTCTACGGACACGAAGTAACCGATACCACGCTTCCAGGAAAAGCCACTAAGCTTCAGTTGAATCAGAACCGTACCGCAAACCGACACAGGTGGGCAGGATGAGAATTCTAAGGCGCTTGAGAGAACTCGGGAGAAGGAACTCGGCAAATTGATACCGTAACTTCGGGAGAAGGTATGCCCTTCGATGTGAAAGACTTGCTCTGTAAGCATTGGAGGGTCGCAGAGAATCGGTGGCTGCGACTGTTTATTAAAAACACAGCACTCTGCTAACACGAAAGTGGACGTATAGGGTGTGACGCCTGCCCGGTGCTGGAAGGTTAATTGAAGATGTGAGAGCATCGGATCGAAGCCCCAGTAAACGGCGGCCGTAACTATAACGGTCCTAAGGTAGCGAAATTCCTTGTCGGGTAAGTTCCGACCCGCACGAATGGCGTAACGATGGCCACACTGTCTCCTCCCGAGACTCAGCGAAGTTGAAGTGGTTGTGAAGATGCAATCTACCCGCTGCTAGACGGAAAGACCCCGTGAACCTTTACTGTAGCTTTGCATTGGACTTTGAAGTCACTTGTGTAGGATAGGTGGGAGGCTTAGAAGCAGAGACGCCAGTTTCTGTGGAGCCGTCCTTGAAATACCACCCTGGTGTCTTTGAGGTTCTAACCCAGGTCCGTCATCCGGATCGGGGACCGTGCATGGTAGGCAGTTTGACTGGGGCGGTCTCCTCCCAAAGAGTAACGGAGGAGTTCGAAGGTTACCTAGGTCCGGTCGGAAATCGGACTGATAGTGCAATGGCAAAAGGTAGCTTAACTGCGAGACCAACAAGTCGAGCAGGTGCGAAAGCAGGACATAGTGATCCGGTGGTTCTGAATGGAAGGGCCATCGCTCAACGGATAAAAGGTACTCCGGGGATAACAGGCTGATTCCGCCCAAGAGTTCATATCGACGGCGGAGTTTGGCACCTCGATGTCGGCTCATCACATCCTGGGGCTGTAGTCGGTCCCAAGGGTATGGCTGTTCGCCATTTAAAGTGGTACGTGAGCTGGGTTTAAAACGTCGTGAGACAGTTTGGTCCCTATCTGCAGTGGGCGTTGGAAGTTTGACGGGGGCTGCTCCTAGTACGAGAGGACCGGAGTGGACGAACCTCTGGTGTACCGGTTGTGACGCCAGTCGCATCGCCGGGTAGCTAAGTTCGGAAGAGATAAGCGCTGAAAGCATCTAAGCGCGAAACTCGCCTGAAGATGAGACTTCCCTGAGGGTATAACCCTCCTGAAGAGTCGTTCGAGACCAGGACGTTGATAGGTCGGGTGTGGAAGCGCAGTAATGCGTGAAGCTAACCGATACTAATTGCTCGTGAGGCTTGACTCTATCATTTGAAGAACTTCAGATGAAAGCTTACTGATAAGCGATACAACATTACCGAAGTTGATTAAAGAATAAATAAGTGCAGGAGACTGCATAACGGCTTAACCGATTTGTACAGTTTAAGTTTGGCGGCCATAGCGAGTTGGTCCCACGCCTTCCCATCCCGAACAGGACCGTGAAACGACTCAGCGCCGATGATAGTGTGGTTCTTCCATGTGAAAGTAGGTCACTGCCAAACACCCATTCCGAAGCCCCTGACATCATGTCGGGGGCTTTTACTTTGTTGCTTGCCGGGTAGCGGAGATATGGGGGAGGTATGGAGTATGGTGTTGCACAAGTCAGACAGAAGATTGCTGTGCTTCGGCAAAAGGCTTGAAGCACTTGGGGGCTTTATTTATGATGGGGTTGTAGGCGGTATCCGCTCGGATGCCGGGTTGACATCTTGATAACAGAAGGAGAAAGCTCATGAAAAAATTCCTGTTCGGTGCGCTGGCTGCGTTGGCGGCAGGCTTGTCGTTGGCGGCGGTAAACATCAATACGGCCGCTCAGAGCGAGTTGGAGGCCCTGCCGGGCATCGGCCCTGCGAAAGCCAAAGCGATTGTGGCCTACCGTCAGCAGAACGGCGGTTTCAAAACGACGGAAGAGCTGAAGAATGTGAAGGGTATCGGTGAGGGAATTTATGGCAAACTGAAGGCCGAGGTCACGGTGGCGCCGGTACAGAACAAACGTAAGGCCGTGCCGGCTAGCAAGTAGGCTGAACGAAGAACCCGGAAAATCACCGGGGAAAAAGCCGTCTGTAAATCAACTATAGGTTTGCAGACGGCTTCGGTCGGTAGGGGGGTGTGTAAAATGTTACAAAATAAAAGTTTAATTGCCTTATTCTCTTGACTAAACCCTTGCTGAAAAACTATAATTTCGCTCTTGTCGGCATGGTGTCGGCAAGTATTTAACTCAACAGGACGAGAAAATATGCCTACTATTAACCAATTGGTACGCAAAGGCCGTCAAAAGCCTGTGTACGTAAACAAAGTGCCTGCACTAGAAGCCTGCCCGCAAAAACGCGGCGTGTGCACCCGTGTGTATACCACTACTCCTAAAAAACCTAACTCTGCATTGCGTAAAGTATGTAAAGTTCGCCTGACTAATGGTTTTGAGGTGATTTCATACATCGGCGGTGAAGGTCACAACTTGCAAGAACATAGCGTAGTGCTGATTCGCGGCGGTCGTGTAAAAGACTTGCCGGGTGTGCGTTACCACACTGTACGCGGTTCTTTGGATACTGCCGGTGTTAAAGACCGTAAACAAGCCCGTTCTAAATACGGTGCGAAGCGTCCTAAGTAATTCGGACTTCATTAGGCACGTCGGCCGCCTAGTTTGAAAAAACGGCCGAGTAAGTGAATGCTTGTTTGGGCATTCATGGGAATTGTCCCAACTGAATAGATTTAAAGGAAATTAATATGCCACGTCGTAGAGAAGTCCCTAAGCGCGATGTATTGCCGGATCCTAAGTTCGGTAGCGTTGAGCTGACTAAATTCATGAACGTATTGATGATTGACGGTAAAAAATCAGTTGCAGAGCGCATCGTTTACGGTGCTTTGGCTCAAATTGAGAAAAAAACCGGCAAAGTTGCCATCGAAGTATTTAACGAAGCTATTGCTAACGCCAAACCTATCGTGGAAGTGAAAAGCCGTCGTGTAGGTGGTGCAAACTACCAAGTTCCTGTTGAGGTTCGTCCTTCACGTCGCTTGGCTTTGGCAATGCGTTGGGTTCGCGATGCTGCTCGTAAGCGCGGTGAGAAATCTATGGATCTGCGTTTGGCGGGTGAGTTGATTGATGCGGCTGAAGGCCGCGGCGGTGCGTTGAAAAAACGTGAAGAAGTGCACCGTATGGCTGAGGCGAACAAAGCGTTCTCCCACTTCCGTTTCTAATTTTGAAAGGCTAATAAAATGGCTCGTAAGACCCCAATCAGCCTGTACCGTAATATCGGTATTTCTGCGCATATTGACGCAGGTAAAACAACCACGACTGAACGTATTTTGTTCTATACCGGCCTGACCCACAAGTTGGGTGAGGTGCATGATGGTGCGGCTACTACCGACTATATGGAGCAAGAGCAAGAGCGCGGTATTACCATTACTTCTGCTGCGGTAACTTCATACTGGTCTGGTATGGCTAAGCAGTTTAAAGAGCACCGCTTTAACATCATTGATACTCCGGGACACGTGGACTTTACCGTAGAGGTGGAGCGTTCTATGCGTGTATTGGACGGTGCGGTGATGGTTTACTGTGCGGTGGGCGGTGTGCAACCTCAGTCTGAAACCGTATGGCGTCAAGCCAATAAATACCAAGTACCTCGCTTGGCCTTTGTAAACAAAATGGACCGCCAAGGCGCAAACTTCTTCCGTGTAGTTGAGCAAATGAAAACCCGTTTGCGCGCTAATCCTGTGCCTATCGTTATTCCGGTTGGTGCGGAAGATAATTTCGAAGGCGTTGTTGATTTGTTGAAAATGAAAGCCATCATTTGGAACGAGGCCGATAAAGGCGTAACGTTTGAATATGGCGATATTCCTGCAGATTTGGTTGATACCGCCGAAGAATGGCGTCAAAACATGATTGAAGCTGCTGCTGAAGCTTCTGAGGAGCTGATGGATAAATACTTGGGTGGTGAGGAGCTGACTGAGGAAGAGATCATCGGTGCTTTGCGTCAGCGTACTTTGGCAGGTGAAATCCAGCCGATGTTGTGTGGCTCTGCATTTAAAAACAAAGGCGTACAACGTATGTTGGATGCGGTGGTTGAGTTGCTGCCGGCTCCTACCGACATTCCGCCGGTACAAGGTGTAAATCCTTCAACAGAAGAAGCAGACAGCCGCGAAGCGAGTGACGATGCTCCGTTTTCTGCGTTGGCATTCAAAATGTTGAATGATAAATACGTTGGTAACTTGACCTTTATCCGTGTATATTCGGGTGTGGTTAAGTCCGGTGATACAGTAGTGAACTCTGTTAAAGGTTCTCGCGAGCGTATCGGCCGTTTGGTGCAAATGACTGCTGCAGACCGTACTGAAATTGAAGAAGTGCGTGCCGGTGATATTGCAGCGGCGATTGGCTTGAAAGATGTTGCCACAGGTGAAACCTTGTGTGCCGAAGGTTCTCCGATTATTTTGGAACGTATGGAGTTCCCGGAGCCGGTAATTCACGTTGCTGTTGAGCCGAAAACCAAAGCCGACCAAGAAAAAATGGGTATTGCTCTGAACCGTTTGGCGAAAGAAGACCCATCTTTCCGTGTGCGTACTGATGAAGAATCCGGACAAACCATCATTTCCGGTATGGGTGAGTTGCACTTGGAAATCATTGTTGACCGTATGAAACGTGAGTTTGCGGTGGATGCTAATATTGGTGCTCCGCAAGTAGCTTACCGTGAAACTATTCGTAAAGAAGTAGAGTCGGAATACAAACATGCCAAGCAGTCTGGTGGTAAGGGTCAGTACGGTCACGTTGTAATCAAGATGGAGCCAATGGAACCGGGTGGCGAAGGCTACGAATTTATTGATGAAATTAAAGGTGGTGTAATTCCGCGTGAATTTATTCCGTCTGTCGATAAAGGTATTCGCGATACCTTGCCAAACGGTGTGGTAGCAGGCTTCCCTGTTGTGGATGTTCGCGTACGCTTGGTGTTTGGTTCTTCACACGATGTAGACTCTTCGCAATTGGCCTTTGAGCTGGCAGCTTCTCAAGCCTTTAAAGAAGGTATGCGTAAGGCATCTCCTGTTCTGCTTGAGCCGATTATGGCAGTTGAAGTGGAAACTCCGGAAGAGTATATGGGTGATGTAATGGGTGATTTGAACCGTCGCCGCGGCATCGTTTTGGGTATGGATGATGACGGCATTGGTGGTAAGAAAGTTCGTGCGGAAGTTCCGTTGGCAGAAATGTTCGGTTATTCTACCGACTTGCGTTCTGCTACCCAAGGTCGCGCTACCTACTCTATGGAGTTTAAGAAATATGCTGAAGCTCCTGCAAACGTTGCCGCTGCGGTAACTGAAGCCCGCAAAGGTTAATATGGCAGTCAGGCCGTCTGTAAATTGACTGAAAAATGTTGCAGACGGCTTATATGCTGATTATTTGTTCTTTAATTGATCTTTAATGAAAAGGAATTAGCTCATGGCTAAGGAAAAATTTGAACGTAGCAAACCGCACGTAAACGTTGGCACCATCGGTCACGTTGACCATGGTAAAACCACTCTGACTGCTGCGTTGACTACCATTCTGTCTAAAAAATTCGGTGGCGCTGCCAAAGCATACGACCAAATCGACAACGCTCCTGAAGAAAAAGCCCGTGGTATTACCATTAATACCTCACACGTAGAATACGAAACCGAAACCCGCCACTACGCACACGTAGACTGCCCGGGTCACGCCGACTACGTTAAAAACATGATTACCGGTGCCGCTCAAATGGACGGTGCAATTTTGGTTGTATCCGCAGCCGACGGTCCTATGCCTCAAACCCGCGAGCACATCCTGTTGGCCCGTCAAGTAGGTGTACCGTACATTCTCGTATTCATGAACAAATGCGACATGGTTGACGATGCCGAACTGCTGGAACTGGTAGAGATGGAAATCCGCGACCTGTTGAGCAGCTACGACTTCCCGGGTGACGACTGCCCGATCGTACAAGGTTCTGCCTTGAAAGCCTTGGAAGGTGATGCAGCATTCGAAGCTAAAATTTTCGAACTGGCTGATGCACTGGACAGCTACATCCCTGCTCCTGAGCGTGCCGTTGACAAACCGTTCCTGTTGCCGATTGAAGACGTATTCTCAATCTCCGGCCGCGGTACTGTAGTAACCGGTCGTGTAGAGCGTGGTATCATCCATGTTGGCGACGAGATTGAAATCGTTGGTTTGAAAGAAACCCAAAAAACCACTTGTACCGGCGTAGAAATGTTCCGCAAACTGCTGGACGAAGGTCAAGCAGGTGATAACGTAGGCGTACTGCTGCGCGGTACCAAACGTGAAGAAGTAGAGCGCGGTCAAGTATTGGCCAAACCGGGTACCATTACCCCGCACACCAAGTTCGAAGCAGAAGTATACGTACTGAGCAAAGAAGAAGGTGGCCGTCATACTCCGTTCTTCGCAAACTACCGTCCGCAATTCTACTTCCGTACGACTGACGTTACCGGTGCGGTAACTCTGTCTGAAGGTGTAGAAATGGTAATGCCGGGTGAAAACGTGAAAATCACCGTTGAACTGATTGCACCGATTGCAATGGAAAACGGTCTGCGTTTTGCGATTCGCGAAGGTGGTCGTACCGTGGGTGCCGGTGTGGTATCTAACGTTATCGCTTAAGTAAAGGATATAGATAATGGCAAATCAAAAAATCCGTATCCGTTTGAAAGCTTATGATTATAGCTTGATTGACCGTTCTGCTCAGGAAATTGTGGAAACTGCGAAACGCACCGGTGCCGTAGTAAAAGGCCCGATTCCGTTGCCAACTAAGATTGAACGCTTTAATATTTTGCGCTCGCCTCACGTGAACAAAACTTCCCGTGAGCAGTTGGAAATCCGTACTCACCTGCGTTTGATGGATATTGTTGATTGGACTGATAAAACAACTGATGCATTGATGAAGCTGGATTTGCCGGCCGGTGTGGATGTTGAAATTAAAGTTCAATAATCATTATCGAATAAAAGCCAAGCAGTTGTCTGTTTGGCTTTTTTATTGCGTTAGGTCATCTGAAATGTAGGTGTCGTTGTTTTCAGACGGCTTTATTATGAAAACGCTAAGTTTTTATTGATATTTTTTTCAATAGTGCAGTATAATGGCGGACTTAGTACATTTGTGCTAAGTTTTTATCTTTGTCCAAAGGTGGGCCAATCGTAGCCTGCCCCTTTAATTAAAAGGAAAATAATCATGACTTTAGGTCTGGTTGGGCGCAAAGTTGGTATGACTCGCGTGTTCGACGAGCAGGGTGTTTCTGTTCCGGTAACCGTGTTGGATATGTCTGCTAACCGCGTTACACAAATCAAATCCAAAGATACTGACGGCTATGCTGCCGTACAAGTTACCTTTGGTCAGAAAAAAGTAAACCGTGTGAATAAAACCGAAGCTGGTCACTTTGCAAAAGCAGGTGTTGAGGCTGGTCGTGGTTTGGTTGAGTTTGCTTTGACTGAAGAACAATTGGCTGAATTGAAGGCTGGTGACGAGATTACTGTTGCGATGTTCGAAGCAGGTCAATTGGTGGATGTAACCGGTACCTCTAAGGGTAAAGGTTTCTCCGGTACTATTAAGCGTCATAATTTTGGTTCTCAGCGTACTTCTCATGGTAACTCGCGCTCTCACCGTGTGCCGGGTTCTATCGGTATGGCTCAAGATCCGGGTCGAGTTTTCCCGGGTAAGCGTATGGCGGGTCAATATGGTAATACCAAGGCAACCGTCCAAAATCTGGAAGTTGTACGTGTGGATGCCGAGCGTCAGTTGCTGCTTGTGAAAGGTGCTGTTCCTGGTTCTGTGAATAGCGATGTTGTAGTACGTCCGGGCGTGAAAGTAGGTGCGTAATGGAATTGAAAGTAATTGACGCTAAAGGACAGGTTTCCGGCAGCTTGGCTGTTTCTGATGCTCTGTTCGCTCGTGAATACAATGAAGCATTGGTACATCAGCTGATTACTGCTTTCTTGGCAAATGCTCGTTCTGGTAACCGTGCTCAAAAAACTCGTGCAGAAGTAAACCATTCTACTAAAAAGCCATGGCGCCAAAAAGGTACCGGTCGTGCCCGTTCCGGTATGACTTCTTCTCCGCTGTGGCGTAAAGGTGGTCGTGCATTCCCGAACAAACCTGATGAAAACTTCACTCAAAAAGTGAATCGTAAAATGTACCGCGCAGGCATGGCTTCTATCTTGTCTCAGTTGGTGCGTGACGAGCGTCTGTTTGCTATTGAGGCGTTGACTGCTGAAACTCCAAAAACCAAAGTTTTTGCGGAACAAGTGAAAAATTTGGGTTTGGAGCAGGTGCTGTTTGTAACCAAGCAGTTGGACGAGAATGTTTATTTGGCTTCACGCAACTTGCCGAATGTACTGGTTTTGGAAGCTCAACAAGTTGATCCATACAGCTTGTTGCGTTACAAAAAAGTCATCATCACTAAAGATGCAGTTGCACAATTAGAGGAGCAATGGGTATGAATCAACAACGTTTGACTCAAGTGATTTTGGCACCTATCGTTTCTGAAAAAAGCAACGTATTGGCTGAAAAACGCAATCAAATGACGTTTAAAGTAGCTGCCAATGCAACTAAAACCGAAATTAAGGCTGCTGTTGAGCTGTTGTTCGGTGTTCAAGTTGCCGCAGTAACTACCGTTACCATTAAAGGTAAAACCAAACGTTTTGGTCGCACTTTGGGCCGTCGCAGCGATGTTAAAAAGGCTTATGTGAGCTTGGCTGCCGGTCAAGAGTTGGATTTGGAAGCCGCTGCTGCAGCTGCAGAATAAGGAATAAGTTAAAATGGCAATCGTTAAAATGAAGCCAACCTCTGCAGGTCGTCGCGGCATGGTTCGCGTTGTTGCAGAAGGTTTGCACAAAGGTGCACCTTATGCACCTCTGGTTGAAAAGAAAAACTCTACTGCCGGTCGTAACCATAATGGTCACATTACCACTCGTCATAAGGGTGGCGGTCATAAACACCATTACCGCGTTGTAGATTTCAAACGTAACAAAGACGGTATCCCTGCAAAAGTTGAGCGTATCGAGTACGATCCTAACCGTACTGCATTCATTGCATTGCTGTGTTATGCAGACGGCGAACGTCGTTATATTATTGCTCCGCGTGGTGTTCAAGCCGGTGCTGTATTGGTATCAGGTGCGGAAGCTGCGATTAAAGTAGGTAATACCCTGCCTATCCGCAACATTCCGGTAGGTACGACTATCCACTGTATCGAAATGAAGCCGGGTAAGGGTGCGCAAATCGCTCGTTCAGCCGGTGCTTCTGCGGTATTATTGGCTAAAGAAGGTATTTACGCTCAAGTGCGTCTGCGTTCTGGTGAGGTGCGTAAAATCCATGTGGATTGTCGTGCAACCATCGGTGAAGTTGGTAACGAAGAGCAAAGCCTGAAAAAAATCGGTAAAGCTGGTGCAAACCGTTGGCGTGGTATTCGTCCGACCGTTCGTGGTGTCGTAATGAACCCTGTTGATCACCCGCATGGTGGTGGTGAAGGCCGTACCGGTGAGGCTCGCGAACCGGTTAGCCCATGGGGTACTCCTGCTAAAGGTTACCGCACTCGTAATAACAAACGCACGGATAACATGATTGTTCGTCGTCGTTACTCAAATAAAGGTTAATTAATATGGCTCGTTCATTGAAAAAAGGCCCATATGTAGACCTGCATTTGCTGAAAAAAGTAGATGCTGCTCGTGCAAGCAACGATAAGCGTCCAATTAAAACTTGGTCGCGTCGTTCTACCATTTTGCCTGATTTTATCGGTTTGACTATCGCTGTACACAATGGCCGCACTCACGTGCCTGTATTTATCAGCGATAACATGGTCGGTCATAAATTGGGTGAGTTCTCATTGACCCGTACCTTTAAAGGCCATTTGGCTGATAAAAAGGCTAAAAAGAAATAAGGTGAATCATGAGAGTAAGTGCACAACATAAAAATGCCCGTATCTCAGCTCAAAAAGCTCGCTTAGTGGCTGATTTAATTCGTGGTAAAGACGTTGCCCAAGCTTTGAACATCTTGGCATTCAGCCCGAAAAAAGGTGCCGAGTTGATTAAAAAAGTACTGGAATCAGCAATTGCGAATGCCGAGCACAATAACGGTGCCGACATCGATGAGCTGAAAGTGGTAACTATCTTCGTTGACAAAGGTCCTAGCTTGAAACGTTTTCAAGCTCGTGCCAAAGGTCGCGGTAACCGCATTGAAAAACAAACTTGTCATATTAATGTGACAGTGGGCAACTAAGGAAAAGCTATGGGACAAAAGATTAACCCTACAGGCTTTCGCCTGGCGGTAACTAAAGACTGGTCTTCAAAATGGTTTGCTAAAAGCAACGAATTTTCAACTGTATTGAAGCAAGATATCGATGTTCGTAACTACCTCCGTACCCGTTTGGCAAATGCCTCTGTTGGTCGTGTAGTGATTGAGCGTCCTGCTAAATCGGCTCGTATTACCATTCACTCTGCTCGTCCGGGTGTTGTAATCGGTAAAAAAGGTGAGGATATCGAAATTTTGAAACGTGATCTGCAAGCTCTGATGGGTGTGCCGGTACACGTTAATATCGAAGAAATCCGCAAGCCTGAACTGGATGCGCAAATTATTGCAGACGGCATTGCACAACAATTGGAAAAACGTGTCCAATTTCGTCGTGCTATGAAACGTTCTATGCAGAATGCAATGCGTGCCGGTGCCAAAGGTATCAAAATTATGACTTCAGGTCGTCTGAACGGTGCTGACATTGCGCGTAGCGAATGGTACCGTGAAGGCCGTGTGCCGCTGCATACTCTGCGTGCAAACGTAGATTATGCAACCAGCGAGGCTCACACTACTTACGGTGTATTGGGTCTGAAAGTTTGGGTTTACACTGAAGGTGATGTAAAATCTTCTGCTAAACCTGAAGAGAAGAAACAAAGAAAGGCAGGTGGTCGTCATGCTGCAGCCAACTAGACTGAAATACCGCAAACAGCATAAAGGCCGTAATACCGGTATCGCTACCCGTGGTAATAAAGTAAGTTTCGGCGAATACGGTTTGAAAGCTGTTGGTCGCGGTCGTTTGACTGCTCGCCAAATCGAAGCTGCCCGCCGTACCATGACTCGTCACATTAAACGTGGCGGTCGCATTTGGATTCGTGTATTCCCGGACAAACCGATTACCGAAAAACCTATCCAGGTTCGTATGGGTGGCGGTAAAGGTAATGTGGAATACTACGTTGCTGAAATTAAACCGGGCAAAGTATTGTATGAAATGGATGGTGTGCCAGAAGCATTGGCTCGAGAAGCCTTTGAATTGGCTGCTGCTAAATTGCCAGTTCCTACAACCTTTGTAGTAAGACAGGTAGGTCAATAATGAAAGCAAATGAATTGAAAGACAAATCTGTTGAGCAATTAAATGCTGATTTGCTTGACTTATTGAAAGCACAATTTGGCTTGCGTATGCAAAATGCAACCGGTCAATTGGGTAAATCAAGCGAATTAAAACGTGTGCGTCGCGATATTGCTCGTATTAAAACCGTTTTAACTGAAAAAGGTGCTAAGTAATGAGCGAAGCTAAAAACGTTCGTACTTTGCAAGGCAAAGTAGTCAGCGACAAGATGGATAAAACCGTAACCGTATTGGTTGAACGTAAAGTAAAACATCCTCTTTACGGTAAAATTATTCGCCTGTCCACCAAAATTCATGCCCATGATGAAAAAAATGAGTATGGTATCGGTGATGTGGTGGTGATTGCGGAATCTCGTCCGTTGTCAAAAACCAAATCTTGGATTGTAAAAGAGCTGGTTGAGAAAGCACGTACTGTTTAATTTTTGAGACAGTAGTGCTTTAATAAGAAACGAAGTCTTGCAGCAAGTTAAATTTGCGTGTAAACTTCGTTTCTTATCTTTCAGTGTCTTGCTGAAAGTTTCTTCCCGTCGGGATCCAAGACTGGTTTACTAGAACCGTGATGGTTTCATTTGGTAAATAACAATCAAGTTATGAGCTAGGTGAAAAGGGTAAATTAAGTTGGTTAATTTAAAGGTAATAAAATGATTCAAATGCAGACCATCTTAGATGTGGCTGATAACTCTGGTGCGCGCCGTGTAATGTGCATCAAAGTGTTGGGCGGGTCTAAGCGTCGCTATGCTTCGGTTGGCGATATCATTAAAGTTGCAGTTAAGGATGCTGCACCTCGTGGCCGCGTTAAAAAAGGTGATGTTTACAATGCTGTTGTTGTTCGTACGGCAAAAGGTGTTCGTCGTCCGGATGGCGCGCTGATTAAGTTTGACAACAATGCTGCTGTATTGCTGAATAACAAACTTGAGCCTATGGGTACGCGTATTTTCGGCCCGGTAACTCGCGAGCTGCGTACCGAGCGATTCATGAAAATCGTTTCGCTGGCACCTGAAGTGCTGTAAGGAAGATAGAAATGAATAAAATTATTAAAGGCGATCAAGTCGTTGTTATTGCCGGCAAAGATAAAGGCAAGCAAGGTCAAGTAGTTCGCGTGTTGGGTGATAAAGTTGTTGTTGAGGGTGTGAATGTTGTAAAGCGCCATCAAAAGCCAAATCCGATGCGTGGTGTTGAAGGTGGTATTGTTGCTAAAGAAATGCCTTTGGCTATTTCTAATGTTGCAATTTTTAATCCTGAAACCAATAAAGCAGACCGTGTTGGTATTAAATTGATTGAAGGCGAAGGTAAAATCAAACGTGTTCGCGTCTTCAAGTCTAACGGCTCTGTCATTGGAGCATAAGGAGATAACATGGCTCGTTTGAGAGAGTTTTATAAAGATACTGTGGTTCCTGAGTTGGTGAAACAATTCGGTTACAAATCAGTAATGGAAGTGCCCCGCATTGAAAAAATTACCTTGAATATGGGTGTTGGTGAGGCAGTTGCTGATAAAAAAGTAATGGAACATGCTGTTGCTGACTTGGAAAAAATTGCCGGTCAAAAACCTGTTGTAACCGTTGCACGTAAATCTATCGCAGGTTTTAAAATCCGTGATAACTATCCGGTGGGTTGTAAGGTGACTTTGCGTCGCGATCAGATGTTCGAATTCTTGGATCGTTTAATTAGTATCGCATTGCCTCGTGTGCGCGACTTTCGTGGTGTGAGTGGTAAATCATTTGATGGTCGTGGTAACTATAATATGGGTGTGCGCGAGCAAATCATTTTCCCGGAAATTGAATACGATAAAATCGATGCTTTGCGTGGTTTGAATATTACTATTACTACTACTGCAAAAACTGATGAAGAAGCTAAAGCTTTGTTGTCTCTGTTCAAGTTTCCGTTCAAAGGATAATCAATGGCTAAGAAAGCACTTATTAATCGTGAGCTGAAACGTCAAGCTCTGGCGAAAAAATATGCCGCTAAACGCGAAGCAATTTTTGCAGTGATTAACAATGCAAATGTAACTGAAGAAGAGCGTTTTGAGGCACGTTTGAAATTCCAGGCAATTCCTCGCAATGCTGCACCTGTGCGTCAACGTCGTCGTTGTGCTTTGACAGGTCGTCCTCGTGGCACGTTCCGTAAATTCGGTTTGGGCCGTATTAAGATCCGTGAAATCGCAATGCGTGGCGAGATTCCGGGTGTTGTTAAAGCTAGCTGGTAATAGGAGTATTAATAATGAGTATGCATGATCCTATTTCCGATATGTTGACTCGTATCCGTAATGCGCAACGTGCTAATAAAGTGGCAGTTGCTATGCCTTCATCAAAATTGAAATGTGCGATTGCCAAAGTTTTGAAAGAAGAAGGTTACATCGAGGATTTTGCGGTTTCTGCTGATGCAAAACCGGTATTGGAAATTCAATTAAAATACTACGCAGGCCGCCCTGTAATTGAGCAAATTAAGCGTGTATCACGCCCTGGTTTGCGTATTTACAAAGCTTCTAGCGAGATTCCGAGCGTGATGAACGGTTTGGGTGTTGCTATTGTTAGTACTTCTAAAGGTGTGATGACTGACCGTAAAGCCCGCTCTGAAGGTGTTGGCGGTGAGTTGTTGTGCATCGTAGCCTAGTGGAGAGAGATAAATGTCACGCGTAGCTAAAAACCCAGTGACTGTTCCTGCTGGGGTTGAAGTAAAATTTGGAACGGATGCGTTAGTTGTAAAAGGCAAGAATGGTGAGTTGTCTTTTCCGCTGCCTACTAATGTCGCTATCGAACTGAATGATGGTCAGTTGACCTTTGCTGCCAAAGATGAAAGCAAGCAGGCAAATGCTATGTCTGGTACTGCACGTGCCTTGGTTGGCAATATGGTTAAGGGTGTTTCTGAAGGTTTTGAGAAAAAACTCCAATTGATTGGTGTGGGTTATCGCGCCCAAGCCCAAGGTAAAGTTTTGAACCTGTCTCTGGGTTTTTCTCACCCAATTGTATATGAAATGCCTGAAGGTGTTACTGTTCAAACACCTAGCCAAACAGAGATTGTTCTGACTGGTGCAGATAAACAAGTTGTTGGTCAAGTTGCTGCTGAAATTCGCGCATTCCGCTCTCCAGAGCCTTATAAAGGTAAAGGTGTTCGTTATGTGGGCGAAGTGGTGGTGATGAAAGAAGCCAAGAAAAAATAATTGAGGTTCACTAATGAATAAACATGCAACCCGACTCCGTCGTGCACGCAAAACCCGTGCACGTATTGCGGACTTGAAAATGGTAAGATTATGCGTGTTCCGCACAAATAATCACATTTATGCTCAAGTAATTAGTGCTGAAGGTGATAAAGTATTGGCTCAAGCCTCTACCTTGGAAGCTGAAGTACGCAACAGCCTGAAATCCGGTAGCAATGTAGAAGCTGCTGCCGTAGTAGGTAAGCGTATTGCTGAGAAAGCAAAAGCAGCAGGTGTTGAAAAAGTTGCTTTTGACCGCTCAGGTTTTCAGTATCACGGTCGTGTGAAAGCTTTGGCTGAAGCTGCACGTGAGAATGGTTTGAGCTTCTAATATTTGGAGACTTTCAGATGGCAAAACATGAAATTGAAGAACGCGGTGATGGCCTGATTGAAAAAATGGTCGCTGTAAACCGTGTAACTAAAGTGGTCAAAGGTGGCCGAATTATGGCTTTCTCTGCGCTGACAGTTGTTGGTGATGGTGATGGTCGTATCGGTATGGGTAAAGGTAAATCTAAAGAAGTACCTGTTGCCGTACAAAAAGCTATGGATCAGGCTCGTCGTTCAATGATTAAAGTACCTTTGAAAAACGGTACAATTCACCATGAGGTAATTGGTCGTCATGGTGCAACTCGTGTATTTATGCAGCCTGCTAAAGAGGGTAGTGGTGTAAAAGCCGGTGGTCCTATGCGTTTGGTTTTTGATGCTATGGGTATCCATAACATTTCTGCCAAAGTTCATGGTTCTACTAATCCTTATAATATTGTACGTGCTACTTTGGACGGTCTGTCAAAACTGTATACTCCTGCTGATATTGCTGCTAAGCGCGGTTTGACAGTAGAAGAGATTTTAGGAGCTAACCATGACTGAGCAAAAAAAACTCAAAGTAACTTTGGTTAAAAGCCTGATTGGTACAATTGAATCTCATCGAGCTTGTGTGCGTGGTTTGGGCTTACGTCGTCGGGAGCATACTGTTGAGGTTTTGGATACCCCGGAAAATCGTGGCATGATTAATAAAATCAGCTACCTTTTGAAAGTGGAGTCATAATATGTTTTTAAATACTATTAAGCCTGCTGAAGGCGCTACTCATGCAAGCCGCCGTGTTGGTCGCGGTATAGGTAGTGGCTTGGGTAAAACCGGTGGTCGTGGCCATAAGGGTCAAAAAAGTCGTTCCGGCGGTTTTCACAAAGTAGGTTTTGAAGGCGGTCAAATGCCGTTGCAACGCCGTTTGCCAAAACGTGGTTTTAAATCACTGACTTCTACTTTGAGTGCTGAAGTCCGTTTGGGTGAATTGGCATTGGTTGCTGTTGATGAAATCGATGTGCTGACTTTAAAACAAGCAGGTCTGATTCCGGCAAATGCACAAAATATCAAAGTTATTGCTTCCGGTGAGATTTCTAAGGCTGTAACTTTAAAAGGTATTAAGGCAACCAAGGGTGCCAAAGCTGCTATTGAGGCAGCCGGTGGTAAAGTTGAAGAATAAGGCTTAAATCATAGTGGCTAATCAACAATCTTCATCAGGTCTGTCCAAGTTTGGTGACTTGAAAAAGCGTTTGCTATTTTTACTGGGGGCTCTAATTGTTTTCCGAATCGGGGCACATATTCCAGTGCCGGGAGTAGATGCTGTTGCATTAGCTAAATTATACGAAAGCGCTGGGAATGGTATCTTGGGAATGTTGAATATGTTCTCCGGAGGATCGTTAGAGCGCTTTAGTATATTTGCTATCGGTATCATGCCCTATATTTCGGCATCGATTATTGTTCAATTGGCTTCGGAAATTTTACCTTCTTTAAAGGCTTTGAAAAAAGAAGGGGAAGCCGGTAGGAAAGTAATTACCAAATATACGCGGTACGGTACGGTATTACTGGCTATTTTGCAAAGTATGGGTGTTGCGACATTTGTTTTCCAGCAAGGCATCGTTGTCGCTAATCCTGTTGAGTTTCATATTTCAACGATTGTATGTTTGGTTACCGGTACCATGTTTTTAATGTGGCTAGGTGAGCAAATTACTGAGCGAGGTATCGGCAACGGTATTTCGCTAATCATTACGGCCGGTATTGCTGCAGGTATTCCTGCAGGAGTTGTGCAGCTGATTACTTTGACGAATCAAGGGTCAATGAGTATGCTGACAGCGGTATCGATTGTACTCGGTGCATTATTGTTGATTTATATAGTGGTTTATTTTGAAAGTGCGCAACGTAAAGTCCCGATTCATTATGCCAAACGTCAGTTTGGTAGCAATATGATGAAAGGGCAAAATACCCATATGCCTTTCAAGCTCAACATGGCAGGTGTGATTCCGCCAATTTTTGCATCCAGTATTATTTTGTTTCCCTCAACATTGCTAGGTTGGTTTGGTTCAAGTAATACAGATAGCTTGCTATATAAAGTTTCAAGCTGGTTACAGCATGGTCAGCCTGCTTATATTATTTTATTTGCAGCGACTATAGTCTTTTTCTGCTACTTTTATACAGCTTTGGTTTTCAGTCCTAAAGAAATAGCTGATAACCTGAAAAAAAGTGGAGCGTTTGTTCCTGGTATCCGCCCGGGCGAACAAACTTCTAGGTATTTGGAAAAAGTGGTATTGCGTCTAACTTTATTTGGTGCGCTGTATATCACAATTATTTGTTTGATTCCCGAGTTTTTAACGACAGCTTTAAACGTTCCGTTCTATCTCGGTGGTACATCCTTATTGATTCTTGTGGTGGTTACAATGGATTTCCAAACACAAATTAATTCATACAGGATGACGCAGCAGTATGAAGATTTACTGCAAAGACCGGATATGAAATCATTATCACGTAAATAAAACTATGGCTAAAGAAGATACCATACAGATGCAAGGTGAAATTCTTGAAACTTTGCCGAATGCAACATTTAAAGTCAAACTCGAAAACGACCATGTGGTGTTAGGTCATATCTCTGGTAAAATGCGGATGCATTATATCCGCATTTCTCCAGGTGATAAGGTAACGGTTGAGTTGACTCCTTATGATTTAACCCGTGCTCGTATCGTATTTCGAGCAAGATAGACTGTAAAAGGAAAAAAAATGCGCGTACAACCTTCTGTAAAGAAAATTTGCCGTAACTGCAAAATTATTCGTCGTAATCGCGTAGTTCGTGTAATTTGTACTGACCCACGTCACAAGCAACGTCAAGGTTAAGAGGCTAGTTTCCTCTTTGCCTGATTTTGTGGTATAGTGACACACTTTGCCCTAAAAAGGAAAAAATATGGCTCGTATTGCAGGGGTAAACATCCCTAATAATGCCCATATTGTAATTGGCTTGCAAGCCATTTACGGTATTGGTGCGACTCGTGCTAAATTGATTTGTGAGGCTGCAAATATTGCTCCGAGCACTAAAACAAAAGATTTGGACGAGGCTCAATTAGACGCTTTGCGTGAACAAGTTGCTAAATATGAAGTAGAAGGTGATTTGCGCCGTGAAGTAACGATGAGCATTAAACGACTGATGGATATGGGTTGCTATCGCGGCTTCCGTCATCGTCGTGGTTTGCCTTGTCGTGGTCAACGCACTCGCACTAACGCTCGCACCCGTAAAGGTCCGCGTAAGGCGATTGCCGGTAAAAAATAATTTTTAAGGAATTTGATTAATGGCTAAAGCAAACACAGCTTCGCGTGTACGCAAAAAAGTACGTAAAACCGTAAGCGAAGGTATTGTGCATGTACATGCATCTTTCAACAATACCATCATTACAATCACCGACCGTCAAGGCAATGCATTGTCTTGGGCTACCTCTGGCGGCGCTGGTTTTAAAGGTTCTCGTAAAAGTACACCGTTTGCTGCTCAAGTGGCAGCAGAAGCAGCTGGTAAAGTTGCCCAAGAGTATGGCGTTAAAAATTTAGAAGTCCGTATTAAAGGCCCGGGTCCTGGTCGCGAATCTTCTGTGCGTGCGCTCAATGCTCTTGGTTTCAAGATTACCAGCATTACCGACGTTACCCCGTTACCACATAACGGTTGCCGTCCACCTAAAAAACGTCGTATTTAATATTGGAGTGATTTGAAACATGGCACGTTATATTGGCCCTAAATGTAAATTAGCACGCCGCGAAGGTACGGATCTGTTTCTGAAGAGTGCACGTCGCTCTTTGGATTCTAAATGTAAAATGGATTCGGCACCGGGTCAGCACGGTGCTAAAAAGCCGCGTTTGTCAGACTATGGTCTGCAATTGCGTGAAAAACAAAAAATCCGCCGCATTTACGGCGTGCTGGAGCGTCAGTTCCGTCGTTACTTTGCCGAGGCTGCGCGCCGCAAAGGTTCAACCGGTGAGCTGCTGCTTCAGTTGTTAGAATCTCGTTTGGATAATGTCGTATACCGTATGGGTTTTGGCTCTACCCGCGCAGAAGCCCGTCAGTTGGTTTCTCATAAAGCGATTACCGTAAACGGTCAAGTAGTCAATATTCCTTCTTTCCAAGTTAAAGCAGGTGATGTTGTAGCTGTTCGTGAGAAAGCCAAAAAACAAGTACGTATCCAAGAGGCATTGAGTCTGGCTACCCAAATCGGTCTGCCAAGCTGGGTTTCTGTAGATGCAGATAAATTGGAAGGCGTATTCAAAAATATGCCTGATCGTTCAGAATTGACTGGCGATATTAATGAACAGCTGGTGGTAGAGTTCTACTCTAAATAATGCTAGCTCAGTGAGGGACAGTTAAATGCAAAATAGCACAACCGAATTTTTGAAACCTCGTCAAATTGATGTCGATACTTTGTCCACTACTCGTGCCAAAGTATCTATGCAGCCTTTTGAACGTGGTTTTGGCCATACTTTAGGTAATGCTTTGCGTCGTATCTTACTGTCATCCATGAATGGTTTTGCACCTACTGAAGTGGCTATTGCCGGTGTACTGCATGAGTACTCTACCGTTGATGGCGTACAGGAAGACGTAGTCGATATCCTGTTGAACATTAAAGGCGTAGTATTTAAGTTGCATGGTCGTAGTCAGGTTCAGTTGACCTTGAAAAAATCAGGGGCAGGTCCGGTTGTCGCTGGCGATATTGAATTAAGCCATGATGTAGAGATTCTGAATCCTGAGCATGTCATCTGTCATTTGTCCGAAAATGGTCAGATTGAGATGGAAATCAAGGTGGAGCAAGGCCGCGGCTACCAATCTGCTTCGGGTCGTCGTGTGATTCGCGATGAAAACAAGCAGATTGGTGCAATTCAGTTGGATGCGAGCTTTTCGCCCATCAGCCGTGTTAGCTTTGAAGTTGAACCTGCACGCGTAGAGCAGCGTACGGATTTGGACAAATTGGTTTTGGATATTGAAACCGATGGTTCTTTGGATCCGGAAGAGGCAGTACGCAGTGCTGCACGTATTTTAATTGATCAAATGTCTATTTTTGCGGACTTGCAAGGTACGCCGGTTGAAGAGGTTGAAGAAAAAGCGCCTCCTATCGACCCAATCCTGTTGCGTCCGGTAGATGATTTGGAATTAACCGTACGTTCAGCTAACTGTCTGAAAGCTGAAGATATTTATTATATTGGCGATTTGATTCAACGTACTGAAACCGAGCTTCTCAAAACACCAAATTTGGGTCGTAAGTCTTTGAATGAAATAAAAGAAGTGTTGGCCTCTAAAGGTTTGACACTGGGTTCGAAATTAGAAGCTTGGCCGCCTGTAGGCTTGGAAAAGCCGTAAGTTTGAAGATTAAAGGATAATGACATGCGTCATCGTAATGGTAACCGCAAATTAAACCGTACCAGCAGCCACCGCGCTGCGATGCTGCGCAATATGGCAAATTCATTGTTGACTCACGAGACTATCGTGACCACTTTGCCTAAAGCTAAAGAATTGCGCCGTGTGGTAGAGCCCCTGATTACTTTGGGTAAAAAACCTTCTTTGGCTAACCGTCGTTTGGCTTTCAACCGTACACGCGATCGCGATGTAGTGGTTAAGTTGTTCGATGAGTTGGGTCCACGCTTTGCAACCCGTAATGGCGGTTATATCCGCGTATTGAAATACGGTTTCCGCAAAGGCGATAATGCCCCGTTGGCATTGGTTGAGCTGGTTGATAAGGCCGCTGAATCTGCTGAGTAAGCCATAATAAAAATACCATCTGTTGAATAAACAGGTGGTATTTTTTATTGGATAATACCTGAAAATGGGTTTTGTTGGTTTTGAGAAAAGTGAGGAGAGAATGGAGGGGCTGTTAAGTACAATCGCTTCGCATTTAAGTCAATATCATCAAACGGTTACTTGTGCAGAGTCTTGCGCCGGCGGGTTGTTGTCCGGGGCGTTTACATCGGTTACAGGCAGCTCGCAATGGTTTTATCAAAGTTGGGTAACGTATAGTAATCAGGCCAAACAGCAGCTCTTGGGCGTGCATCATGAAACTTTATTGAATTACGGTGCGGTCAGTGCTGAAACGGTACGGGAGATGGCGCAAGGGGCAAGATTGTTGGCTGATGCGGATTATGCTTTGAGTATTTCGGGTATTGCCGGGCCGGGAGGAGGAAGTAAGGAAAAACCTGTCGGTACAGTATGGTTTGGTTTGGCTACTGCAAATCAGGTGATAACGTGTGTACAACATTTTGACGGCAATAGGGAAAATATACGTCAGCAGGCCGTAGCATTTGCGTTGGGTTTGTTGGTGGATAATTTATTTGTTTATCCAGAGAAAAAGCAGCGTTTGTAATCAGAGACATTGCTGTTTTGTCGCTGGGATAGTATTGGACAGTTTGGCAGTGTATTTACTTTGTTGATTGTGTGATTTGCAGACGGCATGGAAGGCTACCGGGCTTGCTGTAATGGAAAGTATGACCGTTCTGCTAACTTGATGCAGCCTTGCCGCTCTTCACCGTACTGTTTGGCGTTGTCCCAATTTATAGTCATTTAAAATAAGAATGATACATCGTTGCTTTGCCTTGCCGTACTATGTGTACTGTCTGCGGCTTCGCTGCCTTGTCTCATTCTTATTTTATTCGACTATATATTCAAGCAGGAGATGTTTGAGGCAGCGGTTTTGGTGAAAAATGAAAGTAATTGAGAACATAAACATAGAAAAGGCCGTCTGCAAAACAGCTTAATGAATACGATTAGGCTGTTTTGCAGACGGCTTTATATGATGTTATGTCGGGTTAGTCTGCCGCGTGCCACGGTTTTTGAGCGCCTGCATGGAAACTTGGTTTTTCTCCGCCCCATAGCGTATCGATGTCGTAGAAATCGCGTACGGCCGGCAGCATAACGTGTACCACCAAGTCTCCGGCATCAACCAAGGTCCATTCGCCGGTATCCCCTTCCGTACTTAAAATTTCAAAGCCGGCTTCTTTCAAGTCAACCGCAACATTGTTGGCCAAGGCTTTTACTTGTCGGGTGGAGTCACCGCTGGCAATAATCATGCGGGCAAACAATGAAGTTTTTTCTTGGGTTTCTAAAACGGAAATATCTTTGGCTTTAATATCTTCCAATGCGTTGACGGCGGTATCTACCATCTTTTGCAGGTCTAACAATTCTTGTTCGTTCATTATGTTTCCGGATAAATCTGTTGAATGGGTGGGATTATATAGATAAGCCGCTGAATTTCCAATATAGGAAAAGGTTTGGTTGCGGTCGGTAATCGAGGGCTTGTGCCGTTCGGCAGCGTATTTGCTTTGCTGGTTGTGATTTGCAGACGGCATGGCAGACGGTCGGGGCTTGCTGTGATGGAAAATATAGCCGTTCCGTCGGCCTGATACAGCCTTGCAGCATTTCGCCGTAGTGTTTGGCGTTGTCCCAATTTAAATCAAAACGGCTGTGTTGCTTTATGGGTATAAATTGTCGAAACGGCCTCTGCAATCTGTTTCACAATAAGGCATACCCAATCGCCGACACGACTGCTTGCTTTGCTCAAATCATTTTGGCAATCAATATGCCGAATGCCGATATTGTTTCACAGCGTGATCGGTTAATGAATATCGGCAAGATGTTGTATGGGAAATCCGTATGGATTTTGGCATGACAGCCGGATTTTATTTTGGCCGGCCGTACAATTTCTGATTACGGATATAACGCGCTACTTGCGGCGGAAGTATGCCGTCTGCATTTTCGCTGTTTTCAAGTAGTCCGCGGATTTGTGTGGAGCTGACATCATAAAGCGGCGTGTTCAGAATTTTGACACTGCCGTTTTGCAGTCCCTCTCCGAACCATGCGTGCAATTCGCGCGGTATGCGGTTGAGGCTGTCTCCTTGGCGCATGGCAACGGCAATGTGGGTTTGGCGTACGAGGGTTTGCCATTTTTTCCAAGTATGCAGCTTCATCAGGCTGTCGCTTCCCATCAGCCACCACAGTTGCGCCTGCGGAAATTGCTGGCGGAAAATCTGCACGGTATCAAACGTGTAGGTTGCGCCGCCGCGTATCATGTCGCAATCGCTGACGGCAAAACGCGGGTCGTCAGAAACGGCCAGTTCGGTCATGGCGAAACGGTGCTTTGCCGGTGTGCGCGTGGCTTGTGTTTTATGGTAAGGGTCGCCGGCGGGCAGGAAGACGACCGTATCCAAACCGAGTTCGTCGGCAAACGCGCGGGCGATGTGGAGATGTCCGTTGTGTATCGGATCGAAGGTGCCGCCGAAAAGTCCGAGTGTTTTCATGCCGAGGTGCCGTCTGCAGAAGAGCCGGTGCTGCCGTCTACTACCAAAGTCAGCTTGCCGGTTGTCGGGTGAATCACCAAGCCGTGAACCGCAACTTCGGCCGGCATCAAGGGGTGGCGGCGGATAATGGATACGGTGTGGCGTACACTGTCTTCCACATTGTCGAATCCGGTTAACCAACTGTCGAGGTCGATGCCGGCGTTACGCAAGGTTTCGACGCGGTCTTCGGGAATGCCTTTGTCGGCGGCTTTGCCCAAGAAACTTTCGGCATTAAGTTTCTGCATACCGCAGTCGTGGTGGGCAATAACCATAATTTCTTTGACTTTCAACTCGAATACCGCCACCAGAAGGCTGCGCATCACGGAGCCCCACGGGTGGGTAACCAGTGCGCCGGCGTTTTTAATCAGCTTGGCATCGCCGTTTTTTAAGCCTAATGCGCGCGGCAAAAGTTCGATAATGCGCGCGTCCATGCAGGAAAGGATGGCCAGTCCGCGTTCGGGATATTTGCCGGTAAAAAACTGGGCATATTCGCCGGATTCGACAAAGTCCTGATTGTAAGAAAGGATGTGGTTTAATTCACTCATTTTCTGCCTCCTGTGTGTGCTGCCGGTCATTATACTCCTGAACTGCCGTATAGTGCTTTCCCGATAAAGCAGTTACAATCGCGCATATGTTTTTTCAGGAAAACCGCCATGTCCGCAGAACGTCCCCTATTTCCCGAACCGCTCGGCGAAGCCGAACATCAAACCTTGTTGGAATGGATACGCAGGGCTTACGGCCTGTACGGAAGCTGGCAGACATTGTGGCTGAACGGCAAGCCGCTGGGTCGGTTGAGCCCGCAATGGGCAGCGCAGGTGGTGAAAGACTGGCACGGGGAAGTCAATGAAAATGCAGACGGCATTGCCTTGAATGCAGACAGTTGGCTGGCTTTGGGCGACGGTTTGCAGCATTTGGCGTTTGAATGGAAACGGTTAGGCCTGCTGCATGGTTGGCGGGACGAGCGTTTCGATGTGTGCGATAGCGACGGCAGCGTATTGTTTGCATTGGAGCGAGCCGCATTCCGGCCGCTTGGTTTGTTGAGTCATGCCGTCCATTTGAACGGCCTGACTTATCAGGACGGGGCGTGGCGGTTTTGGATAGGCAGACGCAGCCCGCATAAAGCCGTCGATCCCGACAAGCTGGATAACTTGGTCGGCGGCGGCATCAGCAGCGGTGAAGACATTACTGCCGCCATGTTGCGGGAAAGTGAGGAAGAAGCCGGGCTGACGGCGCAACAGCTTTCCGGCCTGACATTATGCAATCGTATGCACAGCCTGAGGCCGGTTGCACGCGGTCTGCATAACGAAATCCTGCATATTTTCGATGTTATCTTGCCGTCTGAAGTCCGACCGGAAAATCTGGACGGAGAAGTTGCCGGTTTCGAGCTGTTTACGCCGGCACAAATCGTGGCTGTAATGGCTGAAGGAGCGATGATGCCCGACGCGCAACTGGTTACACTTGATGCGTTCCGCCGCTACGGACTGCTCAGACCCGAACACGAATTGACCCGTCTGCTCCAAGAGATGAGCCGTCCCGTTTCCGCCGCTTGAAAGAGCCGTTGCCATGTTATCCGTCAAACACATCTGCAAAAGTTTCGGCAGCCGAACCGTAGCCGAAGACATCAGCATGGACGTAGAAAAAGGGCAACTTATTGCTGTGTTGGGGCAATCCGGTTGCGGCAAATCCACCCTGCTGAAAATCATCAGCGGTCTGATTGCGCCCGATAGCGGAGAAATCCGGCTGAACGGTGAAAACATCACTCGAAAGCCGTCTGAAAAACGCCATATTGCATTGATGTTTCAGGACTATGCGCTGTTTCCGCATTTGAATGCCGTCGAAAACGCCGCCTTCGGGTTGCGGATGCGCGGTACGGGCAGGCGCGAGGCCGAAAAACAGGCATTGCAGGCTTTGGAAGAAGTGGGCTTGGCCTCTCTGGCACAACGCCGTATCGACAGTTTGTCGGGAGGCGAGCAGCAGCGGCTTGCTTTGGCACGCGCCTTGGCCGGCAATCCCAAATTGTTGTTGCTCGATGAAGCATTTTCCAGCTTGGACAGCCATTTGCGGCAGAAATTGCGGCAGTTGGCTTTGGCGCAAATCCGCAAATCAAACATTCCCGCCGTATTGGTTACCCACTCGCCCGAAGAAGCATTCGGTATGGCAGACGGCATTGTCCTGCTCGATCAGGGCAGGGTGGTACAAAGCGGAACGGCACGGGAAATCCTGCAACGTCCCGCCAATGTCCGCGCCGCCCGTCTGCTGGGGCTGCACAATGCCGACCCGCAACGCTATATCCCGCCGAATGCCATCAGCATTTGCGCGGCCGGACAAAGCGGCAGCGTCCGCTGTACCTTAATGGAAACCGTTGCCCTGCCCGACAGCGTGAGGCTGCTGTTCCGCCACCCCGAATACGGCAGCCTGACCGTAACCGCCGATTGGCAGACTTTCCGTCATGCGGATTTGGCCAACCATACGGAAGTCCATATCGCTGTTGATAAGGCGCGTATTATCGATTTTCATGTACAGGCCGTCTGAAATCATGCTGGAGATACTTTACCGCGACGAACACTGCATTGCTGTCAACAAACCTGCCGGTATGCTGGTGCACAGAAGCTGGCTCGACCGCCATGAAACCCGTTTCGTGATGCAGACCTTGCGCGACCAAATCGGACGGCACGTTTTTCCCGTCCATCGTCTCGACCGCCCGACTTCGGGAGTATTGCTGTTTGCGCTCGACAGCGACAGCGCACGCCTGCTGACACAACAGTTTGAACAGAAGGCCGTCTGCAAAACCTATTGGGCGGTAGTGCGCGGCTGGTTGCCGGAAGCAGGCAGTATCGATTACGCGCTCAAATACCAACCCGACCAAATCGCCGAAGCGCGAACCGAAGCGACCTTGCAGGACGCGGTAACCGACTACCGCTGTTTGGCGCGTACCGAATTACCGTTTGTTTCGGCCCCGCGTTATCCGACCTCGCGCTACTCATGGGTGGAGCTGAGGCCGCATACCGGACGTAAGCACCAAATTCGCCGCCATTTGAAACATATTTTCCACCCCATCGTCGGCGACACCAATTATGGCGACTTGCGTCAAAACCACGCGGTTGCCGAACATTTGGGGACGCGGCGGCTGATGCTGCACGCGCATTCGCTGGTGTTCGATCGTCTTTCGGACGGTAAGCAGGTAAGGATTACCGCGCCGGTGGACGGGCAATGGCAGCAGTGGTTGGCGGTATTCGGTGGGCAGAGCGGTATCCTGCAGTCGGATTCCGAATAAGGATTGGTGTTTGGCGGGTATGTGTTGCGGCACTACTTCTCATGCCCGATTGCATGAAGATGCCTGATTGAATGGGGAACGGGCGGTTTCGGCATGATTGGGCGAAAATCGGTGTTCAGGCCGTCTGCAAAATGTTCAGACGGCCTTTTCTGTTTCTTTTTCGTCCAGCAGCAGGAAAACCAGTAAGGCCAGCGTCAGCAGTATGGCCGTTAGCACCATTGCCCGAGCGTAATTGTCCGCACCGGCGCGGCTCAGGTAGTGATACACCAAAGTGGTCAGCGTTTGCCACTCGGGGCGCGACAGAAAGAGCGTGGCGGCAAATTCGCCGATACAGGTTGCCGCCGCCAAGGTCATGCCGCGCCGCAAAGCGGGCTTCAGTAGCGGTACGGTAACATACCATGCCGTCTGCAAACGGCCGGCACCCATGCTTGCGGCGGCGGCAGCATAGTTGGCAGACAGCCCGTCCCACGCCGCCGATATGTCTTTGGCAACGAAAGGGTAGGCGAGCAGGGCATATGTGGCGATCAGCAGTGGCAGGGAGGCCGTCCATTCAGGATAAAGCAGCAATACGCCGAAAGCCACGCACACCGGCGATACCATAAACGGCAGAAAAGTCAGTGCGCGTATCCACGGTGCACGCCTTGCTGCCATCGCGTACATCACGCCCAAAACGACTGCCGACAGTACCGCCAGGGTTGAGAAACGCAGCGTATTCCATGCCGCCGCCAGCGTATCCGTTTCTGCCCATACCTGCCATGCGCTGCCTGCCGCCAATGCCTGCACCCATATCGCCGCCAAGGGCAGGGCGCAGCAGAACAGCAAAACGGTACATGTTCCGGCCAGCAGCAGACGTTCTCCACCGGATTGCGGTGTGCGCGGCTGTGGCGGGCGCATGGTTTTCCCGACAGCGGTACGGCGGCTCAACCATGCGTACAGCAAACCTGCCGCCGCCGTTACCGCCAACATCAGCCATACCAATACGGAGGCTTGGGCGATGTCCAACTCATAGGCAATCAGTTGGTAGATTTCTACTTCTACGGTGGCATAACGGCTGCCGCCCAGCAGCAATGCCAAGCCGAAACCGGAAAAGCAGTATAAAAACACCAAACACGCGCCCCCTGCCAACCACGGCTTCAATACCGGCCATTCCACCAGCCAAAACCGCTGCCAAGCCCCCGCTCCCAATGTTTGTGCCGTCTGCAAACGCGCTTCGGGTACGCAAAGCAAACCTTGATAGGCGGCGCGTATCAGTACGGGCAAATTGAAAAACACATTGCCGTACAGCAGTAAATAAGGCGTATCCTGCCAGCCTGCCCACAACATACCGTTTGCGCCGAACAGTGCCAGCACGCCCATGGCTGCAACCAAAGTCGGCATGACAAACGGCAGCATCAGCAGGCGCAATAGGGTCCGCCGTCCGAAAAAGTCTAAACGCGCCAAAGTCCAAGCAGCCGGTACGCCCAGCAACAATGTGATGCCACAGGTTGCCGCGGCTTGAATAATGGTCCACCACACGCGCTGCTGCATATAATCGTCGTTCAGCACGCTCCAAGCAATGCCGCCGCCGTCATACAGCGCCAACGCAATCAGCGGGGCAACCACCATCACGGCAAGAAAACCGAGCGGGAGCAGGGCGGTCAGTACGGCGGCAAACAGGCGGAGCATGGTCATGGGCGTAGGTGGCGGAAGGTTGTAGGCGGGAAGGGTATTATCGGGCATGGTGGAAAAATCAGAACGGGCTGAAGCGGATACGGCAGCGTTCTGATTTTCATGGTTGTTGCACACGGTATGATACGGCGTTGCGGTGCCTTGCTCAAAGAGAGTTGGGTTAGGCTGTTGAGGCAGAAAGTCCGCTTACCCGTACGATTGGTACGGTCTGTGGGTTTGCCGCCTTGTTTCATTCCGTGTTGCCCGACCGTATTTTAACAAAAAAGCCGTCTGCAAATGTACAGACGGCTTTGTCAGACAAGTGGAAAGCAGTTTAGTGATCCGAAGCCTTGGCCGCGCCGATACCGGTCATCGAGCGGACATATTGTGCGGCAAAGCGGGACTTGTCTTCAGCCGCTTGTGCGGATTTGTCGCATACCGATACCAGCCATGCCACGACAAAGGCCAGCGGAATGGTAAACAATGCCGGGCTGCCGTAAGGGAATACGGGGCTTTCGTTACCCAATACCGCCACCCACACGTTCGGCCCTAAGACAATCAGGATAAACGCGCCGAGCAAGCCGCTCAAGCCTCCCGCCACTACGCCGCGTGTGGTCAGCCCTTTCCAATACATACTCAACATCAGTACGGGGAAGTTGGCGGAGGCGGCGATGGCGAAGCAGAGGCCGACCATGAAGGCTACGTTTTGGTCTTCAAACGCCAAGCCCAACACCACCGACATCACGCCCAACACCAAAGTTGCCGCTTTGGAAATCCGCATTTCTTCGTGCGGCGTGGCTTTGCCTTTACGGATCACCGAAGAATAAATATCGTGGCTTACGGCAGAGGCACCCGACAGGGTCAGGCCGGCAACCACCGCCAAAATGGTGGCAAAACTTACGGCGGAAATAAAGCCCAGCAGGAAATCGCCGCCGACCGCATTGGAGAGGTGTACCGCCGTCATGTTGACACCGCCGACCATTTCGTACACGGTTTTGCCATCTTTCAGCATTTCGGTGAAAAATTGCGGGTTGTCTTTGGTCAGCAGAATAATGGCGCCGAAGCCGATGATGCCGGTAAGCAGGAAGAAATAGCCGACCAAGCCGGTTGCCACCACTACCGATTTACGCGCCTCGCGGGCATCGGGAACGGTAAAAAAGCGCATCAGAACGTGGGGCAGGCCGCAGGTGCCGAACATCAGTGCCAAGCCCAATGACAGCGCGTCGATTGGGTTTTTCACCATGCTGCCCGGCGCCATAATCGCTTCGCCTTGTTCGTGTTTGTCCACCGCGGCGGCAAACATATTTTCCAAGCTGAAACCGGTATGTTTCAATACCAGCAGCGAAATCAGCGTTGCGCCGCCCAGCAGCAGTACCGCTTTAATCATCTGCACCCAAGTCGTTGCCAGCATACCGCCGAACAATACATACACAATCATCAGCGTGCCGACCAGAATAACGGCGAAAATGTAATCCAAACCAAATAAAAGCTGAATCAGTTTGCCCGCGCCGACCACTTGTGCAATCAAATAAAGCGAAACAATCAGCAGCGTACTGGAGGCGGCAAACAGGCGCACCGGTTTTTGGTTGAAGCGGTAGGCGGCAACATCGGAGAAAGTGAATTTACCCAGATTCCGCAGCCGCTCCGCCATCAGAAACAAGACAATCGGCCAGCCGACCACAAAACCCACCGAGTAAATCAGACCGTCGTAACCGCGGCTGAATACGATGGCCGATACTCCTAAAAATGCGGCTGCCGACATATAATCGCCCGCAATCGCCAAACCGTTTTGCGTGCCGGAAATACCGCCGCCGCCGGTGTAGAAATCTTTGGCGGATTTATTTTGTTTGGCCGCCCATTTGGTGATGAACAAGGTAGAGCTGACAAACAGGAAAAACATGATAATCGCCGTCCAGTTGGTCGCTTGTTTTTCTACCTCTCCGCCGATGGCATCGGCCAACGCACCGCCCGAAGCAAGCAGCATCAGAGCGGGTAAAACATATTTCATCATTTCGCACCTCCGTCCATAACTTCGTCCACTACCGCTTTGGTCATATTGTCGAAGCGGCTGTTGGCAATCCAAACGTACACCGCCGTCATCACGAATGAAAACACAATGACGAATACGCCGATGTAAATCCCCCAAGTCGTGACCCCATCAGGGTTGACCTTGGTGGCGAAAAGTTGGGGATTGGTGCCGATAACCCAGATAAACGAGACGTAAACCAAAAAGATAATGGCGGAGAAAACCCAGCCGATGACCGATTTCTGCAAAGCCATGCGTTGGAACTTCGGGTGGGACAATACCCGTTCTTCAAGGCAGTCGGTAGGAGCAGCAGGATTGTCTGCGGTCGTGGTCGGCTTGGCAGACGGCGGAATAACGCCGCCGGCAGGGAGACGGATGTCGCTCATGATTTTTCCTTTTAGAAGACAAAATATTTTTATAAATAGTTTTGTTTTATAGTCGTTCGGAATAAACATGATACGGCGTTGCGGCCTTGACTCATGATTATTTATCCGACTGTATTTATGGTTTTATTCTGAAGCGGCATCTTGGAAACCGGAACGGGTTTCCCGAATTGAGTAAAAACGAAATTACCCGAAAAGAAAAATCTTGGCAATCATTAATAATTTGTTAATATTTGCTAAAAAGATTTAAAAGGCCGTCTGCAAAAATACACTTCCCGCCGAAGAAGTACGGTTTTGCAGACGGCCTGATAAGATTATTTGCGGTGGACGGTTCGGAAAATGCCGACAAAATAAGGAATGGAACGAAGGTTTGGAATATCTGTAAACATCTTATCAAGCAGATATTTTATGGGAAGCGGCAGCAGAAGACAGGGGTGGTGAAGCGCAGGATAAAAAGCATTTTATGCCGTCTGCAAATATCGAATCGGCAAAAAATGCTGTGTGTGCTGGTGTATGAATGGAGTGTTTTTATTTTTGCAGTCGTTTTTTGAAGAAAAATGGCAGATTGGCGGGCAGGGTTGGCAGACGGCAAAAACGGGGCGCATACATACGCCCCGTTACCTTTTCATCCGGATAAATCAGCCGCCGAAACTGCCGATAAACTGACCCAGCGCAGGAACGGCCAATACCGCCAATACCGCCAAAATCACTTTTTCATAAGTATTGAAACGCCAAGAGCCGTGGTGTTTGCGTTGCGAATAGAGAAACAGCAATACGCCCGGCAGATAGAGCAACACCGAAAACAGCAGGTATTCCGTACCCGCCGCATACACAATCCACAGCGCGTACGCAGTGGCAATCAGGCCGACGAGCTTGTATTTCAACGGCAACTTCCGCTCAAACGACAGCTTCAGCAGATACGCGCCGATAAGAAAATACGGAATCAGAATCATCGAAGTGGAAATCAGCAGCAAGGCTTCGTAGCTGTTGCCCGTCTGCCAAACCAAAAACAGGCAGAGCTGCACGGTCAGCGTGGTAAACAGCAGCGAGCCGTGCGGCACTTCGTTTTTGTTCAACTTGACAAATGAGGCCGGAAACGCGCCGTTTTTCGCACCCAGATGCGGGATTTCCGTCGCATACAGCGTCCAGCTCAGATACGACGACAGCACCGACACAATCAGACAGAAGCTGATAAGCACCTTGCCCCAACCGCCGACCATGTGCGCCAACACGCCCGCCATCGACGGATTGGACATCGCCGCAATGTCCGCACGCGGCAGCACGCCCTGCGCCAACAGCGTAATCGCCACATACATCGCCAGCGTGAGGGAAACGCCGATAACGGTTGCCCTGCCCACATCGGCACGGCTCTTGGCGTGTTTCGACAATACCGCCGCGCCTTCGATGCCGGTAAACACCCACAGCGTAATCAGCATGGTGTTTTTCACTTGGGTCATGATGTCCGCATCGGGGTTTTCCGGCGTGGCGAGGCTCGCGCCCGTCCAATCGCCCATGAAAATATCGGCTTTGAAGAAATACGCCGCCAAGCCGATAAACAGAATCAGCGGAAACACTTTCACAAACGTCGCCACCAAGTTCACGCCTGCCGCCTCTTTGATACCGCGCGCCACCAGCCAATAAACCAGCCACGCCACCGCCGATTCGCCCAAAAACGCGGCAAACGTATTGCCCTTGCCGAACAGCACCGCACCGGAGGTGTCGGTAAACGTGCCGACCGCTTCAAACGCCACCACCAGATAACCGACAATGCCGACAGTGGTGCAGAGCCAGTAGCCCCAAGCAGAGAAAAAGCCCATCAGGTCGCCGAAACCCGCACGGGCGTAAGTGTAGATGCCGCCGTCGAGATCGGGGCGCAGCTTGGCGAGCATGGCAAACGAAATGCCGAGAAAAATAATGCCGACGCCGGTAATCAGCCAGCCGATCAACAAAGCCTGCGAACCGGCCACCGAAGCCATGTTCTGCGGCAAACTGAAAATACCCGAGCCGATCATGGAGCTGATGACCAAAGCCGTCAGCGCCGCCAGCCCGATTTGGGATTTGGAAGACATAAATCGCTTTCTTATCAGAATAGTTAAGACAGGATAAATCAGGAAAAGAAAGATTATAAAACAAAAGCCGTCTGTAAATGGAAAATACGCATATTTACAGACGGCCTGACGGGTGCAAAATGCGGAAAATCAGGCGAAAAGGCCGTCTGCAAACGGGCAGACAGCCTGTTTTACCGTTTGCTTGGGCTGATTTTGGGCAAACGGGTGTCCAATATTTCCGCCAACACATCAAACACCACTTTTACCCGCACAGGCGTTACCGTGCGTTGCGGGCGGTAGAGGTAAATCTGCCAATTCGGGCGGGAAAGTTTGGGGAAAAGTTCGATCAGATCGCCCGTTTGCAAATACGGCTCGCACTGCCAATCCAGCAAAAAGCCAATGCCTAAGCCTGCCTGCACCAGTGGCAAAACCGATTGGTAATCGTTGGTGAGAGCAATTGGGCGACTTGGCGTGATTTGAATGTCGGTATTGAAATACCAGTTTTCCGCCCGTCCTGTGTTGTGGTCGATACAGCCGATCAGCGGAAAATCCGCTAAATCCTGCCAGCGTTTCGGCTTGCCGTGTTGGGCAAGAAAATCCGGCGTAGCAACGATTTTTTCGCGTGTCGAACCCACGGTTTTGACGATAAAGCGGTTGTCTTGCACCGTACCGATGCGTACGCCCAAGTCAATCTGATGCTCAACCACATTCAAACGCACCGTGTCTTTGCGTAAATCCAGCACCAAATCAGGATAGGCTTTCAGCCGCTCGCCAAGGGCTTGGAGAACGGCTTTTTCATTAGGCAAATCAGGAATGGTCAAGCGAACCACGCCAGCCATTTCATCGGCTAAATGCGAACGGCTCGGCACAAACAAGGCTTCGCTGTCGGCAAGCAGTTTTTTGGCTTTGGGCAAGAATTGCCCGCCAAAATCGGTGAGTTTGACTTGTCTGGTATTGCGTTGGAACAGTGCTTCGCCCAAATAGTTTTCCAGTTCGGCAATCACGCGTGTTACCACTGGTGCAGACACCGCAAGGCGGTTTGCCGTTTCTTTAAACTGCAAGGTTTCTGCAAGGGAGCAGAATACTCTTAGGGCTTCAAATCGGTTTTGCATAGGCTTTTATTATTTCCAAATAAGAAATTTTAAAATTCATTTTTATAAATTTTATAGAAACAGTTTCCTCATTACAATAGCCTCAATTTCAATCATCTTACATTTATCGGAGTACAAATGAAAAAAATCTTAAAAATGACCGCACTTGCGGCAGCCTTGGCCTTTTCAACAACCGCTTTAGCCAATATTGAGGTAACACCAATGAAAAACGTACAAACTGTAACTGTCAGTCAAGAATGGGACAAAACCTTTGCAAAAAGCGATAAGGTAGAACATCAAAAGGTCCAGTTCCGTAACCGCTTTGGTAATACTGTGGTGGGCGATTTGTATATGCCGAAAAATGCCAAAGGCAAACTGCCTGCGATTGTGGTGAGCGGTCCATTCGGGGCTGTAAAAGAGCAATCATCAGGCTTGCACGCCCAAACTTTAGCGGAGCGTGGTTTTGTTACGTTGGCGTTTGATCCGTCTTTTACTGGCGAAAGTGGCGGTGCGGTGCGTGATGTAGCAAGCCCTGAAATGTTTACCGAAGATTTTAGTGCGGCAGTGGATTTTCTCGGTTTGCAGGCTTTTGTCAATCGTGAAAAAATCGGCGTGTTGGGCGTGTGTGGTTTGAGCGGTATGGCAATCAGTGCCACCAGCGTGGATAGCCGTATCAAAGCGGTGGCAACCACGGCAATGTACGATATGAGCCGTTCGATGAGTAAAGGATATGAGGACTATTACACGCCTGAACAACAGCAAAAAATCATCAAACACATCAGCGAACAACGCTGGAAAGATGCTGAAAACGGCAATTTCGCCCTTGGCTGGCACGAGCTTGGCTTTGATGAAAACGGCAATGTGGCAACAGGCACAGAAGTGTTGCCGAAAACATTAGAAGCCAATGCCCCTGAAATGCTCAAACGCTTCCACGATTATTATCGCGGACGGGCGTATCATAAAAACGCCATCAACTCAAATAGTGCGTGGACAGCCACAACGCCGTATTCTTTCTTTGCGTTTCCGTTAATGGCAAATACTGATTTGCTCGGCGATAAACCTGTGTTGCTGGTAACAGGCACAAACGCCCATTCACGCTATTATTCTGAAGATGTGTACAAACAACTACGCACCCCGAATAAAGAACTATTGATTGTGAATGGTGCAGATCACGTTGATTTGTATGATAATTTAAACAAAATCCCATTTGATAAATTTGAAGCGTTCTTTAAAGCGAATTTGAAATAAGGCAAAGCAGGGGCGGCGAAGGCTGCTCCTGCCATTTTATTGAGAAAACATATGAAAAAAAGTATTTTGTTATGTGGCTTATTATTCGCCACGGTTGCCCACGGAGCTTCAATGAACCTGAAAATTACCTTAGACAATCAAGTCGTTTCCGCTACCCTTGAAGACAACCCGACTTCGCAAGATTTCATCAAAAAACTACCGCTTGAAGTGGAATTAGAGGACTATGTCGGCAAAGAAAAAATCTTTTCTGTCGGCAAACTTTCCACCAAAAACGCCCCAAGCCGTTACCAAGGCAAAAAAGGAGATATTACCTACTATGCACCGTGGGGAAATATGGCGTTGTTTTACGGCACAGACAATCCAAACGCCAGCGGATTGATTTATTTGGGGAAAATCAACGGCGACATCAGCCTGCTCAAAAAAGCGAAAACCATTAAAATCGAGAAAAACTAAAATGCACGATTTCCCGCTCAACCAATTTCTTGCCAAAGAAAGCCCCGAATTTGCCGACATTCATCAAATCGTTGCTGAAAATCAGCCACTGTTGGCAAAGCTAAAATTTGAACCATTAAGTGCGGTTGAAACTCGCCAAGTTTTAAGCGAATTAACCCAATCTGAAATTGACGAAAGCCTTGTCGTCAACCTGCCGTTTTATTGCGATTTCGGCAGGCATTTGCGTATCGGCAAAAACGTCTTCATCAATATCGGTGCGACTTTCAGCGATGTGGGCGGTATCATCATCGAAGATAACGTGCTCATTGCCCCCAATGTCACGATTGCCAGCGTCAACCACCCCCTCGATCCTGCCACACGCCGAGGGATTATCCTTGCGCCCGTGCGGATCTGCAAAAATGCGTGGATTGGGGCTAATGCCACGATTGTAGGCGGTGTTACCATCGGCGAAAATTCCGTGGTGGCGGCAGGTGCGGTGGTCACCAAAGATGTGCCGGCCAACAGCGTGGTGGCCGGTGTGCCGGCGAGAGTGGTGAAGAAAATTGAGGATTTGCGCTAAGCAGTTGGTTTTCTGTTGCTTTGTGGCTTGTCCGGCTGTGCAGGTTGTGTTTTTTGATGTGGTCATTGCACACACAATGATACGGCGTTGCTGCCTTACCGTGCTGCGTGATTTGACCATACTGTTTTGTTGTGATGATTTTGCGGCTTGATCATGAATATAGTCATTTAAAATAAGAATGATACAGCGTTGCTTTGCCTTGCCGTACTATGTGTACTGTCTGCGGCTTCGCTGCCTTGTCTCATTCTTATTTTATTCGACTATAAAAGGCCGTCTGTAAAATCCTGTGTTGATTTTACAGACGGCCTTTGGTTTTGAGGAAACGGCTTAGCCCACTTTATCGCCCGGTTGCGCGCCTTCGTGTACGTCCAGCAGGCGCAGTTTGCCGTCTTGGGCGGCGGCGGAGAGTATCATGCCTTCGGATACGCCGAATTTGGCCATTTTGCGCGGGGCGAAGTTGGCAACGGCGATGACCATGCGGCCGTTCAATTCTGCCGGATTCGGATAAGAAGCGGCGATGCCGGAGAAGATGATGCGTTTTTCAAAGCCGAAATCAAGGTCGAATTTCAAGAGCTTGGTGCTGCCTTCTACGGCTTCGCAGTTCAATACTTTGGCGACGCGCATGTCGATTTTCATGAAGTCGTCGAAACTTGCCTGTCCGGCTACCGGCGCGTATCGGCTTGCTTCGGCGGCGGGTTCGGCGGCAGCCTGAATGCTTTGTTTGTTGGCTTCGATTAAGTTATCCACTTGTTTTTGCTCCACTCGTTGCATGAGGTGTTCGTATTTGTTGATGGTATGTGCGCCCAGCGTTTCGCGGGTGTTTGCCCAAGTGAGTGCCGGTATGTTGAGAAAGGCGGCGGCGTTTTCGGCTACTTTCGGCAACACGGGGGCGAGGTAGGCGGTAAGCATGGCGAAGGCGTTGATCAGCTCGCCGCACACTTCGTGCAGACGGACTTCCTGTCCTTCCTGCTTGGCCAATTCCCACGGTTTGTTGGCATCAACGTATTCGTTGACAAGGTCGGCCAGTGCCATGATGTCGCGCAGGGCGCGGGCGTATTCGCGGTTTTCGTAGCTTTCGGCGATGTGTTCGCTTTCGGCGGCGAGTTTGGACAGCAATGCGCTGCCGGACACGTCTTGCAGACGGCCTTCAAAGCGTTTGGCGATAAAACCGGCGGCACGGGCGGCGATGTTGACGTATTTGCCGACAAGGTCGCTGTTGACGCGGGAAATAAAGTCGTTCAGGTTCAAATCGATGTCTTCGATTTTGCTGTTGAGCTTGGCGGCGATGTAGTAGCGCATCCATTCGGGATTGAGTTTCTGATCCAGATAGGATTTGGCGGTGATAAACGTGCCGCGCGATTTGGACATTTTTTGGCCGTCCACCGTGAGGAAGCCGTGTGCGAATACGCCGCTGGGCGCGCGGTGGCCGGAAAAATGCAGCATGGCGGGCCAGAACAGGGCGTGGAAATAGAGGATGTCTTTACCGATGAAGTGGTACATCTCGGTGTCGCTGCCCGCTTGGAAAAATTCGTTGAAATCAATACCGATGCGGTCGCACAGGTTTTGGAACGAGGCCATGTAGCCCACCGGCGCATCCAGCCAGACATAGAAATATTTGCCCGGCGCATCGGGAATTTCGAAGCCGAAATAAGGCGCGTCGCGGGAAATGTCCCAATCGGAGAGGCCGCCTTCGCCGTTTTCGTCGGGGTGCAGCCATTCTTTCATTTTGTTGAGTGCTTCGGGCTGCAGGTGCGGTTTGCCGTCGTGCGGATTGGTGCCGGCCGTCCATTCTTTCAAGAAGTCGGCGCATTCGCCCAATTTGAAAAAGAAGTGTTCGGATTCTTTCAACACCGGCACAGCACCAGATACGGCGGAATAAGGCTTGATCAGCTCGGTGGGGGAATAGGTGGTGCCGCACACTTCGCAGTTGTCGCCGTATTGGTCGGCCGCATGGCATTTCGGACATTCGCCTTTGACGAAGCGGTCGGGCAGGAACATATTTTTTTCAGGGTCGTAAAGCTGCTCGATGACGCGGCTTTCGATTTTGCCGTTGGCTTTCAAGGCGCGGTAGATGCGCTCGGAATGGGTTTGGTTTTCCGGCGAGTGGGTAGAGTAATAGTTGTCGTAACCGATGAGAAAGCCGCTGAAATCCGCCAGATGTTCTTCGCGTACGCGGGCAATCATGTCTTCGGGTTTCACGCCCTGTTTTTGCGCCGCCAGCATCACGGGCGTGCCGTGGGTGTCGTCGGCACAGCAGTAGTAGCATTCGTGGCCGCGCAGCTTTTGGAAACGCACCCAGATGTCGGTTTGGATATGTTCGACCATGTGGCCTAAGTGGATGCTGCCGTTGGCATAGGGCAGCGCGGAGGTGACGAGGATTTTGCGTGTCATGGTTTGTATTTCGGACAGTCGGATAAAAGGGAAATTATACCGTAAATTAACGGGAGGGGTGGGGCGGCGGGGACAATGCCGTCTGCAAAACAGCAGTTGGGCAGGGTGGTGCTTATTCTTGTAATTCTGCCAGCAGGTCCTCTCCGTATGCGGCCAGTTTTTCTTCACTCATGCCGTGGATTTCCGCCAACTCTGCCAAACTTTGCGGCTGCTTGGCGGCGATGGCGCGCAGGGTGATTTTGCTGAACACTTGATGCTCGGGTATGTCGGCGCGGCGTGCGGTTCTGCCGCACCATTCGAGCAGGCGGCGCATGAGTTTGCGCGTGGCGGCGGCTTGTTCGTCCAGACTGTCGGCAAAGGGGTAGCATACGGAAAGGAGGTCGGTGGCGTATTTGCCGATACGCACTTCGCCCAAGCCGTAGATGCCTTGTAAATCGAGGTCGGTTTCGGGGGTAAGGCGGATAAGGTCGGTCAGGCTGTCGTCGGTGCAGATTTTGCCCTCGGCCACGCCTTCGGTTTGGGCTTGTTTGGTGCGCCATGCGGTGAGCGCCTGCCACATGGCTTGATTGCGTTCGCCGGTCAGGCCGTCTGCAAACGGACTTGGATTTGCAGACGGCCTGTTGCCGCTGTCGGCGGCGTTCAGGCATATGGCCAGCAGGTCTTGACCGTATTTTTGGATTTTGGCTTCGCCCAAGCCGTAGATTTCATGCAGTTCTTGCAGGTTTTGCGGCATTTTTTCGACCATATCGCGCAGGGTTTTGTCGCCGCAGACAACGTATGCCGGCACTTCTTCGGCACGGGCTTTTTCCATGCGCCAGCCGCGCAATGCCTGCCATACGCGCTCTTCACGTTCGGTACGCAGCCATTCTTCTTTCGGTTTTTGCGTGGCGGTTTTTTCGCGCTTGAGCGGGCGCAGCCATACTTCGGTTTCGCCTTTGAGGACGCTGCGGGCGGATTCGGTCAGTTGCAGGGCCTGATGCTGCTGTGGGTTGACGGTCAAATAGCCCAAGCTGATGCACTGGCGGATGACGCTGCGCCATTCTTTGTCGGTGAGGCTGTTGCCGATGCCGAAGGTGGAAAGCCGGTCGTGACGGTTGCGCTGTATCCAGTCGTCGCTTTTGCCGCGCAATACGGCGGTAACGTAACCGGCGGCAAAACGCTGGCCGACTCGGTATATGCAGCTCAATAATTTCTGCGCCAATACTGTGCCGTCAAAACGCACGGGCGGATGCAGGCAGTTGTCGCAATGGCCGCAGGGCTGCGATGCTTCGCCGAAATGCCTCAGCAGCAGTACGCGGCGGCATTCGGCAGTTTCGCACACCGACAGCATGGCATCCAGCTTCTGCATTTCGATTTGTTTTTGTATGTCGTCGCTTTGGCCTTCGGCAATGCGCTCGCGCAGTAAAACCCAATCGTTCAGGCCGTAACACAGCCAGCTGGCGGCAGGCAGGCCGTCGCGCCCCGCCCGTCCGCTCTCCTGATAAAAATGTTCGATGCTTTGCGGCATGTCGAGATGGGCGACAAAGCGTACGTCGGGCTTGTCTATGCCCATGCCGAAGGCTACGGTTGCTACGACGATGATGTTGTCTTCCCGGGTAAAGCGGTGCTGGTTGGCTGCGCGCATTTCCATGCTCAAGCCTGCATGGTAGGGAATCGCGTCCAAACCGTGTTCGCATAAAAAGGCGGCCACATCTTCAACTTTTTTACGGCTGAGGCAATACACAATGCCGCTTTGCCCGTTCATTTGTTTTTGAATGAAATCCAAAAGCTGCTTTTTGCCGTTGTTTTTTTCGATGACTTGGTAATAGATGTTGGGACGGTCGAAGCTGGCGATGTATTCGGGCGAATCGTCCAAATGCAGGTAATGCTTGATGTCGGCCCGTGTGGCGGCGTCTGCGGTGGCGGTAAGCGCGATGCGCGGTACGGCGGGATAGCGTTCTGCCAGTATGCCGAGTTGTTGGTATTCGGGGCGGAAATCATGCCCCCATTGGCTTACGCAGTGGGCTTCGTCGATGGCAAACAGGCTGATGTTTTGTTGGTCGAGGAAACGCAAAAAACGCTCGCTCACCAAACGCTCCGGTGCGACATAGAGTAATTTCAGACGGCCTGCATGGATGTCATCGGCAATACGCCGTGCTTCTTCGGCTCCGGTACCGCTGTGTACCGCTGCGGCAGCCACGCCCGCCGCGTGCAGGTTGGCCACTTGGTCGTTCATCAGGGCAATCAGCGGCGACACCACTACCGCAACGCCTTGGCGCATCAGTGCGGGAATTTGGTAACACAATGATTTGCCGCCGCCGGTAGGCATCAAAACCGTCAGGCTTCGGCCGGCAGCCAGCGTTTCTACCACAGCCTCTTGGTTGCCGCGGAATTCGGGGTAGCCGAATACATCGTGCAGGACTTGTCGGGCTGTGGTCGGAGGCATGGCGGTGTGATGGGAAAAGGGAAAGCGTTATTTTAACGGTTTTAACGGGAAAACGCACAAAAAAGCCGTCTGCAAAAACGGTATCGGATTTTGCAGACGGCATGATTTATGCAACAGTATCCAGCAACTGCTCCCGAACGTCACGCCCTTGTTCATCTTGTTTGACCGCCATGATAAACAGGCATTGGCCACCGCTTAATTTCGCCCATCGCTCGGCGATTAAGCATTTTTCCTTGCTGTCGTCATTGGTTTTGTAGGGTTCGCCCTTGTATTCCACCACCAAAATCCGTCCGTCTGTCAATTCGGCGATAAAGTCGGGGTAGAAATTGTCTTTGGCCAGCGGCAGTCCAAAACCGCGTTTCACAGGATTGCGCACCCAATGTTTCACTTGTGGCAGGCTGTCAATGACTTTGGCGCAATCGAGTTCTTCGCCGCTGCTTTTTAAATCTTCAATTTGGGCAAAATAGCTTTTGTTGAAACGATAGTTACCTGAATAAAACGGCGGTTGGGGCGCGTAATGCTTCAAATCAAAACAAAATTGATGTTGCGCATCCAAGCAGGCTTGTACATCATTGCCGCCAAACAAACTTTGCTGATAGCAATCTGCCACTGCTTTTTGCCGATAGCCTTGAATCAACGCCTGAATATCCCGTGCCAAGGCAAATTTTTGTTGCAACAAATCGGCAAGCGACACATTGGGCTTGGCAAGCAAATCATCTGTCAAACGCTGTAAAAACGCCAACATGACCGCTTGCGGTATATCAGATACGCGGACGTGATTATCCAGCCAACGGATAAAATCGTTTTGGCTCAAATCCAGCCAATCATCGGTCAAATGTAATTGCTGTCCGTAAAAACGCTGCGTGAGTTTGTCGCCGTCAATATCTACGGCGAAACTGTCGCTGCCTGTTTGCACGCGGAATTTTTCCAGTCGGGCAGGATAATCCAAAAGATGCCAGCCGCGATAATCCAGTAAAATATCAGGGTCTGCCAACATCAACTCGCCCTGAATATTTACGCATAATTGCGGAATGGCGGCAAAGATTCTGCCTTGTTCGGCAGGGGAAGCGCTTTTGGCGATTTTGGCTTGATGAATGGCAATTTGTTGTTTTAACAGCGTTTGTTTTTTACCTGTTGCTGTTTTTAAAATTGCGGATTGCAAATTATCTGAAAGATTGCCCGATACTTGCACCAAAAATCTGCCGTCTTGTTCGGTGGCAATCAGTTGGGATTGTTCGTCTGATGTTAGGTTTTCAGGCAGCCTGTCCAATTCCAACACGGTAGGCACATATGCCGTCTGAAAAACCGGCAATTCATGTTCATCAAACAAATTATCTTGCCCTGTCTGCCCCATGCGCAGCATATCCGCCACTTCCAGCGTTTCAAAGCCCATGCCGATGAGTTTGTCTTGCAGATTCTTCGCCGTTTCGCCAAAACTTTTGGACGACAAATGCGCATAAGCGCGGTTTAAATCTTCCATTTTTCGGCGTTTGGCATACGGCATACGCAACACACGCCCCAAAAGCTGCTCGGCTTCTTTGCTAGACGACACGTTTTGCACCGAACAAAATACATAGGCAAACGGACAATCCCAACCTTCTTTTAAGGCCTCCACCGTGATGATGTAGAGAATCGGGCAGTTTTTGTCATACAAATCCACCTTATCCAGCTCGCGTTGCGACCCTGTAACCACGGCGATTTCACGCTCGTCAATTTTCAATTCTTCCAGCAGATACCGCTTTAACACCTCAACCGTTACCGCGCCGTTTTTGGCCTCTGCCTGAAACAGTACAATCGGACGTACATAATCGCTTTCGTGTTGGGCTTTTTGTGCCAACTCGCTGCGCCGCAAATACGCCCCGTCCACCGCCTGTTGCCAAGTTTCGTGTTCGGTTAAGATAATCGGCAGTTTGATCATCTCTTCTTTTTTGAGCACATTTGCGCCAACGTGATACAGCACATTACTGCCGCAACGCGCATCAACATTGGGCGTGGCGGTAAATTCCAAAATCGCAGACGGCAACAAATTGGCAAGCACATCAAACGTCAATGGCGTGCGGGCATTATGCGCTTCATCTACAATCACAAAAGGGCGGTAGGCTTTGAGCAGATTGGCAAACGAATGTTTGGTTTTGCCAAGCTGTTTTGCCTGCAAACCGTGTTCTTGCAAATCGGTTGGTTTGACTGTCTCCAAAGTCGCCAAAACATCAGACGGCAAACGTGCAAAATGCGGGGCTAAATGCTCGTTAAACGCATAAATTTTGCGGCCGTCTTCTTTTTCCACACGGAAATTTTGCAAAGTAGACACCACGATAACCGCCTTATTGCCAAAATCCTGCGGGCGCAACAGGGTAAATTCTTCGGTTTCAATCACCATCACTTGACGGTTAAACACCTTATCCAACGCCATGCGGTAAGGGTGTTTGGGGTTTTTCAAGGCTTCGGCAGTTTGGCTTTTAATCGTTTTGCCCGGCACCAGCCACAACGCCACAGGAAAATCACAACTCAAATACGCCTTTGCCACCCGCTCGATACTGTGCGAAGCAAGGAGTGTTTTACCGCCGCCTGTGGGAATGCGCACGCACACATAAGGAATATCGCGCAAGGCTTCGTGTTCGCTCGGCACTTTATAGGCAAAAGGCTGTTCATCGGCAAACGCCGCCGCCACATCTTTTTTCAGGCAGCCTGAAAAATAACGGCCGACACTTTCCAGAGCATCTTGTTGGTATGTTTTTAACTGCATGATTTTCCCCTTATTTATCCATCACATCATAAGGAATTCTTTTAAAAACAATATTATGGTTTGCCAAATATTTCTCAATCGAAGTCGCTTCGCCGTAAACGACAATATCCAAACCCTGTGCTAAAAACTCCTTAATCTGTGGCAACTCCCATAAAATTTTGCGGGTCAAAACATTGCCGCCGTCAGGACGTTTGTCGCCCAAAATACCGTTATACAACAGATAATAAGCCGTGTCGTTCATCACGCCGAGCAGGGGCGATTTTGCAGACGGCCTTGCAAACGGCACACGATGGGTTAAATACCAAATATGCGCCGCCAACGCATCAAACCCGATAGACGGATGGATCGCGCCGTATTCGTCAAATACTACTTCACCCAACTCGCAAAACCGAAACGCGCCGCCGCCTTGCCAGTTGGCACTGCCCGAAACGCCGCCCTGTTCGCCGTCAATCACTTTTTTTAAGCGCGGCACAACATGGGTTTTGGCGTGTTCGCCGATTTCAATGCCGATATAACGGCGGTTCATTTTGTGGGCAACGGCGGCGGTTGTGCCGCTGCCCAAAAAGCTGTCCAGGATTAAATCGCCCTCGTTGGTGGCGATTTGTAAAATGCGTTGGATTAGGCGTTCGGGTTTGGGGGTAGCAAAGATTTCTTGATTGTTAAATTCACGAACTTCTTTTTTGGCTTCTGTATTTCCGCCGACTTCATCTTGTAATAAGACGGTTAAAGGAACAATTCCTTGTTTAACTTGGTGCAAGAAACGTTTAACCATTGGAACGCCATCGCCATTTTTTCCAAAAACAATTAAATTGTCTTTGAGCATTTCAAAATATTTTTCTTCTCGCACCAACCAACATCTGCCTTTTGGTGGCATGACAATTTTTCCTGTTGGTGTTGTAATTGGATAGATATTGTCGCTAACACCAGTTTTGGCAAATTGAGCACCACGTTGTCCGCCAGTTAAACTAATCGTGAAATTATCAGGCGTGTATAAACCTCGTGGGTCATCGGTGCGATTGTATTTGGCATTCTGTTTTTCTGTTCGTTCCAATGGATTGGCTGTCCATTTTTCCTTATTTTTTGCGTAACAAAGAATGTGGTCATGGTTATCAGAAAGCCAAGTTGCGTGTCCCTGTGGTGCAGTTTTCTTTTGCCAAATTAAATTTGCCACAAAGTTTTTCCGCCCAAAAATCTCATCGCACATCACTTTGCAATAATGGCTTTCGTTGTCGTCCAGCGTAATCCAAATACTGCCGTCTTCCGCCAGCAAATCACGCAAAAGTTCCAAACGCGGATACATCATATTCAGCCACAGGCTGTGTTCCAAATTGTCGTCGTAATGGGAAAATGCACTGCCCGTGTTGTAGGGCGGGTCGATAAAAATACATTTGACACTGCCGGCATAAAACGGCAGCAAAGATTTCAGCGCGGCCAAATTGTCGCCCTGAATAATCAGATTATCGGTAAGTGCTTGATTTACCGAAATTTGCGGGGGGGGGGGGTAAGTGTTTGAATACCATAAGAAAACGCCTGATTTTCGCGCAGCAGGCGGTAAGGCGTTTTGCTTGCGGCTTTAACGGCATCTTCTTTGCCGTGCCAAGTGAGTTGCATAAGCGTACCCCGATGAAAAGTGTAATAAAATTAGCGTGCTATTTTAGCAAATTTGCCGGTATTATGTAGCAGTTGCACAAAGATTTAACTAAGTGTTTTTGCTACATTTTTCTTATCTCATTGTAATTTAAAGGTAAGAAAAAATGAATGCGTTAGAAAAGTTATTGATTGAAGAAATTTCCCTTGCAGAACAAGAAAGGGCTGAATTTGAAGCTAAGATAAAGGGGTTAAATCAGAAAATTTTAGACTATCGAACTGCGCTAAATCACGCAAGAGATTCAGATTTTTTATTAAGCAAGAAATCTCGCAATGTACGCTTTCAGTCGTCTCCATGCCAATTAGTGGCGCATATCCTTAAAAAGCAACCTGAAAAATGGTTTCATACAAATGAAATTACCCTTCAAGCATTGAAATTAGATAACCAGCCTATTGATAATGGTGTGCCACGCTTACACTTGCAAACAATGCATAGCACACTAAACCATCTTGTTAAACATTCATTGGTTGAGAAAAAGGTAGAAGGGAAAACGTGTTATTGGCGTTTGAAGGCAATGTAGTTATATTTTCAATCTCCACCGCACATCATTTGCTTTTAATGCTACTCGTTCTACTACGCCTTTATTAAGCCAATGCTTCAATGCACCACGCACTGAAACAGTATGTTGCGGTTGAATGATGGGGTCTTGTTTATCTCGAATAAGGACAAGTTCCGTTAATTCATTAACAGTAAAGTAATGATTTGGTTTTACTTTCATTTCAGCAAGCACCATTTGGCGTAGTTTTCCCTTGAAACGATGCTGATAAGTGCGGTAGGTATAAAGCTCCGTATTGTATTCATCAGTTAGGGCTTCTTCTTGCATAACCTCAATGGCTGCTTGTAGTTTATCAAGCTTACTCTCCACCAAAGCAAGATGTTCTAGCACTTGCTTACGTTCACGTTGCAAGCGGTCAATTTTTGCTTGAATTTGACTTAAATAGATTTTCTTTGCCATTACATTACCAGTCTTTCTACTTGCCTATGGTTGCCTTGCCAGTAGCCTTTCCAAGCATTATCTGATGATGTGCTGAGGCATTTACTGGTCACATCATTGAAAATGGTTAAATTATCCAGTTTGCGAGTATCTTCACGATAGGCTATTTCGTTTGCGTAGTTATCAAGGTAGATATTACTCATTTTATGAACTTGTCCGTAATACATACGTTTGAAACGTGCAAAGTAACTTTCGGCAAGGTTATTGGTAATCCCTTCATCACTACGATATTCTTTTTGATGGTTCACACGTTGTAAGTCGTAATCCACTATCAATTCATCATAAGCACTGTTTTCATCGGTATGAATACGGCTGTTTGGCTCAATATATGCAGTAGCCAATTTCTTCACGGATTCCGTGTTTTCTGACAAAATAGGAAACGTGATGGTTCTCTTTGCACCGACTAGTTGCGGATTAGACAAAGTGTCCTGTTCAGTGTAACGTTCACGCATAACCAGTACGCCACGTTTATTGGGATTGGCATTTTCTTTTAAGCGTCTATCTACTCGGTCTGCTTTCTTATTCTTTGGACGTGGAGCGGAATGCACGTAAGTACCATCAATATGGATTTCGCCTGATAATGGGAAAAGTTCACGTTGTACAATCAGGCTTTCTCGGATTTTATGTGATAAGGTAAAAGCGGTTTTGTACTGCACGTTTAAATCTCGAGAGAGCTGACAGGCTGAAATTCCCTTAACTGCATTGACAAATAAGGCAATAGCGAATAAATAGGTTTGAATTGGCAACTTATGGTTTGCAAAAATTGTCCCTGACGTAATGCTAAACGTGTGTCTGCAATGTTTGCATCGCCACTGCTTGCGAGTAGAGATAAAGTAGGCTTGATGTTGCACACCGCATTTTGGACACACGACGTTCTTTTCACTTCCCCAGCGGATACCGCAAAGCATCGAAAACGCTTCGCCATCAGATAGACGAGCTATCTGGATGGGTGAAAGCGTTCGAGCTTTGCTGGTTAAAAGGAAGTGTTGAGCCATTGCAATTATCTAAGTTATATTAAAAGGCTTTACTTGCTGAAAAATTGCGGGTTTATGTAGCAGTTGCATAAAACCTAAATCTAATCTTAACCGAATAAAAATACCTTTACCCATTTATACAGGTAAAGGTATTTTACTTTATTTTTATTTCAAACACTAAAGTGAATTAAGATCAAATATTAACTAAGTGTTTCTAATTCATCTTTAGTTAAAGGGGCTACACTTCGTCTTTATCTTATATTTAAAGCAATACGTACCCCCACACCTATCGAAGTAGATAAGATATTTACGGATAAATAATAACTAAGATAGAATCTTACTATTAGTTTCTATCTAATCTCAGATAATTTTTCTATAACCTGATATTTTACGCCATCAAAAATATTTAAGGAAAAATGTTTTTTAGCACATTGAATTTTTTGACGTTCACTTAAACTGAGAGAACTTTCATCAATTCCTGATTGAATGCCTTTGCCTGTATTTTTGGTTTCCGCTACAAAATAAACTTTTGAACGGTTATTCATTACCACAGCCCAGTCAGGGTTGTAATTACCAATTGGGGTAGGAATTTTAAACCAGTTAGGCAATTTGAAATACATTCGCACATCCTCATTGTTTTCGCATTCTTGGGCAAACTGTTTTTCAGTGTATGAATCTAGTGAAATATAATTAGCGAAAATAGTTTTGTGTTGTTTTTCTTTATCACTTTGATTGACTTCAAAGGTGTGTTCATTGAAAAAGATTTCCAAGCCGTTTTTTTCCAATTCTTTCCATTGAATTAAAGTCTGTTCATAGCCATTTTTTTGTGGATCAACTTGTGAATACTCAATACCATCAATCATTAAGCCATTTAAGGCTTGTAAAATTTTTTCACTCACCATATCAATAAAGCGTTGCGGATTATTAGCAAGCTCGTGCAAGCGGTCGGATTTTTGCAAAATTTCACAAATAGTTTGGCGAGTTAATTGGGTTTTACGCTGAATAGCTTGCAATACATCAGGGATTTCCCAATGAGTATCAATTTCTGCATAGCGAGAATTGGTTTCTTCACCCCAAATACCTTGTTCAGATTGACGTAATTTTGCCTTTTGCACATTCAGTTGAACCCGTTGAATAGTGGGCATTTCTCTCATCAATTTTATCGCACTTTCAATCAGTTTTTCTCGTTCAAATCGCACGGAATAACGTGTTTTTTGTTGTAATTTTTGCCAAATTTCAATAAATGTGGAATCAAGGGTAAAGCCTTTTCGATAACGTTGTTGCAAGCGAGTTTCTCTTGATTTTACGCCACCATTGGTAAATTTAATTCCGCATTCATCTTCATATTCTTTTTGAAGATTTGCCGCAAAACTTTGGTAGCTTTCATTAGGAATCACTGTGAGGATATTTACACTTTCATCATAAATGCGTTCGCCTTGTTGGTTTACCGCCAAACGCAAGCCACGCCCAATTTCTTGGCGTTTTTTAATTGGCGAACGGGTTTCATTTAGTGTACAAATTTGAAATACATTTGGGTTATCCCAGCCTTCTTTTAAAGCGGAGTGAGAAAAAATAAAACGCAACGGCGAATCAAAAGAAAGTAGTTTTTCTTTATCTCGCATAATTAAATTATAAGTATCTTCGTCTGCTTTTGTGCAACCCGTAGTATCTTTCTCCTTACCTTTATCTTGGGAAAAATAGCCATCGTGTACCCCGTTTGCACTCATTCCTGTTTCACGCTCATAGATTTCATTAAACCAGCGGTAAAATTTGCCGTTATCACGGTAATTCGCCACCTTATCAATAAAAAACAGAGAAAGCACTTTAATGCCTTTGCTATTCAGACGTTTTTCTTTGGCTAAATGCTCTTTAATGGTACATTCCATTTGCTTTTTCATAATTTCATCACGCAATAAGTCATCATCTTCACTTTGTGTGAGAATTTGCCCGTTAGATAAGCGAATCTCAAACGGATCGGCACTTAACTCATTGATAATAAAACCGTGTCGATAACTCTCGTTTTTACCTGATTTTTCATAGAGATCATCACCAGCTTGTATGGTAACTGGTTTTTTCTTGGTTTCTTTATCAGTTTGAATGTGAATTTCAATTTTAGCTTTGAGTTTTCCTTTACCAACAATAGGTTCTTTTAGCACGATATAAGCACCGTTCACATCGTTTTCTGCTAGCACGGGTTCTACTTCGATTTGTTTTACCAATTTTTGGTTATAAGCTTCAAGTGGATTAAGACTATAAATTTTGTGATATGGATTTTTATGCGTAGCGGAATAACGTAATACAAATAAAGGATTAAGTGCTTCAATTGCTTGCTTACTCAATTCCGTTTCCATATTTTGTGGTTCATCAATAATGACAATCGGCTGAGTTTGACTAATTTGCAAAATTGGTGCTTCACCACTTTCGTTGATACGGTTAATCACATTATCATCTTTTTTAAAGCTATCAATGTTCATAATCAAGATTTCAATATGGTTATTGGTAGCAAAACCGCGTAAAGCATTTAGCCTGTCGCTACGGTACACAGTGGTATTGATGGTCGGTTTATCAAATAAATTGTCAAAATGTTCTGCGGTGGCTCGTACAGTTTGTTGCACCCCTTCACGAATGGCGACACTTGGCACCACGATCACAAATTTTTGCCAACCGTATTGTTTATTTAGCTCAAAAATGGTGCGTAAATAGACATAAGTTTTGCCCGTGCCCGTTTCCATTTCAACAGAAAAATGCAAGCCGTGATCGGAAAGTACGGTTAATTTTTGATGGAATTTTTCCTGCACCGCATTTAAATTTTTCTCAATTTCTTCAAAGGGTAAAGCCAACTGATTTGCCATAATCGGCTGATTGCCCACGGTATTAAGAGCAAATGCAGTGGTTTTGTTTAATTCACCTTTAAATAAGGTAACCACCGCTTCAATGGCTTGTTGTTGGTGGACGAGTTCTTCGAATTTTAATTGCATAATGCCCCCTAAAATGTTTCAAAGGCAATGCCAGCGTCTTTTAATTGCAAGGCGAGATTAGCTTTTAAAGCATCGTTGCCGTTAAATACTTTATCTAAGGCAAACACTTTTTGTGGTTGTGCATCGATAATGTGATTAAGCATTTCATTGTGATACTGCGTTAATAAAAGAGCGGTCTTTCTTTTACCTGTTTTATCATTGAGCCAAACGAGATAATCCGCAAATTCAAAGGAATCTGTTAATTGGAAGCCTAAACGCAAAGCAAGCTCATACGCCATATTTTCCACCGTGGCTGTGGGTTCAACAATATCTTGGAAAATATCTAATTGTGCTTTGATATTTTTTACTTCATTATTTTTTGGAGTTTGCCATTGTTTAAAATTACTTTCGCTTAACTTAAACACTTTAAAGCCTATATCCAGCGAGTGATTTTCGGGAAGATTTTGCAAAATTTGCGCCCCAGCACGGCGGATACGCTCTTTTGAGATTTCTGCGATATTTTCAGATACCCCCAATGATTGACAAAATTCGTAAGCCATTTTTTGTTTTTTATCTTTTGGATTTAATTCTTCAGGTAATTGAATACAAATGTATTGGCGTTGTTTTTCTTTAATTTTTAAATTTAACTCCATAATAGCATGAGCAAATGAGCCACTTCCACAGAAAAAATCACAAATTAAATCGCCTTCATTTGAACCAATACGAATTAAATTTTTAAGCAATTCTAATGGTTTAGGATTTTGAAATATTTTTTTATTAAATAATTTTTTGATAACCTCTGTACCATTTCCGCTACTGTAAGCTGGTTTATAAAACAAAGACTTAGCTTTTTTTCCACTAGCTATATCATCTTCTAAACGTTGCTTTTTATAGAATGAAATTTTCCCATTTTTTGAATGTTTGATAATAAATTCATTCAACGATTTGCTTAATGTATCTTTTGAACGTCTCCAGGACATTTCCTTGCCATCTTTTGTTATTGGGTAGACAATAAAATCATCATTAGCCAATTTTTCGACAGACATTCTTGAATAATCTCTACTTACAAAAATAGGATAATAACCATTAGGACGTTGTTCTCTTGCTCCATCTTCGCCTGTTCGCATTAAAGTTGCACCTTGATAAAATTTTCCTTTTTCGTCTTCTTGATCATAATCTGCAAAATCTTCTTCAGTCAAAGGGATACCATTTAAATCGTCAACAGAACTTTTATTTTTCATATACACGATCGTATATTCATGAGTTCCAGCAAACCCAAATTCATCATTATTTCCTTTTAAATTCATAATGGTTGGTAAAGATGCAACAAAATTTTCCGCCCCAAACACTTCATCACACAACAATTTCAACTGTGCCTGTTCATTATCATCAATACTAATAAAAATCACACCGTCATCACGCAAAAGCGTTTTGGCTAAATGCAAACGAGGCAACATCATTGAAAGCCAGTTGCTGTGATAATGCCCGTTATCCTTGCTGTTTTTGCGGAATGCCCCTTGAAATATACCATCACGTTTAATGTAGCCCTCAGCATCTTTATCGCCTACACGTTTAGCATATTCCTCTCTTGTTTCAGAAAATTTATCAGGGTAAATAAAGCTGTCATTGCCAGTGTTATAAGGTGGATCAATGTAGATCATTTTCACTGTGCCTGCGTAAGCCTTTTGCAGAATTTTTAAGGCTTCCATATTTTCAGCTTCAATAAATAGATTTTGCGTAGTGTCAAAATTTACACTTTCTTCTTTACAAGGGGAAAGCGTGTTAAAAGAAGGGGATTGTAGAGTACGGTAGGCACTGGATTTTCCCGCCCAGTTTAGACAGTAATGCTCATTATGATCGGCAAGGTTTTCCTCACCTAACACGAGTTTGAGTTTTTCCCAATCAATTTTATTTTCACAAAAAATTTCAGGAAAAAGCTGTTTGAGTTTTTCAAGATTATTTTGTTGAGAAGGGTTGATATTATCCGTTAAACTGCTGTGCTGTGCTGTGCTGTGCTGTGCTGTGCTGTGCTGTGCTGTGCTGTGCTGTGCCATTTTTTGTTTCCTCAAAATAGTTTGTCAAGTATTATTTCAATTCTGTGTTAATCGCTTTAAACGATACTTCTACCGCTTTCTGTAATTCATTCGGCATTGCTCGATAATGATTATGCCCTAAATGCAGTATAGCACATTAAGTCTATTTTATTGCTAGTCGTAAACAATGGCGTTGCAAGCATTGCAATCACACTTTTCGATTAAATCAGGCATAATTTTGCTAATCATAAGTTATCTTTAAAAATTTATCTGTATATTTTAATTCGCTTTGTGAATGTGGCTAGAGTGCTTTTTCATTATTTCTAATCGGTTCGTAAGTATTCAGAAAATAGCTATCGTTGTTTGGTTCAAGAATAAATAGGATCTTTAAGGATTTGAATTTTCTTTAGTGAATTTTCTCGACTTTTAGCAAGTTTTACGTTGCATTGAAGTGTATTGATTTTGCGATTGATGAGGGAATAATAGTGCGGATTTGTCATAATAAAAATCTCCATCAATATAATTATGTAATGGAGATTTTAATGATAATGATAGTTAGATCTTTGTGCAACTGCTACATACTACCGAAATTTGCCCAAACAATCCCAAATTTATACGGGGTGGTGTGTGGTGGAGACTTCATGCCGTCTGCAAAACGGGCAATGTGGCTTGCAGACGGCATGAGGGGGAGGTTTGGCCGATGGTTTCTCGGGGGTTAAAAGAGCCTTACGGTTTTAAGCCTTTTTCTTGTCTGCGCCTTTCGGTACAATTCCGAATATTCTTGAAATCAGGGTTTGTGCTGCTTGGCGTGTGCAGCTCTGTATCGTTTATGTATTGGATACTATGCGGGCGGGTGCGGTGTATGCTGTGATGTTTTGGGTTGGTTCCGCCTGTTTTGCAGACGGCTTTTGAGCTTGAATGCCGTCTGCAAATTATTTTTTAAGAGATTAAGTTGTTGAAATAATGATAAATAAGATTTTTTCTTGGTTTGAATCCCGTATCAATCCGTATCCTGCGGAAGAGGCGCAAACGCCTGAAAAAGGCTTGTGGCGTTTTGTGTGGAGCAGTATTGTCGGGGTGCGTAAGTGGATTGCGGTGTTGGCGGTGATGACGGCCGGTATCGGTATCATGGAGGCGTTGCTGCTGCAGTTTATGGGCAAGGTCATCGACTGGATTGGCGAGTATACGCCGGCAACGCTGTTTGCTGAAAAAGGCTGGGCATTGGCGGGTATGGCGCTGATGATGCTGTTTTCGGTGGTGTGGACGTTTTTTGCTTCCAATGTGCGGCTGCAGACGCTGCAAGGTGTGTTTCCGATGCGCCTGCGCTGGAATTTCCACCGTCTGATGCTCAACCAAAGTCTGGGTTTTTACCAAGACGAGTTTGCCGGACGGGTGTCGGCCAAAGTCATGCAGACGGCATTGGCGCTGCGCGACGCGGTGATGACCGTGGCCGATATGGTGGTGTATGTGCTGGTGTATTTCATCACTTCCGGCGTGATTCTGGCCGCGCTCGACGGTTGGCTGCTGCTGCCGTTTATCGGTTGGATAATTGGTTTCGCGCTGGTGATGCGGCTGCTGATTCCGAAGTTGGGCAAAACCGCCGCACGCCAAGCCGATGCGCGATCGCTGATGACCGGCCGCGTAACCGATGCCTATTCCAACATTACCACGGTCAAGCTCTTCTCACACGGCGCACGCGAGGCCGCTTATGCCAAGCAGTCGATGGAAGAGTTTATGGTAACGGTTCATGCCCAAATGCGGTTGGCTACCCTGCTGCACAGTTGCAGCTTTATTGTGAATACGCTGCTGACGCTCTCCACCGCCGCACTCGGCATCTGGCTGTGGCATCGGGGGCAGGTCGGCGTGGGCGCGGTTGCGACCGCCACGGCGATGGCTTTGCGCGTAAACGGCCTGTCGCAGTACATCATGTGGGAATCCGCCCGTCTGTTTGAAAACATCGGTACGGTGAACGACGGCATGGCTACCCTGACCAAACCGCATACCATCGTGGACAAACCGCAGGCACTGCCGCTTAAAGTCGGCGCGGGCGAAATCAGATTCGATCATGTGGACTTCTCCTACGAAGCGGGCAAACCGCTGCTCAATGGTTTCAACCTCACCATCAAACCGGGTGAGAAAGTCGGCCTCATCGGGCGCAGCGGCGCGGGCAAATCCACCATCGTCAATCTGCTTTTGCGCTTTTACGAACCGCAAAGCGGCACGATTTCCATCGACGGGCAAAATGTGGACGGCGTGACCCAAGAGAGCCTGCGCGCGCAAATCGGTCTGGTTACCCAAGACACATCGCTGCTGCACCGCTCCGTGCGCGATAATATCGTTTACGGCCGCCCGAGTGCCACCGATGCCGAAATGATTTCCGCCGCCGAACGTGCCGAAGCAGCCGGTTTTATTCCGAACCTGAGCGATGCCAAGGGCCGGCGCGGCTATGATGCCCATGTCGGCGAACGCGGCGTGAAACTCTCCGGCGGCCAGCGTCAGCGTATCGCCATCGCCCGCGTGATGCTGAAAGACGCGCCGATTCTGCTTTTGGACGAAGCAACCAGCGCGCTGGATTCCGAAGTCGAAGCAGCCATTCAAGAGAGCCTCGATAAAATGATGGAAAACAAAACCGTTATCGCCATCGCCCACCGCCTCTCCACCATCGCCGCGATGGACAGGCTGATTGTGCTCGACAAAGGCCGCATCATCGAAGAAGGTACTCATGCCGAATTGCTGGAAAAAGGCGGTTTGTATGCCAAACTTTGGGCGCACCAGAGCGGCGGTTTTTTGAGCGAACACGTTGATTGGGAATAAATATAGTCGAATAAAATAAGAATGAGACAAGGCAGCGAAGCCGCAGACAGTACACATAGTACGGCAAGGCAAAGCAACGCTGTATCATTCTTATTTTAAATGACTATAAAAGATTGAAGTTTTGAGGTTAAAGGCCGTCTGCAAAATGCTCTTTACGGGGCAATTTGCAGACGGCCTTTTTGTGTGAATACGGTCGAAGTAACACCGAATGGAATAACGCTGCAAACAGTATCAGCAGTGAGACCTTCGTAAAAAACAGGAAGCGAAGCCAAACGGATGGTAGGGGCGGGTTTTACGCCCGCCCGAAGTTAATCAATACCATGAAAGTGAGCACTTCAAAAAGCCCAAGTAAGCGTGCGGTGTCAAATCCACTTCTACAAGCCCTTGGTGGGCAGTAAGGCGCAGCAGGGCGGGAGTATTTTGTGTGAAATGACGATATGCGAAGGAAAAGATGCGGTGCTTAGTGCGGACAATGTTGCCAAAGATGACGGCAGCGGTGTCGGATCACTTTTTAATGCCGTCTGCATATCCGGCGGTTTGCCGCAAGCATGGTTTTGTGTGCGGATTGTGTGAGCGGGATAGTTTGGCGGTTATTATTTTGACGGTTATAGTCGAATAAAATAAGACAAGGCAACGAAGCCGCAGACAGTACAGATAGTACGACAAGGCAAAGCAACGCAGTATCATTCTTATTTTAAAAGACTATATATTGCCGGATTGTTTGCTCAGTTTGGGAAAACAGCAGGGAAAGGCCGTCTGCAAAATGGCTGTTGCCATCGAAAAGGTATGCAACAGCGATTTTGCAGACGGCCTTGATGGTTGAGCTCGGCATGGTGCGGCGTTGCGGCGTGTTGCGTTATACCATGTAAGCCGCCGCCCGCTGCTTGATTGTTTAAATCTGCAACGGACGGCGGTTGGGTTTGAATGCAGGGGGCGGTTTAGCGCGCGTCTTTAAACCCGCGTTTCAAATGCACCATCAGCAACGCCACCGCCGCAGGCGTTACGCCGGAGATGCGCGAGGCTTGGCCGACGGTTTCGGGGCGGTGTTGGTTGAGCTTCTGCTGCACTTCGGCCGATAAGCCTTTGACTTTGCCGTAATCGATGTCGGCGGGCAGGTTCAGCGTTTCGATGTCGCGGCGGCTGTTGATTTCGTCTTGCTGGCGGTCGATGTAGCCTTGGTATTTCACTTGGATTTCGACTTGCTCGGTCACGCTTTCAGACAGGCTTTCAGACGGCCTTGCGCCTTCCAGCGTCATCAGCGCGGCGTAGTCGATGTTGGGGCGGCGCAGCAGATCGTGCAGGTTGGCTTCGCGGGAAAGTTTTTGGCCGAACACGCGGATTTGTTCGCTTTCCGGCAGTTTTTGCGGGGTGTACCAAGTGGTTTTCAGGCGTTGGATTTCGCGCGCGATGTGTTCGCGTTTTTCGTCAAACGCACGCCATTGGGCTTCGGATACCAAGCCGATTTTGTAGCCGTCTTCGGTGAGGCGCATATCGGCGTTGTCTTCGCGCAGTTGCAGGCGGTATTCGGCGCGGCTGGTGAACATGCGGTAGGGCTCGTTCACGCCTTTGGTAATCAAATCGTCGACCAATACGCCCAAATAAGCCTGTTCGCGGCGCAGCAGGAGCGGATCGCGTCCGCGCACATACTGCACGGCGTTGGCTCCGGCCAGTAGGCCTTGCGCGGCGGCTTCTTCGTAGCCGGTGGTGCCGTTGATTTGTCCGGCGAAGAAGAGGCCGGCGATGGTTTTGGTTTCCAAGCTGGCTTTCAGGTTGCGCGGGTCGAAGTAGTCGTATTCGATGGCGTAGCCGGGGCGCAGGATATGGGCGTTTTCCAAGCCTTTCATCGAGCGCACGAGGGCGATTTGAATGTCGAACGGCAGGCTGGTGGAAATGCCGTTGGGATAGTATTCGTGGGTGGTTAAGCCTTCGGGCTCGAGGAAAATCTGGTGGCTGTCTTTGTCGGCGAAGCGGTTGATTTTGTCTTCGATGGAGGGGCAGTAGCGCGGACCCACGCCTTCGATTTTGCCGGTAAACATGGGGCTGCGGTCGAAACCGGAGCGGATGATGTCGTGCGTTTTCAGATTGGTGTGGGTAATCCAGCACGACACTTGGCGCGGGTGCATTTCCGCGCTGCCGCGTACCGACATCACGGGCACGGGCGTGTCGCCGGGCTGTTCTTCCAGCACGGAAAAGTCGATGGTGCGCCCGTCGATGCGCGGCGGCGTGCCGGTTTTCAGGCGCGAAACGGGCAGATTCAGTTCTTTCAGACGGCCTGACAAGCCTTGTGCGGCAGGATCGCCTGCGCGTCCGCCCTCGTAGTTTTCCAAGCCGATGTGGATTTTGCCGGCGAGAAATGTGCCTGCGGTCAGCACCACGGCGCGTGCTTTAAATTCCACGCCCATTGCGGTTTTCACGCCGGATACGCGTTCGCCCTCGAGCGTGATGTCTTCTACCGCCTGCTGGAATAGCTCCAGATTTTCTTGGTTTTCTAGCATTTCGCGGATGGCGGCTTTGTAGAGGATACGGTCGGCCTGCGCCCTTGTTGCCCGCACCGCCGCGCCTTTGCTGGCGTTCAGGCGGCGGAACTGGATGCCCGACATGTCGGTGGCCAAAGCCATCGCGCCGCCGAGCGCGTCGACTTCGCGCACGAGGTGGCCTTTGCCGATGCCGCCGATCGACGGGTTGCACGACATTTGGCCGAGGGTTTCGATATTGTGGGTGAGCAGCAGCGTTTGCGCACCCATGCGTGCGGCAGCGAGTGCGGCTTCGGTACCGGCGTGGCCGCCGCCGACGACGATAACGTCGTAAATTTTGGGGTAAATCATGTGTGTTTTGCTTTATGATCGGTTTGCAGACGGCATGGCGGGGCGGAAAGTGGTGCCGGTCAAACGCCGTCCGGAAAAGATTGATTAATTAGAAGAATAGGGGAGGGATTGTACGCTTTTTTAGCGGAGCTTGTCATTGCTCTGGCCATACATATTTTGAAAAAGGCCGTCTGCAAAATCAGCTATGCCTGTTTGCAGACGGCTTATGCGTTTAATCGGCGGTTTCCGTCCGTTTGAAATGGCGCGGACGGAAGCCCAGTAAAGCCAGTGCCGCGAAATATAATCCGCCGCCGCCGGCAATCAATATACACAGTTGCAACGCTTTTTGCAGGCCGCCTGCTTCAACCCATTCAAACGGCAGGCAGGTTTGCGCTGCCCACAGTCCGCCGCCCATCACCAGCAGTGCCGCCAGCATTTTCGCCAAAAATATCCCCCAGCCTTTGCCCGGCCGGTAGATGTCGTGTTTTCTCAGCAGGAAAAACAGCAATCCTGCATTCAAACACGCACCCAAACCGATGGCCAGCGACAGGCCGACGTGTTTCAGCGGGCCGATAAAGGCCAAGTTCATCAGTTGCGTGCAAATCAGTGTGAAAATGGCGATTTTGACCGGCGTTTTAATGTTTTGACGGGCGTAAAAACCGGGTGCGAGCACTTTAATCATAATCAGCCCGATGAGGCCGAAAGAGTAGGCGATGAGTGCGTTTTGCGTCATGAGCGCATCGTTGAGGGTAAACTCTTTATACATAAACAACGTGGCCACCAGCGGAAACGACAAGACCGCCAAGCCTACCGCTGCCGGCAGCGTCAGCAGCATACACAGGCGCAGCCCCCAATCGAGCAGGCCGGAAAACTCTTGGGTATTGTTGCCGGCGGCGTGTTTCGACAAAGTCGGCAGCAGAATCGTACCGAGTGCCACGCCGAGCACGCCCGTGGGCAATTCCATCAGGCGGTCGGCGTAATACATCCACGACACGCTGCCCGACTGCAAAAACGAAGCAAAAATCGTATTGATGACCAGCGAAACCTGCGCCACGGATACGCCCAAAATCGCAGGAGCCATCTGCTTCATCACACGGTTGACCGCCGCGTCTTTAAAGTTCAGCTTGGGCATTTTCAAAAAACCCAGCTTCGCCAGCCAAGGAAGTTGGAACGCCAACTGCAATACGCCGCCGACAAATACCGCCCAAGCCAGCGCCATTACGGGCGGATTGAAATACGGCACGAAAAACAGCGCGAACACGATAAACGATACGTTCAACAGCGTCGGCGTAAATGCGGGAATACTGAATTTATGATAGGAATTCAGAATCGAGCCCACAAAAGACGACAGCGAAATCAAGAAAATATACGGAAACGTAATCCTCAAGAGGTCAATCGAAAGCTGGAATTTGTCGGGACTTTTCGCAAAGCCCGGTGCGGAAACGTAAATCACCCACGGTGCGGCCAAAATACCGATTGCGGTAACAATCACCAACACAAACGACAACATGCCGGCCACATGGCGCACAAATGCCTGAGTCGCCTCGGGCGAGCGGTTTTCCTTGTATTCCGCCAATATCGGTACAAACGCCTGCGCGAATGCACCTTCGGCAAAAATCCGCCGCAACAGGTTGGGCAGTTTGAACGCCACAAAAAACGCGTCAGTCGCCATTCCCGCACCAAACGCACGGGCAATAATGGTGTCGCGCACGAAACCCAATATGCGAGATACCATCGTCAGGCTGCCGACTTTGGCCAAAGCACCTAATAAATTCATTTTATTGTTTCAAATGGTTGTTTCAGAAAATGCGCGCGCAGGCAAAGAGCGGATGCCGGTACTTCCCGACGAAACGGCGTATTGCCGCGCTGCCGCATCGTGGAAATATGTTTCGCGCAGAGTAAAGATACAAATTGGAATTGTACCGCCTTTTGCAGCGGTTCAGGATATTTGTTGCCGCAAGATTTTGCAGACGGCATAAACCCAAAAATTGTACCGATTTCCATGCCGCAAATCCAAATAAAATACATACAGATGGTTTCAACGGGCATCAAAACCGAAAAAGCAGAAAATGTTTGCAGGCATTCCACAGCGAGAGAAAAGGGTGATGGGATTGCTTAATACCGCAAGCAGATTGCACCTGAAAACAGCATATTTTACAGACGGCATAACCCCGCCCAAACAATATCCCGACAAACAGACACTTATCCTTTATAATATCAAACCTTATCCGAATACTTCGTTCAGACGGCATTCGCCCGAACCAGCAGCAATGCCGTCTGCAAACCCAGCGGGAACACCATGAAATTTATCGACGAAGCAAAAATCGAAGTCATCGCCGGACGCGGCGGCAACGGCGCGGCGAGTTTCCGCCGTGAAAAATTCGTACCGCGCGGCGGCCCCGACGGCGGCGACGGCGGCAAAGGCGGCAGCGTATGGGCAGTGGCCGACGAAAACATCAACACCTTGGTCGAATACCGTTTTGTCAAACGCTACCAAGCCAAAAATGGCGAGAAAGGCCACGGCTCCGACCGCTACGGCGCAGGCGCGGACGACATCGAGCTGCGTATGCCCGTGGGCACGCTGATCCGCGACTTGGATACCGACGAAATCGTCGCCGACCTCACCCACCACGGCCAACGCGTTATCTTGGCGCGCGGCGGCAAAGGCGGCTTGGGCAACATCCACTTCAAATCATCGGTCAACCGTGCCCCCAAACAAGCCACGCCGGGCGAAGAAGGCGAAGCGCGTTCGCTGCAACTGGAACTGAAAGTCTTGGCCGATGTCGGCTTGCTCGGTATGCCGAACGCCGGCAAATCCACGCTGATTACCGCCGTATCCGCCGCCCGCCCCAAAATCGCCGACTACCCCTTCACCACCATGCACCCCAATTTGGGCGTGGTGCGTCTCGACGAAAACCACAGCTTCGTCATGGCCGACATCCCCGGCCTGATTGAAGGTGCGGCTGAAGGCGCAGGCTTGGGACACCGCTTCCTCAAACATTTGCAACGCACCGGCCTGCTGCTGCACGTTGTCGATCTGGCACCGTTTGACGAGAACGTCAACCCCGCTGCCGAAGCCTTGGCGATTGTGGAAGAGCTGCGCAAATACGATGCGGAACTGTACGACAAACCGCGCTGGCTGGTGCTCAACAAACTCGATATCCTCGATGAAGAAGAAGCCGAAGCCCGCACCGCCGAGTTTCTCAAACAAATCGGCTGGAATTACCCCGAACCGGACGACCGCTTCGAATTCGACATGACCACCCCGCGCCTCTTCAAAATCAGCGCATTGGCGCATCAGGGTACGCAGGATTTGGTGCGCCAAATCAACCAATACCTCTCCGAGAAAAAACGCTTGGCGGCATTGGAAGAAGCCGCCGCCAAAGCAGCGGCTGCACCGGAAGCGGCGGAGCAACAGCCGAAAACCGATACCAGCGTGTTTTTGGCGGAGTAAGTTTGTGATAAAAGGCCGTCTGAAAGATTTCTGATATTTGCAGACGGCCTTTATTGCTAACAAACAAAGCACCACTTAACAATAGGTTAAAATATGAAAATTCTGCACCCCGACAACCAGTGTTTTTTATACGATGATGCGGATAAGCAGAGTATTCTTCGTTATGCTCTCTTGCTTCAAGGGCGGACTTTGGGCGAGATGGCTTGCCTTACCGGCAATAATGATTTGCAAAGTGGAAATAAAGGAAAATTCGGTCAGATTTTAGAGAAATATTATTTTTTCAAAAAACTGAACTCCGATTCCCGCCCTGATTTTTATGAAGCAGGTATAGAACTCAAATCTTCCCCACTAAAAAAATTCAGTAAAAAATCTATAATCAGGGCAAAAGAATGATTGGTTCTCAACATCATCAATTATGAGCAAATTGTAAACCAAGATTTCGCAAATAGCTCATTTTTACTTAAAAATGCTCATATTTTGTTGGTATTTTATGTTTACGACCGCAATCAGTCTGTTTTTGAATATCCGATTCGGTTAGTCGGTTTATGGGACTTTCCAAATGATGATTTAAACATCATCAGGCAGGATTGGCAGACCATTCAGCAAAAAGTAAAATCGGGGAAAGCGCACGAATTGTCGGAGGGTGATACTTTTTATTTGGGTGCGTGCACTAAAGGAACAAATGCTGAATCTTTGCGCACACAACCGTTTTCTCACATTCCGGCAAAACAACGGGCCTTCTCTTTAAAGCAAGGCTACGTTAACCATATTATTGCGCAACTTTCAGGTATTTCAGACGGATCATTTGGAAAAATTCTCCGCACATCCGACAAGAAATCTTTAGAAAATACCGTTATCGACAGGTTTTCCTTATATTACGGTTTATCTGAAACTGAGATTATCGACAAATTGAATTTATCCGAGCAACGAAAATCCAAACAGTTCTACGCCATCCTTACTAAAGCTATTTTAGGTATAGACTCCGATAAGGAAATTGAAGAATTCTCCAAGGCCGATATTGTCGTTAAAACCATCAGAATTCAGGAAAAAAATAACCTACCTAAAGAACATATTTCTTTTCCGTCATTCAAGTATACTGAAATCTTTAACGAGAAAAGTTGGGAAGAAAGCAGTTTGCACCAACTGATTGATAAAAAATTTCTGTTTGTTTTTTTCAAATATTCGGGCAATACCCTTTTTTTAGAAAAAGTTGTCTTTTGGACTATGCCTTATGATGATAAAAAGCAAGCATTCAAAATTTGGCAAGATTTGAAAGCACTGCTGACAAGCGGACAAATCGTCAAATCTATTTATAAAAAATCAGGTCGGAGGGCAACCTATTTTACCGACATCAAAAATAACGTAATGCACGTTCGCCCTCATGCCCGAAATGCTGCTGATACTTATCCCCTACCCAAAGCAGATGTGCTGACCAGACTAACCTCCTATACGAAGCATTGTTTTTGGCTGAATGCGGAATATGTTCGAGATGAAATTTATTTAAAAAACATTGATCATTTTGTCAGATTCAGGTAAGCTGACCGAAAAATTGCAACTCACCAGAGATTGAAGTGGATAAGAACCATATCAAAGTAGTAGAACTGTTTGCAGGTGTGGGCGGCTTCCGTTTGGGTTTGGAAGCTGCTTCCAGCAATTATCAAACGGTTTGGGCAAACCAATGGGAACCCGGTAAAAAATCCCAACATGCTTATGATTGCTATGTACGACATTTCGGCACAGTAAATCACACTAATGAAAATATCAGCACAGCCAAACACAGCATTCCCAAACATGATTTTTTAGTCGGAGGTTTTCCTTGCCAAGATTACTCCGTTGCCCGCACAGGGGCAGCAGGAATTGAAGGGAAAAAAGGAGTGTTATGGTGGGACATCCGCGATATTATTGAGGCTAATCATCCTAAATGGATTTTATTGGAAAATGTAGATCGCCTGCTGAAATCCCCATCAAATCAGAGAGGTAAAGACTTCGGCGTTATGCTTCGCTGCCTATACGATTTAGGGTATACGGTAGAATGGCGTGTAATCAATGCTGCTGAATACGGTCATGCCCAACGCCGTCGTCGTATTTTTATTTTTGCCTGTAAACGAGAATCGGGAATTGCAACTCAACTATTCCTGAATGACCCAGTCCGATGGTTGCTTGAAGATGGGATTTTTGCCAAAGCATTTCCTGTCCTCAATACGATTTCCAAGAACCGTCAAAGCCATACCTCTATTTCAGACGGCCTTGAGGATTTGAAAGCCGTTTCCGACAGGTTTACCGCTGACTTTTACAACGCTGGAGTAATGATAGATAGCAAAGTTTATTCATTAGAAACCATACCGGAGCCACACACACCAACCACCTTAGGTAGCATTTTAGAAACCCGCGCAGTCGAAGAGCATTATTTTTTAAACGGTAATTTGGAAAAGTGGCAATATTTGAAAGGGGCAAAAAGAATCCCTCGAATAAAACCTAATGGAGAGCCTTACTTTTTTGCCGAGGGTAGTATGAGTTTCCCTGACAGTTTGGATTTGCCTGCACGAACCATGCTGACCAGCGAATCGAGTGTCAACCGCAGCACCCATGTTGTTACCGATAAAAAAAGCGGCCAGCTCCGTTTACTGACCCCTATTGAGTGCGAACGCTTAAACGGCTTTCCCGACGATTGGACAAATACGGGAATGCCGCAGAAATTCCGTTATTTCACAATGGGAAATGCTTTGGTTGTACCCATTATTCAAAAAATCGGCGAAGAATTATTAAGACGCTAAATTTCTATTGTCTATTTTTAAATTTTTAATTTATTTAATACCCATGCTAAACCTCTACAACACCCTCACCCGTCAAAAAGAACCCTTCACCCCCATCAATCCCGAAAACGTGCGTATGTACGTTTGCGGCATGACCGTGTACGACTACTGCCACTTGGGCCACGCCCGCGTGATGGTGGTGTTCGACATGATTGCCCGTTGGCTGCGCCAGAGCGGCTATCCGCTCACTTATGTGCGCAACATCACCGACATTGACGACAAAATCATCGCCCGTGCTGCGGAAAACAGCGAGACCATTGGCGAACTGACCGCGCGTTTTATCCAAGCAATGAACGAAGATGCCGATGCCTTGGGTGTGTTGCGCCCCGACGAAGAGCCGAAGGCTACCGGGCATATCGCGCAAATGATTGCCATGATTGAATCTTTGATTGCCAACGGCAAGGCTTATCCGGCGGCCAACGGCGACGTATATTATGCCGTGCGCGAGTTTCCGGCCTATGGCCAGCTTTCCGGCAAGTCTTTAGATGATTTGCGGGCGGGCGAACGCGTGGAAGTGGACGGTTTCAAACGCGATCCTTTGGATTTTGTGTTGTGGAAGGCTGCCAAAGCGGGAGAGCCGTCTTGGGAAAGCCCGTGGGGTCAGGGCCGTCCGGGCTGGCATATCGAATGTTCGGCCATGGGGGGAAACCTCTTCGGCAATACCTTTGACATCCACGGCGGCGGTGCGGATTTGCAGTTTCCGCACCATGAAAACGAAATTGCCCAAAGCGTGGGCGCACTCGGCCATACCTGCGGCCACGACCACGGCGGCAAAACCATCGCCAGCCATGTGAAATACTGGCTGCACAACGGCTTTATCCGTGTGGACGGCGAAAAAATGTCCAAATCGCTGGGTAATTTCTTCACCATCCGCGAAGTGTTGAAACAGTACGATGCCGAAGTGGTGCGCTTCTTTATCCTGCGCGCCCACTACCGCAGTCCGCTGAACTACTCTGACGCGCATTTGGACGATGCCAAAGGCGCGCTGACCCGCCTGTACACCACCTTGAAAAACACCGTGCCGTCCGAATTTGCCTTGAGCGAAGCGGCCAACGACTACACCCGCCGCTTTTTCGCCGCGATGGACGACGACTTCAATACCGTTGAAGCGATGGCGGTATTGTTCGAGCTGGCGGGCGAAGTCAATAAAACCGGCAGTGCGGAGCTGGCAGGCTGCCTGAAGGCTCTGGGCGGTGTGTTGGGCTTGCTGCAACGAAACCCGACCGAGTTTCTGCAAGGCGGCAATACCGTTTCAGACGGCCTGTCCAACGAAGAAATCGATGCTTTGATCGAGGCGCGCAAACAGGCGCGTGCCGATAAAAACTGGGCAGAATCCGACCGCATCCGCGATGTGTTGAACGCAGCCAAGATTATTTTGGAAGACGGCGCGGGCGGCACGACTTGGCGGCGGGGATAATCACAAGAAGCGGATGTTTGTCCGCTTCTTGTGCGCCAAAAAGCCGTCTGCAAAACTGCCGATGGTCGGATATGCAGACGGCTTGGCGCATTTCGAGCGCCGGCGGATAAAGCCGTCTGTAAAAATAATTTGGATACGGCAACCGTATTCATGATTGGTTTCGATGACGAAAGTACCTCATGACCGCACCCATGTACATCTTATTACTGTTGGCTTTGATTTTCGCCAATGCACCGTTTCTTACCCAAAAGCTCTTGGGCGTAATCCCTTTGGCGAAGAAACACTTCGGCCATCATCTGCTGGAGCTGTTTATCGGCTTCGGCATCACAGCCGCATTGGCCTATCTGCTCGAATCACGCGCAGGAGTCGTACAGCCGCAGGGTTGGGAGTTTTACGCGATTAATATCTGCCTGTATCTGATTTTCGCCTTCCCGTGTTTCGTGTGGCGTTACTTCTGGCACAGCCGCAACCGCGAATAGGCCGTCTGAAAAGCTGTGAATGAAAGGAAAGCGTGATGTTCGGCATCACTGATATTGTGACTTATACTTTGGCTGTGGTAGTACTGATTCTGCTACCCGGTCCAAACTCTATGTTTTGCATGGCGGTGGCAGGACAATACGGTGTCAAAACCGCCCGTCGCGCCATTGCGGGTACGTTTCTTGGCAACGGCACACTGATTACCGCCTCCGCCCTCGGCGCAGGATCGTTACTGAAAGCCTATCCGTTTTTATTTGACGGTATCAAGCTGGCAGGCGGTTGCTATCTGGCCTACATCGGCCTGAAACTCATCCTCGGTGCGTGGCAAAATTGGCACAACGGCAAACCGGTCGAAGAAATCCGCATTCACTCACCGCATGTTTTCAAGAAAGCCCTCACTATTGCCCTGCTCAACCCTAAAGGATTGCTGTTTTTCCCATCTATGATGGTGCAGTTTGTCGATATTAGCTATCCCCACCCATTAGTCAGTTTTTTGATTTTAGGTTTGATTTTTCAAACCGTCAGTCTGATTTATCTGAACGCGATGGCACCGATGGCTGACCGCATCAGCCGTTGGGCGGCGCACTACCGCAAAACCGGCGCAGCAGGCAAAGGCGGCGTGGGAGCCTTGTTTTTAGCCTTCGCCGCCAAATTGTGGACGGCAGCCGCTTCGTAAAACGTGTTTCATCCAATATTCAGACGGCCTTTCCAAGCCCTCAGGCCGTCTGAAACCCGTATGCTTCTGCTGTATTTGTTTATGAGCGTCTTTAAACGTAAGAAAGAATCACAATGAAATTGGACTTCAGACCATTGATTGATCATCCGGCATTGGTTCCGGCAAGTATTTACCGCTTAAGTGAAATCTTAGCGGATCATCATCAAATTGGCGTGGCGGAAATTTGTCCCGATTTTGCCGACGGTCTGTTGTTAAGCCAAGAATACGGCGTGCCGCTCGAGATGGAATTAAACTGCCTTGTAGTTGAAGGTGTGCGAGGGGAGGAAAAACGCTATGCCGCCATTGTCTTGCCTTATGGCAAGCGTGCCAACACAGGCAGCATGGTCAAACAGCAGCTCGATGCGAAGAAAGTATCGTTCGCCCCGCTGGATTATGTCCTTGAAACCACCGGTATGGAGTTCGGCAGCATTACCCCGCTAGGTTTGCCGGATGACTGGCTGGTGTTGGTAGACAGCAGTATTGCTGAAAAAGATCGGGTGATTGTCGGAGGAGGCTTTGTCCGATCAAAAATCATGCTGCCGACCGCTTTATTGTTATCACTGCCGAATATGGTGTTATTAGACGGATTGGCCAAGGATTAAGCCATCAGATAAATTTTTTCAGACGGCCTGAATAGACAGAAAGGCCGTCTGAACCGCATACCCATCATCAGGAAACCCGCCATGACCCTGCAAAACCTTTCACAAGCCAAGCTGATTGTCGTCAAAGTCGGTTCCAGCCTCGTTACCGCCGAAGGCAAAGGCATAGACCAAGCCGCGCTCAACCGTTGGGCGACGCAGATTGCCGAACTCAAAGCCAAAGGCACCAACGTGATTTTCGTGTCCAGCGGCGCGATTGCCGAGGGCATCAAACGGCTGGGCTGGGCAAAGCGTCCCACTGCCATCAACGAATTGCAGGCCGCCGCCGCCGTCGGCCAGATGGGCATCGCACAGGCCTACGAATACGCCTTTGCCTACCACCAAATCCATACCGCACAAGTATTGCTGACCCATGAAGACCTGAGCAACCGCACCCGCTACCTCAACGCCCGCAGCACCCTGCTGACCTTGGTTGAAAAAGGCATCGTGCCGATTATCAACGAAAACGACACCGTTACCACCGACGAAATCAAGCTCGGCGACAACGACACCTTGGGCGCGCTCGTGACCAACCTCGTCGATGCCGACGCGCTGGTGATTCTGACCGACCAAAGCGGCTTATACGACAGCGACCCGCGCAAAAATCCGGCCGCCAAATTTATCCGTCAAATCGAAGCCGAACATCCCGATTTGGAAAACATGGCGGGCGGTGCGGGCAGCAGCGTCGGCACCGGCGGCATGTACACCAAAGTCACCGCCGCCAAACGTGCGGCACTGAGCGGCGCATCCACCGTCATCGCCAGCGGCCGCGAGCCGAATGTATTGGTGCGCCTGCAACAGGGCGAGAGCATCGGCACACTGTTTACCAGCGCACACAGCCGCGTGGCCGCCCGCAAACAATGGCTGCTCGGCCATGTGCAGATTGCCGGCAAAGTAATGGTTGACCGCGGAGCCGCCCGCGCCGTTGCCGAACAACACGCCAGCCTGCTGAGCGTCGGCTGCGTGGCGGTAGAAGGCAGTTTCCACCGCGGCGAACTGGTGGCGGTGGTCGATACCGAAGGCAGGGAAATCGCCCGCGGCCTCATCAATTACAGCAGCGGGGAAACCGCCAAACTGCTGCAAACCGATTCCGAGCATATCGCCGCCAAACTCGGCTACGCCCACGAAGACGAGCTTATCCACCGCGACAACATGGCAGTTCGGCGTTAACAGGCATAATGCCCGTTGATGTGTTGTAACCGTACCAAGCCGTCTGTAAAAGGAATTTACAGACGGCTTTTTGCAGTTTGTTTGTTTGGTAAGATGGGGCAACACAGGCTGCGGTGTATGGAAGCCGTCTGCAAAAGCATAGCCGTTTCAATCTGACGGCAGATTGTACCGACAGCAAGATAAGTATAGTCTTTTATAGTCATTTAAAATAAGAATGATACAGCGTTGCTTTGCCTTGCCGTACTATGTGTACTGTCTGCGGCTTCGCTGCCTTGTCTCATTCTCATTTTATTCGACTATAGTTTTGCCGTTTCAGCAATGCGGTTGAGCCTGAAAACTTTGAAAAAAGCCGTCTGCAAATGGGATTTACAGACGGCTGTTCGCATGGATACGGCTTGAAAACACGGTTTGCGGTGCGGTTGGGGCGTATCAAAAACGCATCAGCCGTGCCGTCCGAATGCGGGAAATATTGATATGGCATTGAAATGCGCGCGGTTGTTTATCAAACTGCTGTGTGTCAAACTGAAAAAGCGGGAAGCGCAGCAAGGGTAAAATGCAGACGGCATTATTCCGCGCCGACAACCACAATATGCAGATTTTTAGGGTCGACGCGGCGTTGCCAAACTTCTTTGATTTGTTCTACGGTCAGCTTTTCCACTGCTTTTGGGTAGGCTTCGAGGTAATCGTCCGGCAGGTCGTATTCGCCGATTAAGGTCAGGTAGCCCAGCAACTTGGCATTGGAATCAAAGCGCAGGGGGAAGCTGCCGATGATGTTGGCTTTGGCTTGGCGCAGTTCGTCTTCGGTCGGACCTTCGGCAATAAATTGTTCAACCACGGCTTGCGTATCGGCAAGAGCGGCGCGGGTGTTTTGCTTTTGGGTGGAAAACGAAATGCTGAACGCGCCTGCTTCGGCCGCAGGCTCGAGACTGCTGTGTACGCCGTATGTGTAGCCTTTGCGGTCGCGGAGCTGCTGCATCAGACGGCTGTCGAAACCGCCGCCGCCCAGAATGTAGTTGCCGGCGACAAGGGCGTAATAGTCGGGGTCTTTGCGCGTAATCAGCGGCATACCGAGTATGACGTGCGCCTGTTCTCCGGCAAACGGGATTTCCGTGCGGCCGGCGGTTTGTTGTGCCACAGGTGGTACGCGGCGTTCGGCAGCGGCTTGTTCGGGCAGACCTTTTAAGGCTTCGCGAACCAGTTTCTCGGCTTGGCGGCGGCCGACATCGCCGACAATGGCGACAACGGCGTTGTCTTTGCCGTAGCGGGTGCGGTGGAAAGCGCGGATGTCGTCAAGCGTAACATTTTTAAGACCGGTTATGCTCACTTTGGCGCTGCTGCCGTAAGGGTGGTGCGGATAGGCGAGGCGGGTAAAGGCGCGGCCGGCATTAAATCCGGGCATGGTTTCCATTTGTTGCAGCGCGGTAATGGCTTGGTTTTGGCGGCGTCGGAATACTTCGGGGGCGAAACGCGGTGCGGTCAGTGCTTGGTTGAGCAGCGTAACCGCCTGTTTGAGATGGTGCGGTTTGCTCAGGCTGCGGAGGGAAACAGACGCGCTTTCCTGATCGGCAGCGGCGGCGATGTTGACGGCGGCATCGTTGGTTTTTTCATTAAAGGCTTCTTCGTCCAGCTTGCGCGTGCCGCCGGTTAGGAGCGCGGCGGTAAATTCGGCTACTTGGTTTTTGTTGTCCGGATTGAATACGCTGCCTGCGCCTTTGAAGCTGATTTCCATGTCGACAATAGGGTTGTCGTGCCGCGCTACCAGCAGGACTTGCGTACCTTCGGCGGTTGTCCAGCGTTGGATGTCGATGGCTTGGGCAGTAGGGAGCAGCAGGAGCATGAGGGGAATGAGAAATTTTGCAGTCATGGCAGTATCTTTAAAAACGGGGGCAAATGCCGTCTGCAAAATAAGGGTTCGGTCGGTATGCCAAACCGTATTTGCAGACGGCCTTGACGGTATCGGAAGCGGAAAGGCGGTGCGGTCAAGGCATCGCAAAGTGTTTAACGGTGTTCCGGTTTGACCACCACCACGCCGGAGCGGTTGTCGGTCAGCAGTTTGGCGGCGGCCTGAATGTCCGACGGGCGGACGGCTTGCAGACGGCGGCGGATTTCGGCTTCATCAGTGTATCGGAAACCGCGTGTTTCCAAACGTCCCATCAGCGAGGCTTGCGCGCTCATGGAGTCGCGTGCGTAAATTTCATCGGCATAGGCGCGTTTTTGCACGCGCGACAATTCGTCTTTGCCGATACCGTTTTCCGCAATATCGCGGATTTCGGCACGAATCTGATCAATCAGCGCGTGTTCGGAAACCTCTTCGGCAGGCATGGCGGTAATGTTGAACAACGGCATTTCGCGGCTGAGCAAATCGTAGCTCGCACCCACGCTTAAGGCAGATTGTTTGCCGCGTACCAGACGGCTGTCGAAACGGCTGGAGGAGTTGCCGGCCAGAATATCGGCCAGCACATCGAGTGCGTAAGGAATGTTGTCGTCCAACTGCTTCAGCGGCGGTACGCGGTAGGAAAGCGCAATCAGCGGTTGGCGGGTAACGGCGGAAGTGGTTTCGGTATAAGCAGGCGCGCGCTCTGCTGGTTCGGTTAAGTCGTTGCGCGGCGGCGTATCTTTTGCGGGAATGCCGCCGAACAGCTCGGAGGCCGTCTGTATTGTTCGGGCAGCGTCCACATCGCCGACCACCACCAAGACGGCGTTGTTCGGCGCATAATATTGCCGGTACCAATTGCGTAAGTCTTCTGCCGTCAGCGTGTGCAGATCGTCCATATAACCGATGACGGCGGCGCGCATGGAGGGCTTGGTAAAGCTGTTGAGATAAATATGCTCCCACAGTTTGCCGGCGGCGGAATCTTCGGTGCGCTGGCGGCGTTCTTCGCGGATAACGCTCATTTCATTGAGAAATTCGTCATTGCTGAAATTGAGGTTTTGCATACGGTCGGCTTCGAGTGCCAATACCTCGGGCAGATTGGCAGCGGCAATGTTTTCATAATAAACGGTTTCGCTGCGGTTGGTGTAGGCATTGTTTTTGCCGCCCAACGCCGATACGGTGCGGTTGAACACTCCGGAAGGTACGTTTGGCGTACCTTTAAACATCATGTGTTCGAGCGCGTGGCTCAAGCCGCTTTTGCCGGGCTGCTCGTCTATGCTGCCGACTTTATACCAAAGCTGTGCCACCGCAACCGGTGCGCGCCGGTCTTCTTTCACAATAACCTTCAGACCGTTGGGCAGGGTGTGCGACAGGGTTTGCGCCCACGCGGGCAGGGCAAACGCAAGAGAAAGGACAAAAAGCGAACGGAGCATGGCATTTTCTCGAAACAGGAAATGTTTGATGATAACGGCTTTCGTTTGAATGGGCAAACGGCGGGAGGTTGGTGCATTTTGTGGTATAGTCGGTTCCAATCAAGAAAGGGCGGAACACTGCCGCCGCTTTAAACCCATCGGAACCCGTATGCACACCAAACGACTTGCCGACACCATCGGCCATACCCCCTTAGTCCGCCTCGAACGCGTTGCCGCGCACACCCAAGCGCAGGTTTGGGCGAAACTCGAAGGCAACAACCCCGCCGGTTCGGTCAAAGACCGCCCCGCCTACCACATGATCGCACAGGCCGAAGCACGCGGCGACATCCGCCCCGGCGACACCCTGATCGAAGCCACCAGCGGCAACACCGGCATCGCGCTGGCCATGGCCGCCGCCGTCAAAGGCTACCGCCTGATTCTGCTCATGCCCGCCAATTCCACACAAGAGCGCAAAGACGCGATGGCCGCCTACGGTGCGGAACTGATTGAAACCGAAAGCATGGAAGCCGCCCGCGACCAAGCCTTGGCCATGCAGGAGCAGGGCTTGGGCAAAGTGCTCGATCAGTTCAACAACCCCGACAACAAAGAAGCGCACTACCTCACCACCGGTCCCGAAATTTGGGCGCAAACCGAAGGCAAAATCACCCACTTCGTCAGCTCAATGGGTACTACCGGCACCATCACCGGCGTGGCGCGTTATTTGAAAGAACAAAACCCCGCCGTCCGCATCATCGGCCTGCAACCGGACGAGCAGTCCGCCATCGCCGGTATCCGCCGCTGGCCTGCCGCCTATATGCCGGGTATCTTCGAGGCCGATTTGATTGATGAAACATTGGATGTCAGCCAGCAGGAAGCCGAAGCCTTTATGCGCCGCCTCGCCCGCGAAGAAGGCGTGTTTGCCGGAGTGTCCTCCGGCGCGGCGGCTTTGAAGGCCGTGGAAATTGCCGAACAAAACCCGGGCGCGGTAGTGGTGTGCATCATCTGCGACCGCGGCGACCGCTATTTGTCCACAGGTTTGTTCAGTCCGCGATAGATATTGTGCCGAACGCTGTTTTGAAAATGGAAAAGGCCGTCTGCAAAATCGGGTTTCGGTATTTGCAGACGGCCTTTTGTATGTTCGAATCATTCAGCATAAGATAAGGCAGCCAAAGTAGCAGCAGTACAGGCAGTAAGGCGCGGCGGAACGGCTGTTTCAGCAGCTTGGCAAAGCCTTATTTTTTAAGCAAAGCGCGGCAATGCCGTATCGTTTTGTGTTATGGCTGTTACACAGATTTTATTCGGCGTTTGCCCGCTCCAGCAGCGCGAAACCTTCCTTATCATTACGCGGGCGCGCACCCTGCCAGCGTTTTACCCAGCCTTGCGGTGTGGCGGTATCTTTCGGCTGTTGAACGAGACGGTAACGGCATTCCGCATGGCCGGTATGCAGGGCGATGTCGCTGTACTGTCCCCAAGCAAGGCGCGCGCGGCGGTCGTTTTCGGCAACATAAAGGCATTCGCGGCCGTCTGCAAACTGCTTCGATAATTCAGACGGCAGGGCGGCCTGCATTTGTTTGACAACCGGTTCGTAGCTCTTGGCCGCGTCCAGCCACGGCAGGAATAGCGTCATCAGCAAAGCCCAAACCAGCGTAACGCCTGCCGCCCAGTTGGTTACCGCCTGGCGGCCTTTGATGTTTTTCCGTGTAATGGCCAGCAGCCACAACGGGGTAAACAAAATCGCCACCATCATCGGCACAATGTCGGTTTCCGGCGTGTAATACGGGCTGAAATATGCCGCACGTTCGGCAAGTTTCGCCGGCCAGCCGTAGTTCATGGCGAAAAAACCCACCCAAAGAAAGGCGGCGGTCAAGCCGAAAGCCATAATGCCGAACCAGTTGATGAATGCTGCTGCGCCACGCCGCAAACCGTCTAACTGCGCCGCACCGAGCAATGCCAGCGGCGGCAGCAACCACATCAAATAGTCTTGAAACTGGCGCGGCATGGCGGCCAGCAGCACCAGCGTAACGGCAATCCATGAAACCGCCAATATGCTCCACGGCTGGGAATCGGTGCGTATGCGGGTCAGTGTCCAAACGGCCAAGGGCCATGCAGGAAGCGCAAACCATAGCAGGTTTTTCAGATAGTAGGGCAGGGAAAAGGCCGTCTGCACATTGGCAATGCCGCCGAACTCGCCGAAAATGTGGCGGTTGAGCCACAGCTCAAACATATCCGGCTGTAATTTGAACAGCAGAAACGGATAAACCACCAACAGCGGCAATCCGACCGCCAATGCGCCAAACAGCGTGATGTAATAGCGTTTGAACCGCCATTGCGGGTGCAGCGGCAGAACCAAGGCCATGGCCAGCAAAGCCAGCGGCAGGGCGAAACCGGCGGTAAGCGACAGCAGCGCCGCGCCGCCGCCCAGCAGCAGCGAAGAAACGATAACGCGGCGGCGGGCCAGCGAAAAACCGTTTAACACCATGCCCAATGCGGCAAAACCGACGGTCATGTCGCTCATGAAATGCGCCATCTGCAGCAGGCCGAAGCAGCCGATTAAAATCAGTACCACGCTGCGGCCGTGGTGCCGTCCGAGAAAGTTGAAGCCGGCAAAACCGCAACAGGTCAGCCCGATTACGGTAAACAGCACGCTGGCAAACCGTGCGGCATCATAAGCACCGGCCGCCCACGGCGTGAGCAGGTTTTGAAAAGCCGCCGCCGTCCAAAGATACACGGGGGAAATACGGAAATCGGTTTCCCCCAAAACATCGGCAACCAAGGGCGATGCGCCGCTTTGCATGGCTTCTACGGCGGCGAAAACGGCAGGCTCGCCCGGATTCCACAGCCCGTGTGAAAATACGCCCGGCCACAGCCAAGCAAACGCCATCAGCAGCAGCAACCACGGCTGTTCGCGGGTTTTGGCAATCGGTCGGGATTCGGGCGGGGTGTAGGTCAGCATGATGGATATTGTATTTGCAAAGAGACTTAGTGTAACAAATTCTTCACGCAACGGGAAACGGCGTATGAAAGGCCGTCTGTAAAATGTTTTATGGTGTGCGGCAGGCAGTTGAAATCCGAGCGGCGGGAGAAAGCATCATCGCTTGCCGGTAAGGTGTCGATATGCAGACGGCATTTTGGTGCGGGAGGCGTACTTTTGCTGCGAAATCTTTTGTGCTGATGTAAAAAAAGACCGCTGAAGCGGTCTTTTTTGGGCAAAATCCAAACGGATTAGCGTTTGAACAGGTTGCCGAATTTGTTGTTGAAGCGGTCAACGCGACCGGTGGTGTCCACGATTTTTTGAGTGCCGGTGTAGAACGGGTGGCACAAAGAGCAAACCTCGATGTTGAAGCTGTCTTTTTCCATCGCAGATTTGGTAGTGAATTTGTTACCGCAAGAGCAGTTTACAGTGATTTCGTGGTAATTTGGGTGAATACCTTGTTTCATGGAATTTCCTTTCTGTTAAGCGGGTATAGGGGTTTTGCCTATACTTCAAGACAAGCTGGCAATTATTGCTATTTTTTGCTGTTTCGTCAAGCGGATATTGTGCCGTTTGGTGGTTTTGCAACAGCACGCGGCTTTGGTGGTATAGTCATGCCGTCTGAACATTCGGGGTGTGCCGATGAAAACCAAAATCCTTTTGAAACTCCTGATGGTGTTGGGGCGTATGCTGCCGCCTTCGTACAGCAGACCGTTCGGCAAGTCGGCAAAAGCCGTGCGTTACCGGCTGGCGGCGGCAATCAGCCCGAACATCGGGCGCAACGCCAATATTGAAAAAGGTGCGTATGTGCTGCCCGATACGGTGTTGGGAGAGAATTCGGGCATCGGCGTAAACTGCGAAATCTGCCGCGGTCTGACCATCGGCAAGCGCGTGATGATGGGGCCGGAGTGTCTGTTTTATTCGACCGCACACCGTTTTGATCGAGAACGGCGCGTATTCAACGGCTATACGGAAGTCAAGCCGATTGTGGTGGAAGACGATGTATGGATAGGCCGCCGCGCCATCATTATGGGCGGGGTAACCATCGGGCGCGGAGCAGTGATTGGCGCGGGTGCGGTGGTAACGAAAGACGTGCCGCCCTATACGCTGGCGGCGGGCAATCCGGCAGTGGTGATAAAGTCGCTGCTCGACTGATTTGCAGACGGCTTTCAATCTTGCTGTCTTTCCTATATCATTGTTCTGTTATTTCAAAAGGAAACCGCCATGTATGAAGTTAACCGCAGCGTATTCTTGCTGATTCCGCTGGAACCGTTTTGGAACTGGCTGCAAAGTTTGCCGGGCAACCATCTCGACGGTATTGCGCTGGAGGATTTGCAGGCAGATGCCAATGCTTATCTGGTGCGCCCGTGTGAAACTTCCGACGAGGTTTGGGACGAAATCGAAGCGCGGTTTGAAGACATTTTTGCCGCTGAACTTGCCGACTGGTGTGAAGATGAAAGCGAATGGCCGGATTTGCACGCCGATATTTTCAACGAGTGGTTTGATATCCAGCTTTCTACCGTGATTACCGATTTGGAAGCCGAACCTTTGGCCCGTGAGGCTTTCCAGCCCATCAATCTGAATTGATTTGCCGCAAGTATCCGCGTTTATGCCGTCTGCAAAAAGGCGGTATGCGCGGGAATCGGCGTAAACAGCAATGAATTTTTTTGTCCGAAACTATCATCTGGACGGCTACGGTCATGTCAACCATGCGCGTTATCTCGAATTTCTCGAAGAAGCGCGCTGGACGTTTTTTGATGAACACAACCTGCTGCCGTTACCGGACGGCGTACAGCTGGTGGTTGCCCGTATCGACATCCGCTACCGCCGTGCCGCCAAAGCGGGCGATGTGTTGCGGGTGTCCAACCAAATTAAGGAGCTGACCGCACGCCATTTGGTGTTGCGCCAGCAGATAATGTTTGCGGAAAGCGGCAAAAGCGCGGTTGAGGCAGAGATTACCTTGATGCCGGTTGACGGCGCGAGCGGCCGCAGTATCCGCTTTCCCGAAAAAATTTCAGCTTTTTTGCAGACCTTACCCACAAAATGAAAAAACTGCTTACCCTTGTCGCAATCGCCGTTGTCGGCGTATTGTTGGCTTTTGTCCTGATTCCCGAAAACAAAACCGCACCGGCATTCAACCTGCCCGATTTGCAGGGCAAACCTGTTTCCAATGCCGATTTGCAGGGCAAAGTTACCTTTATCAATTTTTGGTTTCCCTCCTGCCCCGGCTGCGTGAGCGAAATGCCCAAAGTCATCAAAATGGCCAACGATTATCAGGGCAAGGATTTCCAAGTTTTAGGGATTTCCCAGCCGTTTGACCCGATTGAAAGCGTGCATGAATACGTTAAGCAATACGGGCTGCCGTTTACCGTGATGTACGACGGCGATAAAGCCGCCGCCCAAGCTTTCGGTACACAGGTTTATCCGACTTCGTTTTTGATTAACAAAAAAGGCGAAGTGCTGAAAACCTTTGTCGGCGAGCCTGATTTTAACGAGGTGTACAAAGAAATCGACCGCGAATTGGCCAAATAAATATCAAATATATTGTCGGACAAATCCGGTTGCGTGGTTTTATCCGACAGATCATCTCGAAATTCATAAAAGGCCGTCTGCAAAATCCATCATCGGTTTTGCAGACGGCCTTTACTTTTATAGTCATTTAAAATAAGAATGATACATCGTTGCTTTGCCTTGCCGTACTATGTGTACTGTCTGCGGCTTCGCTGCCTTGTCTCATTCTTATTTTATTCGACTATATATGTTCGGACAATAAGGCAGAAAAACGGAGGGCAGGACGCAGAAAGTACGGGTTTGCCGGCGTGCCGGCTTGGTTGCTCCCTTTGTTTTGAAAGAACGTATTCTTATTGGAATGGCTGTTTATCAAGATTTATTTTTGCGCCACACCCAGCAGCCATTCTTGAAACAGCTTGATTTTCTGCCGGTTGCCGTATTCCTTAGGATAAACCAAAAAATACGACAGCGGCGATACGGATTTGATGTCGGGAAACAGCCGCACCAGCCGTCCGCTCGCCGCATCGTCTTTTGCCATCACGCTGCGGGCAAGCGCCACGCCTTGTCCGTCTATCGCGGCTTGCAGCACGGCGGCGGAATTATTAATCTGCAAACCCTGTTTGAGCAGGAAAACCGGAACCCCCGCATCTTCAAACCATTGCTGCCACGACATAAAACCGCTTTGGCTGTCTAAAGACACATCATGAATGAGCGTGGCATTCAGCAGTTCGAAAGGCTCGCTTGTCGGGTGCCGTGCCAGCCAGTTGGGCGAGCAGACGGGGAAAATTTCTTCGTCCAGCAGTTTTTCGCTGTGCAGATTCGCCCAGCTGCCTTTGCCGTAGCGGATGCCTGCATCGATGTCGTGCGCGGCAAAATCCAGCAGCTGCAAATCGGTATGCAGCCGCACTGCAATGTCGGGATGAGCGGTCTGAAACTGCTCCAAACGCGGCAGCAGCCATTTGGCGGCAAAGGCAGGGCTTGTGGTCAGGGTAAGTGCGCAAGGATTGTTTGCCTGCTGCAACTGTGCCAACCCTTTTTCCAAACGGGCAAAGCCTGCCTGAATGTCCGGCAGGGCTTGCTTGGCAGGTTCGGTGAGCGCAAGGCGGGTTTTGCCGCTTTGGCTGCGATGGAAAAGCGGTGTGCCAAGCTGGGTTTCCAGTTGTTTCACCAACTGCCCGACTGCAGCCGAAGTTACAAACAACTCTTTGCCTGCTTCACTAAAACTGCCCAGCCGTGCGGTGCTTTCAAAGGCTTTTAGGGATTTTAGGTAGGGGGTGAGGGGCTTCATTATAAATCTACCATTAAACATTTTCTTTATTATACCCAAAATTTATCTCGTTTGTCATCGCCTTTAAAATTCAAGATAATACACACATCAAAACCAAACACGCATTTTCAGACGGCATGAAAATCGTGTTTTACATTTAACTTAAACTTTAAAGGTAATCTTATGAACAAACGTTTTGAAAATAAAGTCGTCATCATTACAGGCGGTGCGTCAGGCATGGGCTTGGAAGCAGCACGTCGTTTTGTGGAAGAAGGCGCGAGCGTGGTCATCGGCGGTCGCAGTGAGGGCAAATTGGCGGATGCCGCCAAAGTGATTGACCCGACAGGCGCAAAAGTCCGCACCGTGGCGGGCGATATTTCCAAACCTGAGACCGCTAAAGATTTGGTTTTGGTAGCGACTGAAAACTTCGGCGGCGTGGACATTCTCATCAACAACGCAGGGATTTTTAACCCGAAACCATTTTTGGAACTCACCGAAGCCGAATACGACAACTTCGTGGATATCATCTTAAAAGGCAAATTTTTTATGGCGCAAGAAGCCGCCAAAGCCATGCAAAAACGCGGCGGCGGCGCGATTGTGCAGACAGGCTCTTTGTGGGCGCTGCAAGCCATCGCCGCCACGCCAAGCTCGGCATATTCTGCCGCCAATGCGGGCGTACACGCTTTGACCAAAAACTTGGCGATTGAGCTGGCAAGCGAAAATATCCGCGTCAATGCCGTTGCCCCTGCGGTGATTGAAACGCCGATTTACGGCACGTTTATGAGCGAAGAGCAGGTAAAAGAAACCTTGCCGACTTTTAACAACTTCCACCCGATTGGTCGTAATGGTCAGCCAAAAGACGTTGCTGAAGCCATGCTGTTTTTGGCAAGCGATGATGCGTCGTTTATTACAGGTACGGTGTTGCCTGTAGACGGCGGCGTGATGGCGGGGCATTAAGGCAAGCGCGGTCGGTTTGGCAAGTGTATCAAGCCGACTTTGTGCTTAAATTTGCTATTAAATGCCGTCTGAAAATCCGTTTCAGACGGCATTGTCGGTACATCAATTCATCTGTCAATCAAACACTTGTTTATCAAGGCATTTGATGTGCTTGCTAAGATTGGCTATTGCTGCATTTCTTTCCCTATTAGCAAACCCCAGTCCTAGGTTATAAAACACATAAGGAGTACCATGCCTACATTTGGTGGCGGCGAGCTTGTCTTGATTGCGGTGTTTGTCATCGCTGCTTTGTTGCACGGCATTACAGGCACAGGGTTTTCGCTGATTGCCATCGGCGGGCTGTCTATGCAGTTTACACTGACCGAATCGGTGCTTTTGGTGTTGTTGCCGACCGCTTTGCTGAATCTGATTGCGTGGCTGTGCGGTGGCGGTTCGCTTTGGTTTAACTTGACTTATTATCTGCGCCGTTATTGGCTTTTGGTGTCGGTTTCGCTCGTTGCCGCCATGCTTGGGGCAAAACTTTTGCTGTGGGTTAATCAGGCTTATCTGCTTATCGCGCTGTCTACCGTTATCTTGTGGTATGTGGCGGCAGCGGCAACGGGGCGGCAGTTTGTCCTGCCTGATACGCAAAAGTCCATGATTGCTGTAGCGGTGGCAGGTGGTATTGCAGGCGGTGCGGTTAATGCCATGTCGCCGATTTTGATGATGTATCTGCTTGCCGTCCGCGCCGACAAACTGACTGTAATCAAAGTGGGCAACGTGTGCTTTTTTGCAGGCAAGCTCGCCCAACTGGTTGTGCTGTATCCTGCATTTGACACGCTTTCACCTAAGATGTGGCAACTGATGTGGCTGGCAACGGCTCTGGCGGCGGCAAGCGTTTTTGTGGGGTTGTTTTTGGGTAGGTTTTTACCGCAAAAGCAATTTAAGCAACTGATTTTAATCGTATTGTTTTTGATTGCCTTAAAGTTGGGCATACAGGGCGTGCAGGGGATTTAACCTGAATCAAAGGAGATTTTATGCGTACGCAAACACTCATCATCGGCGGCGGTTTGGCAGGCTTATACGCCGCTTATCTGCTGGAACAACAAGGCAAAGATTATCTGCTGTTAGAAGCGCAAAACCGCTTCGGCGGCAGGATTGACGGCTTTGAGGCGGAAAACTTCGAGCTTGGGGCAACGTGGTTCTGGGGCGGTTTCCAGCCGCAGCTTCAGGCATTGGTTGATGAGTTGAAACTACCCGTGTTTGAGCAGTACGAACAAGGCGATTTGGTGTACGAACACTCGCCAAGCCAAGCACCGATACGCACGCACGGCTATCACAATTCGCCTGCCTCACTGCGGATTGCAGGCGGCATGAGTGCGCTTGTCAATGCTTTGCTTGCCAAACTGCCGCCCCGTAAACTCTGCACCGACCGCCAAGTGCAAAGCATTACGCAGCAGTCGGAAGGCATTTCAGACGGCATTTTGGTGCAGGCGGCAAATGCAGAAGGCGCGGTGTTTGATTATGAAGCTGACCACGTTTTGCTTGCGCTGCCGCCGCGTTTGGCGGCAAATCTGGCGTTCAGCCCCAGCCTGCCAAGCGATTTGCAGACGGCATGGGCGGATACGCCGACATGGATGGCACCGCACGCCAAATATGTGGCGGTGTACGAGCGTCCGTTTTGGCGCGAGCAGGGTTTGTCAGGTGAAGGGCGCAGCAGACAGGGTATTTTGGGCGAAATCCACGACATCTCCATGCCAAACGGCAAGGCGGCATTGTTCGGTTTTTTTAATGTGCCTGCCCAAGTGCGCAGACAAGTCAGCGATGATGATTTGCAAGCCCATTGCCGCGCTTTGCTGGTGCGACTGTTTGGCGAACAAGCCGCCTCACCTGTGGCGCAAGTTATCAAAGACTGGGCAAACAGCCCCTTTACCACCACCGAACAAGACATCAAAGACGGCGGACAGCACCCAATGCCTGCACCAAGCCAGACACAGCAAAGCGTTTGGGCGGATAAAATCATCGGCATCAGCAGTGAATACTCACCGCAGTTTTGCGGTTATCTCGCCGGTGCGGTGGACGCGGCTGCGCGTGGTGTAAAGCGTTTGGGCGGCTAATGCGCCAAAATAAAACCAAGCCACAAATACAGACGGCATCAACACGATAATATGAAGCAACCATGAAACCCTTAACCACACTCGAGCAAGTGCAGCAGCACGTCCGCCATCAAGGCATCAGGCTATTGTACGTTGGTGCGCAGCATTGCGGTGTCTGCCACGCGCTTTTGCCCGCCATCACCAAAGCTGTCGCCGAATTTTCGCACATCAGCGCCGCCCAAGTGCGCATTGATGACGTGCCTGTGCTGGCGTCTTATTTGCAAGTGATGAGTGTGCCTGCGGTGCTGCTGTTTGCAGACGGCAAAGAATATCACCGCGTGGCGCGTTTTGTGCCACTGGCGCCATTGGTACAGGTGTTTGAAACAAGTAAACATTGGACAAATGCCCAGCCCAGCACGCTTTAATGCCGTCTGTAAAATCGCCCAAAACGGTTTGGCTGAATTTTGTAAGTTGTGAAAACTTGAAAATCTTAGAAACTTGACAATGTTGGCGATTTTAAAAACCTTGCAAATTCAAAACTGACAAGTTGGCAAATCCAGCTTTGTCATTAAATTTTTTCTTTAATGAAAGAGAAGTTTAAATGAATTGCAAATATCCGCACAAACCCTATAATATCCCACCAAAGGCAGCCATTTTAATCAAAATTGCCGAACAAAACTTAACTTTTTAGGATTTTATGATGAACATCACCGAACTTACCCAAAAGCGTTATGCCACCAAACAATTTAACCCAAACAAGAAAATCTCTGACGCAGATTTCGCCCACATCAAAGCCGCGCTGCGCAACAGTCCGTCAAGCGTAAACATCCAGCCGTGGCATTTTGTGGTGGCGGATGACGAAGAGGGCAAGGCGCGCATTGTCAAGGCGGCGCAGGATTTCCCGTTTAACATCGCTAAAATCGCAGACGCGTCTCATGTGGTGGTGTTTGCCAGCCGTATGCACGCCGATGATGCATTTTTGAACGAACTGCTTGAAAAAGAAGACCAAGACGGACGCTACGCCCTGCCTGAGCACAAAAAAGGCGGTGATGATGCACGCCGCACTTTCCTAGGCATTCACCGCGACACCATCAAAGATGAAAAAGAGTGGCTTGCCAACCAAGTGCACATCGGCATGGGCTATGCGCTGATGGCAGCGGCGGTTTTGGGCATTGACAGCATTCCGATGGAAGGTGTGGATTTGGCTGTGTTGGATAAAGAATTCGGCCTGACTGAAAAAGGCTACAAAGCCCTTGCGGTGGTGTCGTTTGGCTATCATGCTGATGAAGATTTTAACGCCAAATTGCCAAAATCACGCTTGGCAGAAGCGCAAATTTTCACCCAAGCCTAAAACGAAAACCCTGCACGTTCGCAGGGTTTTTTACCGATTCAAAAAACAAAACTGCAAACTTGCCCTGCGCCCGTTTTAGCGTTTACGTCAGAGTTATTTCATGATGAATCCCAAATTCGCCCCGCTTTTTACCCCGTATACACTAAACAACGGCGTAACCATCAAAAATCGCCTTGTCGTTGCGCCGATGACCCATTGGGCATCAAACGACGATGGTACAATGAGCGAGCCCGAACGGCATTTTTTACAAGGTAAGGCAAACGGCTTCGGCTTATTCATTTCAGCGGCAACGCTGGTGCATTCCAAGCAGGGCAAAGCCTTTGAGGGGCAGCCCTACGCCTTTGCAGAGCACCATTTGCCGAGTTTGCGCCAAGTGGCGGATTTGGCACGCCAAGGCGGCGCAAAAGCGGTTTTGCAAATCCATCACGGCGGCGCAAAAGCTATTACGGATAACGCTGTCGCACCGTCTGCCACCGAGAATGCCAGAGAATTGAGTGCACCTGAAATTGACGAATTGGTACAGGCGTTTGCTTTTACGGCAAAACTTGCCATACGAGCAGGCTTTGACGGCGTGGAAATCATGGGTTGCAACGGCTTTTTGATTCAGCAGTTCAGCTCGCGCCAAACCAACCGCCGCACCGACAAATGGGGCAAGCCGTCTGCATTCCCCCTTGCCGTCACCCAAGCAGTGATTGCAGCAAGAGAGCAGGCAGGCCGCCCCGATTTCATCATCGGCTACCGCCTATCCCCCGAAGAAGCAGGCGGCGACGGCTTAACCATGGCGGATACTTTGGATTTGCTGGACAAACTTGCCGAATTGCCGATTCAGTATCTGCACGTCTCATTGTGGGATTTTGACAAAAAAGCACGGCGCGGGGCGGATACAAGCCGCACGCGTATGGATTTGCTACACGAACGCCTAAACGGCAGATTGCCGCTGATTGGCGTGGGCAACTTACGCACACCACAGCGTATGCTTGAAGCTTTCAAAACAGGCTGGGCAGAGTTTCTGGCATTGGGCAAGGCGGTGCTGATGAACCCTGATTTGGTGCATAAATTGCAAAACGGGCAGGAAGCGACAATCCAAACCGAAGTTGACTTGGCGCAGCCTGATTGCTACCGTTTTCCCGAGCGGCTGTGGGCGATGCAGCAAAAAGGCTTGGCATTTTTACCGCCGAATAAGGGAAGCGATTGGCAGCCTGTGGATTTGTAGGCTTTGCAAATTTTATGAGATTTACAAGCATTGACGGCTAAGTGTGAATGGTAAAACTGCGAAATTCGTTTTACAAACCACCCACATCCTTTTAACGCCGCCAAACACACCCTTAAACGCCACACCCAACGCCATGCCAAACGCAACAAAGCCACAACCTTTGGGCTGTGGCTTGGGTGGGGGTATTTGAAGTGAGCAAATATTGGGTAAACATCCGGCTAAGCCGCCTGTAAGGCCGTCTGCAAAATCTTTGATTCATTTGCAGACGGCCTTTTGTTTTTTATAGTCATTTAAAATAAGAATGATACTGCGTTGCTTTGCCTTGTCGTACTATGTGTACTGTCTGCGGCTTCGCTGCCTTGTCTCATTCTTATTTTATTCGACTATATTTGTGTTCCAAGCGTTTTTGCCACATTTTTGAAAACGGGTCTTTGCCGTCCGCGCGGATAACTTCATACAAAGCGGGGTGGGCTTGCGTGCCTTGCGGCAGAGGGTTGTCCGACTCGTTCCGCATTTTGGCGGTGGCGGCGGCAAAGTCTTGCTGCGTTTCCCATTGGGCGATATTGACTAAGGCAAATTTGCCGTTTGGATTTAGGCTTTTGTGCAGGCGTGTATTGATGTAGCCGGGCTGTTTGGCGAGAAAATCACGCGATTTCTCCCAAGAGGCGACGGCTTCGTCCACTTTGCCCTCCGGCACTTCAAAGACGTTAATCAGTACGACGGCTTCTTGGTGTTTGGCAAAGAGGTGTTTGTGGTGCATACCGCGCATACAGCCTGTCAGTATGACGGCGGCCAGCGGCAGGGCGATTAATGCGGTTTTGAATATGGGTTTCATACGGTTTCCTCTTCAGTTGGGTTGGGGGCGGCGGTTTTGCCGGACCGCCGAATGGTTACAGCATACGCTGCATCAGTTTTTCGCCTTTGCATTGGTGGACGAGTGCCATCGCAATATGGCCTGCCGCCAGAACCAGCAGCAAAAATGCCAAAAGACCGTGTATGCCGCCGAAAGGCACTTGCGCCATACGCGCCATGCCGGAGGCGGGGACGGCAAACATCAGCATGTACAAGGCAAGGTGTCCGATACGCACGGCAAGAGCGTGCTGCGGACGGCGGCGGAAGTTTTTCACGGCGGTAACCAAGCGGGCAAGCGTCAGCCAAAACAGCAGAATTCCGACCGCTTTATGGGGCGTTGCCAAAAATGCCAAGCCGTCGTCGATGTTCCATGCCAGCGCACTGCCGAACATGAATACATATCCCAATGCGGTTGCCCAATGCACAAAGCGGGTGAATGTGCCGTAGCGTTCGGGGGTGTCGATTTTCATAGCAAGTCTCCTTTGGGGCGGATTAACGGGCGGTGCGGTTTTTCGGTTTGCGGATGGCAAAGCCGTCGCGGATATTGCGTGCCATCATCATCAGATTTACCGCACCCGCCAGCAGCTCGACCGCCTGCACGGTGTAAAACACGCCGTCAAAGCGGCCGGCCTGAGCCGAATGGTTGAGATAAAACGCGCAGGGCAGCAGGACAAGCAGGCCGTTTGCAGCGATAAGCGGCATACGGCGGCGTTTGGCGGCAATCATCGGATGTCTGCTCCCGCCGCCCATTTTGTTGCCGGTAATGCCCGCCGCCATCATCGCGGGGATAAACAGAACAAAGGCGCAGACGATGTATTGCTTGACCGCCGCCACCGCCGCATGGCTCAGAAACAGCTCGGCAACCACGCTGCCCGTTCAAAAAGAAGCAATAAACAGGAAGCCGGCAAAGCCCGAGGCGGCGTGCAGGGAAACCAATGTTTTGCGGTTCATCAAAATACTCCGTAGTGTGTATAACTTGGAAACCAGTTTACAAATATGAAAACCGGTTGTCAACATTAGGCAGGTTAAAAACCGTAAATATCGACAACCGGTTGCTGTTTTTATATACTGGACAACCGAAAGGCCATCTGAAAAACACACGGCAGCATTCAGACGGCAGGCAAACGGATAAAAACACATCCGTACCGCTGCTGTCAGATTTCCAAAATCCAAATTTTAATCACAGAGCAACCGATATGAACCGTGCAGAAACCCTAAGCCGCCTCATCACCCGAATCTTCCATGCCAACGGCGCGATACTGGCATGGGGCGACCGTTTTGCCGCCGATTTCGGGCTGACCTCCGCCCGCTGGCAAATGCTCGGCGCGCTGGTGTTGGCAGGAGAGCCGCAAACCTCGCCGCAAATTGCCGAACGCATGGGCATCAGCCGCCAAGGAGCGCAAAAGCAGCTCAACCTGCTGGTTGCAGACGGCATGATCGAACAGGAAGACAACCCCGCGCACAAACGCTCGCCGCTGTATGCGCTGACCGATGCGGGCAGGCAGAAATATGCCGAAATCAACAAAAACTGGCTGGAAACGGCGCAACGCTGGGCGGCGGATACGGATGCGGCGGATCTGGCTGCGGCGGAAAAAGTGCTGGAACACTTGGTCAGACAAGCGGGAAGGGAGCGTTGAGGCGGGGTTTTACGCGGCGGATAGGGCGGCGTACAATTCTTATTTTGGGCAAACCGCTGTATTAGAGCGGAATAACAGTAAAATTTTAGAAAGTAACAAGTATGGGTACAATCTTACTTCTCGACGGCGGCATGGGGCGCGAACTGCACCGCCGTGGTGCGCCGTTCCGCCAGCCGGAGTGGTCGGCATTGGCATTGACCGAAGCGCCGGATATTGTCCGTGAAACCCATTTGGACTATATCCGCGCCGGCGCGGACGTGATTACGGCCAACAGTTATGCCTTGGTGCCGTTTCATATCGGCAGCCGTTTCGAGTCGGAAGCGGAGACATTGGCGGCAACGGCGGGCAGATTGGCGCGTGAAGCCGCAGACCAAGGAGGGCGCAAGGTAGAGGTTGCCGCTTCGCTGCCGCCGCTGTTCGGTTCGTACCGTCCTGATTTGTTTGATGCCGCCGCCGCTCCTGTGCTTGCCGAGCCTTTGTTGAACGGTTTGGCGCAATATGCCGATATTTGGTTGAGCGAAACCCAAAGCAGTACCGCCGAAGCCTTGTTTTGGAAAAGTGTTTTGCCGCAGGACGGCAAGCCTTGGTGGGTATCGTTTACCTTGGAGGATACGCGGGAGCATGACAAACCGCTGTTGCGCTCGGGCGAACAGGTCGGCGATGCGGTAAAGGCCGTCTGCAAAGCGGGCGCGGCGGCGGTGTTGTTCAATTGCAGCCGTCCCGAAGTGATGAGTGCGGCGGTTGCGGAAGCACGCGCTGTATTGGATACGCTCGATTCGCCTGCGCGTTTGGGTGTCTATGCCAATGCTTTCGAACCGGTGGTGGAAGAAATGAATGCGGCAAACGAGGGCTTGGACGAAATCCGTAAAGACACTACGCCGCCCAATTATTTGGACTGGGCGAAAGAATGGCTGGCGGCGGGCGCGGATACCGTCGGCGGCTGTTGCGGTATCGGGCCGGAACATATTGCGGCTTTGGCAGCATTGAAATAGTTTGAAAAATATACTCTCCGCCTACCAAGCCGTCTGCATTTTGCAGACGGCTTGCTTATATGGTGCGGTGGTAATGAATCCGCTGCGTGCCGCGGCTTTTGCGTACCGGCATGGAAGCTCGGTTTTTCACCGCCCTAAAGCGTATACACATGATACGGCGTTAAGCCTTGCCGCACTTGCTGCTTTTACTTTATGCAGGGTGCGGTAAAGCCGTATGATTTTGTATGAAATGGCTCATTTTGCAGACGGCCTTGCGGCAGATTTTGTGGTGTGTCGGGAAGCCGTCTGTATTTTTATCGGGTGGTGCAATCCGTTTTTCGTTGTATAGTCTTTTAAAATAAGAATGATACTGCGTTGCTTTGCCTTGTCTCATTTTATTCGACTATAAAAGGGCAAAAGGTGCAAAGGCCGTCTGCAAAACCGCATATTGATTCAATCGCCGGTATCGGACGGATAAGCAGGCAATACCGGCGATGCCCGAGGGTTCGGTCAAGCGCAGTTTGATGCAAGGGTGCGGCTGCAACATGGAAAGATTTGATGCGGGTATGGTAGCCGTTTTCGGTTTTGTATGCTACTTTACAGACTGCACACTGCGGTTGCGGTATGGTTGGCAGCCCAACCGCTTTGTCGGAACACAAAGGAGAAACCAATATGAGCCTGCATAAAAAACTGCCCACTCCGATGCTGCCTGATGAAACCCGCCGTGAAATTCACGGGCGCGAGTCTTATCATGTGTTGAAAATTATTTCCGAGTTTGTCGAGGCGGGCGAAGAGCTGCGGGCGATACAGCCGGCGGTCAGTATTTACGGCAGCGCGCGCACGCCTGAAGATCACGAGGAATACCTGTTTGCCGAACGCTTGGCGCGCAAACTTTCCGATGCCGGTTTTTCCGTGATTTCCGGCGGCGGCCCCGGCATTATGGAGGCGGCCAATAAAGGTGCGTTTGCAGGCGCAAGCCCGGCGGTGGGCTTGAATATCGTCTTGCCGCATGAGCAGCAGGCCAATCCGTATCAGGATTTGTCGATTGAGTTCCAACACTTTTTTCCACGCAAGGTCATGTTTGTCAAACATGCGGTGGCTTATGTGGTGATGCCGGGCGGTTTCGGTACGTTGGACGAATTGTTTGAAAGCCTGACGCTGGTGCAGACGGGTAAAACCCCCAGCCGTCCGATTATCTTGGTGGGGCAGGCATTTTGGTCGGGCTTGGTTGAGTGGATTAAAGAACAGTTGCTGGGTAACGGTCTGATTTCTCCTGAAGACATGGATTTAATCCGGTTGATTGATGATGAAGACGAAATTATCGAATATATTTTTGCCCATTATGAAAACCGTTTGGAAGAACTGGCGGATTTGAAAGCCGATACTTGGCTGTTGGGGCTTTGATTGGCCGCTGCGGGCAGTATCGGCAGAAAAAGGCCGTCTGCAAAACGAACATTTATCCGTTTTGCAGACGGCCTTTTTTATAGTCATTTAAAATAAGAATGATACAGCGTTGCTTTGCCTTGCCGTACTATGTGTACTGTCTGCGGCTTCGCTGCCTTGTCTCATTCTTATTTTATTCGACTATATTTTCGGTGTGGGATTCGCCGGTGTGATGTACGCGGTATATTCGTGCGTATGCCGATAGGACCGTCAGACGGGCGTATGGTTGTTGGGAAGGGGCAGATGACGGCACGATGCATGATTGCCGTGCCGCTTTATCCGAAGTATGGCGGCTGTTTGTTTCAGAATGTCAGATACGGTTTTTTGGGGGGCAAAGGATTGATTTATCATGAAAATAGCAATGTTAAGCAACATATCGATAGCTATTATTAATAATAAATTAAATTTGTTGCGCTTTTTTGTGGTTTTTGGCAGGGAGCTGCTTTAAAGTGTGGTTGAAAACCGTTAAAATACTAAGATTACGGTAAAAACGGGTAAGGCACGGCGAGATTTCCGAATATTGCGTGCCGGGTCGTTTGATTGTGCCGTCTGAATTTTATATCAACAAACTGCAGGTATGACTATGCTGGCCAGCTACTTTCCTGTCCTTGTCTTTATCCTCATCGGCCTGATTGCCGGTGCGGCTTTCATTTTATTGGGTACGGTTCTCGGCCCGAAACGCCATTATCATGAAAAAGATACGCCGTTCGAGTGCGGCTTCGAGGCTTTCGAAAATGCGCGCATGAAGTTTGACGTGCGTTATTATCTGGTGGCGATTCTGTTTATCCTGTTTGATTTGGAAGTAGCCTTCATGTTTCCGTGGGCGGTGGTCTTTAAAGAACTGGGTGCTTTCGGATTCTGGTCGATGCTGGTGTTTATCGCGGTACTTACCGTCGGTTTTGTTTACGAATGGAAAAAAGGTGCGCTGGAATGGGAATAGAAGGCGTTTTGAAAAAAGGTTTCATCACCACCAGCGCGGATACGGTGTTGAATTATATGCGTACCGGCTCGTTGTGGCCGGTTACGTTCGGTTTGGCCTGCTGTGCGGTCGAGATGATGCACGCGGGTATGGCGCGTTACGACCTTGACCGTTTCGGCATTATCTTCCGCCCGTCGCCGCGCCAGTCGGATTTGATGATTGTGGCGGGTACGCTGACCAATAAAATGGCGCCTGCGCTGCGCCGCGTATACGACCAAATGGCCGAGCCGCGTTGGGTGTTGTCGATGGGATCTTGTGCCAACGGCGGCGGGTACTACCACTATTCGTATTCGGTGGTGCGCGGTGCGGACAGGGTGGTGCCGGTCGATGTGTATGTGCCGGGCTGCCCGCCGACTGCCGAAGCGTTGATTTACGGCCTGATTCAGTTGCAGCAAAAAATCAAGCGCACTTCAACGATTGCGCGCGATTAAGGAGCGGTAATGTCAAGTTTGCAGAATTTATATGAAGCGGTAAGCCGTGTATTGGGCGGTAAGGCTTCCAAAATCATTTCCGCTTTGAGCGAAATTACCGTGGAGTGCCTGCCGGAGCATTACGCTGCCGTTATGACCGAATTGCGCGATCATGAAGACCTGCATTTCGAGTTGCTGGTTGATTTGTGCGGCGTCGATTACAGCACTTATCAAAACGAAGTATGGCAGGGCAGGCGTTTTGCCGTGGTCAGCCAGCTTCTGTCGGTGAAAAACAACCAACGCGTGCGCGTGCGCGTATGGGCGGCGGATGATGATTTTCCCGTGGTGGAGTCGGTAGTGGGGATTTATAACAGTGCCGACTGGTATGAACGCGAGGCTTTCGATATGTACGGCATTATGTTCGACAACCATCCGGATTTGCGCCGCATCCTGACCGATTACGGCTTTGTCGGCCATCCTTTCCGCAAGGACTTCCCCGTGTCCGGCCATGTCGAAATGCGTTACGACGAAAATGAAAAACGTGTTGTTTACCAACCTGTAACCATCGAACCGCGCGAGATTACCCCGCGTGTCGTGCGCGAGGAGAACTACGGTGGCTAATGCAAACAAATTAAGAAATTACACCATCAACTTCGGCCCGCAACACCCTGCGGCGCACGGCGTTTTACGGATGATTTTGGAGTTGGAGGGCGAAACCATCGTCCGTGCCGACCCGCATATCGGCCTGCTGCACCGCGGTACGGAAAAATTGGCCGAAACCAAAACCTATCTGCAAGCCCTGCCTTATATGGACCGTTTGGACTATGTTTCCATGATGGTCAACGAGCAGGCATACTGCCTGGCGGTGGAAAAACTGGCGGGAATCGATGTTCCCGTCCGCGCCCAGTATATCCGCGTGATGTTTGCCGAAGTCACCCGAATCCTGAACCACCTGATGGGTGTCGGTTCGCACGCGCTCGATATCGGTGCGATGACTGCTATTCTGTATGCGTTCCGCGACCGTGAAGAACTGATGGACTTATACGAAGCGGTTTCCGGTGCGCGTATGCACGCCGCGTATTTCCGTCCGGGCGGCGTTTACCGCGACCTGCCCGATTTCATGCCCAAATACGAAAGCAGCAAATTCCGCAATGCCAAAGTATTGAAGCAGCTCAACGAAGCACGCGAAGGCACGATGCTGGATTTCATCGATGCGTTCTGCGAGCGTTTCCCGAAAAATATCGACACCTTGGAAACCCTGCTGACCGACAACCGTATTTGGAAACAGCGTACGGTCGGCATCGGCGTGGTGTCGCCGGAGCGTGCCATGCAAAAAGGCTTTACCGGCGTGATGTTGCGCGGTTCGGGCGTGGAGTGGGACATCCGCAAAACCCAACCGTATGAAGTCTATGACCAAATGGATTTCGACATTCCCGTCGGTGTCAACGGCGACTGTTACGACCGCTACCTCTGCCGTATGGCGGAGATGCGCCAGTCCGTCCGCATCATCAAACAATGCGCCGACTGGCTGCGCGCCAATCCCGGCCCCGTCATTACCCAAAACCACAAATTCGCCCCGCCCAAACGCACCGACATGAAGCAGGGCATGGAGGATTTGATCCACCATTTCAAACTCTTTACCGAAGGCATGCATGTGCCGGAAGGCGAAACCTATACCGCCGTCGAGCATCCGAAGGGCGAGTTCGGCGTGTACATCATTTCAGACGGCGCCAACAAACCCTACCGCCTGAAAATCCGCGCCCCCGGCTTCGCCCACCTGCAAGGCATGGACGAAATGGCAAAAGGCCACATGCTTGCCGACGTAGTGGCGATTATCGGCACCCAAGACATCGTATTCGGGGAAGTTGACCGCTGAACAAACGAAAAGGCCGTCTGCAAAACAGGCCGTCTGAAAACCGAATAAACAGAAAACAGGCGCATACCATGTTATCCGAACAATCCTTGCAACAAATCGATACCGAACTGGCCAAATACCCCGCCGACCAACGCCGCAGCGCAACCATGAGCGCGTTGCGCATCGCACAAGTCGAAAAAGGCTGGCTCTCGCCGGAAACCATCGCGTTCGTTGCCGACTATATCGGCATACCCGCCGCCCAAGTTTACGAAGTGGCCACTTTCTACAATATGTACAACCTCGAGCCGGTCGGCAAATACAAGCTGACCGTGTGCACCAACCTGCCGTGCGCCTTGCGCGGCGGCGTAGATGCGGGCGAGTATTTGAAGAAAAAACTCGGCATCGGCTACGGCGAAACCACCGCAGACGGCAAATTTACCCTGATTGAAGGCGAATGCATGGGCGCGTGCGGAGATGCGCCGGTAATGCTGGTCAACAACCATAAAATGTGCAGCTTTATGACTGAAGACGCGATTGAAGCGAAACTGGCGGAATTGCAGTAAAGGCCGTCTGAAATTTTCAGGCAGCCTGAAAAAACAAAGAGAACATCAATGAAGAACACCAAAGTCCAATATCAAGGCACGCTCCGCAATCAAACCATACATCTGTCCAACGGACAAACCTTGTTGACGGATGCAGGCAAAAGCGTTGGTGGTTTAGGTGAAAATATCTCTCCGGCAGACCTGCTTGCCAGTACCTTGGCATCGTGCGCCATGACGATTATGGCAATTCGAGCCGAACAACTGGGTGCGGATTTTTCAGGCTGCTATGCCGAAACCGAAAAAGATGCAGATATGCAAAACTTCCGTGTAACCCGCATCGGTATCGACTTTCACCTGAAGGCCGCATTCAGCGCAGAAGTCCGTCAAGCCGTAGAAAGTGCATCACGGGATTTGTGCATCGTCGGGCGTAGCCTGAATACCGATTTAGTGCAAGATTTTCGGTTTATTTACGAATAACCTTTTGGCCGTGCAGGTTGGGTCTCTATTCGACAAAACCCTTAAGGCCGTCTGAAATTTCAGACAGTCCGAACAGCAAAAGCATTTTACAGACGGCCTTAACCCGACCATATGCCGTCTGAAACAAAAAAAACAAAAACTTACCGAGAAAAGGCAATCCAAAATGGCCATCTACCAATCCGGTGTCATTTTCAACCGAGTGGACACCCAACACCCCGACTGCTGGAAACTGGCTGCCTACGAAAGCCGAGGCGGTTATCAGGCATTGCGTAAGATTCTTTCCGGCGGTATGACGCAGACCGAAGTCATCGAGGAAATGAAAACCTCCGCCCTGCGCGGCCGCGGCGGTGCGGGCTTTCCCACAGGACTCAAATGGAGCTTTATGCCGCGTTCGTTTCCGGGCGACAAATATGTTGTCTGCAATACCGACGAGGGCGAACCGGGTACGTTCAAAGACCGCGACATCATCATGTTCAATCCGCACGCGCTGATTGAAGGCATGATTATCGCCGGTTTCGCCATGGGCGCGGGTGCGGGCTACAACTATATCCACGGCGAGATTTTCGAAGGCTACCAACGCTTTGAAGCCGCGCTGGAAGAAGCACGCAGGGCAGGTTATTTGGGCAGGAACATTTTAGGCTCGGCGTTTTCGTTCGAGCTTCATGCCCACCACGGTTACGGCGCGTACATCTGCGGCGAAGAAACCGCCTTGCTCGAATCGCTGGAAGGCAAAAAAGGCCAGCCGCGCTTCAAACCGCCGTTCCCCGCCTCCTTCGGCCTCTACGGAAAACCGACCACCATCAACAATACCGAAACCTTTGCTTCCGTTCCCTTCATTATCCGCGACAGCGGCAAAGCCTTTGCCGATTTGGGCGTGGAAAATGCCGGCGGAACCAAACTGTTTTCGATTTCCGGTCATGTCGAGCGTCCGGGCAACTATGAAATCCCGCTGGGTACGCCGTTTGCCGAACTCTTGGAAATGGCCGGCGGTATGCGTAACGGCAAAAAACTCAAAGCCGTGATTCCCGGCGGTTCGTCCGCACCGGTATTGCCTGCCGACATCATGATGGCGTGCAACATGGATTTCGACTCCATTTCCAAAGCCGGCTCCATGCTCGGTTCGGGCGCGGTGATTGTGATGGATGAAGATGTCTGTATGGTTAAGGCATTGGAACGGTTGAGTTATTTCTATTTTGAAGAGTCATGCGGACAATGCACGCCCTGCCGCGAAGGTACGGGCTGGCTCTACCGTATCGTCCACCGTATCGTACAGGGCAAAGGCCGCATGGAAGACTTGGAACTTTTGGATTCCGTCGGCAACCAAATGGCCGGCCGCACCATCTGCGCGCTCGCCGATGCCGCTGTTTTCCCCGTGCGCAGCTTTACCAAGCATTTCCGCGACGAGTTCGTGCATTACATCGAACACGGCAAACCGATGAAAGAGCATAAGTGGTGCTGACACGATAAGCCGGGTGAGCAACCCGACATCATTTCAGAACCGCCCCGCAGCGTTGGGATTCCATGCCAACCTGCACAGGTTTCATTTTCAGACGGCCTGAACCAAAAGACCCGAAAGCAAAACATGAACCGTCCCATCCGCGACCTTGATGTATTAATCAGCACCATGCAGCCGGAGCTGCACGAGGGTGTGTATTGTTTTGCAACCGTGAACGCGGCGGCTGCCGCGCAACTGAGTGCCGCCGAAATCGTGGCTTCCATTGTCGAAGCCGAAGGTTTGTCGGTGGTGGTGCGCGAAGAAACAGCATTGAAACACGGTTTATCCGCAGATTTCCGCGCCGCGCGGATTACCCTGACGGTACATTCCGACCTCGCCGCCGTGGGCCTGACCGCCGCTTTTGCCGCCGCATTGGGGCAGGCGGGCATCAGTTGCAATGTTGTCGCAGGCAACTGCCACGACCATATTTTCGTGCCATACGATACGGCGGAGCAGGCAATGGGCGTATTGCGCGCGTTGCAGCAGAATGCGGCAAAGGCCGTCTGAAAAATATTTGTACGGGTCATTTTTTCAGCCGTTCTTCGGAGGGCGGCTGTATCAGAATGAGCCGGTGTTACTTAAGTTTAACAGTGGATTCCCGCCTGCGCGGGCATGACGGCGGTTTTGAGAAAAACTTTTCAGACGGCCGCACGAAACTTTTTTAAAAAACCAAGAAACCGTAACTAGGAACGAAACCATGTTACAAATTGAAATCGACGGCAAACAGACTACGGTGGCGCAAGGTACAACCGTTATTGAAGCGGCGAACCAAGTCGGTACTTACATTCCGCACTTCTGCTACCACAAAAAGCTGTCTATCGCCGCCAACTGCCGCATGTGCTTGGTGGAAGTGGAAAAAGCCCCCAAACCGCTGCCGGCCTGTGCCACGCCGGTAACAGACGGCATGGTGGTACGCACCCGTTCGCCCAAAGCCAAAGAAGCCCAAGCGGGCGTGATGGAGTTTTTGCTGATCAACCATCCGCTGGACTGCCCGACCTGCGACCAAGGCGGCGAGTGCCAGTTGCAGGATTTGGCGGTGGGCTACGGGAAATCCGCCAGCCGCTATACCGAAGAAAAACGCGCTGTGGCAGGTAAAGACATGGGGCCGCTGGTTTCCGCAGAGGAAATGAGCCGCTGTATCCACTGTACCCGCTGCGTGCGTTTTACCGAAGAAATCGCCGGCGTGCAGGAAATCGCCATGGCAGGCCGCGGCGAACATTCCGAAATCATGCCGTTTATCGGCAAGGCAGTGGAAACCGAGCTGTCCGGCAACGTGATTGATTTGTGTCCGGTAGGCGCGCTGACCAGCAAACCCTTCCGTTTTGATGCGCGTACATGGGAATTAAACCGCCGCAAATCGGTTTCGGCACACGATTCGCTGGGTTCCAACCTTATCGTGCAAACCAAAGACCACACCGTGCGCCGCGTGCTGCCCTTGGAAAACGAAGCCATCAACGAATGCTGGCTGTCCGACCGCGACCGTTTCGCCTATGAAGGCCTGTACCATGAAAGCCGTCTGAAAAATCCGAAAATCAAGCAAGGCGGGGAATGGCAGGATGTCGATTGGAAAACCGCGCTGGAATATGTGAAAAACGCGGTGGAATGCATCGCCAAAGACGGCAACGAAGACCAAGTGGGCATTTGGGCCAATCCCATGAACACGGTGGAAGAGCTGTATCTGGCGAAAAAACTGGCCGACGGCTTGGGCATCCGCCATTTTGATACCCGGCTGCGCCAATCGGACAACCGTCTTTCAGACGGCCTTGAAGGGGCGCAATGGTTGGGGCAGAGCATTCAGGAGTTGGCGCAAAACGATGCCGTATTGGTGGTCGGTGCCAATTTGCGCAAAGAGCAGCCGCTGCTGACGGCACGTCTGCGCGGTGCCGCCCGCGAACAAATGGCATTGAGCGTTATCGGCAGCAGCAAGGAAAGCCTGCACATGAAATTGGCGGCGCAGGAAGCGGTGCATCCCGACGAATGGGCAGGCCGTCTGAAATCGCTGGCGGGAGATTTGAGCCACGGCATACCGGCCAGCCTGAAAAACGCGGAAAAAGCGGCTGTCGTATTGGGTGCGGAAGTGCAAAACCATCCGGATTATGCCGCCGTTTATGCCGCCGCCCAAGAGCTGGCCGATGCGACGGGTGCGGTGTTGGGTATTTTGCCTCAGGCAGCCAACAGCGTCGGCGCGGACTTGCTGGGCGTGAACTCGGGCAAAACAATCGCCGAAATGATTGCGGAGCCGAGACAGGCGGTATTGCTGTTTAATGTCGAGCCGGAAATCGATGTCGCCAACGGTGCGAAAGCCGTTACCGCTTTGAAACGGGCGAAAAGCGTGATGGCGTTTACCGCCTATGAAAGCGAAACCCTGCTGGACGTTTGCGACATTCTGCTGCCGGTTGCGCCGTTTACCGAAACTTCGGGCAGTCTGGTCAATATGGAAGGCCGTCTGCAATCGTTCCACGGCGTGGTTCAAGGTTACGGACAATCGCGCCCGTTGTGGAAAGTATTGCGCGTATTGGGCAATCTGTTTGATGTGCCGGGCTTTGAATACACACGCTCCGAAGAAGTATTGGCCGGGGCGTTGGACGTGCAAACCATTCCGACCCGCTTGAACAACCGCAGCAAATGGAACGGCAATATCCAGACGGCCTCAGGCCGGTTGCTGCGCGTAGGCGGTATCGGCATCTACCATACCGATGCCATCGTGCGCCGCAGTGCGCCGTTGCAGGCTACCGTCCACGCAGCCGTTCCTGCCGCCCGGGTCAACCCGCAGACATTGGCGGCACTCGGCCTCCAAAGCGGCTGCGAAGCGTGGGCGAAGCAAAACAGCGCGCGTTTCAGCGTAACCGTCGAGGCCGATCCGTCTCTGCCTCAAAATGTGGTGTACCTGCCCCTGCACAGTAAAAATGCAGGTCTGGGTGCGCTGATGAATACAATCGAACTGGCGGGAGCTTAATCATGCAGGAATGGTTCCAAACGCTGTTTGCCGCCACGCTCGGCTTGGGCGGTGTCGGCAACATCATCGGCCTGGTGGTGTCGGTAGTACTCAAAATCGTCATTATTTTGGTACCGCTGATTCTGACCGTGGCTTATCTGACTTATTTCGAGCGCAAAGTCATCGGCTATATGCAGCTCCGCGTCGGTCCGAATGTCACCGGCCCGTGGGGTTTGATTCAGCCGTTTGCCGACGTATTCAAACTTTTGTTTAAAGAAGTTACCCGTCCGAAGCTGTCAAACAAAGCCTTGTTCTACATCGGCCCCATGCTCTCGCTCGCACCCTCTTTCGCAGCGTGGGCGGTGATTCCGTTTAACGAAGAGTGGGTGCTGACCAATGTCCATGCCGGTTTGCTGTTTATCCTGATGATTACCTCGCTGTCGGTTTACGGCGTGATTATCGCGGGCTGGGCTTCCAACTCCAAATACTCGTTTTTGGGCGCGATGCGCTCTTCCGCGCAAAGCATTTCCTACGAAATCGCCATGAGCGCGGCTCTGGTGTGCGTGGTGATGGTGTCGGGCAGCATGAATTTCAACGACATCGTGGCGGCGCAGGCAACCGGTATCGCCGGCGGCTCGGTTTTCTCGTGGAACTGGCTGGCCTTGTTCCCCGTGTTTGTCGTGTACCTGATTTCCGCCGTGGCCGAAACCAACCGTGCGCCGTTTGACGTGGCGGAGGGTGAGTCCGAAATCGTTGCCGGTTTCCACGTCGAATACTCCGGCTTCGCATTCGCCCTGTTTTTCCTGGCCGAATACATTTTCATGATTCTGATTGCCGCGCTGACTTCGCTGATGTTCTTCGGCGGCTGGCTGTCGCCGTTTCCGCAAAGCTGGGGCCTGATCGGTACGCCTTCCGCGTTTTGGATGTTTGCGAAAATGGCATTTGTTTTATACGGCTATCTGTGGATTCGTGCGACTTTCCCGCGCTACCGCTACGACCAAATCATGCGCTTGGGCTGGAAAGTGTTAATCCCCATCGGTTTTGCCTGCATCGTCCTTCTGGGCGCGTGGATGATTTCGCCTTTGAGTTTGTGGTAATAATAGGAGAAGTGTAATGAAAAAAATAATTACATTGCTTTTATCTTTACCGGTAATCTGCTTTGCTGCCCCGATTGAGGACAATAATGCACTGATGAACCGAGCAGTTGATGCGTTTTTTAAAACGTATAGAGAAGCAGGAATGCTGGGAGCTGCCAATGAGATTGGTAACTGCTACAAGAGTCGAAAAAAAGATAAGTTGTATTGTCTATATTTTGATTACACCGCCCGTATTTTTGATGCCCGAATGTCAGAGGCAATGAACTTTCCTGCAACGGAGTTTTTTGATGATGAGCGGTTTGCAGAGAGGACTATTTCTAAAGTTTATTTGCCCCGTGATGTATCAATGGATGAAGCGAATCAACATTTAAGTGAACTGTACGGAAAGTTAACACAAAAAATTAGTGTGAAAATTTATACGTCGGTTCAATAAGAAACGGAAGTTGGAATGGCAAACCTAGTAAAAACCTTTCTGCTCGGCGAACTCGTCAAAGGCATGGGCGTGACGCTCAAAAACTTTTTCGCCCGCAAAGACACGATTTATTTCCCCGAAGAGAAAACGCCGCAATCGGTGCGTTTCCGCGGCCTGCACGCGCAGCGGCGGTATGCCAACGGCGAGGAACGCTGCATTGCCTGCAAGCTGTGCGAAGCGGTGTGTCCGGCGATGGCGATTAATATCGAAAGCGAAGAGCGTGAAGACGGTACGCGCCGTACTACGCGCTACGACATTGATTTGACCAAGTGCATTTTCTGCGGTTTCTGCGAAGAAGCCTGTCCGACCGATGCGATTGTGGAAACCCATATTTTCGAGTATCACGGCGAGAAAAAAGGCGATCTGCATATGACCAAACCGATTCTGCTGGCTATCGGCGATAAATACGAAGAAGAAATCGCCAAACGCAAAGCCGCTGATGCGCCGTATCGTTAAGGGAGCGGGCAAATGACTTTTTCTGCGATTTTATTTTATATTTTGGCCGCGATTGTGCTTTACGGTGCAGTCGGTACGGTGGTTTCGAAAAACCCGGTACACGCCGCCCTGCATCTGGTGCTGACTTTTTGCGTGAGCGCGATGATTTGGATGCTGATGCAGGCCGAGTTTCTCGGTCTGACTTTGGTGGTGGTGTACGTCGGTGCGGTGATGGTGCTTTTCCTGTTTGTGGTGATGATGCTGAATATCGACATCGAGGAAATGCGTGCGGGCTTTTGGCGGCATGCGCCGGTGGCCGGTATCGTCGGGGTATTGCTGGCAGTGGCGCTCATTCTGATTCTGGTTCATCCGAAGACGGACTTGGCGGCTTTCGGCCTGATGAAGGATGTTCCGGCCGACTACAACAATATCCGTGATTTGGGCCGTCAGATTTATACCACTTACTTCCTGCCGTTTGAATTGGCGGCGGTGCTGCTGCTCTTGGGTATGGTGGCGGCGATTGCGCTGGTGCACCGTAAAACCGTCAATCCGAAATACATTAATCCTGCCGACCAAGTGAAGGTCAATCCGAACGAAGGCCGTCTGCGTTTGGTGAAAATGCAGCCGGCCAAACCCCAAGCCGAACCGGAGCTTTCAGACGGCCTCAAACAGGAAGGGGAGGGCAATACATGATTACTTTGACACATTATTTGGTGTTGGGCGCACTCCTTTTCGGCATCAGTGCGATGGGCATTTTTATGAACCGCAAAAATGTTTTGGTTCTGCTGATGTCGATTGAATTGATGCTGTTGGCCGTGAATTTCAACTTTATCGCGTTTTCGCAGCATTTGGGCGATACGGCCGGCCAGATTTTCGTGTTTTTCGTGTTGACCGTGGCTGCGGCGGAATCCGCCATCGGCTTGGCCATCATGGTATTGGTGTACCGTAACCGTCAAACCATCAACGTGGCCGATTTGGACAAACTCAAGGGCTGATCGGGAGAATAAAAAGAATGAACGATATGACTTTATATTTGACGATAGCCTTGGTGCCGCTGGCAGGATCCGTGCTGGCGGGTTTGTTCGGCAACAAAATCGGCCGCGCCGGCGCGCATACGGTTACGATTTTGGGCGTGGCCGTATCGGCGGTATTGTCGGCTTATGTGCTGTGGGGCTTTATCAGCGGCACGCGTACCAAGTTTGACGAAAATGTCTATACATGGCTCACCATGGGCGGCTTGGATTTTTCCGTCGGCTTTTTGGTGGACAGCCTGACCGCGATGATGATGGTGGTGGTGACTTTCGTGTCGCTGATGGTGCATATCTACACCATCGGTTATATGCACGATGAAAAAACCGGCTACCAACGCTTCTTCAGCTATATTTCCCTGTTTACCTTCTCCATGCTGATGCTGGTGATGAGCAACAACTTTATCCAGCTCTTCTTCGGCTGGGAGGCGGTAGGATTGGTTTCGTATCTGCTGATCGGTTTCTATTTCAAACGGGAGAGCGCGATTTTCGCCAACCTGAAAGCCTTCTTGATGAACCGCGTCGGCGACTTCGGCTTCCTGCTGGGCATCGGCTTGGTACTGGCGTATTTCGGCGGCAGTTTGCGCTATGCCGATGTGTTTGCCTATCTGCCGAATCTTCAGACGGCCACAATCCAATTATTCCCCGGTGCGGAATGGTCTTTGCTGACCGTAACCGCCATTTTGCTGTTTGTCGGCGCAATGGGTAAATCGGCACAATTTCCGCTGCACGCCTGGCTGCCGGATTCCATGGAAGGCCCGACACCGATTTCCGCATTGATTCACGCGGCAACCATGGTAACAGCAGGCCTGTTTATGGTATCGCGTATGTCGCCGATTTACGAAATGAGCGATACCGCCCTGAGCTTTATCATGGTGGTCGGTGCCATTACCGCGCTGTTTATGGGCTTTTTGGGCGTGATTCAAAACGACATCAAGCGCGTGGTGGCGTACTCTACGTTATCGCAACTAGGTTACATGACCGTGGCACTGGGCGCGTCTGCCTACTCCGTCGCCATGTTCCATGTGATGACCCACGCTTTCTTTAAAGCCCTGCTGTTCTTGGCTGCGGGCAGTGCCATTATCGGCATGCACCACGACCAAGACATGCGCCGCATGGGTAATCTGAAAAAATACATGCCGATTACATGGCTGACCATGCTGCTGGGTAATCTTGCCCTGATCGGTACGCCGTTTTTCTCCGGTTTTTATTCCAAAGATTCGATTATCGAAGCAGCGCACGCCAGCACGCTCCCGGGCAGCGGCTTTGCCTACTTTGCCGTACTTGCCAGCGTATTCGTGACCGCGTTTTACGCCTTCCGTCAATATTTTATGGTGTTCCACGGCGAAGAGAAATGGCGCAAGCTGCCTGAGCACCACGACGGCCGTCACGGCGGTGAAGAGCATCACGGCTTGGGTAAAAACGACAATCCGCACGAAAGCCCGCCGGTGGTTACCCTGCCGCTGGTTCTGCTGGCCGTTCCTTCCGTGATTATCGGCTATATCGCCATTGAACCCATGCTTTACGGCGACTTCTTCAAAGACGTGATTTTTGTGAATGCCGCCGCGCATCCGACTATGGAAATCATGCGTGAGGAATTCCACGGGCCGCTGGCCATGGTGGCGCACAGCTTCTCCACGCCGGTGCTGTATCTGGCGGTTGCCGGTGTCGTTGCCGCGTGGTTCCTGTATGTGAAAGCACCGCACCTGCCGGCCAAAATTGCCGCCGCGTTCAGCCCCGTGTATAAGCTTTTGGACAACAAATACTTCATCGATGCGGTTTACTTCAATGTCTTTGCCAAAGGTTCGCAGGCATTGGGACGCTTCTTTTGGAAAGTCGGCGACGTGGCCGTTATCGACAACGGTATCGTCAACAACTCCGCCAAGCTGGTCGGCTCCTTGGCCGCCCAAGTACGCAAAATGCAGACCGGCTTTATCTATACCTATGCCGCCGCCATGGTGTTCGGCGTATTGGTACTGATCGGCATGACCTTCTGGGGGCTGTTTGCCTAAAAGCATTTTACAGACGGCCTCTGCTACCCGAAGGCCGTCTGTAAAAACACAATTCAATATTCGGATGATGAATTATGTCAGATAACTTACTGAGCTTAGCAATATGGGTGCCGATTGTATCGGGCCTGCTGGTGCTGGCTACCGGCAACGACAGCCGCGCACCTTTGGCGCGGGTGCTTGCGCTAATCGGCGCATTGGCGGGCTTTTTGGTCACGCTGCCCCTCTTTACCCGGTTTGACCGTTTGAGCGGCGGCTACCAATTTACCGAGTTTCACGAGTGGATTCCGCTCCTGAAAATCAACTACGCGCTCGGCGTGGACGGTATTTCGGTATTGTTCATTATTTTGAACGCGTTTGTCACCGTGATGGTGGTGGCGGCAGGCTGGGAAGTGATTCGGAAGAAAACCGCGCAATATATGGCGGCTTTCCTGATTATGTCCGGTTTGATTAACGGCGCGTTTGCCGCACAGGATGCCTTGCTGTTTTATGTGTTCTTCGAGGGTATGCTGATTCCGCTTTATCTGATTATCGGCGTATGGGGCGGCCCGCGCCGCGTTTATGCGTCGGTCAAGCTGTTTCTTTATACCTTGTTCGGCTCGCTGCTGATGCTGGTGGCACTGGTATACCTGTCGTATCAGGCCGGCGGCAGCTTTTCGATTGTGGATTTCCAAAACATCAAACACATTCCGTTGGGCGTGCAGCAATTATTGTTTGCGGCGTTTTTCCTGTCGTTTGCGGTGAAAGTGCCGATGTTTCCGGTACACACTTGGCTGCCGGACGCGCACGTTGAGGCTCCGACCGGCGGTTCGATGGTTTTGGCCGCGATTACGCTGAAACTCGGCGCATACGGCTTCCTGCGCTTTATCCTGCCGATTGTGCCCGACGCATCGCGCTACTTCGCGCCGGCCGTCATCGTATTAAGCCTGATTGCCGTGATTTACATCGGCATGGTGGCATTGGTGCAAACCGACATGAAAAAGCTGGTGGCTTATTCCTCCATCAGCCACATGGGGTTCGTGACTTTGGGCATGTTCCTGTTTTTAGACGGCAGTCTGAACGATTGGGCGTTGAAAGGCGCGATTATCCAAATGATTTCGCACGGTTTCGTTTCCGCCGCCATGTTTATGTGTATCGGCGTGATGTATGACCGGCTGCACTCGCGCAATATTGCCGACTACGGCGGTGTGGTCAACGTGATGCCGAAATTCGCCGCTTTTATGATGCTCTTCGGTATGGCCAATGCCGGTTTGCCCGCAACATCAGGCTTTGTCGGCGAATTTATGGTGATTATGGGCGCGGTGGAAGTGAATTTCTGGATTGGCGCATTGGCTGCGCTGACGCTGATTTACGGCGCATCTTATACTTTGTGGATGTACAAACGCGTGATTTTCGGCGCGGTGTCCAATCCGCATGTCGGCGAAATGAAAGACATCAATTGCCGCGAATTTGCCGTTTTGGCGGTTTTGGCGGCAGCCGTATTGGGCATGGGCCTGTACCCCCAAGCCTTTATCGAAGTGGTGCATCAGGCGGCAAACGATCTGATTGCCCAAGTGGCGCAAAGCAAGATTTGAGGTGTGCGAATGAACTGGACTGATTTGAATTTAATTCCCGCTATGCCTGAAATCGTGCTGCTGGCGTTATTGAGCGTGATTTTGCTGGCCGACTTGTGGATTAGCGACAGCAAGCGTTACCTCACCCACACCATGAGCCTGCTGGCGGTGGCCGTGGTAACGCTGACCCAGCTTGCCGTATGGGAGCAGGGCAGCGTGTCGGCTTTCAACGGCATGTATATTGCAGACGGCATGTCGCGTCTGGCGAAACTGGTGCTGTATGCGCTGACTTTCGGCCTGTTTGTTTACAGCAAGCCGTATAACCGGGCGCGCAATATGTTTAACGGCGAATTTTACACCTTGTCGCTGTTTGCCCTGTTGGGCATGAGCGTGATGGTGAGCGCGGTGCATTTTCTGACCGCCTATATCGGTTTGGAACTGCTGTCGCTGGCACTCTACGCCATGATTGCCTTGCGCCGCGATTCGGCGCGCGCGGCCGAAGCGGCTCTGAAATATTTCGTGCTCGGCGCATTGGCCTCGGGCTTGCTGCTTTACGGTATTTCCATGGTATACGGCGCAACCGGCTCGTTGGAATTCGCCACCGTATTGGCAACCGCTTTCGACGAGCAATCCAACGAATGGCTGCTGAAACTCGGCTTGGTGTTTATCGTTGTTGCCGTGGCATTCAAACTCGGAGCCGTACCCTTCCACATGTGGGTGCCCGATGTGTACCACGGCGCACCGATGTCCGTTACCGCCATGGTCGGCACCGCCCCGAAAATCGCCGCTGTTGTCTTTGCCTTCCGCATTTTGGTAACCGGCTTGGGCACAACCTTTGAAGACTGGTCGCCGATGTTGGCTGTTTTGGCCGTGGCTTCCCTGATTGTCGGCAACCTTGCCGCCATCATGCAGACCAATGTCAAGCGCATGCTGGCCTATTCCACCATCTCCCATATGGGCTTTATCCTGCTGGCGTTTATGGCGGGTGCCGTCGGTTTTGCCGCCGGCCTGTATTACGCCATTACCTACGCCATTATGGGCGCGGTCGGCTTCGGCGTATTGATGGTATTGTCAACCGAAACCGTCGAATGCGAAGAAATCAGCGATTTGGCCGGTTTGAACCAACGCCATTCCTGGTATGCGTTTTTAATGCTGCTGGCGATGTTCTCAATGGCAGGCATTCCGCCGCTGATGGGCTTCTACGCCAAGTTCGGCGTGATTAAAGCCTTACTGTCGCAAGGTCATGTATGGTTGTCGGTATTTGCCGTCGTAATGTCGCTGATTGGCGCGTTTTACTACCTGCGCGTCGTCAAAGCCATGTACTTCGACGATGCCGGACACGACCGGCCGGTCGGCGGCAACTACGCCGTCAAGTTTGCCCTGAGCGTCAACGCCCTGTTGCTGGTTTTGTGGGGCGTGATGCCGCAAACCGTTATCGACTGGTGCGCGGCGGCGTTGAACAACACCTTGTAAGTTCCGCCAAAGCAGACGGCAGCCCCCACAAAGGCTGCCGTCTGCTTTTTAAGCAGGACATAAGAAGATTTGAACGGTTTTAGCCGCATGATATAATTTACGGCTATTGGACACAGAATGATACGCCCTCTCCGCGCCTTGCTTAAAAAGGAGCGGGTTGAACGGCCGAAGCAGCAAGTTTGCCGCTCCGCATTGCCGGCAGTTTCGCTGCTTTGTATCATTCCGTGTAATCCGACTGTCCGAACAGTTATTTGATTATGCAGACGGCCTTGCCGCACAAACCGCCTGATGGGAAACAAAACATGACCGAATCCGCCCGTTTCAATACCAACGGCCCAAAAATCGGCTTAAGTGTCCGACTTGCTGAAACTCCGCAAGAAATTGAAGCCGCGCAACGCCTGCGCTATCGGGTATTTGCCGAAGAACTCGGTGCCGACATCCAAAGCGAAGACGGGCGGGATACCGATCGTTACGATGAGCATTGCAGCCACCTGTTGGCTTTTGATGAGGCAACAGGGGAAATCATCGGTTGTTACCGTTTGTTGACGGCAGAGGGCGCACAAAAAGTCGGCGGCTGGTACAGTGCCGGAGAGTTTGACTTATCGCCCTTGGCAGACATATTGCCGCAGACTGTCGAGCTGGGCAGAGCCTGTATCCACCCGGATTACCGCCACGGCGGGTTGATTATGCTGTTGTGGACAGGTCTGATGAAGTTTATGAAAGAGCACAACCTGCGTTTTATGATTGGCTGCGGCAGCATCAGCACCGCCGACGGAGGCCATGAAGCAGCAGGGCTGTACCACGTTTTGAAACAAAAATACCTCGCGCCCGAACAATGGCGCGTTACCCCGCTCAATCCGATGAAATGGGGCGAACTCACGCCGGCAGAAAAACCGGAATGCCCGGCGTTGATTAAAGGCTATCTGAAAGCCGGCGCATGGTTTTGCGGCGAGCCTTGTGTGGACGAAGCCTTTAATTGTGCCGATATTCTGATTATGATGGACATCTCGCAACTCAGCGACCGTTACCTGCAACGATTTGCCCCCACTATTTGACGCGTGTCTGTTTTCACGTTACACAGTGATGCTGCCGTCTGCTGCACATGATGCAACGGCGGCATAACCGATTTTCCGAACACCAATCCATCTATAATCGTTCCGTCGGTTTGCTGCGGCGTTCCCGCATCTTGCAGCGCACGGAACGGTGGCAATATAAACCGAACAAAAGCCGTATTTTACAGACGGCATAACAGCCTGTCCCATGACCATATTACGCCTGACTTACCGCTTGATATTGATAGCCGTCTGCATTTTTTACGGCATGGCGGAAATGTTTTTCCTGTTTCCTGTCTATTCCAAACAGCGTAAACTGCGCGCCATACAACTTTGGTCGCGTCGGGTGCTGGCTGCCTGCGGTATGGAGCTGTCTGTTTACGGCACGCTGCCGTCTCAGGGTGTCGGCAGCATGATTATCGCCAACCATATCTCATGGCTCGACATCATGGCGGTTAATGCAGCCTTCCCCAACCGTTTCGTTGCCAAAGACGACGTTGCCAAATGGCCGTTGGTCGGCTATCTCGCCACCCAAGCACAAACCGTTTATGTTGCCCGCAACAAAGGCAGCAGCGGCAACAGCGATAAGCTGCGTACCGTAACCGACGCGCTGAAAAACGGCGATACCGTTACCCTGTTTCCAGAGGGAACGAGTTCCGAAGGGCGCAGTATACTGCCTTTCAAAACCAGCTTTTTCCAAGCCGCATTTGAGGCGCGGACACCCTTGATACCCGTTCTCTGCCGTTATCCTAATCCCGACGGCAGCAGTCCCAATCCGGCCGCCGCTTACTATGGCGACATCAGTTTGGTGCAGTCGATCAAAATGATTTGCAGCCGGCGAAGCAGCAAGGTCGAACTGCATTTTCTGCCGCCCGTCCTGCCGGAAGGAGACCGCCGGCAATGCGCCCAAGCTGTCCGAACCGCGTTGGAGCGCAAACAGCGCGCATTGGGCTGAAACATACACGAAAGGCCGTCTGCAAAATACCCCGTGGTTTTGCAGACGGCCTTTTCAGTATTCAGACCGAAACACGGCATATTTTATCGCTACACAGCCCAAGATGTTGTGTATGGTTCTTTTCGGAATCTGACCCAACTCAAAAATATCACTAAAATAAAAACCGAGGGTATGACATTGAGTTAAAATATCGTACTTCACAGACCGAAAACGGAGCAAATATGCTGTCCCTCTTAAAATCCAAGCCCGGCAAACCGGTGCCCGAAGCCGAGGTGCTGGAACGCTACAACCGGCTGCGCTGGCACGCGCTGTTCGGGATTTTTATCGGCTACGCCGCGTATTACATTCTGCGTAACAACTTTCTGCTTTCATCGCCCGAGCTGATTGCCGAATTCGGCTTTACCAAAAAAGACATCGGCTTTATTTCCGGCACCATGCTGATTGTGTACGGCATCAGCAAAGGCGTGATGTCCGCACTGGCCGACAAATCCAACCCCAAACACTTCATGATTTTCGGTTTGGTCATGTCCGCGCTGGTCAACCTGATGATGGGCTTTTCCGCCTCGTTTTGGATTTTCCTGCTGCTGTGCATCCTGAACGGTATTTTCCAAGGCATGGGCGCAGGGCCGGCCTATGTGGTTTTGGCAAGCTGGTTTCCCCGCAAATCCCGCGGCGTCACCACAGCGTTTTTCAATGTATCGCACAATGTCGGCGGCGGCCTGATTGCCCCGATTTCCGGTGCGGCAGTGGCATGGTTGGGCACGGAACACTGGCAGGCGGCGCATTTTATCGTACCTTGCGCGATTGCAGCAGTGGTTGCCGTCATCGTGTATGTGTTCGGCGCAGGACGCACCTACAACGAAGGCCTGCCGCCGATGAACCAGATTCTGCACAACCAGAACGAAGAACTGGTGGTAACGAAGCAGGAAAACATAGATTTGACGACTTGGCAGATTTTCAAAGAATACATCGTTAAAGACATCAATGTCTGGTTCGTATCGTTTATCGACGTGTTTACCTACATGATCCGCTTCGGCGTACTGACTTGGCTGCCGCTTTATCTTTTGGAAACCAAAGGTTTCACCAAAGGCCAGATGGCGGCGGCGTTTGCCATTTTCGAATGGGCGGCGATTCCCTCCACGCTGCTGGCGGGCTGGGTAACGGACACTTATTTCAAAGGCAAACGCATGCCGCTGTCGATGATAACGCTGGTGGGCGTGGGCATCGCGATTTTCGCCTACTGGGGCGGCAGCGACTTGCTGACGGTAACCATCGGTGCGGGCGTGGTCGGCTGCCTGATTTATGTACCGATGTTTTTGTCTTCGCTGCAAACCATCGAACTCGTTCCCTCCTTTGCCGCCGGATCCGCCACCGGCCTGCGCGGTCTGCTCAGCTACGTTTTAGGCAGCTTCTCCGGCACCGCACTGTTCGGCATTCTCGCCGAACGCTACGGCTGGGACGCGGGTTTCTACCTGCTGCTGTTTGCCGTTGTTGCGTGTATCTTCTGCTGCTACATGACCCACCGCGGCGTGATGAAGCTGGAACGTAAAAAACAAGAAGCCGCAAACCAAGCGTAGTGATTTCTAAATCATAGCAAAGGCCGTCTGCAAAACAATTTGCAGACGGCCTTTTTGGGATTCGTACAACGAAAAACAGGCGTGCAGCGTGTATTGTGCGGTACGCATACGGATTTCGATGGTTGGGAATGGAAATGCGGAAAATATATAGTCGAATAAAATAAGAATGAGACAAGGCAGCGAAGCCGCAGACAGTACACATAGTACGGCAAGGCAAAGCAACGCTGTATCATTCTTATTTTAAATGACTATAGTTGGAGAACACAAAATGAAATAAGACAGTAAGGTTCGGCAGACTTGCCGCTTCGAAAGTTTACTCAAACCCTTCCCCGAATCAGGTGTAAATATAATATATCACTTTGATTTTAATGATTAAAAATAAATAATGCCGTCTGCAAAATATGGTTTTCAGACGGCATGAATCGGATAAAGTGCGTGCGCGGCTTATGTCGTTCCGATGCTCGCCACACTTTTTTTGTCGGACTCGGGTTGATACAGAAAAACGGCAATACAGAATAAAACCGGCAACACCATTTCGGTAGATTCCTCCAGAGACCGGATAACCGCCTCCGAGCGTTCGGAAAGCGTAATGTCGAATAATTTGTTTAATTGCGCATTCAGGCGGTCGGCAAACTTGCTTGCCGCCAGCAATATCAAAGCCAAAACAGTATAACCATATGCCGCCTGCCATGAACGTGGCGATTGGCGCAGATGTTTGAGAAAGGTTCTGCCCAAATAAAATACCAAAAATAATAAAAACAGAATAATTGCGATACCGGCCAGCTTATCGGATAAAGGAATGAAGCCGCTGCGGTAGAAATGGATTTTTAAAAAGCTCATATCGGATAAAGACTTGTGCAAATCCATTTCGCGCAAACCAAACAATACCGCTGCGGCAGCCGCCGCCAAGCGGATTGGAACGGTAAAACGGCCGCACAGACACACAACCGCCAATAAAAACCACAAACAGGTGCTGAAGATTTCAAAAGTGCCCGATTCGCCGAATAAGAAATCAACCAAATCCAGCGGCGCAAAAACCGCAATATGCAAAACCGCCGCCCAATAGACAAACAGTAATAAAGTGCTGATTAAAAAATGACGGGATACACTCATGACCGGCTTCAATACATTCAAGAATGTATGTAATTTTATACCAATATAGGCAGCAGGTGTTAACTTTTATAAAAATGCGGCATTAGGAACATTTCGGATACCTTTCAAATTTCCAAAATAATCCTTAACAAACAGAATCTTACTCTATTTACTCATGCCATGATGAAATGCCGGACTGCGAAGTCTGCAAATCATCCATCGGGCAGATTGGTGGTTTTATGAATACTTAAATCGGGTATTCATCAAAAATGAACAAGTTATCTATGATTCCGTATCAGGCTGAAACAGGCACCTCTTAACGGTGTATGGGTGCAGCAAGTGAGGGGAGCAGTGGTACGCATACAGGTTTCGATAATCGGGGATATGGGAATACAGGAAATAAAGAATGCCGTCTGAAAAAAGGATATGGGATTTCAGACGGCATCAGATTGGGGAAAACGCGTGCGTGGTTTACGCTACACACACTACGCTTGTTATGTGGTACTACGTTTGCTTATGAAATACATTTTTGTATGGATAATTTTGGTTTCTCAGGGTTAATATCAAAATTTATAAAATCATTTTCTTCGTTATTTTTTACGCCGTATCTAATAATGCCCCACACATCTTGCTGCTCGATACTTGTATTGTCGACCAGTACATATTGATGATTAGGATCAATGTAAATAAATTTCCCATTTTCTAAATCTTTAGGTAATTTACAAGCTTTATTAGAATAGAAATCCAGTGTTTGCGCCAATGCATAAACCTTTGTGCTTAATATATTTTTATGGAAATATTTATTATTGAATTTGTAAAAAAATATGATACAACAAATTGTAGAGATGACAAAAAGTAAATGTTGAATATGGGATTCAACTCCAAATGCTCCAGTTTTCTTAATCCAGTCATATAACTGGTAACTAAAGATAAGAACCATGATACCCATCAAGGCCATCACAAATGGATAAACTTTTTTGAAAAATAAAATGCCTGTTAAAAAAGATCTTGAAAAAGGAAATAAGGAAGCATCAACATAATAAACGCTATTGATGATGCTTGATGCTTCTGCTGTACAAACGATTACTACCCCTGTTATCGTTAGCGTAATTGTTATCTTTGTCAAAAATAGTTCTAAAATGGGCGAGAAAATCCTTTCAAGCGAGCTTATTAAAAATAAAACTGAGAAAAAGACACCTATTAAAAACAAAGAATCATTAGTTATCCCGAACCAACCTAAAAAGTTATCTTCTTCCTCACTCTGCCAACTTAAAAAAATCATAAAACAACCAATTAAGGCAAAAATGCCACGAGTTAACCCTAACCATTGAAATTTTTTCTGTATGTCAGTTTCAGACATTGTGCTTATCTCTTCAAAATATATAAATCAAAACTTTTGTTTAATGGCAAACTGTAACCTGCATGAATTCCAATATCTCAGAGTACGGTGTTAACCCACCATTTCTCATTTTGGAAAGTGGTGGGTTGACACCCACCCTACTCATGTCATCGCAACCTGACCATTTTCAGATGGCCTCAAATCAATGCGCCTCTTCCCAATTCTCCCCATTTCCAACTTCCGCTACCAGCGGCACAGCCAGCAGCCCGCCGTCCACTTCCGCCATAATCTGCGGCAGCTTTTCTTTCACCAAATCCAATTCTGAATCAACTACTTCCAACACCAATTCGTCATGCACCTGCATAATCAGTTTGCTGGCAAGGCCGTCTGAACGCAGCCAGTCGCGCACGTCTATCATGGCGCGTTTGATGAGGTCGGAGGCGGTGCCCTGCATGGGGGCGTTGATGGCGGCGCGTTCGGCTCCGGCGCGGGCGTTGCCGTTTTTGCTGTGGATGTCGGGCAGGTAGAGGCGGCGGCCGAACAGGGTTTCGACGTAGCCTTGCTGTGCGGCCTGCTCTTTGGTGCGCTGCATGTATTCGGCCACGCCGGGGTAGCGGGCGAAGTAGCGGTCGATGAAGTTTTTGGCGGAAAGGTTGTCGATGCCCAGCGATTTGGCGAGCCCGTATTGGCCCATGCCGTAAATCAGGCCGAAGTTGATGGTTTTGGCGTAACGGCGTTGCTCCGAACCGACGAGTTCGGGGGCGAGGCCGAATACTTCGGCGGCGGTGCGGCGGTGGATGTCTTCGCCGTTTTTAAAGGCTTCGATTAGGGTTTTGTCGCCGCTCAAATGTGCCATGATGCGCAGCTCGATTTGGGAGTAGTCGGCGGAGACGATGGTTTTGCCTGCGGGTGCGGTGAAGGCGCGGCGCACGCGGCGGCCCTCAAAGGTGCGGATGGGGATGTTTTGCAGGTTGGGGTTGTTGCTGGCGAGGCGGCCGGTGATGGCGACGGCTTGGGCGTAGTTGGTGTGGACGCGGCCGGTTGCCGGATGAATCATTTCGGGCAGCTTGTCGGTGTAGGTGGATTTGAGTTTGGCCAAGCTGCGGTTTTCGAGAATGATTTTGGGCAGCGGATAATCGTGGGCGAGGCTTTCCAATACGGCTTCGTTGGTGGAAATGCCGCCGGAGGCGGTTTTTTTCAGGCCTTTGGTGGGAATGCCCATTTTGTCGAACAGGATTTCCTGCAATTGTTTGGGCGAATTGAGGTTGAAGGGCTGGCCTGCGGCTTGGTAGGCCTGCTGCTCCAGCTCTAAAATGCGCGCGCCGAGTTCGCGGCTTTGTGCGGCGAGTTCGGCTTTGTCGATGTGCACGCCGTTGCGTTCCATTTCAAACAATACTTGGGCAACGGGCAGCTCCATTTGTTCATACATTTCAAGCTGTTTGTCATCCATTTGCGCTTTCAGACAGGCTTCGAGGCGCAGGGCGAAATCGGCATCTTGGCAGGCGTATCCGGCGGCTTGCTCAAGGGCGACGTCGGCAAACGAAATCTGCTTGGCGCCTTTACCGCACAGGGATTCGTAGGTAATGGTATCCAAGCCGAGCCAGCGTTCGGCGAGTTCGTCGAGGCCGTGTCCTTTGTGGCTTTCAACGATGTAGGAGGCAAGCATGGCATCGCCGGAAATGCCGCGCAAGGCGATGTTGCAGTTGGCGAAAACGTGTTGGTCGTATTTGAGGTTTTGGCCGGTTTTTTTCAGCTTTTCGCTTTCAAGATACGGTTTCAGACGGCCTAATGCCGTCTGCAAATCAAGCTGTTCGGGCGCGGCGGTGGGATTGTGTCCCAAAGGAACGTACACGGCTTCGCCGGCTTGGAATGCGATGCTGATGCCGACCAGCTGCGCGTTCATGGCATCGAGCGAGGTGGTTTCGGTGTCAAGGCCGATTTGCCCGGCAGCAGCGAGTTTTTCCAGCAGCGCGGCAAACTGCGCTTCGGTGGTAATGGCTTGGTAGTTTAGGGTTGCAGGAGGTTCGGGGCGTTCGATTATGTTTTCGCGGGGCAAAGTCTGACCGTTGTCCGGCATGTCGGCAAGTGCGGCCTGCTCTCCGATATGGCTGCCGCCGAACAAATCTCCGGCGGCTTCGTGCCGGCGTTCTTCCGCTTCTTTGAGCCAAGTGCGGAAATTCAGGCGTTTGAACTCGACTGCAAGCTGCGTCCATTTCGGCGTGCGGCGGCGCAGGCTGTCGATGCCTTCGGGCAGTTCGCCGTGCAAATCCAAATCGGTTTTGATGGTAACAAGGTCGTAAGAGAGCGGCAGCTGCGGCAAGGCCGTCTGAAGGTTTTCGCCGACTTTGCCTTTGATTTCGCCTGCGTGCGCCATGACACCTTCGAGCGAACCGTATGCTTCCAGCCATTTGACGGCGGTTTTCGGACCGCATTTTTCCACGCCGGGGACGTTGTCCACTTTGTCGCCCATCAGTGCGAGATAGTCGCGGATTTGGTCGGGGCGCACGCCGAATTTGTTTTTCACCCCTTCGATATCGAGCGTTTCGCCGCTCATGGTGTTGACCAATATTACTTTATCGTCAACCAGTTGCGCCATGTCTTTGTCGCCGGTGGAAACAATTACGTCCAATCCGTTTTCCGCACCCTGCCGCGCCAGTGTGCCGATAACGTCGTCCGCCTCCACATCAGGTACGACCAACACCGGCCAACCCAGCAGGCGCACCAGTTCGGGCAGCATTTCCGCCTGCGGGCGCAAATCGTCGGGCATGGGCGGACGGGTTGCCTTGTAGTCGGGAAACATTTCGTGGCGGAAGTTTTTTCCTTTGGCATCGAATACGCAGGCGCAATAATCATGCGGATAGTCGGCGCGCAGACGGCGCAGCATGTTCAATACGCCGTACACCGCCCCCGTGGGCGTGCCGTCGGGCGCGGTAAGCGGTGCCATGGCGTGGTAGGCGCGGTAGAGGTAGGAAGAACCGTCGACGAGGAGGAGGGTTTGTTGGGTCATGATGAGGCCGTCTGCAAATTGATGGAAATGGGGAAATTATAAAGGAAAAAGCCGTCTGAAACCCAAACATCGGTTTTCAGACGGCTTTTAAGGCGGGATTACCAGCTTTTGAATTCAAAAGTCTGCTGCGGATAGGATACGCCGTTGACCTGTACCTGCCAACGGTATTCGCCTGCCGGATCGGAGGCTTCCATGCGCCAGCATTTTTGGACAACAGGGGATTTGCCTGCTTCACGGATAACTTTGATGCGGCTGTCGATACGGTGGGTTTTGCCGTCAACCGAGCTGTGGGCATCGGCAAATACGGCTTTTTTCGGCGACTCGAAAGTTTCGACTACGTCTGCTTCCAGTGCCAAATCGGGCAGGTTGGAGGCTACCCAGCAGAACAGATGGTCGGGCTGGTTGCGGTAGAGCACTTTCGGATCGGGCAGGAAGCCACCTGCCAGATTGTTTGCATCGACTGCGCCGTAATCGATACGCGGCGCATTGTCGGGTTGCGCGTCTGTGTCGGCAGCGTGGACACCGAACGGGAGAAAAGCAGCGAGTAAGGCTGTTGCAGCAAATTTGTTCATGATTTTCCTCAAATGTTTGATGTGCCCTGACGGGCTTTGGTTTTCAGACGGCCTGCAACGGCGGTTAACGAATCGTTTGCAGGCATTCTTTGATTAATGCGGGGCCGCGGTACACCAATCCGCTGTACACTTGGACAGCGGTTGCGCCCAAGCGGATTTTTTCAGCAGCATCACGGCCTTCCATAATGCCGCCGACACCGATTACCGGTAATGCGCCGTCGATGTGTCCGACAAGCAGCTTCAGCACTTGGTTGCTTTTTTCGAGCACGGGCAGACCGCTCAAACCGCCTTGTTCGCCCGCCAATTTGTGGCTGCCCAAAGCGGATTTGTCGATGGTGGTGTTGGTGGCAATGATGCCGTCCATTTCTACTGTTTTCACAACATGGGCAATGTCGGCAATCTGCGCTTCGTCTAAGTCGGGAGCGATTTTTACCGCCAGCGGAACATATTTGCCATGCGCCGCGTGCAGATGGGCTTGTTTGTTTTTCAGGCTTTCCAACAGTGCGCTCAATTCATCGCCGCCTTGCAGCGCGCGCAGGTTTTTGGTGTTGGGCGAAGAGATGTTGACGGTAATATAGCTTGCATGGGCATAGGCTTTTTCCAAGCAAATCAAGTAGTCGTCAGCGGCATTTTCCAGCGGCGTAACCGCGTTTTTGCCGATGTTGATGCCGAGAATGCCTTGATAGCTGCTAGCTTCGATGTTTTTAATCATGGTATCGATGCCGTCGTTGTTGAAACCCATGCGGTTGATGATGCCGCTGTGTTCGGGTACGCGGAACAGACGGGGTTGCGGATTGCCGGGCTGCGGCTTGGGCGTTACCGTACCGATTTCGAGAAAGCCGAAACCGAGTGCGCCCAAGGCATTGATATATGCTCCGTTTTTGTCCAAACCTGCGGCCAAACCTACGGGATTGGGCAGGTTCAAACCCATCAGTTCGGTGGGGTGGGTGCGGTGGTCGGCAACCGGAACCAAACCGAGCTTATGTGCGGTTTTGAGGCTGTCCAATGTCAGGTGGTGTGCTTTTTCGGCATCGAGTTTGAACAAAAATTTACGGGCAAGCGAGTACATAATAATTTCCGCCGATTGGAAACAAATAATGCCATTTTACCTGAAAATTGCATGATGCCGTCTGCAAATTGAATGATTGCTTGGAAACCGGCTAATTTGCAGACGGCAATCTGTTTTGTTTCACGGGAGATTCGGAAATTTTGTAATTTATGCGGTTAAATATTGTGTAGATTGGCCGGTCTCACACAGTATTACGTTTTAAGGCATACCTTTCATAGGAAGCAAGGTGTATCATGATGAGAGGCCGTCTGAAAAGTGGCTTGTATATTTTTGTAACTTCCGCATTTTTCAGACGGCATACGTCAACAAACAATAAGGAGCTACCCATGACCATTCCCGTTAAAGCCTATGCCGCGCAAAGCCCTTCCTCACCTCTCGCACCGTTTGACTTCGAGCGGCGCGATTTGCGCGACAACGATGTTGAAATCGACATCCTTTACTGCGGCGTGTGTCATTCCGACCTGCACACCGCCCGCGCCGATTGGGGCGAAGCATTTTCACTTTATCCGGTTGTTCCCGGTCATGAAATCGTCGGCCGCGTCAAAAGCATCGGTAGTGCCGTCAGCAAATACAAAGTCGGCGATTTGGTCGGTGTCGGCTGCATGGTGGATTCTTGTCAAGAATGCCCGCCCTGCCATCATGATTTGGAACAATTCTGCGAACAGGGTATGACCGGCACTTACAGCAGCCGCGACCGCATCGACGGCAGCATTACCCAAGGCGGCTACAGCACCGGCATCGTCGTGCGCGAAGAATTTGTTTTGCGCGTTCCCGAAAGCCTCGACACCAAAGCCGTCGCACCGCTTTTGTGCGCCGGCATCACCACCTATTCCCCCTTGCGCCATTGGAACGTAAAACCCGGCAGCAAAGTCGCCGTCATCGGCCTCGGCGGATTGGGGCATATGGCAATCAAACTCGCCAAAGCCATGGGCGCGGAAGTGAGCCTGTTTACCCGCTCCAAAGGCAAAGAGCAAGACGCTTACGCATTGGGCGCAAGCCGCGTGATTTACTCCACCGACGAAGCCGCCATGCAGGCTGCCGCCAACCAATTCGATCTGATTATCGACACCGTACCCTACACCCACGACTTAAAACCCTATATCCCCACCTTGGCGTTGGACGGCACGCTGGTGTTGGTCGGACTGGTCGGCGAACTCGAGCAAACCATCTCCACCGTACCGCTCCTGTTCGGCCGCCGCTCAATCGCCGCCTCGCTCATCGGCGGCATCAAAGAGACTCAGGAAATGCTGGACTTCTGCGCCGAACACAACGTCTTGCCTGAAGTGGAAATGATTGATATGCAGAATATCAACGAAGCCTATGAGCGTATGCTCAAAAGCGACGTGAAATACCGCTTTGTGATTGATATGGAAAGTTTGAAAAAATAAAGTTGTTCATAAAAAGGCCGTCTGCAAAACACAATTTGTGCATTTTGCAGACGGCAGGTGCTGTATTGCCCGCATATGATGTCAAAATAGTTTTTTCACTTCCGCTTCGATGTCGGCGGCGCGCATGAAGGTTTCGCCGATGAGGAAGGTATGCACGCCGCGGCCGCGCATAAAATCGACATCGTTTTTGTCGCGGATGCCGCTTTCGGTGACAACGGTTTTGCCGTTTAAATGCGGCAGCAGGTCCAGCGTTTGCTTCAGGGAAACTTCAAATGTACGCAGGTTGCGGTTGTTTACGCCCACCAGCGGGGTGGTCAGGTTGCGGCATTTGGCCAGTTCGCCCTCGTCGTGCAGCTCCAGCAAAACCGTCATGCCCAGTTCGTGGGCGGTATGCTCCAGCTGTTCCAACTGTTCTGCTTCCAGCGCGGCGGCAATCAGTAAAACCGCATCCGCGCCCCATGCGCGGGCTTGGTAAACCTGATACGGGTCTATCATAAAGTCTTTACGCAACACCGGCAGCGATACGGCGGCACGGGCTTGTTTCAGATATTCGGGCGAGCCTTGGAAGTATGGTTCGTCGGTCAATACCGATAAGCACGCTGCTCCTGCATTCTCATAGGATTTGGCAATTTCGGCAGGGTGGAAGTCGGGGCGGATCAGCCCTTTGCTGGGGCTGGCTTTTTTCACTTCGGCAATCACGGCAGGCAGATTCTGCGCGTGTTTGGCTTGGATGGCGGCGTAAAAACCGCGCACCGGCGGGGCTTCGGCAGCGAGGCGTTTCATTTCTTCCAAAGGGGTGGCAGCTTTTTGCGCGGCGACTTCTTGTGCTTTGGTGGCGAGGATTTTGTTGAGGATATCGGTCATGGCATTCTTTCGGGAGGGCGGAAGAGTAGGGTGTGTGCGGTACGCACGCGTTTTGCGGAGTTCGGGCCGCTGGAAAGTGCATACGCGGTTTGTGCCGCCTGTTTTGTTATCGTGATGTAAGTTTCAGACGGCCTATCTTACCACCGATAGGCCGTCTGAAACATATGCGTATTACAATTTCGGCAGCCTGAGCCGCGTTTGGTACGCCCACATTCTGAGCGCGTAGCCGCCAAACAATAAAATCTGCAAAGTCAAAGGGTTGACCATACGGAAGTGGTCGAGCAGGTACAGAATGAAGGCGACAATCACGGCAACCGTGCCGTAAAAACCTTCGCGCATGATGACCGGAATTTCGTTTACCAGCATATCGCGCACGATGCCGCCGCCGACTGCGGTGACAAAACCCATCATCACCACGCCGAAGACGTTGAGGTTGTAAAGCAGTCCGACTTGCGCGCCGATGATGGTAAACGCCACCAGTCCGAGCGAGTCGGCCCACACAAACGCCTGTGCCAGCACTTTTTTCTGTGTGTGCTGCAATTTAAACAGATAAGCCGCCGCCAACGTAACGGCGATGACGGCGAGCGGGGCGTATTCCACGAATATCATCGGCGTGCGCCCCACCAAAACATCGCGCATCATGCCGCCTCCGATGGCAGTGAGCAGGGCGCAAATCAATACGCCGAGCATATCCAGCCGTTTGCGTACGCCGACCAGATAGCCCGCCAGAGTGAAGGCGGCTGTGCCGGTGATGTTGATGAAGTCGAATGAGGTCATGGGTTTTACAGCTATTTAATACAAAGTGATACGGTGTTGCCGCGCCTTGCCCGAAGAGGGGCTTGGCCGGGCTGCCGGAACAGCCGATCCGTACCGTCTGCGGCTTTGCTGTCTTGTCTCGTTTTTATTTTATTCGACTATATGTGAAAAATGAAGCGTGAATGACAATCCGGAGCTTTGGCCGAACGGAAGAGGCCGTCTGCAAATTTCCGGTATCAGGGGCTAAGGACGAGACCTTTGCAAAAAACAGGAAACGAACCAAAACTGATTGCAGGGGCGGGTTTTACACCCGCCCGAAAATCGAACACCTTGAAAGTTACCACTTCAAAAAGCCCAAGCGGGCGGATGTAAAGCCTGCTCCTGCAAGCCCTTGTCATGAATTTTGCAAAGGTCTCAGGCTGCGGCGGGCTTAAGGTGTTGCCGTGGCATCGAAATAGGCCAACACCGTTTTCGGCAGCCATTCGATGTTCAGACGGCCGCGGTCGCGGCTGACGAAGCCGACGTGCCCGCCGTGGGGCGGCTGCAACAGCGTAACCGACGGCGAGACTTCGGTTGCGGACGGCAGGGCTTCGGGCGGCAGGAAAGGATCGTTTACGGCATTGAGCAGCAGCAGCGGCACGGCAACGTCTTTCAAAAACGGTTTGCACGATGATTGGCGGTAGTAGTCGTGGCGGTCGGCAAAACCGTGCAGCGGCGCGGTAAACAAGTCGTCGAAATCCCCCAGCGTTTTGCATTGAGAAAGAGACAAGGCCGTCTGCAAACGGGCAGGGCGGGTTTCTGCGGAGCTGAAACGGCTGAAAGCGCGGGCTTTGGGCACCAGCGAATTGAGGAAGTAGCGTGTGTAGAGCAGGCGTGTGAGTCCGCGGTCGAAGCGCGTGCCCGCCGCAGCCAAGTCCACCGGTGCGGAGACGGCGGCAGCGGCTTTGACGGGCGCGGCCCGGTTCAGACGGCCTTGTTCGCCCAAATATTTTGCCAAGGCATTGCCGCCCAGCGATACGCCCACGGCGTAGATTTTCGGATAACGTGCGGCGAGCGTGTCGAGCATGAAGCCGATTTCGCGCGTGTCGCCCGAATGGTAAAACACGGGCGCGGTATTGGTGATGCCGCCGCAACTGCGGAAATGTGCGACGACACCGTGCCAGCCTTTGCGTTGCACGGCTTTCATCATTTCAATGGCGTAATGGCTGCGGCTGCTGCCTTCCAAGCCGTGAAACACCACCAGCAGCGGTACATCGGGGTCGGGGCTGTCGATGAAGTCGTAGGCGGTCTGCGTTTCGCCGGTGCTGTCGGGCAGCAGTTCGCGGCGGTAGGCGGGCGGCTTACCTTGCAGCAGCTTGGAAAACAGGGTGTCGGCGTTGCCGTTGCACAGCCAGAAAGGGGTGTTCGGAGCGGTTGCGTTCATTTGTGCAGGTATTTCCGGAAAAAACAAAAATAAACGGCGCATACGGTGGCGCAGCCGTTAATCCAGCCGGCCAAAACGTCAGTAGGGTAGTGTACGCCCAAATACACGCGCGAGAAACCCATCAGCAGGGTAAACACGATACCGCCGGTGAGAAGCAGCGTGCGCTTTGGGGAATGCAGGAAAATGATGAACAGCAGGGTGGCGAGAGCGGCGGCAAAGGTGGAGTGGCCGCTGGGAAACGAAGTGTTGCTCTCTTCGATAAGGCGCGGCCACAGCATCGGACGCGGACGGTCGAACACAGCCTTGGACAGCAGCATAACCAGTGTCGGCAGCGCGGTGGAGAGAATCAGGAATGCGGCGTAACCCGTGCGCTTTCTGAAGTGCAGCCACACGGCGGCAAGCGTAATCAGCGGCACCGCCAGCGAAGTTTTGCCGACGTAGTGCATGATGACGGCGACAGGTGCGAACCAAGAGCCGACATGGTGGTGTATCCACAACATCAGCGGTACTTCAAAGGCAAAACCCTGACCTGCCCAAATCCGTGCGGCAATCAGGCCGACGAGGGCGGAGGGAATCAAAACGGCGGCGGATAATGCCGACAGCCGCAGCAGCAGCGGCAGATAAGCGCGTAAAAGAAGCATAGGGTAAGGTCAGCCGGAATGGAATGACAGGGGCGGCAAAGCATAAACCGTTGTTGTTCGGGTAACGGTTTCCTGCATTATACAGACGGCAGGGCTGCCTGCATAATGCGGGCATTTCCCATAAAAAGGCCGTCTGCAAACCGGCGGCAGTGCGCGCGCGGATATACAGACGGCCTTTTTGTGCTAATCAGCGTTACCAGATGTCCGATTTGATTTTGCGTTTCAAGCCCGGGTGTTCGGAGAGCTTAAATTCGGGGTCTTTACCCAGCTTCAACTTGGCGGTGTAGTCTTTCAGCAGCAGGAAAACCAGCGGAGAAAGCAGCAGAATGGCAATCAGGTTGATCCACGCCATGGTGCCCATCGCCATATCCGCCATGTCCCATACCAGCGGTACGCTCTGTACGGCACCGAAATACACCATGCCCAATACCGCCATGCGGAACACCGCCATAATCAGCCAATGGCTCTTGATAAAGCGCACGTTGGATTCCGCATAAGCGTAGTTGCCGATGATGGTGGTGAAGGCAAACATAAACAGCAATACCGCCAAGAAGTCCGCACCCCACGCACCGACATGGCTCACAATCGCCGCTTGGGTAAGCTGCGCGCCGCTCAAATCACCGGAAGGAACGTCCGACATCAATACGATAAACGCGGTGCAGGAACAAATGATGATGGTATCGACAAACACGCCCAGCATTTGAATCATACCTTGCGACACAGGGTGTTTCACTTCCGCCGCCGCCGCCGCGTTCGGTGCAGAGCCCTGACCGGCTTCGTTGGAATACAGGCCGCGTTTGATGCCCATCATCATGGTTTGGGAAATCAGACCACCGAGCAAGCCGCCGCCTGCCGCATCAAATTGGAAAGCCGTGCCGAAAATCAAAGAAACAACTTGCGGAATCATGCCGATGTTGGTCACGATGATGTACAAGGCCAGCAGCAGATACAGCACCGCCATCAGCGGCACAATCATTTCCGCCAGTTTCGCCACACGGCGGATGCCGCCGAAAATAATCGGTGCGGTCAGAATCACCAAAGCCACGCCGACAGCGTGTTTGTCCCAACCCCAAGCAGCTTCGGCCGCCGCCACGATGGTATTGGCCTGTACGGCCTCATAGACCAAGCCGAAGCAGAAAATCAGGCTGACGGCAAACAGAATACCCAACCATTTCTGTCCCAAACCCTGCGTGATGTAGTAGGCAGGGCCGCCACGGAAATGATGGTTGTCGTAATCGCGGATTTTGAAAAGCTGCGCCAGCGACGATTCGGCAAACGCCGAGCTCATGCCGATGATGGCAACCAGCCACATCCAAAACACCGCACCCGGGCCGCCCACGCTGATGGCAATCGCCACGCCGGCGATATTGCCCACGCCCACGCGGCTGGCCAAGCCGGTAACAAAAGCCTGAAATGGCGTGATACCGTGCGGATCGTCTCCCTGCTTGCGGCCGCCGAGCATGGCTTTGATACTTTGTCCGAACAGGCGAATCTGCACAAAGCCTGTTGCCAGCGTAAAAAACAAACCCGTACCCAGCAGCAGGATAATCAGCAAATCCCACATCGGACCGTTTACCGCATTAACCCACGAATGTAAGGTTTCGGTCATACAATACCTTTCTTTGCCGTTTGCAGACGGCATAAGGCCGTCTGCAAACAGTCTGTAAATGAAAAGAAACGGATTTTAACAGATTGCCGACAATCGTGTAAAATTTTACGCAGAGATATTTTGTTTATTTTCAAATGGTTATATTGAAAATGCAGGTTGACGGACAAGCCGTTCGGTCGGGTACGGCAAAAAAACCGTCTGAAAAAACAACCTTCTGATAAAATCGGAAGAATCATTTTACAGACGGCATATTTATGCAACCGACCACGCTGATTTGGTTTCGCCGCAACCTGCGTGTTGCCGACAACGCCGCCCTGCACACCGCTTTGCAGCGCGGTTTGCCCGTTGCCGGCATATGGATTTCCGAAGAAGGACGTACCAATCCGCGCCAAGCCTTGTTTCTGCACCGCTCGGCGGCGGAACTGCATCAGGCATTGGCGGCGTGCGGCATACCGCTGTATGGTTTGCAGGGCAATGCCGAACAGCTTGTTTCCGAATGGGCGGACGCACTCCATGCAGCAGCCGTGGTGGCAGATGAAGCCTACACGCCGTCCGAGTTGTGGGCGGACAACCGCATCTGGCACGCGCTGGACAAAAAAAACATTCCCTTTATCCGTGTCAACGACCGCAGCATTTTCGCCAAATCCGAGCTGACCGACCGCTACGGAATGCCCTACCGCACATTTCCCGAATACCGTCAGGCATGGCTTCAGGCATACGCGCAGCGTTTCCGGTACAAACAACCGGTTTCGTACACAGCCGCAGACGGCATTTTGCAGACGGCATTGGACGGATTGCCGCCTTTTCCTGCCAATTTATACACCCCCTCAATCGTGGTGCAGCACAAAGGCGGAGAAGCGGCGGGAGAAAAACAATGGGCGCAGTTTGCCGCCGAGATAGGTTTTTATCCGTTGCAGAAAGACTTTCCCGCCCGAAAGGGTACAGGGCAAATCAGCGCATACCTCACTGCAGGCTGCCTGTCTGCCCGCAGCTTGGCGGCGCAGGCATGGCAGCAACAGCACCGCGCATGGCTGGACACCTTAATACGGAGGGATTTCCATTTGCAGACGGCCTTCCATATGCCGTCTGCAAATCAAGAGCCCGCCGACCACCCCGTGTCTTCCCGCTATCTCGAGCGTTGGCAGGCAGGGCAAACAGGTTTTCCGCTGATTGATGCCGCCATGCGCGCCTTGAAACGCAGCGGCTGGCTGCATCCCGCTTTGCGTGAAGCCGTTGCCTTGTTTTGGTGTGGCACGCTGAAGCAACCGTGGCAGAGCGGCGCGGCATGGTTTGCCGCCCAACTGACCGATTACGAACCGGCCGCCAATCAGGGGAATTGGCAGGAAGCGTGCGCGCAAACCGCACCGCCGCCGCTGTATTGGGCGCAAAAACTCGATCCCGACGGCACGTTTGTCCGCCGCCATCTGCCCGAGCTGGCGCATTTGCCGTCAGAACTCGTCCACACCCCGCACTTGGCCGGTGCGAATGCCGATACACACGGCTATCCGCCGCCGATGATTAAGGTTTGAAACGCTGCGGAACGGGATAAGCGTATTGATTGATATGCTCCGCTGTTGACAGAGATTGTGGATGTTGCCGCTTGTAGACGATGCAGCAGTTGCCGCCATTTTGCAACCCATCATGCCCCAAAGCCGTCTGTAAAATATCGGTCTGTACGAAGATAGAGATTTTGCAGACGGCCTTTTATATCTCTGCCAAAATGATGATGATTGCCGCCGCTCCCGTTATGCTTGGAGACCCGCTTGCTTCGGCGGTTAAGCATTTGGCAAGAGATTGAATGACAATAAAAATCAACCGCTTGCATGGTGGTACGGCAGGCGGTTTTTTTAACGTGGGTTTTATAGTCGAATAAAATAAGAATGAGACAAGGCAGCGAAGCCGCAGACAGTACACATAGTACGGCAAGGCAAAGCAACGCTGTATTATTCTTATTTTAAATGACTATATTTTCGGGGAAGTCGCGGTTGGAGCAAGGCGGAGGAGATGCGGGTAGCGCGGGAGGGCGGTCAGGTAATATGGTGCGGCAGCGGCAATTAATTTCTTCGGCAGGGCGCAAAATCCGCTAAAATGAATGCTTCTTTTTCTTGAAAAGCCGTTTCATGATTCGCCGGTTTTATAATTTGTTGTGGTGCGTTGCGCCGTTGTTTATCCGCCGTTATTTGAAAAAACGTGCCCGAAAATCTCCTGCTTATTTGGAAAATTGGCATGAGCGGTTTGGCGGTTTTGTTGCAAACCCGGTGCAGCAGCCGGTTTGGATTCATGCGGTATCGGTGGGGGAAACGCGTGCGGCGGTGCCGTTGGCGGCAGCGTTGAGGCAACGCTTTCCCGATGCACCGCTGTTATTGACGCAGATGACTCCGACGGGACGGGAGGCGGCAGAAATTTTGTTTCCCGACGCGCAGTGCCGTTATCTGCCGTATGACAAACCGGAGTGGGTAAGGCAGTTTTTGCGCGAACACCGTCCGCGTTTCGGCATATTGATGGAAACGGAAATCTGGCCGAATCTGATGCATGGTTGTCGTGATGAAGGTGTGCCGCTGTTTTTGGCCAATGCGCGCTTGTCGGAAAAGTCGCAGCGCGGTTATCTGAAAATCCGTAATCTGGTCGAGCCGGCAATGCGGACACTCAGCGGTTGTTTTGCTCAAACGGCAGCGGACGCGGAGCGGCTGCATTTGATTGGTGCTTCGAATGTTCATGTGTGCGGCAATACCAAATACGATATTGCACCGCCCGATAATATGCGCGCGTTGGCGGCGGCGTTTCGCGAACGTATCGGTTCGCGGCCGGTGGTGTTGTGTGCCAGTACGCGTTTTTATAAAGGGGCGGACGAAACGGCAATGTTGTTGGAGGCATGGAAGGCATATCGGGGCGATGCGCTGCTGGTGGTTGTTCCGCGCCACCCCGAACGGTTTCAGACGGCATTCGATACGGCACGTTCTTTGGGATACCGGGTGCAGAAGCGCAGCGATGACAAGATGGTTGCGGCGGATACTCAGGTTTGGATTGGCGACAGCATGGGCGAACTTTTTGCTTATTATTTGAGCAGTAATGTGGCTTTTGTCGGGGGCAGTTTGGTCGATACCGGCTGTCAAAACATCATCGAGCCGATAGCCTGCGGTATTCCGACTTTGTTCGGCCCGTCAACTTATAATTTTGCGGCCGTCTGCGAAAGTGCGAAGGAAAGCCGTGCGGCGCGGCAGGTTGCGGATGCGGAAGAATGGCGGCAGGTTGCGGAGGCGTGTTTGGAGAACGGCAGACTGCGTGAGGAATGGGCGGCACAGGCAGAGGCGTTTGTATCGGCTCATCGGGGAGCAAGCAGGCGTATGGCAGATGAAGTGGTTAAGAGTTTGGGCCGTGTGGTGTAAAGCGGGGGTACAGTTATTGAATACAGAATGGCGGCGTTGCTGTTTCTGGCTCAAAGAAGAAGTTTGAATAAGCTGATGAAGCAGCCGCTCCGTTGCCCTGTACTGTCTGCTGTTTGGTTGCTTGGTTATTCTGTGTGATCCGACAATACTAAAGATATTATAGTCATTTAAAATAAGAATGATACAGCGTTGCTTTGCCTTGCCGTACTATGTGTACTGTCTGCGGCTTTGCTGCCTTGTCTCATTCTTATTTTATTCGACTATAAAAGGCCGTCTGCAAAATCCGATTTTGCAGACGGCCTTTGGTATGAGAATGTTTAAGAAAGTTTGTCTGCCAGCCAAATCCGACCGCGCAAACCCCAATAACTGCTCAGTCCGGTGGTGTGATGTACCATTTTTCCGTTTTTAATCAGGATAATGGTGGGGGTAACGCCAACCTGCCATTGTCGGGACAGCGAGCCGTCTGCATCGTTGACGGTAGGGAAGTGGAACGAGTGCTGTTGCAGATAGCTGCCGACGGTGGCATCATTACCCGAGTTTAAGGCAATGCTGAGTACGGGAATGCCTGCTTGGTGCAAATCTTCGATAACGGGCGAAGTATAGCGGCAGATACCGCACCAACTGCCCCAAAAATACAATACGGCAGTTTGATCGCGGCTGAGTTCTGCCAAAGATGTGGTATGTCGGGTGAGGGTGAGCAGAGGTTTGTCGGCAGATTGAACCGGCTGTTCCGGCGACCGCCACCAGTCAACGGCGGCGGATAAAACGGCAAACAATACCAGTGCCTGTAATAAAGGAATCAGATAGGCGCGTAAGGTGGACATGGGAATAGGGCAAAACGGCGGAAAGGCCGATAACGGCTTTTCCGCCTGATGGATTAACGCTTTTTAATCACTCGGGTGTACACGGCCAGAATAATGATGGCGGCAACGGTGGAAGCAATCCAACCGGCAGGTTGTCCGACTTCGTACCAGCCGGCAGATTCTCCGACAAAACCTGCCAAGGCTGCACCGCCGATACCCAGCAGCGTGGTCATGATGAAACCTAAATCGTCTTTGCCCGGGTGCAGAATTTTAGCCAGTACACCGATGATAAATCCGACAATAATCGTACCTAACCAACTCATTTTATTCCTTTCTTATATATACTGTGCGGGGCGGGGCTGTCCGTTGTTGCATTTTATCTGCTTTATGGCTGTATTGCCTGCTGTGTTGCCACAGAATCGAAGTGATGACAATTAAAGTGCATACGGCGGGATTTGCAGACGGCTTTTGCAAAAGATAAACAGACAAAATCTTACTATACGGTGAAATCATACCGAGTAAATGGCGGTAAGTCTGTGAAGATTGCATGATTTTTCATAAAATTAAAATATTTTATGTAGAAATTTCATTTGATAGGCGGGAAACGGTTGGGTGTCGGGAATCGGTTTGACGGGGAGGGAGCAGTATAGTCGAATAAAATAAGAATGAGACAAGGCAGCGAAGCCGCAGACAGTACACATAGTACGGCAAGGCAAAGCAACGCTGTATCATTCTTATTTTAAATGACTATATCAGGTGGCGAAACCGGATAAGCGGCGGGTAAGCCGGGTGGGGGGTTCAGGCAGGTGCAGCTCATATTCGGGCAAACACAATGCTGTGCCATGAATTTTCTTACGGTTTGATGTGCTGTGTTGTCTGATGTTGCGGGAACTGATGATATTGTCGGATTGCTGGAATACTGAATAACAGGCAAAGAAAAACCCACCGTAAGGTGGGTTTCGCATATTTGAAAACGGATTAGCGTTTTGAGAATTGTTTGGCGCGGCGTGCTTTGCGCAGACCCGGTTTTTTACGTTCAACTTCACGGGCATCGCGGGTAACGAAGCCTGCTTGTGACAGAGCCGGTTTCAAAGCAGCATCGAAATCGATCAGGGCACGGGTAATGCCGTGGCGGATTGCGCCGGATTGACCGGTTTCACCGCCGCCGATGACGTTTACTTTAATGTCGAAAGATTCTGCATTTTCAGTCAGAACCAAAGGTTGGCGAACCACCATGCGGCTGGTTTCGCGAGAGAAAAATTCGTCAACCGGACGGCCGTTTACGATGATTTGGCCTGTACCTTTGGTCAGGAATACACGAGCCACTGAACTTTTGCGGCGGCCTGTGCCGTAGTAGTATTTACCGTTCATGTCGTGTCCTTATCGCAATTCTAAAACTTTAGGCTGTTGTGCGGCATGACCGTGCTCGGCACCGGCATACACTTTCAGCTTTTTAATCATAGCGTAGCCCAAAGGACCTTTAGGCAGCATGCCTTTTACGGCTTTTTCCAAAGCGCGGCCCGGGAATTGCTCTTGCATTTCGCGGAAGCTGCGTTCGTAAATGCCGCCCGGGAAGCCGGAATGGCGGAAGTATTTTTTGTCTTCGAATTTGGCACCGGTAACGCGCAGTTTGTCGGCGTTGATGACGATGATGTAGTCGCCGGTGTCAACGTGCGGCGTGTATTCGGGTTTGTGTTTGCCACGCAGACGGTGGGCAACTTCGGCAGCCACGCGGCCCAGAACTTTGTCTTGGGCATCGATGACGAACCATTCGCGCTTCACCTCGTGCGGTTTCGCTGAAAAGGTTTTCATAGTGGAAATCCAGATAGATATAGAAAGTTGCAGATTTTAAAGATGAGTTTGTTTTTTGTCAATCACATATTCAAGGTCATGGCGCGAATTGTTTGCGAAAGGGCAGGGATTGTGTCGGAAGGCCGTCTGTAAATTCGGGGTAAAGGGCGGTGTGCCTGTACAGTTACATGATTTTGTATGGTTTTTTGCAGATTGCTGCGAATTTGCAGACGGCCTTCGGGGTTGGCGGTTATTGTTTTTTAAGGTGTGCGCGGTAATAGGCAATCAGTCCGTTGGTGGAGCTGTCGTGTTGCGGGGGCGTGTCGGCGGAAAGCTCCGGTTCGATGGTTTTGGCGAGAATTTTGCCGTATTCGACGCCCCATTGGTCGAAGGGGTTGATGCCCCAAATTGTGCCTTGGACGAAGATTTTGTGTTCGTATGCCGCCATCAGCATGCCGAGGGTAAAGGGAGTGAGTTCGTCTAACAGGAAGCTGTTGCTGGGGCGGTTGCCGGGGAAGGTTTTGTGCGGCGCAAGGGCTTCCCGCTCGGTTTCGGGCAGGTGGGCGAGTTCGGCACGGGCTTCGTCCAATGTTTTGCCTTTCATCAGGGCTTCGGCTTGGGCAAGGGCGTTGGCAACGGTAAAGCAGTGCTGGCTGCCGATTCGGTAGGGGGTGTTGACGGGGACGATGAAGTCGCAAGGTATCAGGCGTGTGCCTTGGTGCAGCAGTTGGAAATAGGCGTGTTGGCAGTCTACGCCTTCTTCGCCGAATACGATGCCGCCGGTTTTGCGGGTAACTTCTGCTCCGTATTCGGTACGGCTTTTGCCGCAGCTTTCCATATCAAGCTGGTTGAGCCAAGCGGGAAAGCGGCGCATATTGTGGCTGTACGGGACAACGGTATGGCCGTCTGCATGATGGAAGTTGTTGTACCAAATATGCAACAATCCCATCAGTACGGGGATATTGCGGCGGAAATCGGTGTGGAAGAAATGTTCGTCCATGGCGTGTGCGCCGCGCAGCAGCTCGCGGAAGTTTTGTGCGCCGACGGCAACCATGACGGGCAGTCCGATGGCTGACCAAACGGAGTAACGTCCGCCGACCCAGTCGAACATGGCAAAAATGTGTTCGGGGGTAATGCCGAAGTTTTGTGCGGCATCAACATTGCTGGAAATGGCGCAAAAGTGGCGGTGGATTTCCTGCTCGGGTAAGCCTGCCTGCTGATACCAAGCGCGGGCGGCCCGGGCGTTGAGCAGGGTTTCGGGTGTGCCGAAGGATTTGCTGGCAATGCAGAACAGGGTGGTTTCGGGGTTCAGGCGGGCGAGTGTTTGGGCAATGCCGGCATCATCGGCGTTGCTGACGAAATGTACGCGGAGATGGTTGCGCCAAGGGGTGAGCGATTGTATGCAGACCAATGGCCCGAGATATGAGCCGCCGATGCCGATGTGGACGAAATCGGTAATGGGTTTGCCGGTGCAGCCTGTGTGGCTGCCGTTGATGATGTCTTCGGCGAAGCGGAGGGCGCGCGTCAGCTCTTGATGGACTTTGGGTACGATGTTTTCGCCGTCTGCTTGAACCGCGGCGGCGTGTTCGGGCAGGCGCAGGGCAGTGTGCAATACGGCGCGTTTTTCGCTTGGATTGAGTATGCCGCCGTGCTGCATGGCGGCCATTTTTTCGGGCAGGCCGGCGGCTTCGGCAAGTTCGCACAGCAGGGGCAGGGTGTCGTCTGTTATGCGGTTTTTGCTGTAATCAAACAGCAGGCCGTGCAGGGTTTCGTGCATTTTGTCGAAGCGTTGCGAATCGGCGGCAAATTGGTCGCGCAGGTGTAAATGGGCGGTTGAGTGGTAATGTTCTTCCAATGCCTGCCATGCGGCGGATAAACGGGTCATTCCTGCTTCCTTATTTTTAGACGGCTTTTATGGTTTTGTTTGATGTCATTGCAAATGTAGTAGTGTGTAGTTTAGCAAAATCCGACAGGTTTGTGTCGGATAAGCCGTCTGCATTTTTGGGGATACGGCGGTTTTGCGTTAGGCAAATAGGGTGTTTGCGCTTCATCGTGCTGATGCGTGTCGACTGTTTGGATTAGGGCGCACAGGGGGAATGGTTAACAAATGTTGGGATTTGGTGCAGGCTTGCTTGATTTTTATCAAGATTTCGTTAAAAATCTAATATGACACCGATGTCATCTGTGCTATCCTTGTAACAATCCGAAAATGTATACAAAGATAAAACCGTAAGATGGCTACAATTTATGATGTTGCGGGGCGGGCGGGGGTATCGCCGAAAACGGTCAGCCGTGTGATTAACGGCGATGCGCCGGTAAGCGAGCGAACCCGTGCCAAAGTCGAAGCGGCGATTGGAGAATTGGGCTATATTCCTTCATCGGCAGCGCGGGGTATGCGTTCGCACCGTTCGGGTCTTGTCGGGCTGATTACCGGTGCGATTTCGCGCACGGGAGAAGATTTCCGCGTACACGGCTTGCCGGATATGTTTTTGATTAAAGGGGTACAGCAGAAAATCCGCGAGGCGGGCAAAACGCTGATGATTGCCGATACGGGTAATCGCGGCGAGAGCATAGAGCCGCTGATTCGCACATTTATCGAACATCGTGTCGAAGGCATTCTGTATGTGGCCGAATATCATCAGCAGGTTGTTTTGCCCGATATGCCGAAAAGCTGCCCGATTGTGCTGGTAAATTGTTTTGACGATAAAGGCACGCCGTCGGTACTGCCCGACGATATGCAGGGGCAGTATGATTTGGTGCGGCAGATTATCCGCAACGGCCACCGGCGTATCGCCTATGTTACGTTGCAGCCCAATATCGAGGCGACGCGCCTGCGGATTGCAGGTTACCGCCGGGCTTTGGAAGAAGCGGGTATTGCGTTTGACGGGGATTTGGTGCAGACGGGCTATCCCGACCACAGCAACGACAGCGCGGCGCTGCTGGCGGCAATCGGCAACCTGCTGGCGTTGCGCTGCCCGCCGACCGTTATCTGCTGCGGCAACGATGAAATGGCGGTAAGGGTGTACGGCATTTTGCGAACGCGCGGCATTCGCGTACCCGAGCAGGTTTCTGTGGCAGGGTATGACAACCACAGTGCGATTGCGGAAACGCTGTTCCCGCCGCTGACCAGTACCGAGCTTCCTTATATGAAGATGGGCGGGCAGGCGGCGGAAATGCTGTTTCAGGCGGTAGACGGCGGCGTGTCTGCTGCCGTTTCACCGCTTAAAGTAATCGGAGAAACCGTCTGGCGGCAATCTGTGCTGGCGCGGACATCATCATAAATCATCATAATAAGACGAAACAGAAAAATATAAAACGAAATAAAAAGCCTATGCCGTCTGCTTTTTCGGGCGGTATGTGCAGAGAAGAAAAAATGTTTGCCGTATGCGGCGCACCTCAAAATGCAGACGGCATAACAAGCGCGGTAAATCCTTATCCTTTCCTCAACCAGGAGCTTCTTCCAAATGAAAGTATCCCCACAAGTGGCGATGACGCTTCGCCAGATTATGCTGATGAACTTCGGCTTCTTCGGCATTCAATACAGCTTCGGCTTGCAGCAAACTGCAATCAACCCGATTTTCAGTTTCCTGAATGCCGACCCCGGCCAACTGCCTATTTTGAACATGGCAGGTCCGATTACCGGTTTGCTGGTTCAGCCGATTATTGGTGCGATGAGTGACCGCACATGGATTCCCGGCCTCGGCCGCCGCCGCCCGTATTTCTTAATCGGCGCAATCGGTTGCAGCTTGTGCCTGTTTATTTATCCGCACGTTACCGCCTTGTGGGTAGCCGTGTTGCTGCTGTGGCTGTTGGACATCTCCAACAATACCGCCATGGAGCCGTTCCGCGCATTTATCGCCGACAAAGTGCCGGAACACCAACAATCCACCGGCTTCCTGATGCAGTCCGTGTTTACCGGCTTGGGCATCACGCTGGCAAACTTCTCGCTGTATATTTTCCAGCAAATCGGCTGGCTGCAGCAGACTTCCGAAGCCGGCATTCCTTACTGGGTATTCGGTTCATTCTATATCGGCGCATTCTGTTCGATTGCCTCCGTGTTGGTAACCGTATTCTCCACGCCTGAAAACGAACCCACCGCCGAAGAATTTGCCGCGCTGAAAGCGAAAAAAGAACATTCCGCCATCGGCGAAATCTTTATCGCCATCAAAGAAATGCCGTTTGCCCTGTGGCAGTTGGCTTTGGTTTACCTGTTCCAATGGTACGCGCTGTTTATCTACTGGCAATACATTTCCCACTCCATCGTAGCTTCCGTTTGGAATGCCACGGCTGCCGATAAAGCCGCATATGAGCAGGCGGTAGCGTGGACGGGCTTGGTAAACGGTTTTTACAACATCGTTACCTTTATTTCCGCATTCGGCCTGATGGTGATGGCGAAAAAATATGCCGCGAAATATGTACACGCATTTGCCGTTGCCCTTGCCGCCGCTGCGTTGCTGTCGATTCCGCACATCAGCGACAAATACCTGATGTTTGTTCCGATGATTGGTTTCGGTATCGGCTGGGCAAGTATGATGGGCGTACCGTTTATGATTGTTGTGAAAGCCATTCCTAAAGAGCGTTACGGCGTATATATGGGCATTGTGAACATGATGATTGTGATTCCGATGCTGATTCAAACCGTTACCTTCGGCGCGATTTACGACACCTTCCTGAAAACACCTGCTGCCGCGATGACATTCGGCGGCGTGTTCCTCGCGATTGCCGCCGTGCTGACCCTGTTTATCCGCAGCAGCAACAAAGCACCGGAAGCGCCGCAGGCAGGATAATCCCGTTACGGCACGACAAAGGCCGTCTGCAAAACAGCTTGGCAAACCCGATTTGCCTGACAAGCCGTTTGCAGACGGCCTTTTTTCCTTTACCGCGCCGGCGCATTGGCAGGAATGCATACCGTCTTGTTTGCAGACGGCATTTGTAGATAAAAACGCCCATATCGCGTAAAATAACGGGAAACAATATGCAATCAGGCCGTCTGCAAAACGGTCTTCTTTTTTCGGAAACCAAAATGAGCGAACAACACAATCCGCAAACCGAGCCGCAACTCGACGAAAACCAAATCATCGCCTTGCGCCGCGAAAAACTAAACGAAATCCGCCGCCAGCGCATCGCGTTTCCCAACGATTTCCAACGCGACCACTTTGCCGGCGACCTGCACGAAAAATACGATGCCCTAAGCAAAGAAGAGCTGGATCCGCAAGGCATTCCGGTAAAAATTGCCGGCCGCATGATGCTCAAGCGCGCCATGGGCAAGGCCAGCTTTGCAACGGTTCAGGACGTAAGCGGACAAATCCAACTGTACATCAACAATCAAGGTGTGGGCGAAGCCGTACACGACGATTTCAAACATTGGGACATGGGCGACATTGTCGGCGCCTCGGGTACGCTGTTTAAAACCAACCACGGCGAGCTGACCGTGCGCGTATCGGAAATCCGCCTGCTCTCCAAAGCATTGCGCCCGCTGCCCGACAAACACAAGGGTCTGGCGGATCAGGAAGTCAAATACCGCCAGCGTTATGTAGATTTGATGGTAAACCCCGAATCGCGCGATACCTTCATCAAACGCAGTAAAATTATCCAAACCGTACGCAATTACATGGTCGGCGAGCAGTATCTGGAAGTGGAAACCCCGATGATGCACCCGATTCCCGGTGGCGCAACGGCCAAGCCTTTCGTTACCCACCACAATGCGCTGGATATGCCGCTATATCTGCGTATCGCGCCGGAATTGTATTTGAAACGCTTGGTAGTCGGCGGCTTGGAGCGCGTGTTTGAAATCAACCGCAGCTTCCGCAACGAGGGTATGTCCACCCGCCACAATCCCGAATTCACCATGATGGAATTCTACGAAGCGTTCTGCACCTATGAGCGCATGATGCAGATGACCGAAGGCGTGATTCGCGCGGCGGCGCAAGCAGTGTGCGGTACGGCGAAAATTTCCTACAACGGCAAAGAAGTCGATTTGGAAAGCCCGTTCGAACGCCTGACCATTCTGGAAGCCATCAAAAAATACAATCCGCACTACACCGACGAACAGCTGCACGACGAGGCGTGGTTGAAACAGGAAATCGTCAAACACGGCGAAAAAATCCCGCCGTCGCCCGGTATTGGCAGCCTGCAACTGGCGTTGTTTGAAGGTTGTGCCGAAGGCAAACTGTGGAACCCGACGTTCATCATCGATTATCCCGTTGAAGTTTCCCCGTTGGCGCGCGCGTCCGACACTAAGCCGGGTTTGACCGACCGCTTTGAGTTGTTCGTCGTCGGCCGCGAATTGGCCAACGGCTATTCTGAGTTGAACGATCCCGAAGACCAAGCCGCCCGTTTCAAAGCGCAAGTGGCACAAAAAGATGCGGGCGACGATGAAGCCATGCATTATGATGCCGATTACATCCGCGCCATGGAATACGGTTTGCCGCCGACAGGTGGCAGCGGTATCGGTCTCGACCGCTTGGTGATGCTTTTGACTGATGCGCAAACCATCCGCGATGTCATTTTATTCCCTCAGATGCGTCCGGAATAAAATATCGGCAGTAAAAGGCCGTCTGCAAATCTTCCTGTTGTCGGAAGAATTTTGCAGACGGCCTTTTGTATGGGAGAAACGCGCGGAACAGAGCCAAAGCACAAGCAGACGGTGTGTCGGGCTTGCTGTGTCAGCAGTTTGGTCAAGCCCGCTCTTTTAAGCAAGATGCGGCACACTGTATTGTTCCCAACAAAAAAACTGCCCGATGAAGGCGGATTTGGAAAAGGTGTATGCATTCGGAATCAGCGGTTTGCCTGATATAGTCATTTAAAATAAGAATGATACAGCGTTGTTTTGCCTTGCCGTACTATGTGTACTGTCTGCGGCTTCGCTGCCTTGTCTCATTCTTATTTTATTCGACTATACGAAAACAGAGCAATCAAACTGGAAACTGCTGAGCCCGGCAGAAAGCCCAATCCTGCACAAATCGGAGACATGAGACAGGTGGCAAATGTTGCAAAGAAAAGAGCAAACAGTGCAGAGACAACAGGGGTTTCAAATGAAAACAGTTCCATAAACACATAGCCGAACACCATCAGGTAAAGTATTCCTGAAAACAAATATCCGAAAAAAATCCACATGTCTGCAAAATCAACGGAATGATTCGGGCGGGAAGTTCTATCGGCATTCATGGCAAATCCTTTTCAATCTGCTGTCGGCTTGATATGAAAGCCGTGTTAAATGGCCATAAATATCGTGATGGGATTTCTTCTTTGTTTGGGTTCGATTTTGCGCCCAATCCCGTTCAGCCCAAGGCAAACAATTCCCTGCCGTGCGCTTTGAGCCAGCTTTTGGCGGCTTCGGTGTGCGGGGTGTGCGCGTTGACCATAGACCAAAAACGCGGGCTGTGGTTGGGGTGGGGCAGGTGGCAGAGTTCGTGAATACAGACGTAATCGGCAACGTATTCGGGCGCGCCGACAAGCCGCCAGTTGAGGCGTATGCCTGTGCGGGAGCGGCACACGCCCCAAAAGGTTTTGGCATTGGAAAGCGCCATGGCGGCCGGATGCAGGTTCAGCGCGGCGGCATGTTCCGCCAATCGGGGCAGCAGGTATTCGGCGGCGCGTTCGTTCAGGAAGCGGCGCAGGCGTTGTTTTTGTCGGGCGGCGGTTTGGTCCGGTATCAGGATTTCAGACGGCCTCAGGCAGACGGTTTCGCGTTCGCAGGCGGTCAGGGCGGTTGGTATGCCGTGATACCAAATCCAATCGGGCAGGCTGTCGGCGGCGGGCAAGGTCTTTGCGCCTTTTGCCAAGGTTTGCCGCAGCAGGGTTTCGTTGCCGCGCAGCCATGTGTGCAAACGGCGTTCGCTGACAAACGGCGGCAGGTTGATGGCGATTGTCTGTGCGTCGACGGGGCGCAAAATCAGATTTTTCTTGGCACTGCGTTTCAGCTCGACGGCAATCTCCATGCCGTCTGAAAGGGTGTGGGGCAAACGGGGCATGTTTCAGACGGCCTTTTGTGCAAACGGCCCTTTGCCGCCGATTTCCTGCTGGCGCGCTTCAATCCAGTTTTCGCATTCCGCCATCAGTTCGGCTTCGCTGCCGCTGCCGTGGGCAATCGGTTTGCCGATGACAACGGTGATTTCGCCGGGGTATTTCAGAAACGAGTTTTTCGGCCAAAATTCGCCGCTGTTGAGGGCAACGGGAACGATGTCCATTTCAAACATTTTCGCCATGCGCGCGCCGCCGAGTTTGTATTTGCCGCGCCCGCCCGGCGGCAGACGCGTGCCTTCGGGAAAGATGGTAATCCAATAGCCTTCGTTTTTGCGCGCCAAGCCTTGTTTCATCAGCTGCTCGTTGGCTTCGCGGCGGTTGCTGCGGTCGATGCCGATGGTTTTGACCAGTTTCAGCCCCCAGCCGAAAAACGGGATTTTAAACAGCTCGCGTTTGGCAACGTAAACCTGCGGCGGAAAAATTTCCTGCAGGGCGAGGGTCTCCCAGCCGCTTTGGTGTTTGGCGCAGATAACGGCAGGGCGGGAAGGGATATGTTCCGCACCGATGAGCCTGTATTTCAAACCGATGATGTGTTTGAGCGACCAGTTGAGGATTTTCACCCATACTTGCGCCATTTTGTGCGCGCCGCCGGGAATTGGGGCGGCAAGGAGCATGAAGGGGAACAGGGCAATCAGGCTGACGGATAAAATCAGCCAGTAAATCAGGTTTTTAATCAGCAGCATAAATAATATAAGCCTTTTGTTTTGCAGACGGCATGATGGTGCGGTATCAGGCGTTGTTGCCGTTTTCGTTTTGTGCAATGTATTGTGCGAAGGCCAGCAGGTTGTCGAAAACCTGCGTGTTGTCGGGCAGTTCTTCGCCTTTTTCCTGTAAGGTTTTTTTGCCTTTTCCGGTTAATACCAGCGCGGATTTGCCGCCTACGGCATCAATGGCCTGCAAGTCGCGCAGGCTGTCGCCCACCAGCCATGTTTCGGCGGCATTGGCTTGGAAGCGGTCGAGAATGTCCCGCACCATGCCGGGTTTCGGTTTGCGGCAGTCGCAATTGTCATCGGCCAAGTGCGGGCAGAACCAAATCCCGTCGATAACGCCGCCGGCCTGAACGGAAAGGCGGTGCATTTTGGCGTGCATTTCGGTTAAGTCCTGCAGGGTGAAATAGCGGCGGGAAATGCCGGATTGGTTGGTGGCAACGGTGATGGTGTAACCCGCTTCGGTCAGTATGGCGATGGCGTCCATGCTGCCTTCGATGGGAATCCATTCGTCAACGGATTTAACGAAGTCGTCGCGGTCTTGGTTGATGACGCCGTCGCGGTCGAGAATGATGAGTTTCATGGTTTTCCTTGATGGATAGGCAGGCGGGGATTTTTGTTTCAGCAGTTTTTCAGACGGCCTGCAGCATTTCTTCCAGTTTGTCGATATGGTGCGACAGCGTAGGATTGTATGTCAGCGCGGCAAGGGGGTCGGTAATTTTATGCCCTGCTCCCTCCTGTTTGAGTGATACTGCTGCGCCGATGGCGGCAGACAGGGTTTCGGGCCGGTTACGTGAGAAGAAAAATCCGGCTTCCGGTGTCATGATTTCGGTACACGCCATATTGTCGGCAAGCACGACTTTGGTGCCGCTCAACACGGATTCCACGCCGACCAATCCGAACGGCTCGTACAGCGAAGCCATAATGGTGTAGTCGGCGGCGCGGTACAGCTCGGGCATATTTTTGCAAAAGCCCAATTCGATGACGTTTTTCATCGGGCGCGGCAGCGGAGAGCCGGCTACGGCGAGTTTGACCGGCAAATCGGTTTGCTCGAAGAATCCGGCCAGCAAATCCAAGCCTTTCCGTTTGTGGCCGGTGGAGGGAAACAGGAAAACGGTATCGCCGTCTGCAAAACCGTATTTGCGGCGCAGCGCGGCGGTTTGCTCGGGTTGCGGAAAGAAGCGGCTTGTGTCGGCGGGCGGATAGACCACGCGGATTTTTTCGGACGGCACGTTGTAGTATTCGATCAGCTCGCGCTTCATGAGCTGCGAATGCGCCATGATGGATTTTGCGCCGGCGTAGTTGCTGCGGTTGCGCGCGATGGTCAGGCGGTCGAGCAGTCCGGCGGATTGCGCCATGTTTTTCAGATAACCCAAATGTGTGCCGCCGCAAACGAAAATATCGGCATGGTCGCTGGGATTGCAGGCAATCAGCGGTGTGTTGCGCCGACGGCGGAGTTTGGCCAACTGATGTGTGAAGAAAAACGGCCGCAGTTTTTTGGGTACGGCTTTCTGGTTCACCAAGTGGGCGGTGATGTGTGCGTATTCAGGAACACTTGTATCGATTTTGGCGGCGAAAATGTCCACCGCTGTTCCGCGTGCGGTCAGGCCGCGGACGAGGTCGAAGGTGTAGCTTTCCATGCCGCCGCCCTGTTGGAAGCGGTTGATGGCAATGTCGAGATGGGTTGTCATAAGTGTAGGCAAAAATGGGTTGCAGACGGCATATGGCAAACCGGAGGCCGTCTGTAAATCAGGGATTCAGCGTTTCAGGCTTGCCGCCCAGCGGTTGAAGGCCGTCTGAAAAACAGGGGCAAGCGCGGCAAAGTTTTCGGGGGTGTCGGCAACATGGTAAATACTGCCGAGCGAAGGGGTATCGAGCGCGGCAACATAGTCTTCCATAAATGCGCCGTAACCGTCTTCTTCATCGTCGTAATAAAATTCGGTAAACCATTGTCCGACATCGGTAAAATCATCGGGTGTTATCGCGCCGCCCATGTGTTTCAGCACAAACTGCGCGCCGCTGAAGCTGCCTTGCTGCATGGCAGCGAAATCGGCGGCGGTTTCCGGCGCACTTTGCCAAACGGGATTAACCAAGCCTTGCGAAGCCGCCCATTGGAAATACATACCGATGTGGGTGGCGGCATTTTCTTCGGGCAAACCGGCGGGGTAGTCTTCTTCGGTGTGGAAAAGAATGTGGTCGTACATGGCGGTGCGGCGCAGAAAGAATCAATAGTGCATTATAGGGAATAAGCGGTTAGAAATAAAGAAACGGTATGCGTTTGCCATCGTCAGGCCGTCTGCAAAATGCGCGTGGTTTTGCAGACGGCACGGCGTTGTTTTATGGTATGATTAACGGATAACACATTACATGATTCATCGTTTCCATTCCGGGCGGATACGGCGTTGCCGTGCGGCTTGCCGGCGGCGGTTGCACGACTTGTCTGCCTGAACGGAAACGGCTGTACATTTCCACTAGAGAACACAAAATGATATTTCGGAAATGCGGGAAGCATGCCGGCAAAGCATACGGATTTTCCGTACTCGAGCTGGTGATTGTCTTAACGATTTTAGGCGTATTTGCCGCCGTTGCCATACCGGTTTACCAGATTTATGTTGCCCGCGCGCAGGTCAATGAAGCATTGACGGCATTGGCGGTGTTGCGGCGGCAGGTCGATCAGAATTATGCGGAAACCAGCCGCGACTATATCGATATTCAACCCGAAGCGTTCAACAGCCGCTTTATCAAAGGGGTTCGCATTCAAAACGGCAACAGCATCGCCGCCGAATTCAGCGATGAGGCCGCCGAACCGTTACGCCGCAAATCGCTGGTGTTTGTGGCGGAATATCCGAATAAGGTTACGCCGCAGGCTGCTGCGTTTTCATTGATGGCGGCGGCGGAAGAGCCGCCCGTCAGCCCGCAAGACAAAATCCGCTGGACGTGCGAATCGGAATTGGACGACGTTTATCTGCCTTCGGTGTGTAAAAGCGGACAGAGGTAGCGCGGCGAAGCGTGTCGGAGATAAAAGGCCGTCTGCAAAATATACAATGAAACCTTTGAGTTCAAATGTATATTTTGCAGACGGCCTTTTTGCGCGAATGTCGGGCGGTCGGGATTGCTGCCGCACCGCTGCTTTGCCGTGTCGCCGATAACTATACGGTACGCGCTTCTTCCCCGATATGCCGTTCCGTTGCGGTATTTGCAGACGGCAGGGAGGTGAGTTTGCGCGTCAGAACATTCAGGACGACACCGTAGGCAGGCAGGAAAAACAAGGTGCAGATAACCAGCTTGAACAAATAATCGACAAAAGCGATTTCCGGCCAGTGCGCCGCCATAAACTCATCGCTGCCGGCATAAAAGGCAACGGCGAAAAAGACCAGCGTATCCAAAGCATTGCCCAAAAAAGTAGAAGCGGTTGGCGCAACCCACCAAGATTTCAGGCGGCGCAGGCGGTTGAACACGAAAATATCGAGAATCTGCCCGAGAGCGTAGGCGGCGAAACTGGCCAAGGCAATGCGGCCGACAAAGGTATCGAATGTGCTTAAGGCTGCCCAGCCCGTCCAACTGCCGCTGCTGAACAGTACGGATACCAAATAGGACAGGGCGAGTGCGGGAAACATCACGCGGAAAATAATCCGCCGCGCCAGCGTTGCGCCGAAAATCCGTACCGTCAGGTCGGTAGTCAGGAAAATAAAGGGGAACGTAAAGGCGCCCCAAGTGGTGTGTACGCCGAAAATCTGAAACGGAAACTGTACCAGATAGTTGCTGGCGGCGATAATCAAGATGTGAAACAACACCAGCCAAAACAGGGCTTTGCGTTGTTGCGCGGGGGTAAACGAATACATAAGAATCTTTCGGGAAAGTCGGTTTGGCGCGTCAAAGGCCGTCTGCAAAAAGGGCGGTCGGGCAGATGCGGCATGACGGCACGGGAACAGCCTGCTGCGGTGCGTTTGCAGCAGGCTGCTTCAATATGCAGACGGCTTGGCCTTACTGCATATCGTGTTCAAACAGGCGTTTGCGGGCGAGGGCTTCAAATTCGGTGTCTTTGCGGCCGTAGTTGGCAAACGGGTGAATGGCAATACCGCCGCGCGGGGTGAAATCGCCATAGACTTCGATGTATTTGGGATTCATCAGCGCAATCAGGTCTTTCATGATGATGTTGACACAGTCTTCATGAAAATCGCCGTGGTTGCGGAAGCTGAAGAGATAGAGTTTCAGCGACTTGCTTTCTACCATTTTGACATCGGGAATGTAACGGATATACAAGGTAGCGAAGTCGGGCTGGCCGGTCATCGGGCATAGGCTGGTAAATTCGGGGCAGATGAATTTGACGAAATAGTCGTTGCCGGGGTGTTTGTTGTCGAAGGCTTCCAAGACTTCCGGCGCGTATTCGCTGTGATATTGCGTGTTTTGGTTGCCGAGAAGGGTAATGCCTTCCAGCTCTTGAGCATTGCGGGACATTGTGTTTTCCTTAGTTTTGTCGGGCGGCCTGTTCCGGCTGCACCTGTGGGAGGTTTGCGAACCACGGCGCGGATTGTAACACAATGCTTTTTGTCTGCACAAAATACGGCTGCCGTCTGCAAACGGTCAGCCGTATGGGTGTGTGGGGCAGGTGTCGGGGCTTCAGGCGTAATGCCCCGCACCCAGAATACAGGGCTTGTTTGCGCCGGTGGCATGGTGCGGATTGCCGGGAATGCGGTTGACCCAACAGGCGGCAAGCCAGCCGAAAGCGGCAGCTTCAACCTGCTGCGGATCGAGATTGAGTGCGGCCGTGCTGTGCAGGCGGACACCGTGCGGTGCGAAGTGTTGCGACAAGGTGTCCATCAATGCGCCGTTGCGGATGCCACCGCCGCAAACATAAATATTCCGTACATCGGGTGCAGCAGCGATAACGGCATCGAAAATGGTTCGGGCGGTGTAATGCAGCAAGGTCTGCAACACGTCTTCCGGTGCTTCGCCGCCTTGCAGACGGCCTCTGAGCCATTCCAGCGAAAACAGCTCGCGTCCGGTACTTTTCGGATAAGGTTGGGAAAAATAAGGGTGATCGAGCAGGGCAGCCAGCAAATCGGGCAGCAGCCTGCCTTGCGAGGCTTTTTCGCCGTTTTGGTCGTAAGGAAGCTGCCAGATGTGCTGCATCCATGCGTCCATCAGCATATTGCCCGGGCCGGTGTCGAAGCCGAAAGCGGCATCTTGCGGCGGCAGCACGCTGATGTTGGCAATGCCGCCGATGTTCAAGACAACGCGCGTTTCGCCGGACTGTCGGAACAGGGCCTGATGAAAGGCAGGAACCAGCGGCGCACCTTGTCCGCCCGCCGCCAAATCACGGCTGCGGAAGTCGCCGACGGTGAAAATACCGGTCAGCTCTGCCAAGAGCGGCAAATCCGCCAGTTGCACGCTGTAAGCATATTCGGGTGCGTGGCGTACTGTTTGGCCGTGGCAGCCGATGGCGGTGATGTCGGACGGTTGCAGATTGTGCTGCGCCAGCAGTGTTTGCACGACATCTGCATACAGACGGCTTAAGGTTTGCGACAGCATGATGCTGCGGTGCAGCTCATTGTAGCCGGTGTCTTGAAGTGCCAGCAAATCCTGCCTCAGGCCGTCTGCAAACGGTACGAAAGCATGGCCTGCCGCGCCCAGCCACCTGCCGCCGTCCATCTGAATCAGTACGGCGTCTGCACCATCCATGCTGGTGCCGGACATCAGACCGATATAGTATTGGGAAGCCATTTGCGCCCTGCGAGTGGAAAAATTTCATTGTATCGTCAAAGCAACAAGTTTTCCATACGGATACGGCGGTACGGTTCGGGTTTCGTTTTGCAGACGGCCTGATGTGCAGGCAGTATGCGGCGGCCTGCGGGATTGTGTGAAACCCCTTATAAAAACAATACAATTCGGCTACAATAAGTCCTTTGAATAAATATTTTGCAGACGGCCTGAATTTCCAAACAGGCATGACGCTTTGGGCAGATTGGGTTGCACCCGTTCCCGCCGCCGTTGCGCTGCCGGCTGCTCAAAGGCCGTCTGCAAACCATTTTGACACCGACCGAGATACACGACATGACCGATTACAGCAAAACCGTCAACCTGCTCGAAAGTCCGTTTCCCATGCGCGGCAATCTGGCCAAGCGCGAACCCGAATGGCTGAAAAGCTGGTACGAGCTCAAACGCTATCAAAAGCTGCGCCAAAAAGCAGCAGGCCGCCCGAAATTCATCTTGCACGACGGCCCGCCGTATGCCAACGGCGACATCCACATCGGCCATGCGGTCAACAAAATCCTGAAAGACATCATCATCCGCAGCAAAACCCAAGCCGGTTTCGACGCGCCGTACGTCCCCGGTTGGGACTGCCACGGCCTGCCGATTGAAGTGATGGTGGAAAAGCTGCACGGCAAAGACATGCCCAAAGCCCGTTTCCGAGAATTGTGCCGCGAATACGCCGCCGAACAAATCGCCCGCCAGAAAAAAGACTTCATCCGCTTGGGCGTATTGGGCGATTGGGACAATCCCTATCTGACCATGGATTTCAAAACCGAAGCCGACACCGTGCGCACCTTGGGCGAAATCTACCAATCGGGCTATCTCTACTGCGGCGCGAAACCCGTCCAATTCTGTCTCGACTGCGGTTCTTCCTTGGCCGAAGCCGAAGTGGAATACAAAGACAAAATCTCTCCCGCCATCGACGCGGCCTACCCCTTTAAAGACAACGCCGCACTCGCCGAAGCCTTCGGTTTGAGCAACATCGACGGCGAAGCCTGCGCCGTCATCTGGACGACCACGCCGTGGACGCTGCCCGCCAGCCAAGCCGTTTCCGCCGGAGCGGAAATTGTTTACCAGCTGATAGATACGCCGAAAGGCAAATTGGTATTGGCGAAAGATTTGGCCGAAGATGCGATGAAACGCTACGGCTTCGATGCAGACGGCCTCACCGTCTTGGCCGAAACCACCGGCGCGGCATTGGAAAACCTGCACCTCAGCCATCCGTTTATCGAGCGCGACATCCTGATGCTCAACGGCGACCATGTTACCACCGATGCCGGTACCGGCTTGGTGCACACCGCGCCCGCACACGGTTTGGAAGACTACTTCGTTTCCAACAAATACGGCATCGAACTTTACAACCCCGTCAATGCCGAAGGCCGCTACATCAGCGAAGTGCCCCGCGTGGCCGGCATGACCGTATGGGAAGCCAATCCGGTCATCATCGAGTGGCTGCAGGAAAACAACCGCCTGCTCGCCAATGCTAAGCTGGAACACAGCTACGCCCACTGCTGGCGGCACAAAACCCCGCTGATTTACCGCGCTACCGGCCAATGGTTTATCGGCATGGACAAAGCGGGTGCCGACGGCAGAACCCTGCGCGACAAAGCCCTGAAAGCGGTGGACGATACCGAGTTTTTCCCGTCTTGGGGACGTGCCCGCCTGCAGGCCATGATTGAAGGCCGCCCCGACTGGGTGGTTTCCCGCCAGCGTTATTGGGGTACGCCGATGACCTTCTTCGTCCACAAAGAAACAGGCGAGTTGCACCCAAACTCCGCCGAACTTTTGGAACAAGTGGCGCAACGCATCGAAGAAAAAGGCATCGAAGCTTGGTTTGCCCTCGATAAAAGCGAACTCCTGAGCGCGGAAGACTGCGAACAATACGACAAGCTCACCGACACCATGGACGTATGGTTCGACTCCGGCTCCACCCACTATTCCGTTTTGAAACAGCGCGACGGATTGGCATGGCCTGCCGATTTATACCTCGAAGGCAGCGACCAGCACCGCGGCTGGTTCCAATCCTCCATGCTCACCGGCTGCGCCTCCTCAATGGCGCGCGCACCGTACAAACAACTGCTGACACACGGCTTCGTAGTCGACCAAAACGGCCGCAAAATGTCGAAATCCATCGGCAACGTCGTCGCCCCGCAAGAGGTGTACAACGAATTCGGCGCGGATATTTTGCGCCTGTGGGCGGCCTCGACCGACTATTCGGGCGAACTGGCGATTTCCAAAGAAATCCTCAAGCGCGTAACCGAAAGCTACCGCCGCATCCGCAACACCTTGAGCTTCCTGTTTGCCAACCTCAGCGACTTCAACCCCTTCGAACACGCCGTACCGCAGGACCAAATGGTCGAAATCGACCGCTACGCCCTGATTCTGGCGCGCCGGCTGCAAGAGCGTGTGGCAGGCGACTACTACCCGCGCTACACCTTCCATTTCGCCGTGAAAGACATCGTATCTTTCTGCTCGGAGGACTTGGGCGCATTCTATCTCGACATCCTGAAAGACCGCCTCTACACCACCAAAGCCGACAGCCACGCCCGCCGCAGCGCGCAAACCGCGCTCTACCACATCACGCGCAGTCTGGTTCTGCTGATTGCACCAGTTTTGTGTTTCACCGGCGAAGAAGCGTGGGACATCATCGGCGGCGGCGAAGAAGACAGCGTCTTGTTCCACACTTGGCACGAGTTCCCGCCCGTCAACGAAAAAGCAGAAGCCGAAATCGTGAAAAAATGGACAGCCGTCCGCGAAGTGCGCGAAGCCGTTACCGCCGCCATCGAACCTTTGCGTACCGACAAAACCGTCGGCTCGTCACTACAGGCCGAAATCGAAATCAGCGCACCGGAAGAAAGCTACCGCGCCTTGCAGGCATTGGGCAGCGAACTGCGCTTTGCCCTGCTGGTTTCCAAAGCCGCCGTTACCAAAGGCGATGAGCTGAATGTCAGCGCACACGCCAGCCAAGGCGGAAAATGCGAACGCTGCTGGCACTACACCGACGACATCGGCTCCGTTTCCGGCCATGAAACCATCTGCGGCCGCTGCGCGGACAATATCGACGGCAAAGGCGAAGAGCGTCATTACGCTTGATTGCCTGACAAGTAATTGCCGGCACAATAAAGGCCGTCTGAAAAACTTGCTGTTTTCAGACGGCTTTTTCTATTCAAACGGGTTGTTTTACGGCATAATAGTTCTTAACAAATTTTAATAAAGGCCGTCTGAAATGTCTGATAAAACTCCGTCGCTGTTCGGCGGCGCCATGATTATTGCCGGTACGGTTATCGGCGCGGGTATGTTTGCCAATCCTACCGCCACTTCGGGGGTGTGGTTTGCCGGTTCGGTTGCGGTATTGCTTTATACTTGGTTTTCCATGCTCTCCAGCGGCCTGATGATTTTGGAAGTGAACACCCATTACCCCCACGGGGCGAGTTTCGACACCATGGTGAAAGACCTGCTCGGGCGCGGCTGGAATGTGGTGAACGGCTTGGCCGTCGCCTTCACCCTTTACCTGCTCACCTATGCCTATATTTTTGTCGGCGGCGATTTGACCGCGCAAGGTTTGGGCAGCCTGACGGGCAGCGAAGTGGGGCTGCCGGCGGGACAATTGGTATTTTTCGGCGTATTGGCAGCCTGCGTGTGGATTTCGACACGCTTGGTCGACCGTTTTACCAGTATTTTAATCGGCGGCATGGTGCTGGCGTTTGTCTGGGCGACCGGCGGGCTGGTTGCCGGCGTGAAACTTCCGGTGCTGTTGGACAGCAATGCCGCCGCCGGTACGGAGTATTGGATTTATGTTGCTGCCGCGCTGCCGGTTTGTCTGGCTTCATTCGGTTTCCACGGCAATGTATCCAGCCTGCTGAAATATTTCGGCGGCAATGCCCCGAAAGTCTCAACGGCCTTGAAAACCGGTACGCTGATTGCATTGGTGATTTATGTTTTGTGGCAGCTGGCGATTCAGGGCAACCTGCCGCGCAATGAGTTTGCGCCGGTCATTGCTGCGGGCGGACAGGTGTCGGTATTGATTGAAACGCTGTCGGCTTTTGTGCCGACGGGCAGCATGGGGGAAATATTGGCGGTTTTCGGCTATATGGCGATTGCTTCTTCTTTTTTGGGGGTAACGCTGGGCTTGTTCGACTATATTGCCGATTTGTTCAAATGGGACGATTCTGCCGCCGGACGCACTAAAACAGCTGCGGTGACTTTCCTGCCGCCGCTGGTGTGCTGCCTGCTGTTTCCGACCGGATTCGTAACGGCCATCGGCTATGTCGGCTTGGCGGCTTCGGTGTGGGCTGCCATTATCCCTGCCATGCTGCTTTACCGTGCGCGCCGGAAATTCGGTGCGGGAAAAGGCTACCGTATCAGCGGCGGTGCATTCCTCATGGTATGGGTATTTGTGTTCGGACTGGCCAACATCGCCGCACAGGTTTTGAGCCAGCTCGAATGGGTGCCGGTATTTAAAGGTTAGCCCGCGTGTCGGGCAGGCAGATAAACAGACGGATTGGTTTGGTCTGTTTGGCGAAAGTTTGGTATTGGATAATACAGGATAAACAAGGCAGTCTGTGCGGCAATACTGTACCGTTCCTGTTTTGAAAGGCGGAAAATATCGCTGTTGCCGTTTTGGTTTGATGCGGCGTTTGCACTTTGCCGTATGATGAGTGCTGCCAACTGCCTGCGGTCTTATTCCGACTTAAATTGAAACAACTACTATAAATATAGTCGAATAAAATAAGAATGAGACAAGGCAGCGAAGCCGCAGACAGTACACATAGTACGGCAAGGCAAAGCAACGCTGTATCATTCTTATTTTAAATGACTATAAATATAAAAAAGCCAAACGGTATGGGCTTGCCGTTTGGTTTTTTTGTGCGGAAACCATGTGTATGAAAAAACATGCCGTCTGCAAATTGCTCCGTATATTTACGGTGTTGTTTTGCAGACGGCATGGTGTGGTCGAATTTTAAACCAAACTTGATATACGGTTATTTTTTATGACCCAGTTGCGGCAATACCGAACCTTCGCCCAGTTGCAGCAGACCGCTTTGCGAATAGATGCCCAATTTGCCGCGGGTATCGACGATGTCGAGGTTACGCATGGTCAGTTGGCCGATGCGGTCAAGCGGGGTAAATGCCGCGTCTTCCACTTTTTCCATGCTCAAACGCTCCGGCTGATAGGTCAGGTTGGGCGATTCGGTGTTCAGAATCGAGTAGTCGTTGCCGCGGCGCAATTCCAGCGTTACTTCGCCGGTAACGGCTTTGGCTACCCAACGTTGTGCGGTTTCGCGCAGCATCAGTGCCTGACTGTCGAACCAGCGGCCTTGGTACAGCAATCTGCCCAAACGTAAGCCGTTGATGCGGTATTGCTCGATGGTGTCTTCATTGTGGATACCGGTCACCAAACGCTCGTAGGCGATGTGGAACAAGGCCATGCCCGGGGCTTCGTAAATGCCGCGCGATTTGGCTTCGATGATGCGGTTTTCAATTTGGTCGCTCATGCCCAAGCCGTGGCGGCCGCCGATGCGGTTGGCTTCGAGGAAGAGTTCTACCGGGTCGGCAAATTCTTTGCCGTTCAAAGCGACGGGTACGCCTTCTTCAAAGCGCACGGTCACTTCTTCCGGTTTCACTTCGACGTTTTCGTCCCAGAAGGCTACGCCCATAATCGGTTTGACGATTTTGATGCCGCTGTTCAGAAATTCCAAATCTTTGGCTTCGTGGGTAGCACCCAGCATATTCGAATCGGTGGAGTAAGCTTTTTCCACCGACATTTTGTAGTTGAAACCGTTGGTAATCAAAAATTCGCTCATTTCGTGGCGGCCGCCCAGTTCGTCGATAAATTGCTGGTCGAGCCACGGTTTGTAGATTTTCAGCGCAGGGTTGGTCAACAGGCCGTAGCGGTAGAAACGCTCGATATCGTTGCCTTTGTAGGTAGAACCGTCGCCCCAGATGTTGACATCGTCTTCCTTCATGGCCGATACCAGCATGGTGCCGGTTACGGCGCGGCCTAAAGGCGTGGTGTTGAAATAAGCGATACCGCCGGTGGCAACGTGAAACGCGCCGCATTGGATGGCAGCGATGCCTTCGTGCGCCAGCTGGCTGCGGCAGTCAATCAGACGCGCCTGTTCCGCGCCGTACTCCATGGCTTTTTTCGGAATCGCGTTGTAATCGTCTTCGTCGGGCTGGCCGAGGTTGGCGGTGTAGGCATAGGGCAGCGCGCCTTTGAGTTTCATCCACAACAGCGCGGCGGAAGTATCCAAGCCGCCGGAGAAGGCGATGCCGACTTTTTGGCCGACAGGCAGATTTTGCAGAATGGTATGGTTTTGGCTCATGGGGAATCCTTGGCAAATCGCAGTCTGCCGCCGTTGCCGCACAGGCGGGAACAGCGGGAATCCGGCGATTTTCAGTCGGGTGGGCAAATCCTCAAGCGAATGAGGGCAATAGTAAAAGAGTTATTATAATGAAACCGTTGACAATCCGCTAGGTTGGTAGGATAAAGAAGAGGTTCGGACAGTCGGAGCGGGTGGGTTTCCCGACCATACTTTGTTTTGCAGACGGCCTTAGAAAGAAAAAACATGAATACGGCATTCAATCTCATTATTATTGGTGATGAAATCCTGCACGGTACGCGCACGGACAAACATTTTGCGTTTTTCAAATCGATGCTGGAGCAGCACGGCCTCAAGCTCAATCAGGTACAGTATCTGCCTGATGAACCCGATTTGCTGACCAAGCAACTGCACCGCAGTTTTGCAGACGGCCTGCCGACTTTTGTAACAGGCGGTATCGGCGCAACGCCGGACGATCACACGCGGCAGGCGGCGGCAGAGGCTTTGGGTGTGCCGCTGGTGCGCCATGCGGAAGCGGCTGAAATCATCGACGGCGTTACCTTGGGGCGCGGCGAGGGGTTGGATTCTGCCGAACACCGCCGGCGGCTGATGATGGCGGATTTTCCCGAAGGGGCGGCGCTGATACCTAATCCGTTTAATAAGATTGCCGGTTTTTCGGTTCGGGAGCATTATTTCTTGCCCGGTTTTCCGGTGATGGCGCACCCGATGGCGCAATGGGTGTTGGATACTTATTATGCCGACCGCTTCCATCAAACCGCGCGCGGCAGCCGCCATGTATATGTGTTCCGCCAGCCCGAATCGCGGATTGCGCCGCTGATGCAGTGGGTGGAGGAGCATTATCCCGAAATCCGCTCGTTCAGTCTGCCGAGCGTGGGTTGGACGAATGCAGACGGCCAAACCGTTGCGCCGCATATTGAGTTTGGTATCAAAGCCGAGGGTGCGGCGGTGGCGCAGTTGGACGGGGCATGGGAAGCCTTACTGGAAAAGCTGCATGACTTGGGTGCGGAATGGAAAGACAGGGCGGAATAAGGCCGCTGTTTGCCGCCGTCTTTCCCGATGTGCCGACTATTTTTACATTTTCAGACGGCTGTTGCGTACGAACATGATAAAATGCCGTCTGCAAAAGTCTGCCGTCCGTATCTGCCGAACAGTATTTTGCAGACGGCCTTGATGTGTGATTCGTGGCCGCGGCAGGCTGAAATTGATTCAGGATATGTTATGCAAACCCTTACGCCGGAATTGCGCGCGCGCGCCGAAAAAATCAAACTGCTGGTTCTCGATGTGGACGGGGTGCTGACCGACGGCCGTATCTATATCCGCGACAACGGCGAAGAAGTCAAATCCTTTCACACGCTGGACGGGCACGGCTTGAAAATGTTGCAGGCAAGCGGTGTACAGACGGCCATCATTACCGGCAGGGACGCGCCGTCTGTTGGGCTGCGTGTGCAGCAGCTCGGCATCAATTATTATTTCAAAGGCATACACAACAAACGCGCCGCCTATGCCGAATTGCGCGCGCAAGCGGGTGTGGCGGAACACGAATGTGCCTTTGTCGGCGATGATGTAGTGGATTTGCCGGTAATGGTGCGCTGCGGACTGCCTGTTGCCGTACCCGAAGCACATTGGTTTACATTGCAGCACGCGGCTTATGTAACCAACCGTCCGGCAGGCAAGGGCGCGGTGCGCGAAGTGTGCGATCTGATTATGCAGGCACAAGGAACGCTTGAGCTTGCTTTGCAAGAGTATGTGAAATGAAAATACGTTGGCGGTACGGCATAGCGTTTCCACTGGTGCTGGCGGTGGCCTTGGGCGGTTTGTCCGCATGGCTGGGGCGCATCAGTGAAATCCAAACCGAAGAAGTCAAACTCAATCCCGATGAGCCGCAATATGCCATGCAGGTTATTGACGGCAGGCATTTTGACGAACAAGGCCGTCTGAAAGAGCACCTGACTGCCGAAACCGCATGGCAGCTTCCCGAAAGCAAAGAAGTACATTTCGGTATGCCCAAGCTGCTGGTCTATGCAGACGGCAAGCTGCTGTATCAGGTAGACAGCCGTTTGGCGGCATACCATACCGACAGCAAACAGGTATGGTTCGAGCAGGATGTGGTGATGAATAAAACCGCCGAAGCCGACCGCCCCGCAGGAGTGGTGAAAACCGACAAGCTGCACGTCGATACCGAAACCCGCTTTGCCAGCACCAAATCGCCCGTTGAGTTTGAATACGGCCGGTCGCACGGTTCGTCCGTGGGCATGACTTACGATTACGAAAAAGGTCTGCTGACCTTACCTTCACGAGTGAAAGCAACGATTTATGATGTCAAAAATCTATAAAGCCGCCGCATTGGTTTTGATTTCCGCCGCCGCGCCCGCGTTTGCCCTGCAAAGCGACAGCCGGCAGCCGATTCAGATTGAAGCCGACCAAGGTATGCTGGACCAAGCCAACCAAACCACTACTTTCAGCGGCAACGTCATCATCAGACAGGGAACCATCAACATCAATGCCGACAGCGTAACCGTTGCCCGCGACGGAAAGGGCAACCAAATCATGCAGGCAAAAGGTTCGCCTGTGCGGTTCAGTCAGACATTGGACGATAACAAAGGTGTCGTCAAAGGACGCGGCAGCCGTGTGGACTACACCTCTGCTAACGGCGTGGTCGTGCTGACCGGCAGTGCGCGGGTCGAGCGCGGCGGTGATGTTGCCGAAGGTTCGGTAATTACTTACAACACCCACAGCGAAGTCTATACCATTGCCGGTCCGTCTAAAACGGGCGGTACGAAATCCGCCGCCAAATCCGGCCGCGTGAGTGTGGTGATTCAGCCAAGCAGCGTCGGCAAGCAATAGGCTGTCTGTAAAACGGCAACGCGCCCTTCCAAACGAAATACGGAAAAGCCTCATCATGACTGTTCAAACCAGCCGCCTTGTCGCGCAAAATCTGCAAAAAAGTTTCAAAAAACGCCAAGTCGTCAAAAACTTCTCGCTTGAAATCGAGAGTGGGGAAGTCATCGGCTTGCTCGGGCCGAACGGCGCAGGTAAAACCACCAGCTTTTACATGATTGTCGGGTTGATTGCTGCCGATGCGGGCAGTGTAACCTTGGACGGCAAGGAGTTGCGCCATCTGCCGATACACGAGCGCGCCCGTTTGGGGGTCGGTTATCTGCCGCAGGAAGCATCGATTTTCCGCAAGATGACGGTGGAGCAGAATATCCGTGCCATTCTGGAAATCTGCACGGAAGATAAAAGCAAAATCGGCGAAGAATTGGAAAAACTGCTTGCCGATCTCAATATTGAGCGTTTGCGCCATAATCCCGCTCCCTCGCTTTCGGGCGGCGAACGGCGGCGGGTTGAAATCGCCCGTGTGTTGGCGATGAAGCCGCGTTTTATCTTGCTGGACGAGCCGTTTGCCGGTGTCGATCCGATTGCGGTGATTGATATTCAGAAAATCATCGAATTTCTCAAATCGCGCGGTATCGGCGTGCTGATTACCGACCACAACGTGCGCGAAACCTTGAGCATTTGCGACCGTGCCTACATCATCAGCGACGGTACGGTACTGGCTTCGGGCAAGCCGCAGGACTTGGTGGAAAACGAACAAGTGCGCTCTGTTTATTTGGGCGAGAACTTCAAATACTGATTACAACAGTTTGCTCCGGCTGCGTTGCCGAAAAAAGCAGAAATATGCAGACGGCATAGTAAGAGCGGTGTCGCACATTATCGCACCGGGGCAGTCGAAACCTTGCGGATTGCCGTAATGCCGTCTGCAAAACAGCCGTTTTCTCCAATCATTGTTTTATTGTCGGTTCACGCAAAACAAGACAAGGCCGCAGGAAGTACGGTAAGGTGCGGTAACGCTGTATCGTTTGGTGTGCAACGACTGTATTTTTAAACTCCCATCATGTAGCCATGAATCCCCATTTCGGTTTACAACTCAAACAAACCCAGCAGCTGAACCAGAATTTGCAGCAGGCATTGCGTGTGTTGCAGCTGTCGAGTATTGACCTTGAGCGCGAAGTGGAAGACTGGCTTCAGGAAAATCCTTTGCTGGAGCGTGAAGAGGGGGAGACCGCGCCCGAAGCGGATTGGGGCAAACTTACCGCGTCAAGGGGCGCAGGCCGTCTGCATTCCGAAGATTTTGAAGACGAATGGCTGAATATTGCCGGCGAGGAAGACTTTTACGGCTATCTGCACGCTCAAGTATGCGAACACCCCTTATCCGAGCGGGAAGCCGGTTTGGTGCATATCCTGATTGATTTTCTGGACGAACAGGGCTATCTGACCGAACAGGCCGCCGATATTATCGAACATACCCCGCTGGACTGGATGCTTGATGAAGAAGATGTTCATCAGGCCGTAGATGCTTTGCAGGCTTTCGATCCGCCCGGCGTGGCCGCTTCGGGGTTAACCGAGTCGCTGATGTTGCAACTGATGCGGTTGCCTGCCTCGCCGGAACGCCGTCTTGCCGCCCGTCTGGTTCAAAATCATTTCAGCGAATTGGGTAAAAACCGTGCCCAAAATATCAAGCGTTTCCGCAAACTGTTTCCGCAAGCGGACAGCAGTACCATTCAGACGGCTTTGGATTTGATTGCTTCGCTGCGTCCTTATCCTGCTTACGGTTTTGCCGTGCAGGAGCCGACTGCCTATATCAGACCCGATGTTTGGGTAAAAGAAGACAAAGACGGCTGGAAAGTGGTCAGCAATGAAGCCGCATGGCCGAGAATCAGGCTGAATCAGGAATATTGCGACCTGTTTAAAGATACCGACGATGTCTCGCCCGAATGGAAAGAAAAGCTGAACGAGGCGCGCCAGAAGGTCAACAGCCTGCTGTTGCGCGAAAGTACCGTAGTGCGTTTGGCAGAGTATATTGTTGAACGCCAGCAGGATTTTTTCATGTTTGGCGAAATCGGCATGACTCCGCTGCTGCTCAAAGATGCCGCCGCAGAATTGGGCGTGGCGGAAAGTACCGTTTCCCGCGCCGCCAACCAAAAATATTTAGCTTGCCCGCGCGGATTATTTGCGTTACGCTATTTCTTCACACAGGCAGTCAATGCCGATGCGGACGGCGAAGGAGTCAGCCAAGAAGCCGTGAAAGCCATTATCGTGCAGTTGGTGGAAAATGAAAACGGCAGCAAGCCTTATTCCGATGAGGCATTGGCGCAACTGCTCAAACAGCAGGGCATTTCCATCGCCCGCCGCACGGTTGCCAAATACCGAGAATTGTTGGATATTCCGCCCGCGCATAAGCGCAAAGCAGGCGGATAGCGATAAGCGTTTCCCGTCCGTTTTACGGATTTACCCAAACGAAGGAGCTGTATCATGAACCTGAAAATTACCGGTTTGAATTTCGATGTTACCGATGCCATCAAAAACTATGTTGGCGACAAATTGGAACGCATCAACCGCCATGCTGCCAACGTAATTTCCGTAACGGTTACGCTCTCTGTGGAAAAAATCAACCAAAAGGCCGAAGCGGATTTACATCTTGCCGGTAAGGATTTGCACGTTGAAGCGGTGGAGCAGGATATGTATGCCGCGATTGACGTATTGATGGACAAACTCGACCGCGCGGTGTTGAAACACAAAGAAAAAAGCGGCGATGTCCGCACCGCCCGCCCGAACGTAACGGAATAACAAAACCGTTTGCCGGCCGGCTGCCCCGAAATGAGCGGAACAGCCGGTCGGAACCCATAAAAGGCCGTCTGCAAAATACCGATGTGGTTTTGCAGACGGCCTTTGGTATGAATATCGGCTAAAACCGTTTAATCATGCAGTTCTGCCGCGTGTAAAGTATTTTCCAGCAATGTGGCAATCGTCATCGGGCCGACTCCGCCGGGAACGGGGGTAATCATGCCGGCACGTTCTTTGGCAACATCAAACTCCACATCTCCGCACAGGCTGCCATCTGCCAAGCGGTTGATGCCGACATCGATTACGATTGCGCCGGGCTTGATCCATTCGCCTTTGACAAAGTTCGGAATGCCGACGCCGACCACCAAAATATCGGCCTGTGCGACTTCTTCCGCCAAGTTTTGCGTGGCGCTGTGGCAGACAGTTACCGTAGCGCGGGAGAGCAGCAGCTCGAGGGCTTGGGGTCTGCCGACAATATTCGATGCGCCGACAACAACGGCTTTTTTGCCTTTGGGGTCGACTCCGTAAGACTCCAGCAGCGTCATCACGCCTTTGGGCGTGCAGGGGCGCATCAGCGGCATTTTGACCACCAAACGGCCGACATTGTAAGGGTGGAAGCCGTCCACATCTTTATGCGGCAGAATGGTTTCCAACACCACTTGGCTGTCGATATGCTCCGGCAGCGGAAGCTGTACCAAAATGCCGTCTACTTTCGGGTTGCTGTTGAGCTCGTCAACCAGCTTCAGCAACTCGTCTTGAGTGGTTGAAGCAGGCAGCTCGTAAGAGAGCGATTCGATACCGGATTTTTGGCAGGCCAGTTTTTTATTGCGGACATACACCGCGCTGGCGGGATTGTCGCCGACTAAAATAACGGCCAGACAAGGAGTGTGCAAACCGGCAGCAGCACGTTTTTCTACTGCGGCGGCCACTGCTGCCAGACGTTGTTGGGAGATTTCTTTACCGTTGATGAGTTGGGCGGTCATGTTGTTCTCTGCTTGAAGTCAATGAGGGGAAAATGAAAGATAAAATCCATACTATTTTAACATTTATACCACAGATGTTCACGGACTTTATTTTGCAGACGGCATGGTTTCGGCTAAGATAGATAAAATATGCTTAAATAAATCCTGATTAAAAATAAACAGATAACTTTTTACAGTAAAAAAATTTCCAATAGGTGTTGACGTTGTTTCGAAGTGTCAATATAATTCGGTCTTCTAAGTCGGGGCGTAGCGCAGCCTGGTTAGCGCATCTGCTTTGGGAGCAGAGGGTCGTGAGTTCGAATCCCACCGCCCCGACCACCAGTTTACTTGGTACGAGACGGCATGAGCGCCCGTAGCTCAACCGGATAGAGCACCGACCTTCTAAGTCGGGGGTTACAGGTTCGATTCCTGTCGGGCGTGCCAAAAGTTTACGGTGGCTATAGCTCAGTTGGTAGAGCCCCGGATTGTGATTCCGGTTGTCGTGGGTTCGAGCCCCATTAGCCACCCCAAATAAAAACCCGCATAGCAATATGCGGGTTTTTTCATTATCGGCTGCCGTTGAAGGTATAGTCGAATAAAATAAGAATGAGACAAGGCAGCGAAGCCGCAGACAGTGCACATAGTACGGCAAGGCAAAGCAACGCTGTATCATTCTTATTTTAAATGACTATAATATCGGCTTAAGGTAATAGAAGGATATTATCTGAATATTTGTTTTAAGCTATTATTAAATTTGCTATAATCAATCAGATTTTGCGGATTGTCCGAATGGTACCGAAACAGTACGCCGAAAGCCGTCTGAAAATCCGCTCATTTACCGTAAAGGATAATTATGAGTTTACACAGTGATATTCTCGTTGTCGGCGCAGGGCCGGCGGGTTTGAGTTTTGCTGCTGCACTGGCAGGCAGCGGGCTTTCGGTTACGCTGATTGAGCGCAGTCCGCTGGCTGTTTTGCAAAATCCGCCGTACGACGGCCGCGAAATCGCCTTGACGCATATGTCGCGTGAAATCATGCAGCGCTTGGGCATGTGGGCACTGATTGCGCCGGACGAAATCTATCCCTTGCGTGATGCCAAAGTATTGAACGGGCAATCCGATTACCAGCTTCATTTCCCGCAACCTACCGAAGCACGGGGCGAACCTGCCGACTGTTTGGGTTATTTGATTTCCAATCACAATATTCGCAAAGCCGCTTATGAAGTGGTGTCCAAGCTGGATAATGTTACCATTTTGGCGGAAACGGCCGTAAAAGAAGTGCGGACCAACGACAACAGTGCGGAAGTGGTATTGGAAAGCGGAGAAGTGCTCAGCAGCCGTCTGCTGCTTGCTGCCGACAGCCGTTTCTCGCAGACCCGCCGCCAATTAGGCATTTCATCGGATATGCACGATTACAGCCGTACCATGTTTGTCGGCCGCATGAAGCATACCTTGTCCAACCAGCATACCGCTTACGAATGTTTCCATTATGGGCGGACGATCGCGCTGCTGCCGCTGGAAGAGTACGTTACCAATACCGTGGTTACTATGGATACCGATCAGGCCGACAGTATCCGCAATTTGAGTAACGAAGAATTGGCGGAAATGGTAAAAACCCAGTTGAAAGGCCGCTTGGGCGATATGGAAGTTGTCAGCAGTTTCCACCATTATCCGTTGGTGGGCATGATAGCCCAGCGTTTCTACGGCAAGCGCAGTGCGTTAATCGGAGATGCGGCGGTCGGTATGCACCCGGTTACGGCGCACGGCTTCAACTTGGGTTTGTCCAGCGCGGATATTCTGGCAAAACTGGTGGCCGAAGCCGCGCAGCGTGGACAAGACATCGGTGCGGCATCGTTGCTGGAAAAATACAACAGCAAGCATATGCTGCACGCCCAGCCGCTGTACCACGGTACCAATATGTTGCTGAAGTTGTTTACCAACGAAACCGCTCCGGCCAAATTGCTGCGGGGTTTGGTTTTGCGTGCCAGCAATAATTTCCCGCCATTGAAAAAGCTGATTACCAAGCAGTTGACCGGCTAGGTAACACTGCTCGGAATGAGCAGGTGGCAGATAGAAGCTGTGTTTCGATTTGCAGACGGCCTTTTTGAGTCAATCCGATTGAAAACAAAGCGATTTGTTTGAATATCTGATGATGTGTGAAAATAAATACCGAAAAGGCTTGACGAAAACATCAGCTTTCTATATAATTCAAAACTTATCGGGTCGTTAGCTCAGTCGGTAGAGCAGCGGACTTTTAATCCGTTGGTCGAAGGTTCGAATCCTTCACGACCCACCAGATATAAAAAAGCCTAAACGCAAGTTTAGGCTTTTTTGCGTTTGGAAGGCATGAGCATGGTTGAAATATGGGGGAGATGTTGTTTACTGACTCATCGAATGTATAGTCATTTAAAATAAGAATGAGACAAGGCAGCGAAGCCGCAGACAGTACAGATAGTACGACAAGGCAAAGCAACGCAGTATCATTCTTATTTTAAAAGACTATAACGGGGATTGTTTGATTGGAGCAGATAAACAAGCGAGGTTCTCAATGTGGTAAACGGTTTGGGTGTTGCAGGACATCTAAAGGTTTTGTGATTGGCTGTGAGATGCGTTCTGAATCGCTTGCTGCCGGTTTTTTGTTTCGGCTGCACATCACTGAAGCATACAAAATGAGATAAGGTGGTCAAATTGCAGACGGCATGGATAGTGAGTGCGGGTGCTTGGCTTCAAATCTTTTTTTGAACAAGGTGCAGCAACGCAGTATTCTGCGGTGTCAAACAGCTATATTGGTTTATTTTGCGTTGCAACATAATAGGGTTTGTGTGGAATATGACCGCTCATCATTTGATGACGGTATGTCGAATAAAATAAGAATGAGACAAGGCAGCGAAGCCGCAGACAGTACACATAGTACGGCAAGGCAAAGCAACGCTGTATCATTCTTATTTTAAATGACTATATTTGCCGTGCTGCTTTCTGCTTGTGGCGTTCTGTGTGTCGCTTATTGTGCTATTCCTGCTGAAATTGTGGGCTTTGATATGGGCGGAGTGTGGTCAGGCCGTCTGCAAAACAGTTGGGCAGGGTGGGGCTGACGGCTGCATGAGTTTGGCGGAAGGGTTAAATAAAAAGCCTCTGTACGGACAGAGGCTTTTGTATGCTCAAACACACGCAAATTATTTCAATTTGGTTTCTTTGTAGATAACGTGTTTGCGGGCAACCGGATCGAATTTTTTGATTTCCAGTTTGCCGGGCATCGTGCGTTTGTTTTTAGTGGTGGTGTAAAAGTGGCCGGTACCGGCGCTAGATTCCAGTTTGATTTTATCGCGCATTGCAGTAATCCTTAATTAAGCGTTCGTTAAATTAAGCTTCGCCGCGAGCACGCAAATCAGCCAATACGACATCAATGCCTACTTTGTCGATGGTACGCAAAGCAGCGTTAGATACGCGCAGGCGAACCCAGCGGTTTTCACTTTCTACCCAAAAACGACGTGATTGCAAGTTAGGCAAAAAACGACGTTTGGTTTTGTTGTTGGCGTGTGATACGTTGTTGCCAGACATCGGGCGCTTACCGGTCACTTTGCAAACTCGTGCCATGGTTAGTCTCCAAACTTCTAAAATAGTAAAACGCGATTTATACCATAAAAAGCAATGTTGTTTCAAGCAGTTTTCTGAAAAAACGGTATTTTTAGGGTTTTAACCGCTGATGTGTTGTTTCGGGGAAACGGTTTCAGCCTGCTTTGTCAGGCCGTGCCGTCTGCAAAAACGGTGTGCGGATGGGTATCGTATTTGCAGATGGCTTGGCGGCTCAGTCGAGCTGGGCCACGGACACCGGCAGATCGCGAACGGCTGCCAGCATATTGCCGGCGGCTTTTTGCTGCTTGCGGAATGCGGTCATGTTGGTCGGTGTCAGCTTTGGCGTAGGCAGGGCTACGGTAGCGGGGTTGACGGGCTGACCGTTTACCCGGGCTTCGTAGTGCAGGTGGGGGCCGGTGGATTGTCCGGTCGAGCCTACATAGCCGATGATGTCGCCCGCACGGACGCTGCCGTTTGCGGTGGAAAACGCGCTCATGTGGCCGTAGAGGGTTTCTACGCCGTTGTTGTGGCGTACCATAACGGTGTTGCCGTAGCCGCCTTTCCAGCCTCTGAAGGTTACCACGCCGTCTGCTGCCGCTTTAATCGGCGTGCCGCTGGGGGCGGCGTAGTCTATGCCGGTGTGCATGCGGACGGTGTGCAAAACCGGGTGGACGCGGTAGCCGTAGGGCGATGAAATGCGTGTATAGGCAACGGGTTCACTGGTAAAGCCTGCTTTTTGCTGCAAGGATTTGCCGTTTTGATCGTAGTAGCTGCCGTTTTCTTCATCGCCTTTGCCTTGGCTGTAATAGTAGGCTTGGTAGGTTTTGCCGCCTTTGACGATTTCGGCGGCAAGAATGTCGCCTACGGCCATCTGCTGGCCGCGGAAATACATGCTGTTGTACAGCAGGCGGATGATGTCGCCTTCTTTCAGGCTCTGCATATCGAAGCGGTCGGCAAAAATTTCTTTGAGCTGGATATACAGGTCGGCGGGGATTTCAGCGCGCAGCATATCGCCGATGGCGGAACTGCGGATGTGTACGGAGCGCAGGGTGGGCATGGTTTTCATGTCGGCTTCGGCGTGGGATACGCGCCATTTGCCGTCTGTTTTTTCCAAGGCGACCAGATTGCGCTCTAATTCTTCATCGCTGAAAAACTGTACGTCGGTGACTTCGCCGGCGGCGTTCACGCGGATATTGACCGATTGGTTGGTGCTGAGGTTTTTCATGTCGCGTCGGGCGTTGTTTTTTGCCATGATGGCTCGAATGTCGTCTTGCGGGACGTTCAGGCGGCTTAAAACATCGGCCAGCGAATCATTGGGCTGAACGACTTCTTGCGCCCAGTAGCCGCTTTGGGTTTCTGTGGCGGTAATAACGGGCATGGGAAGTTCTTCCGAAATGCGCTCGATTTTGAAATCAGGCTTGTGCGGAAGCGGTTCGGTAACGGCATAGGCGGTCATCACGCCGGATACGGGCAGCAGGATACCCAATAGCGACCAGCGTACCGGTTTGTTGTGCCAAAAACGGTTGAGGAAAGAAGGTTTGTTCTGATTGTCCACTCATTATCCTTTTTGCGTCGCCGTGTTGTGGCGGCGGTATGCAAGGTTTGGAAGCATCGGTTCAGGCTCTGATTGTTTATCTTTAATCTGCAATGTGTTGGATTGATACGGTTTTGCAGACGGCATCAGACTTTGTCGCTTAGGTTTTGGGCAAGCGGCAAAAAACGGGCGGCATAACGTAAAAAAGAACGAAGCCGCAGCGTATCGTTCCCATTTTAATGCAGCGGAAAAGGTATTGTGTTGATTTATACACAAATTTTCCGAAATTTACGCCGGATATTTTAACATAAAACGTCTGTTTGCGCCATTAATGCCGTCTGCAAAACGGTTTGGGCGGTATGCGGCAGCGCATTTTGTCTGCCGGTGTTCTCGCGTAAAATGTGGCCGGATAAAATAACGCAACGGGCTGTGCCGTCAGGCCGTACTTTGCAATAGGGAGTAGCGGTGCTGTTTCTTCATTATTGCGAATCATCATGAATTGTTTGGAAATTTTTCGATGTTATGAAATTGACCCTTGTTATCCCTTCGCTCCACCGCTTGCCCGATGAAACGCCGCCGCTGCTGAAGCTGCCGGCGTTCAATCGGATGTTGCGCTATGGCCGTCTGCAAAAAGCCACACTCCGCCCTTCGGAATGTTATGCACGTTATTTGTGGCAGGGCAGCCTGCTTGAGCGTGCCAAAGCCTGCCTGAACCTGCCTGACGAGATACATACCGCGTTTGCCAGCCCGCTGTGGCAGCAGATGGGGCTGCACCATGTCAGCATTGTCGGCGGCGCGTATGCGGGCATTACTTCCGAAGAGGCTGAACACCTGTGCAGCGGATTGAATGAATTTTACCGGCAGGACGGCTGGCGGTTTTACCCCGTTTCCCCTGATTTGTGGCTGCTGGCCAAACCGTTTGCCAGCGAATGGAATGTGGCGCCGGTTTGGGATATTTGCGGACAAATCGGCAGTACGGATCAGGCAGACGGCCAAGACGCGCTGGAATGGCTGGGCAAGCAGACCGAAATCCAAATGTGGCTGCACGACCACCCCGTCAACCGTGCCCGCGCCGCGCAAAACCTTCCGCCGCTCAACGGTTTGTGGCTGTGGCAGGATATTCAGGGCAGCGGGGCGGCGGAGTTGACGGCGGCGGACGGCGTTTGGGCAAAACTCGGCGGCGGAACGGTAATCGATGTACCGTATGATTTTCCGGCTTACCGGCGCGCGGCTCAGGAGTGCGGGCGGGAAAATGCAGACGGCCTAATCTGCTTGGAAGACTTGGTTGTTACCGCGCAAACAGGCGATGTGTGGGCTTATCAGGAGATTTTGGAAAGCTGGGAAGCGCGCTGGTTTGAACCGTTGTGGCAGGAATTGCGGACAGGCCGTCTGCAAAAGTTGACCATCGCAACCGACGGGGAAAACGGTGGTGAATTAACGCTGACACCCCGCTCGCACCGGGCTTTTTGGAAACGTCCTAAAACATTTCGCGGCATGGGTTGGGAATAGGTGTCGGCTTGCAACCGATGCGGCAAAATTGTTGGCAAAGTCCGCCTGACAAAGCATGAATCATGACACAGGCCGTCTGCATATTTTGCAGACGGCCTGTGTCGTATCCGAAAAATCAAAATATTTGCAATTAGTCTTAATTAGGACTATTGTAGTCCTATTAAAGACCAATTGGTCTGGTTTTTTGCCTTTAAGAGAATGAAATGAAGAAAAACAGTCAGACTTTTTGATTTTGCTGCTCAGTGCGCTGTCGGCGTTTGGTCCGTTTGTGGTGGATTTGTATCTGCCTGCCTTGCCTGCCTTGCCGGACTTGGCGGCGTATTTCGACAGCAGTACATCGATGGTGCAGATGACGCTGACCACGGGTATGATCGGTTTGGCGGTGGGGCAGCTTCTGTTCGGGCCGCTCAGCGACAAATACGGGCGTAAGATACCGCTGTTGGTATCGTTGGCGGTGTATATTGTCAGTACGGTGGCGATTGTGTTTGCGCCGGATATGGAAACGCTGATTGCGCTGCGCTTCGTGCAGGGCTTTATGGCGGCGGGCGGTGTGGTGGTGTCCCGCGCGGTGGTGGCGGATTTGTACCACGGCAGGGAGATGACCCGCTTTTTCGGTCTTTTGATGACAGTTAACGGCTTGGCGCCGATTGTGTCGCCGGTTATCGGTTCGGCGGTACTGGGCTTTACCGATTGGTGGGGGATGTTTGTGCTGCTGGCACTCATCGGTGCGGCTGCTTTTGCCGGCTCGGCACGCCTGTATGAGTCGCTGCCGTCTGAAAAACGCCTGGCGACTCCGCTTTCACATACGTTTGCTACTTTGTTTAAGGTTGTGAAAAACCGTACTTTTATACTGTTTGTGGCGGTTGAGTCATTCGCTTTCGGCGGTATGTTTGCCTATATCTCCGCCTCTCCGTTTGTGTTTCAGGAATATTACGGTTTGAGCAGCTTTATGTTCAGCCTGTGTTTTGCCGCCAACGGTGCGGCTTTGGTTGTCGGCTCGAACTTGGGCGGCCGTCTGCAAAATGCAACGGCAACGCGTTCGGGTGTGTTCGGCAGCCTTTTGATGGGGTTGGGCGTGGCCGCTGTATTGGTTACGCAGGGCAATGTGTGGCTGCTTGAAGCAGGGCTGTTTTTGATGCTGCTCTTCATCGGCTTGATGCTGCCTGCTTTGTCGGCCTTGGCGATGAGTGCGGAACGCCGTTATGCAGGTTCGGCTTCGGCGTTGCTCGGCTTTTTGGTGTTTATGGTCGGCGCGGTGGTGTCGCCGTTGGTAGGCATCGGCAATATCTTTTATGCAACGGCAACTGTCATCGTGGCCAGCAAGCTGCTGATGTTGGCGTCTTATTGGGCGGTGCGCGGTAAAATAGCGGAGGAGGCAGATGAAACAGCATGATTTGGCAGCATTTTTCCAAACTGTTGCCGATATTGAAAAAAATTACGAACATCTCGCCAAACAAGAGGGGGTAGGCTATGTCGAGCCGGCAGTATTCCATATGCTGTGGCACTACGCGCCCTGTCTGCAAAAAAACATTGCCCATATTTGGCAGCTGCCGAAGCAGACGGTGAACAACCACTGCAAGACACTCTTGGAAAAAGGGCTGATTACGGCGGTGCAGGGCGATGACAAACGCGAAAAACTGTTGGTGCTGTCCGAACAGGGCAAGGCGTTTTGTCGCCCGCTGATGGAAAAGCTGGCGCATATCGAGCAGCAAGCCCTTGCTATAGTCGAATAAAATAAGAATGAGACAAGGCAGCGAAGCCGCAGACAGTACACATAGTACGGCAAGGCAAAGCAACGCTGTATCATTCTTATTTTAAATGACTATAAAATGGGGGAGGAACGCTTTGTCCGACTGCTTGAGTTGGTGCGCGACTACCGCCGGTGTTTCCAAGAAAGCATTGAACAAGAAAGCATTGAAGAGGAACAGTAAGTCGGAAATCGATAAGTTGGAAATTGCTGGGAAACAGGCTGTGCAACTGCAAAAGGCCGTCTGCAAATGAGAAGTCATGGAATTTGCAGACGGCCTTTTTCGGCTTGATTTGCTTAAAAACAAGCCGGACAGCGGTTTGTCGGCTTGTTCCGTTGCTTATTCGACGACGATTTTCGGGAAGCGGCTGCTGAAGTCTTTGCCTTTATCCGACACGGCCAGCGCGATTTGGAATGCGGCGCGGGTGTAGATGTCGGCGATTTCGGGGTGTTCTTCCAGCAGTTGGCGCGCGCTGCCGCCGTCCATGGCTTCGCGTACCGGCAGGCTGAGCGGTAATTGGCCAAGCAGCGGTACGTTTAAGCGTTCTGCCAGATTTTTGCCGCCCGCGCTGCCGAAAATGGCTTCGCTGTGTCCGCAGTTGGAGCAGATGTGTACCGACATGTTTTCCAGTACGCCGAAAATCGGAATGTTGACTTTGTTGAACATATCAACGGCTTTGCGTGCGTCAATCAGCGCGATATCTTGCGGCGTGGTTACCACTACCGAGCCGGTAACGGGTACTTTTTGCGACAGGGTAAGCTGAATATCGCCCGTACCCGGCGGCAGGTCGATAAACAGATAGTCTATATCGTCCCATTCGCTTTGAAACAAAAGTTGCTGCAGGGCTTGGCTGACCATCGGGCCGCGCCAAACTACGGCTTGGTCGGTGTCCACCATAAAGCCGATGGACATGACTTGGATACCGCTGTCGGCTTCAACCGGAAGCAGTTTTTGGTTGTGCTGTTCGGGCTTGATTCCGGCAACGCCCAGCATGGTCGGCTGGCTCGGGCCGTAGAGGTCTGCATCGAGTACGCCCACGCGTGCGCCCATGCGTGCCATAGCGGTGGCGAGGTTGGCGGTGGTGGTGGATTTGCCGACGCCGCCTTTGCCGGAAGCGACGGCGATGATGTTTTTCACCCCTTTGATGGTTGAAACGCCGGGTTGGACTTTGTGTGTGTCGATGGCGGTGTCGATACTCAAATGGATAGCGGCATCGGCGGTGTGGGCAATCAGGGCTTCCTGAACGCGGTTGGCAATTTCGTTACCGATGTGGTGGACGGGAAAACCGAATTGGAGTTTGACGTGCAGGCCGTCTGCTTTTTCTTCAACGGATTGTACGGCTTTTTCGCTGCCGAGCGTGCGTTCGGTTTCGGGAATCTGTACCGCAAGCAGTGCGGTTTGGATAGCGGGGATATTCATGACGTTCTTTCCAAAAGCGATGAGGGGCAAATCGGGTTGTCTGTCGGAAAATCAAGACCGTTTGCAAAGTGTCTGCACACTATTGTAGCAGAGCCGTTTGCTGCGGCGCATTTTTCAAACAGCTTTAACGTTTTTTTTAACGGGTAGGCGCGAAGTGTAAAGGTTTGCCTTGGTTGGAACGTGCCATCTGGCGTTAAAGGCCGTCTGCAAATCGTTGTGCCACCGTTTTGCAGACGGCATGAAAACGGTTAAATTGCGATACAATACGGCTTTGTTTTGTTTTGTCTGAAAAGCCGCCATGACACAGCCGACCTATATCCCCTTGCGCCTGCATACCGAATTTTCGATTACCGACGGTATGGTGCGCATCAAGAAAGTAGTGGCCAAAGCGCAGGAATACGGGCTGCCTGCTTTGGGCATCAGCGATCTGATGAACGAATTCGGTTTGGTGAAGTTTTACAAAGCCTGCCGCAGCGCGGGCATCAAACCGATTGGCGCGGCGGATGTATGGATTGAAAACCCCGCCGCGCCCGACAAACCTTTCCGCGCCATGCTGGTTATCCGCAACGATAAGGGCTATTTGCGGCTGAACGAATTATTGACCGCCGCCTATGTCGGCAAAGACCGCAATGTCGACCATGCCGAATTGCGCCAAAGCTGGTTGGACGAAGGAGACAACAGCGGTTTAATCTGCTTGAGCGGCGCGCATTACGGCGAAGTGGGCGTAAATTTGTTAAACGGCCACGAGGAAGCCGCCCGTGCCGCCGCGCTGAAATATGCGGCTTGGTTTCCCGATGCGTTTTATCTGGAACTGCAACGCCTGCCGGAACGCCCCGAATGGGAGTCCTGCGTATCGGGCAGCGTGAAATTGGCCGGAGAGCTGGATTTGCCGGTGGTGGCGACCCATCCTGCCCAATTTATGAGCAGCGACGATTTTCAGGCGCACGAGGCGCGGGTGTGCATCGCCGGCGGCTGGGTGCTGACCGATAAAAAGCGTCCGCGCGATTTTGTGCCGGGCCAATACTTTATCCCGCCCGAAACCATGGCGGAGCGTTTTGCCGATTTGCCGGAGGCCTTGGAAAATACGGTTGAAATCGCCAAACGCTGCAATCTGCACATCACGTTGGGTAAAAACTTCCTGCCCGATTTTCCGACGCCCGACGGAATGTCGCTCAATGATTATCTGACGCAGCTTTCTAACGAAGGCTTGCGGGAGCGCATGATGCAGCTTTATCCCGACGAAGCCGAGCGTGCGGCGAAAATGCCGGAATATCAGCAACGCTTGGATTTCGAGCTGGGCATCATTATCCAAATGGGCTTTCCGGGTTATTTCCTGATCGTACAGGACTTCATCAACTGGGCGAAACAAAACGGCTGCCCCGTCGGGCCGGGACGCGGTTCGGGCGCGGGTTCGCTGGTGGCGTATTCCTTAAAAATCACCGATTTGGACCCGTTGAAATACGCGCTGCTGTTTGAACGCTTTTTGAATCCCGAGCGCGTTTCCATGCCCGACTTCGACGTGGACTTCTGCCAAAGCAACCGCGGCCGCGTCATCGAATATGTGCGCGAAAAATACGGCGCGCAGGCGGTGAGTCAGATTGTGACCTTCGGCACGATGTCGTCCAAGGCGGTCATCCGCGACGTGGGGCGGGTGTTGGAGCTGCCGTTCGGCCTGTGCGACAAACTTTCCAAACTGATTCCGCTGGAAGCCAATAAGCCGTTGGGCTTGGACAAGGCCATGGAGGCCGAGCCGCAAATCCGCGAACTGATTGAAGCGGAAGAGGCGGAAGAGCTGATTGTGCTGGCAAAAAAACTGGAAGATTTGACGCGCGGATTGGGTATGCACGCGGGCGGCGTATTAATCGCACCGGGTAAGATTTCCGATTACAGCCCCGTGTATCAGGCCGACGAATCCGCTTCGCCGGTATCGATGTACGACAAGGGCGACGTAGAAGACGTGGGCTTGGTGAAATTTGACTTCTTGGGCTTGCGTAACCTGACCATTATCGAGATGGCGCAGGAAAACATCAAAAACACCACCGGCGACATTGTCGATGTCGGCAAAATCCCGCTGGACGACCAAGCGGCCTATAAAATTTTCCGCGATGCCAATACCACCGCCGTATTCCAGTTTGAATCGACCGGCATGAAAAAAATGCTGAAAACGGCGCACACGACCAAGTTTGAAGAATTAATCGCCTTCGTATCGCTGTACCGTCCCGGTCCGATGGACAATATTCCCGACTTCGTCGCCCGCATGAAAGGCAGTTCGTTCGAGTATATCCATCCGCTGCTGCAAACCATTTTGGAGCCGACCTACGGCATCATGGTGTATCAGGAGCAGGTCATGCAGGCCGCGCAGATTATCGGCGGCTATTCGCTGGGCGGAGCGGATTTGCTGCGCCGCGCCATGGGTAAGAAAAAGCCCGAAGAAATGGTGAAACACCGCGAAATTTTTGCCGAGGGTGCGGCAAAACAAGGCATCAGCCGCGAGAAGTCCGATGAAATTTTCGACTATATGGAAAAATTCGCCGGCTACGGTTTCAACAAATCCCACGCCGCCGCCTACGCGCTGATTTCCTATCAGACGGCATGGCTCAAAGCGCATTACACCGCCGAATTTATGGCGGCAACCATGTCGAGCGAGTTGGACAATACCGATCAGCTCAAGCATTTTTACGACGACTGCCGCACCAACGGCGTGGAATTCCTACCGCCCGACATCAACGAATCCGACTACCGTTTTACCCCCTTGAAAGACCACAAAATCCGTTACGCACTGGGAGCCATCAAAGGCACGGGCGAAGCGGCGGTGGAGTCCATCATCGCCGCACGGAAAGCAGGCGGAAAATTCACCGGATTGTTGGACTTCTGCGAACGCGTCGGCAAAGAGCATATGAACCGCCGCACCCTCGAAGCACTGATTCGCGGCGGCGCGTTCGACAGCATCGAACCCAACCGCGCCATGCTGCTGGCCAATATTGATTTGGCGATGGACAATGCCGACCAAAAAGCCGCCAACGCCAATCAGGGCGGACTGTTTGACATGATGGACGACGCCATCGAACCCGTCAGGCTGGCAGACGCACCGATGTGGAGCGAATCGGAAAAGCTGGCCGAAGAAAAAACCGTAATTGGTTTTTACCTTTCCGGCCACCCCTTCGGCCCGTATGCAGGAGAAGTACGCCAAATCGCGCCGGTCAAATTAGGCCGTCTGAAACCGCAAGACAGCGTGCGCGTGGCCGGATTCTGTACCGCCGTCCGCACCATGATGGGCAAGCGCGGCAAAATAGCGTTTGTTACCTTGGAAGACCAAAGCGGCCAAGTAGAAATCATGGTCAGCGGACAAACGCTGGAAAACAGCGCGGAAATCCTCAAAGCCGACCAAGTGCTGATTATCGAGTCCAAAATCAGCCGCGACGATTACGGCGGCGGCGAGGGCTTGCGGATTATGGCCAACCAAGTGATGACGCTGCAAACGGCGCGGCAAAACTACGCCCGCAGTGTGAGCCTTTCCCTAACGCCCGAACACGACATCGACAAGCTGGTACAGCTTCTGAGAGCGGAAAGGGAAAGCGGGGGGGGCTTGATTCCCCTGCTGCTGTCATACAGCAACGGCAAAGCATCGGGCAAATTGAAGCTGCCGAGCAAATGGCGGATTAAAGCGGATGCAGGATTGTTTCACGAGCTGGAAGAGCTGCTGGGCAATCGCGCGGTTCGGGTAAACTGGTAGGCGCAAGGGCGCATGACGCACAAAGGCCGTCTGTAAAATGCACGATTTGCAGACGGCCTTTCAAAGTGCAAACGCTTGAATCAAATACTGATAAAAGTTGTTCGATGTTATAGTCATTTAAAATAAGAATGATACAGCGTTGCTTTGCCTTGCCGTACTATGTGTACTGTCTGCGGCTTCGCTGCCTTGTCTCATTCTTATTTTATTCGACTATATTTATTGTCGGGGTGGGATTCCAGCGGGCTGGACAACGGCAGCTCCGTCATGGTGCGTGCAGCTTCGGGAACAGCACTCGGCAAAATATTGGGAAATGCAACAATATTGCCCGCATTGTCCGTTTCCTGATGGAAAAGGCCGTCTGCAAAATGCCAATTTGCAGACGGCCCTTTTAAAGCGCAAACGCTTGAATCAAATACCGCGAAAAATTATCCGATATTATTTATTGTCGGGGTGGGATTCCAGCGGGCTGGACAACGGCAGCTCCGGCATGGTGCGCGCAGACTCGGGAACAGAGCCGGACAAGGTGTTCAGGAATGCAACAATATTATCCACTTCTTCCTGCGGCAAGTCTTTGCCAAGCTGAGCCTGACCCATGATTTTCACTACTTTGTCCAATTCCCAAACGCTGCCGTTGTGGAAATACGGATAAGTTTTGGCGACATTACGCAATCCCGGAACGCGGAAGAAAAATTCGTCTGCCTTGTTGCCGGTAACATCGGCACGGCCTTTGTCTTTGTTCGGGGCTTCGATAAACTTCCAATAAGGGCCTTGAACCAAACCGAATTTCTGGAATGACGAGCCGCCCAAGTTGATACCGGTATGGCAGGCAATACAGCCGTTGTCCATAAATGAGCGCACACCTTTGCGTTCTTTTTCGGTTAAAGCACCGATATTGCCTTTCAGATACTCGTCCCACTTGCTCGGAGTAAGCAGCGTGCGCTCAAAAGCGCCGATGGCAGTGGTGATGTTTTCAAACGATACCAAACCGTCATCAGGGAACGCCGCTTTAAATGCGGCTTGGTATTCGGGAATATTGGCGATTTTGGCGACAACGGCTTCCTTGCTTTCATTAGCCATTTCGACAGGATTCAGCAGCGGACCGCCGGCCTGCTCCTCAACATCTGCCGCACGTCCGTCCCAAAACTGCATATCCAAAGTGGCCGCGTTCAACACCGTCGGAGAGTTGCGCCCGCCGAAAGCACCCTTATGCCCTTGGCTGGTCGGCATATTGTCCACGCCGGCCGAAGCGAGGTTGTGGCAGGAGTTGCAGCTGACGGTATTGCCTTTCGACAAGCGCGGCTCGTACCACAGTTGTTGGCCGAGTTTGATTTGCTCTGCGCTGAACGGTCGGATTTTCTGCATTTCTTCTGCGCTCGGCAGCGGTTTGAACACTCCTTGTGCGCGTTGGAGCAAATCCAAATCCTCGGCAGAAGCCCCGCTGTTGTCTGCCGTTTGTACGGCGGAAGCCTCAACGGCATTTGCAGACGGCATATCCGCCGCTTTGTCGGCAACTTGCTCGCCGCAAGCAGACAAAACCGTTAAAACAGCCAGCGAAAGGGCGGCGGTACGGAATAATTGGCGTTTCATGATTCAGTTCCTTTTCCATCAATATGAGACGTAAACGAAGGTAAACCGCTATATTTGATGCCCGAAGCGTCAGCCCGCCCGGGTTGTTCTGATGAATGTAAAGTGTACGCAGAAGGGCGCATGACTTTTTTGCGGCAAATCAAGGAAAACTTTGCTATAGTTTTACTTAATTTAATCCATAGTTCGAGTAAACCGCAGTCGGCTGCTTGCACCGCAAAGCGGTTTGTTTTAAAGTTGGAAAAATCGACTGATCAGAAAGCAGAGCATGAAAATAACAGTAATGGGCGCCGGCTCTTGGGGTACGGCGTTGGCAATCCATTTTGCACAACACGGCAACGAAGTTGCTTTGTGGGCGCGGAATGCGGAACATATCCATACCCTGCAAAACGAACGTGAAAATAAAAAAGCACTGGCAGGGTTTCCCTTTCCGGAAAACCTTACGCCCCACACCGACTTGGCAGAAGCATTGAAAGACAGCGGGCTGGTGTTGGTGGTTACTTCCGTTGCCGGTCTGCGCAGCAGTTGCGAATTGCTGAAAGCCCACAATGCAGGGGATTTGCCCGTATTGGCCGCATGTAAAGGCTTCGAGCAGGATACCGGCTTGCTGACTTTCCAAGTTGTCAAAGAAGTTTTGCCGGAAAACAAAAAAATCGGCGTATTGTCCGGCCCCAGCTTCGCGCAGGAATTGGCGCAGCAGCTTCCTTGTGCCGTGGTACTCGCTTCCGAAAATACCGAATGGATTGAAGGGCTGGTAGGACAGCTCAACAGCAATGTCATGCGACTGTACGGCAGCAGCGACGTTATCGGCGTAGCAGTCGGCGGCGCAGTAAAAAACGTTATGGCGATTGTCACCGGACTTTCAGACGGTCTCGAATACGGCCTGAATGCCCGCGCCGCCTTGGTTACGCGCGGATTGGCCGAGATTACGCGCCTTGCCACCGCAATGGGCGCGCAGCCTAAAACCATGATGGGCTTGGCAGGCATGGGCGACCTGATTCTTACCTGCACCGGTGCACTTTCGCGCAACCGCCGTGTTGGATTGGGCTTGGCAGAAGGCAAAGAGCTGTATGAAGTCCTCAAAGAAATCGGCCACGTTTCCGAAGGTGTCAGCACCATCGAAGAAGTGTTCAACACCGCCTGCAAATACCAAATCGATATGCCGATTACCCAAACCCTGCTTCAGCTTATCCGCAAAGAAATGACCCCGCAGCAAGTTGTGGAACGCCTGATGGAGCGCAGCGCGCGTTTTGAATAACCCCAAGCCGTCTGCAAATCCCATCGAATTTGCAGACGGCCTAATTGAAACATTCAGGCGGTATTCCTGCCTGTCCACTAACCCGAACCGGCGATTCACACATGAACCAATCCCTAGAAAAACTCGAAATCAGCGTTTACCAGTTGGCGCAGAAATTTGAAACCATACTTGGCGAAAACCGCCGCCTGCAAGAAGAAATCAGCCGCCTGAAACTCGAGCAGGAACAAAGCAAGCGCGAACACGAAGCCGCAGTAGACGAACTGAGCGAAGCCCTGCTTGTCCAAGTGAGCAAACTCAAAGAAGACCTGCAAAGCAAAATCGACGTATTGACCGAAGAAAAAGAGCAATACCGCAACGCCTTGGCGCAGAGTGCCGAAAAAGTCCGCCACCTGCTTTCCCGCCTGCCGCAAGAAGAAACCTATTGATAAAGGAGCATACATGAGCATCGAACAAGTCCAAATCGACATCATGAATGTCAACTTTACCGTCAACACCCCGAGCGAAGAAAAAGACACCCTGCTTCAAGCCGTGGAAATGCTGAACAAAAAAAGCGAAGCCATCAAAGAAAGCGGCCGCATTGTCGGCAGCGACAAAATCCTGATTATGGCCGCGCTCAACGTCGTACACGACCTGCTCAAAACCACCTTCAAAGACGATTTGGCAATCGGAGAATTTGAGCGTAAAATATCAGACATGACCCAAGCGTGCGACAAAGCCCTGTCCCGCTTGGAGCAGTAAGTTCCCTTTTTCCCTGCGGTGTGCGTGAAGGCATACAATTCCTTTGAACCAATAAGTTCGCTTAAGGTTGCCGGGAGCAGTAGTGGGCGCGATTGTCTGTTTACAGACGAACCCGAAACTACCCGAGGCGACCGCCTTGTCAGCAAGGTTCAAGCGGATTACGCCCGAGCGGCATCAGCGGGGATTCCCATACAAGCCATACTCCCCAAGAGTATGGCTTCAATATTTCAGACGGCACAGCGTGCCGCCGGAATATTGCCAAGCCAACACAGATGAATTACACTCTGCAACACCAAACCAGTACGCATGGAGCAAAAAAGATGCATCACAATACCAGCATTTGGGAACAAAAATGGGTAATCGGCAACTGGAAAATGAACGGCCGTCTGCAAAACAACAACGCCCTTATGCACCGCTTCCGCATACTTCCCTCCGCCGACCGCGTACTCATCGGCTTGGCAGCCCCCACCGTTTACCTGCTGCAACTGCACAACGCCATGCAGATAGTGCTCAATAACCGCATTCTCACCTGCGCCCAAGACGTCAGCCGCTTCCCCAACAACGGCGCCTACACAGGCGAAGTATCCGCAGAAATGCTGGCCGACATCGGCACAGACATCGTACTCATCGGCCATTCCGAGCGCAGCCTGTATTTTGGCGAAAAAAACGAAATCCAACGCCGTAAAATGGAAAACGTCCTGAATGTCGGCCTCATTCCGCTGCTGTGCGTCGGCGAAAGCCTCGAAGAGCGCGAAGCAGGCAAAGAACAAGAAGTCATCGCCCATCAGCTTACCGTTTTACAAGGATTGGATACCAAAGAAATCGCCGTAGCCTACGAACCGGTATGGGCGATTGGCACAGGAAAAGTCGCCACCGTACAGCAAATTGCGGAAATGCACGCATTTATTTACCAACAAATCTTGTCATTGTGCGGAGACGATGTTAAAATCCGCATTCTTTACGGCGGAAGTGTCAAAGCAGAAAACGCCGCAGATATTTTTGCCGTACCGCATGTAGATGGCGCATTGGTCGGCGGCGCGTCATTATCCTATGACTCCTTTACCGCCATCATTAATGCAGCACAAGCCGCCAAGTAAAGAATATGGAAGCCTTTAAAACCATTATTTGGATATTCAACATCATGTCCGCATTAGCCGTTATCGTGCTGGTATTGTTGCAGCACGGCAAAGGTGCGGACGCAGGCGCTACTTTCGGTTCCGGCAGCGGCAGCGCACAAGGCGTATTCGGCTCCGGCGGCAACGCCAACTTCCTGAGCCGCTCTACCGCCATCGCAGCAACCGTATTTTTCGCCACCTGCATGGCAATGGTGTATATCCACTCCAATACTACACGTCACGGATTGGATTTCAGCAACGTACAACAAAGCAAACCGGCAAACACCCAAAGCGCGCCGGCCAGCACACAACCTGCCGCCCCGGTGCAGCAGTAAACAAAACAGATTAAAGCCGACATGGTGGAATTGGTAGACACGCTATCTTGAGGGGGTAGTGGCCATAGGCTGTGCGAGTTCGAGTCTCGCTGTCGGCACCAAATAAAAAAAGCCCGCTGGAAACAGCGGGTTTTTTTACATCTCATACCATCAACCCAATCTATAGTCATTTAAAATAAGAATGATACAGCGTTGCTTTGCCTTGCCGTACTATGTGTACTGTCTGCGGCTTCGCAGCCTTGTCTCATTCTTATTTTATTCGACTATAAAACGGATAAAACTTTGCTCCGGATTAGATTTTTTGCGCCACCGCCCGAAACTCCCATCGACTTACCGATACAACGGCAACCGACAATCAAACACCGCCCCCGTGCCGGTATCTTTCGCTTGCGTACACTTGCCGCACACACTAAATTGTCATAACATCGATACATAAATCCAAAAGAGGAGGTGTCATCATGCAAACTTTCAGCAGCCGCGAATTTAACCAACGCACCAGCCAAGCCCAAAAAGCCGCACACACCGCACCCGTATTCATTACCAATCGGGGCAAACCCGATTTGGTATTGCTCAGCCATACCGAATATTTGCGGCTGACGGGTAAAAAGCAAACCGCCTTGGACGTATTGAACAGCATAGAATCAGACGCAGCCGATATAGAATTGGAAATCCCCCCGCGAAGCCCGGCACAACGTCGAACCGTGGAGTTCGAATAATGTACCTGCTGGATACCAACATCATTAGTGAAATGCGGAAGGTCAAACGCGGCAAAGCAGACAAAAACTTTACCGCTTGGCTGGAAAATACCGACAGCCGTCTTTTTTACACCAGTACAGTAGTTGTCATGGAGTTGGAAAGAGGCGTTTTAGGCATGGAGCGCAAAGACAAAGCACAAGGCACAATATTGCGGAAATGGTTGGCGGAAATCAAAGAAAAAATGTTTTCCAACCGCGTCCTGCCGATAGACGAAAGCACCGCCGAGATATGCGTCGCGCTGCATATTTCCGACAAAAGCCCCGAAAACGACTCATGGATAGCCGCCACCGCCAAGCAGCACCGCCTGATACTGGTTACACGCAACACCGCTGATTTCAAGCGCACCGGCGCGAAGCTGTTTAATCCCTTTACCGAGTAGGAGAAACCGTAGTCCGAACCCGACACAAAGGCCGTCTGCAAAGGCCGTCTGCAAAACCCGGCGCAACCACCATCAAACACCGCCGTTTGCCGGCGGTGTTTTTTTATTGCATTGACAACAGCTCCCGCATACGCAGGAAACAGCAGAATAGACAAAGCAGGGAATACCGGGTATATTAACCGAAAAGGTTAATTAATCCCCATTATGGAAAAACGAATACCACATACCAAGCTGGCCAAAGTCAAAGCCCTGTTAAAGAGCGGCAAAGTGAGAACCACCCAAACCGCCTTAATCGGAGCAGTACAAATGGGTTTTGATTATGATTCCATGCTTGCAGTCGTTCACAACCTAACCCCCGCCGATTTTTACAAAAGCATGACAACACACGCAAATCACACCATTTGGCAAGACGTTTACAGACCCGATACCGATTTAGGCCGCGTATATCTCAAATTAACCGTGATTGATGATGCATTGATTGTATCATTCAAGGAGTTGTAACCATGAAATGTCCCGTTTGCAACCAAGCCGAATTAATCCGCGACACTCGTGATATGCCTTACACCTACAAAGGGCAAGACACCGTAATCCCCGCCGTTACCGCCGATTATTGCCCCGCCTGCAACGAAGTCGTAACAGATGAAGCAGAAAGCCGCCGCATCATGGCGGCAATGCAGGCATTCAACAAACAAATAAACTCCGCAACTGCCGACCCGGCCTATATTCAGAGCGTGAGAAAGAAACTGCAGCTGGACCAGCGCCAAGCAGCAGAAATCTTCGGTGGTGGCGTTAACGCCTTTTCACGTTACGAAACAGGCAAAGCAACCCCGCCGCTGGCATTGTTGCAACTGTTCAAGATTTTAGACAAACACCCCGCCTTATTGTCGGAAATCCGACCATAAGAGCAGCCCGATTGAGCAACCACAAAGGCCGCCCGTTAAGCACGCATACAGCAAACCAACATACAGCCGCCGCCGTTATGCCGGCGATAACAGACGAACAAATCGACACAGCCGTCAAGCAACAAGCATTAACGGAGATACAGCCATGAAATACAAAAGCGACATCATGGAAGTCGTGCATAGCATGATGGAAGACGCGCACAAAGTCGGGCTATTGAGCGACAGCAAAATGAAAGAGATGGATCGCCTTTGCCTGACCAAAATCACCCCCCTAACCCCCGCCGACATCAAAGCCATCAGAGAACGCGAATTGCTGACCCAAGCCGCATTTGCCATACATCTCAACATCAGCAAAAACCAAGTTTCCGATTGGGAGCGCGGCGTGAAAAAGCCCAGCGGTACAGCCTTGAAGCTGCTTACGCTGGTTAAAAACAAAGGCATAGAAGCCATCGCCTAGCCAAACGAAAAAAGGCCGTCTGCAAAACCGCCATATGCAGACGGCCTTTTTATAGTCATTTAAAATAAGAATGATACAGCGTTGCTTTGCCTTGCCGTACTATGTGTACTGTCTGCGGCTTCGCTGCCTTGTCTCATTCTTATTTTATTCGACTATAAAGCCGTCTGCAAATTGCCCCACATATCGGTTAAGCAACTTCTGCCGTTTCTCCGCGCTTGGGTGGGGAAATCTCTACTATTAAGCTGTGATTGAATTAAAAATCCCTGTTATTGCGCCGTGCTTGGGTAAAAACTTCCGCAACTGCTCCGCATTTTTTTAGAAAACCGCCGTTGTGGAAATTGCTTTGCGCCTTGTGGCAGGGGCGGATAAAGTGCGGTGCAATAAGCGGCGGGAAATAGTCGGCAGGCAAGGTGCAGGGCGGGATTATCCGTTGAAACTGCCTGCATATCGATAAAGGCCGTCTGCAAATTGTTCCGTTATCCGTATCCAAGCAAGCAAAGCCTTGCGGTCGCCCTGTGTTTGAGTAAAAAAACTCCCGCAAACCGCCCCCACATCTCGACAAACCCCATCTGCAAAAGGGTGCAAAATATGCAGACGGCCTAAATTGATTATTCAAAAAAATTCAAATTAAATAAGCAAAAAATCCGTCTGAAAAATCCTGTAAAAACCCCTTAGCCAACCATTCCCAAATTTAACTCAAAATAACTCGCCCCCCCCCCCGAGAAAAGATATTGGCACAAAACTTGCTTAAAGCCCAAACATACGGAGCAGGGCGCGGGGTGCGGTAGTGTAAAGACAGCCCGAAAAGAGTTGTTGGCGCGCAACAAAACGCCCGCCTGCTCTCTAACGAATGTTGCATGGATTGGCATGATATGACAAAATAAGAGAGTGAGTGAAAAATGCCCGCATGGAAATCGTCCTGAGGGTATCGTGCATTTTTATGCCTTGTAAGCGGAATATCGCAGCATAAAAATCCAGCAGAAGCCATAATATTTATTAATTGGATTAATAAGTTTTTCTAATGGCTAACCAAGCCGTCTGCAAAACAGCGGTATCGGAAAAGTCAGACACAACATTGGAAATGTTTATATATGAATAAAATTTACAAAACCAAATACAACGCCAGCCTCGGCAAAATTGTCGTTGTATCAGAGATTGCCTCAAACCGCGGCAAGACCTCCAGCAAGGGCGATAGCGCGGTAAGCAGCGTTCGCGTCTTGCGTAGCGCGGTGTTGGCAGCATTGGGCGGCTTGGCGCTGTCCGCGCCTGCTGTGGCAGCCACTGCCGTGGAATCGCCGGGTCAAGATGGTATCGCTTATACCTATAATGACGGCAACAGCGTAGCAACTGCTACCCACCCATACAGCATCGCCATCGGTCGTGCAACGGCTGAAGGTGCGTACACTTATGCACTAGGTTCTGACTCTGTAGCGAGTGCAAAAAACGAATCCGGTGCGGTAGCCATTGGTAAGCAAGCGAATGCCACCGGTCAGCAAGCGACTTCTATCGGTGTGCAAACTACGGCAAGTGCTAATGGTGCAACTGCTATCGGTGCAGACGGCACAACTGCTGCTGGCTACCAATCTACCGCCATCGGTGAAAGCACTTTCTCGCTTTCTTCAAACTCCGTTGCCATCGGTTCTGACGCTACGACAGCAGGTAGTGAAGACGGCACAGGCAAATACTCAACCGCATTGGGTTATAAAGCCGTTGCAAGCAACGATTCCGATAAAAAATTCCGCGACGACGGCGTTCAGTTGCGTGATGTAGACAACACAGATGATTCACACGCCATTGCAGCAGGTTCATCATCAAAAGCAGACGGCTATTGGGCATCTGCCATCGGTGGTCACGCCAGTGCAACGGGTGATCGCACAACCGCAATCGGTGGTGCGGCAAAAGCCAGTGCCTTGCGTGCGACTGCTGTAGGTTCAGGCTCGTTGGCAAACAATGTAGGTGCGACCGCTTTGGGTAACGCATCTGATGCAACCGCTGCTGGTGCAACCGCACTAGGTCAATTCAGCGTCGCAGACGTGCCAAACTCAGTAGCTCTAGGTTCATACTCCATCGTTACCGCTGAAAGAACCGACAACACCGCCGGTACCACCACCTACGACAGCGTAGAAATCAACGGCGTGGATTACGAAGGCTGGGTAGGCGGTACTACGCACGAATTTGAAGGCGGTACGCCGATTTCTGTGGTGTCTGTGGGCGGTAAGCAAACCATCACTGATGAGCAAGGCAATAAGAAAGAAATCCTCGTCAGCCGCCGTCTGCAAAACGTATCAGCAGGCTTAATCTCTGCGACTTCTACCGATGCGGTAAACGGCTCGCAGCTTTATATGCTGGCAGCGAAAACCAAGCCGAATTACACCCACGTTAACGATGGCGAGAGTGCGTCTCCAATCGACCGAAGCGGCACAGCAGAAGGCGAAGCACTTAATGCTCTGATTTTCAATAAATCAGGCAATAACTACTATTTGAAATCCGAAGCAGACATTTTGGCAATGCCGACCAGCACGCCGAAAGAAGTTGCTACCTTTGAAAAAGCCAAAAAACTCTACTACAACTACAAACAAAACAGAGGCTTGTACCACGAAGGCGGCGGTGCGACCAACCTTGGCGACATCGCAATGGGTATGGGGCACACACCGCAGGCTATAACGGCGGTGCAAGCAGCAACTCTATCGCCATCGGTACAGACGCCCAAGCTGGTCTGAACACGGTTTCAGACAGACTTGCCGGTGCGACAACGGCTGCACGGGCTGCCTCTACACACAATAGAGACGTGATTGCCATCGGTACGCGTGCTACGGCGGTTGACCGTGCAAGCATAAGCTCGTTCTCATTGCAAACCCCGGGCAACGCCTCTTGGGGCGATGCGATCGCGACCGCAGTTGATGGTACCTCTGGCGGAGCAACCAATATTTACAACCGCACCAAGCAAAGCACCAAGAGTGCAGCCGCACCAGAAGGCTATAGTGCTAGTGAGCTGACAAACTCTAATGCAGCTCATTATCATCAAGCTACGATTGGTAGAAACGGACCTCCTTCGATGAACGAAGAGTTGGGTATCCGAAACCACGACTATAACCCTAACGAAGCCTTTGCCCGTGCAACGGTATTGGGTTCTGACGCAACTGCTACCACAGGCTCTATCGCCATCGGCTCAAATGCAACGGCAGGCCGTATTCCGGGCTTGTATGGCAACCCGGGCGAAGGTTTCGGCTTGGCGGTTGCCGTGGGCTCAATGGCATCGGCATTGGGCAACTCTTCTGTTGCCGTGGGTAACAACGCAATGGCAGGCGGCTATGGTGCAATGGCGATGGGTCGCCAAGCAGCGGCGTTGAAAAACAACGCAATGGCATCAGGTGTGGCATCAGCAGCATTGGCTGCAGGCTCTATCGCCTTTGGTGCCCAAGCCCAAGCAGAAGATAAAGACGGTATCGCCTTCGGTGTGGGTATGAAATCTGAAGAGATTACCACCAACACCGCCAACGATTTGTACTCAGTGCGTAAAGAGCAAACCCTCTCTCAAGGTGAAGGGGCGATTGCCTTCGGCTCCGGCGCGCGTGTAGAAAACGGCAGAACAGTACGAAATGCACTGAATGTCAACGATACAACACTGACAGCCACCGGCAACACAGACGGTGCGATTGCCTTCGGTCACGACAGCCGTACCTACTCCAAAGCAGGTTTGGCAATGGGTGAAAACACCGTATCGGGTGTGAAAGGCGATCAGGCCATCATCGAAACCGTCGCCATCGGTAACAAAGCTCAAGCCGTGGGTAACATCTCACTTGCCATCGGCTCAGAAGCAATGGCGAAGGGCAACCAAACCATTGCCATCGGCTCAGAAGCAATGGCGAAGGGCAACCAAACCATTGCTATCGGCTATGCCAACGTGGTTGAAGGCGACTTCTCCGGTGCCATCGGTGACCCTTCTACCATTCGCGGTACCAACTCATACACCGTGGGTAACGACAACATCGTCGCTGACAACACAGACGGTGCATACGGCTTTGGTGCGAACAACCAATTTGGTGGTACGACTGCTTACTCAGACGATGGTAAAGCAAAACGTGATGCGTTGATCACAAACAGCACTTCGGCAAGCAATTCTGCCGCCGTGGGCAGCCGCAACTACATCAATTCACAAAATACCTATGTATTGGGCAGCGGCATCAACACCAAGCCGAATCCGAAAGGCTATCTGGCCCCGCTTAGCAACACCGTAGCCAACTCGGTTTACTTGGGTTCAGACAGCACGGTAACAGCCGGTCAAGGCTCAGTTACAGACGGCGTTGGCTCATTGAAAAATGCAATTAAAGACGACGTAACAGCAGGTGCAACCTCTACCGGCGGTGCAACTGGCAAGGTTGATAAAGGCACGATTTACGGCTTAGGCCACACAGGTGAGTCAATCGCCCTAACTTACGGCACTTATGCAGGTGCGACAGCGGTAGGCGGTGTGTCTGTGGGTGCGTCTGGTGCAGAACGCCGTATCCAAAACGTAGCGGCAGGTGAAATCTCATCAACTTCTACCGATGCGATCAACGGCTCACAGCTTTACACCGTTGCGAATGTAGTAATGAAAGCAATGCCGAAAGTGAAAGCGGGTAAGAACGTAACTGTAGACGCAGAAACTGACCTTAAAACTGGTGCCATTACTTACACCGTAAACACAGGGGCGGCAGCACCAGTACAAAGCTACGCCCACGTTAACAATACAGTGGAGGATGAATTCCAGCCGAAAGGCAATCCGGGCACCAACTTAGGCACTTATGACTCTATCGGCGGTGCATTGGGTAAGAATGACATTGCCATCGGTATCGGTGCTAAATCTGCTGGCGGTTCTAACAGTATCGTCATTGGTACGAATGCACAAAGCTCGTCAACCTCTAATGCAACAAACATCGTTATTGGTAAAGACGCACTGACAAACGCCGAGAGTAACGTTGTTGTGGGCAAGTCGGCAAACATTGCAGGTGCTGAAAACGCGGTTGCTATCGGTACTAAAGCACAGGTTACCGGTGAGAATGGCGTTGCCATTGGTAAGGAAGTGACAGCGACTGGCCCGCAATCGGTTGCCGTCGGTGCCAAATCGGCAGCAAGCGGCCGACGTGCTATCGCCATCGGTGATAACGCTCAAGCTCAGAACAGCCAATCTGTTAGCATTGGTCGTGATTCTGTAGCGAATGTCAATAACTCTGTTGCTTTGGGTAACAACTCTCAAACCGTAGAATCAGGTGCTCACACTGGCGGTACAAGCATTATCAGTAATGCTACTGTAAACGGCGTTACTTACTCAGGCTTTGCAGGCTCGAATCCGGGCACGCTTGGTGTGGTATCTGTAGGTACTGCTTCCGACCCTCGCCGTGTTCAGCACGTTGCCGCAGGTCTGATTTCAGATCAATCGACAGACGCCATCAACGGCTCGCAGCTCTATTTGGTAGCTGATAAGCTGAAAACCGAAATCGATACCAAAATCACCGATTTCACCACCAGCGTAAATGGCAAGCTTGTTGAAACCATCAACAAAGACAACAAAGACGTGAACTTTGTCAATGGTACAGGCACAACCGCCCGTGCAGACGGACAAAACATCACCTTTGATGTGAAATACGACAACAGCACCATCACCTTGAACGACAAAGGTGAGTTGCAAGCAAACGTGAAAACGCCTGAAACCTCTGATTTGGCTCCGCAAAACAACGGCACAGTCAACGTAGCCGGCGACACCTTGAACTTGGTAACCGCAGGTCAAGTGGCGAATGCCATCAACAAATCAGGCTTCAAGCTGACCACAGGTGCAAATGGTGGCGAAAATCTGACCGCTTCTCCGTTAAAAGCAGACGGCGATATGATCAACCCGGGTGATACCGTAACGATGATTGCAGGCAAAAACCTGACCGTTACCCAAACCACCGAGGGCAACATCACCTATGCAACAGGCGAAACCGTTGACTTCACCACCGTAACCATCGGCGGCGAAACCCCAACCATTACCATCAACACCGATGGCATTGATATGGGCGATACGTCAATCACCAACTTGAAACCGAACCTGACCCCGACCTTCAACAAAGACGCGGTAACGCCAAACGGCGACACCACCGAAGGCAAGCCGGCGGTAACTGTGTCAGCTAAACTGCCTGACAATGTTAATGAAATCGTAAACAACGCAGCAACCGTAGGCGATATTCTGAACTCAGGCTGGAACCTGCAAAACAACGGCAACTCTGTTGATTTTGTGAAACCATACGACACCGTAAACTTCGTTGACGGCAAAGGCACAACCGCGGTAGCGAAACCGAACGATGACGGCACTGTATCTAACGTTCAATACGACATTAACGTAGACAACAGCACCATCGTGTTTGAAGAAGCACCGAAACTGGACGAAAACGGCGCCCCTGTACTGAACGCAGACGGCAGCCCGGTAACCGTAACCCAGTTGAAAGTGAACACCGGCGACATCAACGCCAACCCGATTGGTGACGTAACAGGTCCTGTAACTCAGGAAATGAAAGACGACTTGGCAGCTGCTGAAAAAGCCTTGGCTGACTTGCCAGACACTGCAACTGAAGATGAGAAAGCAGCGGCACAACAAGCTGTTGAAGACGCACAAAACGCCATCAACCAAGCAGGCAACAAAGTTGCAACAGCACAAAACGTAGCTGATGCGATCAACAACTCAGGTTGGAACGTCACCGCAGCGGGCGACAACGCCACAGGTTCAACTGTTGAACTGGTACAGCCGGGTGAAACCGTTACCTTCCAAGCCGGCAAAAATATGAAGCTGGTTCAAGAAGGTCAAACCTTCACTTACGCAACCCAAGACGATGTTGAGTTCAACAGCGTGAAAGTGGGCGATACCACGAACAACCCAAGCCCGATTACCATCGATAACAAAGGTATCGATATGGGCGACCGTTCGATCACCAACCTCGCACCGAACTTGACGCCGACCTTCAACAAAGACGCGGTAACGCCAAATGGCGACACCACCGAAGGTGCAGCACCGGTAACCAAAGAAGCCAAACTGCCTGATAATGTGAACAACATCATCAACAACGCCGCAACAGTAGGCGACATCCTGAACTCAGGCTGGAACCTGCAAAACAACGGCAACTCAGTTGACTTCGTGAAGCCATATGACACCGTAAACTTCGTTGACGGCAAAGGCACAACCGCGGTAGCGAAACCGAACGATGACGGCACTGTATCTAACGTTCAATACGACATTAACGTAGACAACAGCACCATCGTGTTTGAAGAAGCACCGAAACTGGACGAAAACGGCGCCCCTGTACTGAACGCAGACGGCAGCCCGGTAACCGTAACCCAGTTGAAAGTGAACACCGGCGACATCAACGCCAACCCGATTGGTGACGTAACAGGTCCGGTAACTCAGGAAATGAAAGACGACTTGGCAGCTGCTGAAAAAGCCTTGGCTGACTTGCCAGACACTGCAACTGAAGATGAGAAAGCAGCGGCACAAAAAGCCGTTGATGACGCACAAAACGCCATCAACCAAGCAGGCAACAAAGTTGCAACAGCACAAAACGTAGCTGATGCGATCAACAACTCAGGTTGGAACGTCACCGCAGCGGGCGACAACGCCACAGGTTCAACTGTTGAACTGGTACAGCCGGGTGAAACCGTTACCTTCCAAGCCGGCAAAAATATGAAGCTGGTTCAAGAAGGTCAAACCTTCACTTACGCAACCCAAGACGATGTTGAGTTCAACAGCGTGAAAGTGGGCGATACCACGAACAACCCAAGCCCGATTACCATCGATAACAAAGGTATCGATATGGGCGACCGTTCGATCACCAACCTCGCACCGAACTTGACGCCGACCTTCAACAAAGACGCGGTAACGCCAAATGGCGACACCACCGAAGGTGCAGCACCGGTAACCAAAGAAGCCAAACTGCCTGATAATGTGAACAACATCATCAACAACGCCGCAACAGTAGGCGACATCCTGAACTCAGGCTGGAACCTGCAAAACAACGGCAACTCAGTTGACTTCGTGAAGCCATATGACACCGTAAACTTCGTTGACGGCAAAGGCACAACCGCGGTAGCGAAACCGAACGATGACGGCACTGTATCTAACGTTCAATACGACATTAACGTAGACAACAGCACCATCGTGTTTGAAGAAGCACCGAAACTGGACGAAAACGGCGCCCCTGTACTGAACGCAGACGGCAGCCCGGTAACCGTAACCCAGTTGAAAGTGAACACCGGCGACATCAACGCCAACCCGATTGGTGACGTAACAGGTCCGGTAACTCAGGAAATGAAAGACGACTTGGCAGCTGCTGAAAAAGCCTTGGCTGACTTGCCAGACACTGCAACTGAAGATGAGAAAGCAGCGGCACAACAAGCTGTTGAAGACGCACAAAACGCCATCAACCAAGCAGGCAACAAAGTTGCAACAGCACAAAACGTAGCCGATGCGATCAACAACTCAGGTTGGAACGTAACCTCAGGTAAAGACGGTTCAGGCGTCGTTTCAGGCACAAGCAACGAGTTGGTACAACCGGGTGAAACCGTCACCTTCCGTGCAGGCGACAACCTGACACTGGTACAAGACGGCCAAACCTTCACCTTCTCAGTGAACGCCCAAAACACAGTTGAAAACGCACAACTGCCGGTTGTTTACACCGATGACAAAGGTAACAAAGTTACCCTGATTGACGGCAACTTCTATCCGGAAGGCACCACCCTGAACGAAGAAGGCAAACCTGTTGACGCAGACGGCAACGAAGTTAAACCGCTGAACAAAGGCGACATCATCGCCTCTATGAACAACGGCGACGACAGCACAGCCAAACCGATGGTTCTGCGTAACGTAGGCTCTAACCTGACCCCGACCTTCAACAAAGATGCGGTAACGCCAAATGGCGACACCACCGAAGGTGCAGCACCGGTAACCAAAGAAGCCAAACTGCCTGATAATGTGAACAACATCATCAACAACGCCGCAACAGTAGGCGACATCCTGAACTCAGGCTGGAACCTGCAAAACAACGGCAACTCAGTTGACTTCGTGAAGCCATATGACACCGTAAACTTCGTTGACGGCAAAGGCACAACCGCGGTAGCGAAACCGAACGATGACGGCACTGTATCTAACGTTCAATACGACATTAACGTAGACAACAGCACCATCGTGTTTGAAGAAGCACCGAAACTGGACGAAAACGGCGCCCCTGTACTGAACGCAGACGGCAGCCCGGTAACCGTAACCCAGTTGAAAGTGAACACCGGCGACATCAACGCCAACCCGATTGGTGACGTAACAGGTCCTGTAACTCAGGAAATGAAAGACGACTTGGCAGCTGCTGAAAAAGCCTTGGCTGACTTGCCAGACACTGCAACTGAAGATGAGAAAGCAGCGGCACAACAAGCTGTTGAAGACGCACAAAACGCCATCAACCAAGCAGGCAACAAAGTTGCAACAGCACAAAACGTAGCCGATGCGATCAACAACTCAGGTTGGAACGTAACCTCAGGTAAAGACGGTTCAGGCGTCGTTTCAGGCACAAGCAACGAGTTGGTACAACCGGGTGAAACCGTCACCTTCCGTGCAGGCGACAACCTGACACTGGTACAAGACGGCCAAACCTTCACCTTCTCAGTGAACGCCCAAAACACAGTTGAAAACGCACAACTGCCGGTTGTTTACACCGATGACAAAGGTAACAAAGTTACCCTGATTGACGGCAACTTCTATCCGGAAGGCACCACCCTGAACGAAGAAGGCAAACCTGTTGACGCAGACGGCAACGAAGTTAAACCGCTGAACAAAGGCGACATCATCGCCTCTATGAACAACGGCGACGACAGCACAGCCAAACCGATGGTTCTGCGTAACGTAGGCTCTAACCTGACCCCGACCTTCAACAAAGATGCGGTAACGCCAAATGGCGACACCACCGAAGGTGCAGCACCGGTAACCAAAGAAGCCAAACTGCCTGATAATGTGAACAACATCATCAACAACGCCGCAACAGTAGGCGACATCCTGAACTCAGGCTGGAACCTGCAAAACAACGGCAACTCAGTTGACTTCGTGAAGCCATATGACACCGTAAACTTCGTTGACGGCAAAGGCACAACCGCGGTAGCGAAACCGAACGATGACGGCACTGTATCTAACGTTCAATACGACATTAACGTAGACAACAGCACCATCGTGTTTGAAGAAGCACCGAAACTGGACGAAAACGGCGCCCCTGTACTGAACGCAGACGGCAGCCCGGTAACCGTAACCCAGTTGAAAGTGAACACCGGCGACATCAACGCCAACCCGATTGGTGACGTAACAGGTCCGGTAACTCAGGAAATGAAAGACGACTTGGCAGCTGCTGAAAAAGCCTTGGCTGACTTGCCAGACACTGCAACTGAAGATGAGAAAGCAGCGGCACAACAAGCTGTTGAAGACGCACAAAACGCCATCAACCAAGCAGGCAACAAAGTTGCAACAGCACAAAACGTAGCCGATGCGATCAACAACTCAGGTTGGAACGTAACCTCAGGTAAAGACGGTTCAGGCGTCGTTTCAGGCACAAGCAACGAGTTGGTACAACCGGGTGAAACCGTCACCTTCCGTGCAGGCGACAACCTGACACTGGTACAAGACGGCCAAACCTTCACCTTCTCAGTGAACGCCCAAAACACAGTTGAAAACGCACAACTGCCGGTTGTTTACACCGATGACAAAGGTAACAAAGTTACCCTGATTGACGGCAACTTCTATCCGGAAGGCACCACCCTGAACGAAGAAGGCAAACCTGTTGACGCAGACGGCAACGAAGTTAAACCGCTGAACAAAGGCGACATCATCGCCTCTATGAACAACGGCGACGACAGCACAGCCAAACCGATGGTTCTGCGTAACGTAGGCTCTAACCTGACCCCGACCTTCAACAAAGATGCGGTAACGCCAAATGGCGACACCACCGAAGGTGCAGCACCGGTAACCAAAGAAGCCAAACTGCCTGATAATGTGAACAACATCATCAACAACGCCGCAACAGTAGGCGACATCCTGAACTCAGGCTGGAACCTGCAAAACAACGGCAACTCAGTTGACTTCGTGAAGCCATATGACACCGTAAACTTCGTTGACGGCAAAGGCACAACCGCGGTAGCGAAACCGAACGATGACGGCACTGTATCTAACGTTCAATACGACATTAACGTAGACAACAGCACCATCGTGTTTGAAGAAGCACCGAAACTGGACGAAAACGGCGCCCCTGTACTGAACGCAGACGGCAGCCCGGTAACCGTAACCCAGTTGAAAGTGAACACCGGCGACATCAACGCCAACCCGATTGGTGACGTAACAGGTCCGGTAACTCAGGAAATGAAAGACGACTTGGCAGCTGCTGAAAAAGCCTTGGCTGACTTGCCAGACACTGCAACTGAAGATGAGAAAGCAGCGGCACAAAAAGCCGTTGATGACGCACAAAACGCCATCAACCAAGCAGGCAACAAAGTAGCGACTGCACAAAACGTAGCCGATGCGATCAACAACTCTGGTTGGAATGCAACATCAGGTGCAGTTGACGGTGGTGTGGTAGAAAATGCTACCAACGAACTGGTACAGCCGGGTGAAACCGTAACCTTCCAAGCCGGTAAGAACATGAAGTTGGTACAAAACGGCCAAACCTTCACTTACGCAACCAAAGATGACGTTGAATTTAACAGCGTACAATTTGGTGCGAACGGTCCGAAGATCACTAACGTAGATGGCAACATCAATGTTGGCGATGCAAACGGCGCTCCTGTGAAGATTACCGGCGTGGCAGACGGCGACATCGGTCCTGACTCGAACGATGCCATCAACGGCAGCCAGTTGTACTGGGCAGCCGCAGGTGCGAAAACCGAAGTACGCGCAGGCACCAACGTGGCGAACGTAACGCAAACCGTAGGCGAAAACGGTCAGTCTGTTTACACCGTGAATGCCGAAGGTACCAACGTGAAAGCGGGCAGCGACAACGTTACCGTAACCCACGGCAAACGTGACGGTGAAAACGATGTTACTTACACCGTGGACATTGCCAAAGACTTGGTACTGGACAGCGTAACTACCGGTAATGCAACGCTGGACGGCAAAGGTCTGAGCATTGTAGGCGGCCCGAGCGTTACTGTTGACGGTATTGATGCCGGCAATAAGGTTATCTCCGGTGTGGCCAACGGCGTGAACCCGAACGATGCGGTAAACGTAAGCCAGCTTAATGCAGCGGTGAACGGTGCGAAGAGCACGGTATCTTCTGCCGATGATTCGGTAACGGTACGCGAATCCGTACATCCGGGTACAGGCATTACCAACTACGACTTGTCCGTGAAGGTTGATGGTACGACCATCACTAATGTTCCGGGTCAAGGCTTGGTAGTGAACACTACTCCGCTGACTGTTGATACCGATAACGGTAAGGTTAATGTTCCGACCGGCGAAGATGCAGGCAAACTGCCGACTGCAGGTGATGTTGCCAATGCAATCAACAACTCCGGCTTCAAACTGACCGCCCAAGGCGAAAACGGTTCGATGGTGAATCCGGGTAGTACAGTCGATATGCGAAATACCGACGGTAATATCCTCATCAGCAAACCTGCCGACAGCAATGCCGTAACTTACGACTTGAATCCGGATGTGAAAGTTAATACCGTTCAAGTCGGCGGCGGCAACGGTCCGGTAATCGGCGGCGACGAAGAAGGCAATATCCGTATCGGTGATGCCAACGGTGCTCCGGTTCGCATTACCAATGTTGCTCCGGGCGTGAATGATACCGATGCGGTGAATGTGAGCCAGTTGAAAGCGACCAACGCGCGCATCGACGGCGTGGAAAACCGAGCCAATGCCGGTGTTGCACAAGCTCTCGCTACTGCAGGTCTGCCGCAAGCCTATCTGCCGGGTAAGAGCATGATGGCTATCGGTGGCGGTGTGTACCGTGGTGAAACCGGTTATGCTGTGGGCTACTCCAGCATCTCCGACGGCGGTAACTGGATTATCAAAGGTACTGCTTCCGGCAACTCTCGCGGCAACTTTGGTGCGACGGCTGCTGTAGGTTACCAATGGTAATGTGAATCACCGGTCAGGTTGCGTCGTTTTACAGACGGCGTAACCCCCGATAATCGGATAGGCGGTGCAAGCTGCTTATCCGATTTATTGGGCGTTATGCATATTGATTGACGTTACCTGCCGGGTTCATCTATAATTTCTCGCTATCTGATGGTTTTATTACGGAAACTGTCTTAAATTAAGGTAAATATGATGAAAACAAATAAATTGAAATGGGCGGCTTTGGCTGCTACGGTGCTGCTGGCGGCTTGTGCCACCAAAAGCAACGTGAAAGCAGACGGTACAACCGACGAGCCGGTATTCCCAAAACCTTACTCACTGACTTTCAATAACGATCGCGGTACATTCCCTACTGACGATGAACTGGACAAAATGCGTCCGGGTCTGACCAAAGACGACATCTATAAAATCTTGGGTCGCCCTCATTATGACGAAGGTATGTTCAACGTGCGCGAATGGGACTACCTGTTCCATTTCTACACCCCGGGCGTCGGTGTCGATCCTGACAATACTTCAGGTGTAGAAGGCATTACTACCTGCCAATACAAAGTAATCTACGACAAAGACAAATTTGCCCGCAGCTTCTACTGGAAACCTGTGTTCCCTGAAGATGCCGTTTGTCCGCCGCGCGGTCCGGCCAAACCGAAAACCCAATCTCTGAACTTGGGTGCAGATGCCTTGTTCGCCTTCGATAAGAGCGGACCGAACGATATGCTGCCTGCCGGTTATGCCAAACTCGACCGCTTTGCCGAAGACATCAAACGCTTCGAGCGCGTAAGTGCCATCCGCATTATCGGTTATACCGACCGCAAAGGTAGCGATTCCTATAATAATGCGCTGTCACAACGCCGTGCAGAAACTGTACGCCAATACTTGATTACCCGTGGCGTACCTGCTGTGGTGATGTCTGCTCAAGGTTTGGGCAAACGCAATCCGTTGGTAGAATGTAGCACCAGCCTGCCGCGCAATGAAGAAATCGCGTGTCTGCAACCGAACCGCCGCGTTGTCATTGAGGTGGACGGTGTAGGTGAGCTGACCGTCGAATAATTTGCAGACGGCATTTGCTTGAAAAAAACCGCAGGAAGTTTTCCTGCGGTTTTTTATTTTCAGGTAGCTTGTCGTAAAATACCGTTTTGATTCGCAGTAAGCACGATACGGTTTGCAGCGTTGTTCCGTGTGATGTTTCCGACCGTATATCAGGTTTTTCCACAGTAGGCAGCTTATGACCTTTATCCATTTTACCCAAGAGGCAACCCGAGAGGCACGGGAAGCGGCGGAATATTTCGGCTTGAGGCCGTCTGCAAATGAGCCGCCAAGCGGTGTGTACTTGCTGGCGGATGCGGAGGGAATCAGCTTGTGCCGTGCCGGAGAAAAAGGCCGTGTCCGCGTGGATTTCGGCGGCGGGGCGGCGCAATACCGGCGGCTGAAAGGAGGCGGGGAGCTGATAGCCAAGGCGGTCAACCACACTTCGCAACCGACGGTATGGGACGGAACAGGCGGTTTGGGGCGGGACAGTTTTGTATTGGCTTCCTTAGGCTTGTCCGTCAGAACATTTGAGCAGAATCCTGCGGTTGCCTGCCTGCTTGCAGACGGCCTCAAGCGCGCGTTGCAGCAGCCGGAAGTGGCCGAAATCGCGGGTCGGATTGCTTTGCAGTTCGGCGATGCCGGTAAGTTGTTGCCGATGGCGGCGGAGCAGTTCGGCAGGCCGGATGTGGTGTATCTCGATCCGATGTACCCCGAGCGGCAGAAGTCGGCAGCCGTTAAGAAAGAGATGGCGTATTTTCACGATTTGGTCGGTGCGGCGCAAGATGAAGCCGCGCTGCTGTCGGCAGCCCGTATGGTTGCCAAAAAGCGCGTGGTGGTCAAACGCCCGCGTTTGGGAGAATATTTAAACGGCGAAAAGCCCGCGTACCAATATACGGGCAAAAGTACCCGTTTTGATGTGTATCTGCCGGACAATCCCGCGAAGGATTGATGGCAGGGCAAAACAGCAAAAAGGTTACGGCTTGCTGCGTTTTAACAATCGAACAGCACAGCATGAGACAAGATAGCAAAAAGCAGCACAGATAATACGGCAAGGCGCAGCAATACTGTATCTTCCTTATTTGAAATCACTATATTTATCAGGCATAAAAAAGCCGTCTGTATTTTGCAGACGGCATTTTTGTACGCCGGTTTGATTTATATTGAAATAAGTTGGCGAAATAGCATTCTTCTTCGTAAGAACGACAGGATAGAGTGTTTACGTTAAACTGACAAAAATTGTCAGTTGGCAATCAAAGCCGGGAGAAGTAAAAACATATGTTGCCATTCGGTAAGTTTGCATGGTTGGGATATGCGCGCTCTGTAAGGTAGGTTTGTCTTTTTGTGGCCTGATTGGATTTTGAATTGTGCGGGCAGAAAAAAGTGACAATTTTTGTCAGCTTTGAAATTGGTTTTTATCGATGGTGCTTCGGCATGGGCTGAGACTGCTGCGCGGCAGGAGAGAGGCTGATTTAAAATAAGGTGCGCGAATGCGGTATTGTTTCGATTTAAATGGGGCTTTCGATTACCGCCATAAAAGGACGGCATCCGGCAGATATTTGAATATTTGATGAGTTTTATTCGGCAACAGCCGTCTGCAAAACAGCCTGTTCCCCTGCTTCACGCCATATCAGGGCTTCAAGCAGAGCGGTTTTGGACATTCCTTTTTCGGCGGCCAGCTCTTCCAGCTTGGCAATGGTTTCCAGTTTGAATTTGTATGAGCAGAGCTTGACCCCGCGCTTTTCGTCTGATTTGCGGTTGTAGGCAACTTGGTCGTATTTCTTGGCGGTCATGGTTGATTTTCTTTTTAGGGTTGTGTATGATTAGGGCATCGGGTTTGGTAGTGCCACCTACCGCCCCCGATTTCTTAATCTTTAGTAGGCGTTACAGCTTGCCAACATCAGGATTAAGAAGAAGATGATTTGAATGGCTAGATTCATTTCATTTCTCCCTAGGTGAGTGCCCATCGGAAACGGTGGGCATTTCCGTTTGTTGAATCACCCAACAGGAATAAATCTAATATTTATAGTCATTTAAAATAAGAATGATACAGCGTTGCTTTGCCTTGCCGTACTATGTGTACTGTCTGCGGCTTCGCTGCCTTGTCTCATTCTTATTTTATTCGACTATATTAGATTAAAAATCAAGTATTTATGAAAAATCCGCCGTAAAAGGCGGATTTTTTATTGTTTGGCAGATTGATTCGGAGTGATGTTTATTTATATGTTTGTTGCAGGCTGCCAGTTAAGGGCGGCTGCCATGTCCTGTTCGATTTGTGCCTGTAAATCGGTGATGTTGCCGAACTTGATTTCATCGCGTAATTTGTGCAGAAAGCGGACGTTGAGCCGTTCGCCGTAAAGGTTTCCATGAAAATCAAAAAGATGGACTTCCAGCTTTTGCGAGCGGCTGCTGCTGACGGTGGGGTTGAAGCCGAAGCTGGCAACGCCGCGTCGTACGCCGAACGAGCCTTCTGCTTCGACAACGAATACGCCGTTTAAGGCGTAATGGTGGGGCGGAAGTTGGATATTGGCGGTGGGAGCGTTGAGGGTGCGCCCGAGTTTGCGCCCGTGTTTGACTTTGCCGCTCAGGGTGTAATCGTGGCCGGAGAGGGTGCGCGCGTAATCGAGCAGGCCGTCTGAAAGTGCTTGGCGTATGGCGGTGCTGCTGGTGCGGATGTCTGCGGTAATGACGGAGGGGGTGCGTTCGGTTTGTATGTCGGGCTGGGCCGAGAGCATTTCAAAGCTGCCTTCCCGCCCTGCGCCGAAACGGAAATCATCGCCGATGAGCAGATACCGGGTACGGAGGCTGTTTCTCAGCAGGCGGTCGATAAATTCCTGCGCGCCCATGTCTGAAAAGGCTTGGTTGAAACGTAAAACCCAAACGGCATCTACACAGCCGGTTTGCCGCAGCAAATCGAGTTTGGTACGCAGGGGGGTAATGCGGTAGGGCGGTGTTTTGCCGTTTTTGCGGGCGAAAAATTCCCGTGGTTGCGGCTCGAAAACAACGGCGACAACCGGCAGCGCCAGCGTGTCTGCTTTGCGCTTGAGTTGTTGCAGAATGTGTTGGTGCCCGAGGTGTACGCCGTCGAAATTGCCGATGGTGACTGCCGTGCCTTGCGGAAAGTCAGGCGCGCGGCACTGACCGAACCAGATTTTCATGGTGGTGTTTGGTGTTGGTGGAACAGGCGGCTATTGTAAACGGAATTGCGGTGTCGATAAAGGTGGAATGCCGTCTGCAAACGGAATATGCGTTTTTGCAGACGGCCTGATTTTGCCGGGGATTACCACCAACCGTACGGACGGCGGCGGAACGGGTAATAGAAGTCTTCCCAGTCGTAGTAGCGGCGCATTTCCTGCAAACGCTGTTGGGCGATATGGTTTTGCCATGCCATTTTGTAGCAGGCTTGGAACATGGGATCGTTGATTTTGTCGATGTATTTGAGACGGAAGGATTGTTGTGCTTCGGTTGCTTCGGCAGAAGATTGTTCGGCCAAGGCAAATTGCTGCCGCATCAGATTGGCGGTTTCGGGGTCGCATTGGCCTGCCAGCGCAATTTGCAGGGATTGTTCGTAATGTTTTTGTGCGGCCGCACGCCGGGCCTGTTGTTCGGGGGTAATCGCGCAGGCCGCAAGGGTGGCAGCTGCGGCGGAGAGCAGCAGAAGACGTAATGTGTTCATTATATTTTCCTGATGAAGGTAAGGTTTGAATGTACGCTATTTCACGGTGATTTTGCAAGCAGACGGATTTTCCTATACATTTTGGCAGACGGATAATATGATAAGCAGAGGGTAAAGCAGACGCAGGCCGTCTGCAAATCATGAGACGGATAAAGTGATGGATAAATCTGTAAGCAGACATTCTTCCGGCGGCCGGCATACACGCCACCATGCGCCTCCGTTTTGGCAGGCGGACCGCCCGTACCTGCACGAGCAGCAGATTTCGGATGCGCGCTTCCGCCGCTTGGGGTATATCATGGCGTTTTTGGCGGGGGCGATTAATGCGGGCGGTTTTTTTGCATTTGCACGTTATACGTCGCATGTTACCGGCTCGATGTCGCTGGCGGCGGATATGGTCTATACGCGGGAATGGAGTGTTTTGCTGCTGGCATTGGCGAGTGTGTGCTGTTTTATCGGCGGCGCGGCGCATTCGGCTTGGGTGATTTTTTGGATGCGGCAGAAACGGTTTCGCGGCAGCTTCGGCTTTTCGATGTGGCTGGAGGCGGTGTATCTTCTGGTATTCGGATTGTTCGGCGCAACGCTGCTGCACGTTGATTTGGGTTGGGACGGTATGGTGATGCCGTCGCTGGCGTTGTTCCAACTCTGTTTTATTATGGGTATGCACAATACGGTGGTAACGGTGTTGTCGGGTGGGGCAATCCGTTCGACACACATGACCGGCTCGGCAACGGATTTGGGTATTGAGTTGGCCAAATCGGTTTATTATGCCAAAAACCACCCGCGCTTGCCCCATGTGCGGGTAAACCGTCCGAAAATGCTGCTGCTGGCCGGATTGATGGCGGCGTTTCTCGGCGGCGGTGTCGTAGGGGCTTGGGGGTATCAGACGGCAGGACACCATTTTGCGTTGCCGGTGGCGTTGGTATTGTTTGTATTGGGTGCAGGCTCGGTAGGTTATGATGTGAAACTGCGCTTGAAATTTATTTTGCTGCGTTGGTATAAAAAACGTAAAAACCTTCGCAAAAAATCTGTTTAAATTCTGATAAAACAGCTATTTATGGGTAAAATGCAGACGGCCTAACAAATGTTAGCATAGGGGCTTGCTGTGTAATATCGGGTTAAACGTGCTTTTGCGGGCGGAAATTGTTGGTTATGATGAATGCAGTTTGAGGCGGCTGACGCCCGATTCCTGTTTTGCAGACGGCCTTGCCGTCCCCTGAGAAAGGACTGATCCCATGAAATTTACCAAACCCCTGACTTTGGCAGTATTGGCCGTACCTTTGGCTTTGTCCGGCTGTGTAACCAACGCGACTACCGGCGAACAATCTGCCAGCAAAACCGCTCTGTACGGCTTGGGTGGTGCGGCAGTGTGCGGCATTGTCGGTGCATTAACACACGGCAGCAAAGGCGCGCGCAACTCCGCATTGGCTTGCGGCGCATTGGGTGCGGGCGTAGGCGGTTATATGGATTACCAAGAGAAAAAACTGCGTGAAAGTCTGGCGAACACCAATATCGAAATCGAACGCCAAGGCAACCAAATCAAACTGGTTATGCCTGAAAGCGTAACATTTGCCACCGGCAGCGCGGCGTTGAGCGGTCAGGCACAAAGCGCGTTGGCCAATGCGGCGCAAACTTTGGTGCAATATCCTGACACTACCATTACCATCAACGGTCATACCGATAATACCGGCAACGACGGCATCAACGAGCCGCTGTCCCGCAACCGTGCACAATCTGTGGCCAACTTCCTGCAAACACGCGGTGTGAGCGCAAACCGTATGGCGACTGCCGGTTACGGCTCCCGTCAACCGATTGCCAGCAATGCAACTGCGGAAGGCCGTGCACAAAACCGTCGTGTTGAAATCCTGATTAATCCGGATCAAAACGCCATTAACGCGGCAAGCCGTCGTTAATATCTTTGCAGTAAATAGAAAAGGCCGTCTGAAAGTATGATTTTCAGACGGCCTTTTTGTTATGGTTTTACGTTTGAGCGGCAAACAGGGAAAACCATAGGCAGACGGTTAATCAATACGATTTGCTGTTGTACCGGATATGCCTGTTTTGACAGTTTTTATAGTCATTTAAAATAAGAATGATACAGCGTTGCTTTGCCTTGCCGTACTATGTGTACTGTCTGCGGCTTCGCTGCCTTGTCTCATTCTTATTTTATTCGACTATATTTTATCGAAGCAAGGGGAGGGCAGTATCGGCTGTTGCTATTGATTGAGTGTTTTCAGCAGTTTTTCCGATTTTTCCGGATCTTCGTTGCGCATGATTCTGGCAATGCCGTTTTCCAGCTTGCCGGTGTCGCTTTGCAGGACGATGTTTTTTACGGCCAGCAGATTGTTCGGATTCATGGAGAAACGCCGCAGCCCCATGCCGAGCAGGACCCGGGTAAACTGGGTGTCGCCGGCCATTTCGCCGCAGATGGAAACGCTTTTTTCCATGCGGTTGGCGGTTTTGATGATGTGCTGCACCATTTTCAGTACGGCCGGATGGCTGGGCTGGTAAAGGTGGCTGACGGCATCGTCGCCGCGGTCGACCGACAAAACGTATTGGATTAAGTCGTTGGTGCCGATGGAGATGAAGTCGACCAGTTTCAAAATGCTGCCGACGGTCATGGCGGCTGAGGGGATTTCAATCATGCAGCCGACGGACACTTCACCGAAGGCTTCGCCGCGCTCGCTAAGCTGGCGGCGGGCGGTTTCCAAGTGGATCAGGCATTGGCGCACTTCGGAAACCGAGGTAATCATCGGCCACATGATGTGTACGGTGCCGTGTCGGGCGGCACGCAGGATGGCGCGCATTTGTGTGCGGAACATCACCGGTTCTGCAAGGCAGAGGCGGATGCCGGTGAGGCCCAGTGCCGGATTCAGGCTGCCGTTTGGGGTGGCGTTTTGGCCGAACCAGCGGGGGTTTTTGTCCACGCCCAAATCTACGGTGCGGATGGTGAGGGGTTTGCCTTTCATTTTTTTGACGATGCCGCCGTACACTTCGTATTGCTCGTCTTCAGACGGCATGGTGTCGCGGTTGAGGTAGAGGAATTCGCTGCGGAACAGGCCGACTCCGTCCGCGCCGACGGTGTGCAGTGCTTTGATGTCTTCGTGGGATTCGATATTTGCCGAGAGTTCGATGTTGATGCCGTCTGCGGTGGTGGCGGCGGTTTTTTTCAGTTTGCTGAGTTCGCGCTTGTGGCTGCGGTATTCGCGTTCGAGGCGGCGGTATTCGTTGAGGACGATGTCGTCAGGGGCAATGATGAGAATGCCGTTGATGCCGTCGACAATCACGATTTCGTTTTCGGTAATCAGACGGCGTGCGTTGTGCAGGCCGATAACGGAGGGGATATCGAGGCTGCGCCCTAAAATTGCGGTGTGGCTGGTCGGGCCGCCGATGTCGGTAACGAAGGCGGTGATGTGCTGCTCTTTGAAGAGTACGGTGTCGGCGGGCGACAAATCGTGAGCAATCAGTACGGTGTCTTCAAAGGGATTGTCGCTCAGGTTTAAATCGTTGCTCAGGCCGGCGAGGTTGTTGTGGATGCGTTGGACGACTTGGAGCATGTCCTGTTTGCGTTCGCGCAGGTAGGCATCGTCTATGCTGTCGAATTGGGCGGCGAGTTTGTCGCTTTGCTGTTTCAATGCCCATTCGGCGTTGATGTGCTGTTCTTTCAAGATGTCTATCGGCTCGCGCGACAGGGTCACGTCGGTCAGCAGCATCAGGTGCAGCGAGATAAACGCGCCCAGCTCGGTCGGTGCGTTTTCCGGAATGGCGTTGCGCAGCTGCTCCAGCTCTTTGCGCGTGGCTTTGACGGCCGCTTCGAAACGGGCGGTTTCGGCCGCAATGCCGTCGTCGTCGATATCGTATTGCGGCACTTCGGCCGTGCCGCGCGTAATCAGGTGTGCGTGGCCGATGGCAATGCCTTTCCCTGCCGCTACGCCGTGCAATACGATGCTCATATTATTCGCCTTCGCCGAAGTAGTCGTTGATTAAATCCGCCAAGCCCTGCATGGCGGCGGCTTCGTCGGGACCGTCGGTTTCCAATTCGATGACGGTGCCTTTTGCTGCGGCCAGCATCATCAAGCCCATGATGCTTTTGCCGTTGACGCGGTTGCCGTTTTTGGTGACCCATACTTCGCTTTGGAATTGCGAGGCGGTTTGGGTGAACTTGCTGGAAGCGCGGGCGTGCAGGCCCAATTTGTTGATGATTTCGATGGATTGTTTCTGCATGGGTGTCCTCTGTATTCAGGCTGCTTAGAGTCTTTTTGCCTGACCTTCGGCGCGGCACATCAGGCCTTCCGGCTCTTCGGTGATGGCAAAGATGCCTTTGACGGCGGCTTCGCGCACGGTTTCGGTGAAGGTGTTCAGGTTGTCCGCCCGTTCTGCATGGGAAACTGCTTTAATCATCATCGGCGCATTCAGGCCGGTGAGGATGGCGGATTTGCCGGCGCGCACTAAGCGGCGGGCGGCGTTGCACGGTGTTGCCCCGAAAATGTCGGTGATAATCAGCACGCCGTTGTTATCGGGAAATTCTTGGATTTCCGCAATCGCCCGGTTGATGATGTCGTCTTGGTTTTCAGACGGCTGTACGCCGAGAATGCGGACGTTGGCGGGGAAACCTTGCGGGAAGAAATGGTTGGTCAGCCCGCGGTAGGCTTCGCCGACGGTTTCGTGGGTAATGATGAGCAAACCGATCATGGTGGTTTCCTAAGTATTCTTGATGGGGCAGGTATGGTATATGGCTGTATCGCAGTGGAAAAACAAGGCCGTCTGAAACGGAAAGTGGTGTAAAGTATTTTGGTTAAGATGCGCTGGGGCATATTTTATGCGGAGAGGCCGTCTGCAAAATGCCACATAATTTTTCAGACGGCCTGTCTGCTAATCCTGATTCAACGCATAAATTTCGTCCAGATTGCGCCAGCAGCCCGCGGCATCCATGCCGTAGCCGAACACATAACGGTCGGGCACGTCCAAGCCGACGTAATCACCTTTGGTCGGCTTTTCCTTATCAATCAGTTTGTTGGCGAATACCGCCGCACGGCAGCTTGCCGCACCCATTGCCAGCAGCTTTTCCTGAATCGCCGCCATCGTATGGCCTTCGTCGAGAATATCGTCCAGCACCACCACATGGCGGCCCCGGATTTGTTCCGGATCGGGCATCCGTTTCCAGTTGAACGCGCCGCCCGAAAGTTTGTCGCCGTAGCGGGAAACGTGGACATAATCGAAATCCAGCGGAAAGCGCAAAAGCGGCAGCAGCTTGCCGGTAAACACCACCGCACCGCCCATTACCGGCAGCAGCAGCGGGTATTTGCCGCCCAAGTCGCGGGTGATTTCGTCGGCTACTTTTTGCAGCGCGGCACGGCATTGTTCGCGGGTAAACAGTAAATCCGCATTGTCGAGTATGGCTTGGGTTTGGCGGCGTTTGGCTTCTAAATCGGTCATGGCGGTAATGATGCTTTATAGAAATATAGAAAGAATGATTATAAACCCAAAGGCCGTCTGAAAGTAATGAATTGCTTTTCAGACGGCCTCAATGAAAGCGTACAAAATTTCCTTGAAACCAGATTGCTTGCAGCCTACGCCCGTTCCCGTCTAAACGCCCCTTTGCCCTGTGCGACAAGCATTGCAAAGAAAATCCCCCACGCCGATTTGTTCGGATTGGGCTGTTTGCCTTGACTGATCAGTTTCATTTGGTGCATATACCAATTCATCTCAACCATCGAGCCGAGCATTTTGTCCAGTTTTGCTACGCCCAATCTTGGTTGCGGTGTGGTTAGGGTTTGGTATGTGCCGCCAAAAATGCGGTTCGGCAAATCAGGCAACAAGGCAAAAGGTTTGGCAAGCCCGACCATATCCAAAACACCGCTTGCCACCGCTTCGCTCATTGCCGTCTGCGAACGAAAACCTCCTGTAATCACCAATGGCACGGTGCAAACCGACCGCACTTTTTGGGCATAATCCAAGAAATACGCCTCGCGTTTTTTGGTGCTTTCTTTCACGCCGTCCAGCATCGCAGGCGCTTCGTAGTTGCCGCCTGAAATTTCCACCAAATCAATGCCTTCTTTGACCAAACACTCCACCACCTGCACGCTTTCTTCTTCTGAAAAACCGCCTTTTTGGAAGTCTGCCGAATTGAGTTTGACGGCGATAATAAAATCAGACGAAGTTGCCGCACGCATCGCACGGTAAACTTCCACCAAAAACCGCATACGGTTTTCAAGGCTGCCGCCCCATTTGTCGTCCCGCACGTTGTGGATTGGCGATAAAAACTGGCTGATGAGATAGCCGTGTGCCGCGTGGATTTGCACGCCACTAAAGCCAGCTTTTTCAGCAACGTGTGCCGCTTTCGCAAAACGCTTGATTAAATCCAAAATCTCATTTTCGCTGAGCGCACGCGGTTTGTTGAAAAATCCCGCAACCGCACCGCCCAACGCCACGCTGCTCGGGGCAACCGGCACAGGCGACAAATCTTTTGGCGACTGCTTGCCGGGGTGGTTGATTTGCATTAGCAGCACAGTGTCGTTTGCCGTGCCTGCCTTCGCCCACGCTTTGAGCAAGTCCAAATCACGCTCGTCTTCAATCACCACATCGTCCGCCGAACCCAAAGCGGTGTAATCCACCATCACATTGCCCGTTACCAGCACGCCCGCACCACCGTTTGCCCACGCACCGTAAAGCTCGGCATACGCCAAATCAGGGCGGTTGCCTTTGGTGATTTGCTCGCTCATCGCCCCTTTAAAAATACGGTTTTTAATGACTTTGCCGTTTTTTAGGCTAAGCGGTTGGTTAAGATTGTTCATTGTGTTACCTCATGTTAATAAGTTTAAAAATATAAACTTGTTTTGCGGTTAAAAATCCCGATTGCTCGGGATAGCCTTGTTTTAAACATCAGCAGGTAAAGCACTGTCCAAACAGCCGTCTGCAATAAACGCCGCCATCAAATGCTGAAAGTGCCTGCCTGCATTTTCCAGTGTTACCAAATAATAACGCTCCTTGCCGACCTGCTCCACACCGACCAAACCCGCCGCCAGCATCAGTTTTAAATGGTGCGACACCGCGGGGCGTGAAAGGTGGAGCTTTTCAGTTAAAGCATTGACATTAAGCCTGCCTTCGTCTTTGAGTATTTTTAAAATCAGCAGTCGGTTATCGTCCGCCAACGCACTAAATACAGGAACGGCTTCTTGCAACAGCTCAATGGTGGTTTTAGGCATTATCTGATTATATGTTTAAAAATTTAGACGTATTTTAGCGTGTAAGGAAAGGGAAGTCAAGAGGCGGAGCATAAATTTGAAATGCGTATGAAAGAGCGGTCGGATTTGGCGAAGTTTTTGCAAGATTTACCAAAAAACCGACCGCTCTTTTAAGACAAATAATAAATGCCGTCTGCATTTAATCAATTTGCAGACGGCATTATTAGTCTAAGCTTTAACATTTTGGTGAATATATCCTTGACTAAATTTTCATACATCTTCTTTCTTCACAATCACACAGGTCAAACCAATCTTTATCTGCCCGCTGTTTCTCATTACGCCTGCTTGAAATTTAACAATACTTAACAGATAATTTAACAAAAAATAGAGGTGTTTGATATGACGGTTAAAGACGGTTTGATTGCCCTTTTTGTGATTGTTGCTTGGGGCATCAATTTTTTATTTATGAAATTACCCTTGATGGAAATCTCGCCCATTTTGCTTGGCTTTTTGCGTTTTGTATTTTTGCTGTTTCCAGTGATTTTATTTGTTAAAGTGCCAAAATGCGATTACCGTTGGCTGATTTTTTATGGCTTAGCGATTAGTTTCGGGCAGTTTAGTTTGATGTTTTTGGCGATACATCAGGGAATGCCGACCAGTCTTGCCGCTTTGGTTCATCAAGCCCAAGTGTTTTTTACCGTGATTTTGGCGAGCGTATTCTTTAAGGAAAAAATCAGAGTGTGGCACGTTATCGCAATGACGATGGCAATAATGGGGCTTGCTTTGATTGGTGTCGGGCAATATCAAGGCGTGATGCCGATGATAGGGGTATGGCTGGTGCTGGCATCTGCGTTTTCGTGGGCAGTGGGGAATTTGATTGTTAAAAAATTGGGCAATGTTAAGCCTTTGCCGCTGGTTATTTGGGGCAATGTATCTACTTTGATCGCATTTGGGGCGATGTCTGTGGTGATGTATGGTATCGGCGGCGTTGCCGAGCAGATAGGTTCTTTAACGTGGCAAGGTTGGATAGGCGTGCTGTATTTGGCGTATGTGGCGGGGCTTTTGGGTTATAGCAGTTGGGGTTATCTTTTAAGCCGTTATCCTACCAGCCAAATTGCTCCCCTCACGCTGATTGTGCCTGTGCTCGCTTTGTTTGTTGGTTTCAGTCTGCTAAAAGAAACATTGAATGCGTGGCATTGGATTGGTGCGGTGGTAATCATGACGGCGTTGGTGGTGCAGGTGTTTGGCGGGCGGATTTTGAAAAAATTGGGCAAATCTTAATTCAGCCTATGGTTAAGTGATTTTTAACATAAAGAGCGGTCGGATTTGGCAAAGTTTTTGCAAGGTTTGCCTAAAAACCGACCGCTTGTGAGCTGATGAAATGAAGAAATGCCGTCTGCATAGTCATTTAAAATAAGAATGATACATCGTTGCTTTGCCTTGCCGTACTATGTGTACTGTCTGCGGCTTCGCTGCCTTGTCTCATTCTTATTTTATTCGACTATAAAATCGGTAATCGGTTTTCAGACGGCATTTATCTTTTTCAAACCACCCTTACGGTCAAGGACAGGGCAGATGTTTGAAAATCAGTCGCGCGTTGGCTGCTTAAATCAATGGCAATGCCTGCAAGCGGCCGTCTTCCGCCAGTTTTTTGCGGAAATAGTCCATCACGAATTTCACGCGCGGTGCGAGCAGTGTGCGGTGCGGATAAAGCAGGTTTAAAGAAAGCGGTTCGCTGTGGTGCGTATCGGTCAGGACGGGCTGCAATATGCCGTCTGAGATGGGTTCGTCAAACAAGACGGTAAATAGCTGATTGCCAAGCGGGTGGCGGAGTTTTTGATTAGCGAAGAAAGAGCTTTGTAAAAACATTGGTAAGATTGACAAAAATCTGACCGCTTGTGAATTGTTGAAATGAAGAAATACCGTCTGTAAACTTTGATATGGTTTTCAGACGGCCTTCCGGCCTGTCTGCCGATAATGTCCAAAAAGGAGACCCAACCATGAAAACTCCTCTGATGCTTTCCCTGTCCGCCGTTTTGCTGCTGGCCGCCTGTGCGGGCGGACACCACCGGCCGCACAGTGATGCACCTGCCGCGTCCTCCGCGCCTGCCGCCGGTGTCGCGAATCCGGCTTCCGTTTTCTGTATCGAGCAAGGCGGCAAGTCTGAAACGCGCAAAGACGTGAAGATGAACGAATACGGCGTGTGCATCCTGCCCGACGGCAGGGTGTTGGACGAGTGGGATTATTTCCGCGAATACAAACGTTAAGCCGCAAAGCCTGTCCGGATATTTCCGGACAGGCTTTTCAGACGGCCTTGGTCGTGCTTTTTGCTATAATCGCGGTTTGTTTATTGACAGACCGTTTGCGCGGCAGGGCAGGTCGGAGCCCCGCTCTGCCAAGTTCGGACGGCCTCACGCAGATTCCCACGCTATGTCCCATCACGACCCTTATCTTCATTTTGAAAACTTAGATTCCGCCGAAACGCAGGCCTTTGCAGCGGCCGCCCATGCCGAAACGCGTCGCCGTTTTTTGGAAAATGCCGAAGCCCGAAGGCTTTCAGACGGCATTTTGGCGCAAATGCAGGATACGCGGCAGATTCCGTTTTGTCAGGAACACCGCGCGCGCATGTACCATTTCCATCAGGATGCGGAGTATCCAAAAGGCGTGTACCGCGTGTGCACCGCCGCTACTTACCGCAGCGGTTATCCTGAGTGGGAGGTGTTGTTTTCGGTGGCGGACTTCGATGAGATTTTAGGCGACGACGTTTACCTCGGCGGGGTGTCGCACTTGGTCGAGCAGCCGCACCGTGCGCTGCTGACCCTCAGCCGGGCGGGCGGCGATACGGCCTATACTTTGGAAATGGATTTGGCACAAGGGTGCTTGGTGGAGGGCGGCTTTCACTTTCCGGCGGGCAAAAACCATATTTCGTGGCGCGATGAAAACAGCGTGTGGGTATGCCCCGCTTGGGACGAGCGGCAGATGACGGCTTCGGGCTATCCGCGCGAGGTGTGGCTGGTGGAGCGGGGGCAGAGTTTTGAGGAAAGCACGCCCGTATTCCAAATCGATTCAGACGGCATGATGGTCAATGCGTGGCGTTATCTCGACCCGCAGGGCTCGCCGGTTGATTTAATCGAGGCTTCCGGCGGTTTTTATACCAAAACGTATCTGCAGGTGGCGAAAAACGGCGAAGCCGTGCCGCTGAACCTGCCGGAAGATTGCGATGTGGCGGGTTATCTGTGCGGCCATCTGCTGCTGACTTTGCGTAAAGACTGGAAACGCGCCAACCGGAGTTATCCCAAAGGCAGTCTGGTGGCGGTAAAGCTGAACAAGGGAGAGCTTGGCGCGGCGCAGTTGCTGTTTGCCCCCGATGAGATGCAGGCTTTGGAAAGCGTGGAAACCACGCGGCATTTCGTGGTGGCTCATATTTTGGAAAACGTGCAGGGCCGTCTGAAAGCATGGCGTTTTTCAGACGGCCTGTGGCAGGAGGCAGGATTGCCGCGCCTGCCTTCGGGTGCCTTGGAAATCGCCGACCAGCCGTGGGGCGGCGATGTGGTGTATCTGGCCGCCAGCGGTTTCACCACGCCGCTGACGCTGTATGCGCTGGATTTGAATGTGATGGAGCTGACGGTGATGCGCCGCCAGCCGCAGCAGTTTGATGCCGGCGGTATCCGGGTTGCCCAGTATCGTGCGGAATCGGAAGACGGTACGATGGTTCCGTATTTCCACATCGGCAAAACAGCCTCGCCCGATACGCCGACGCTGGTGTATGTGTACGGCGGTTTCGGCGTGCCCGAGCTGCCGCATTACTTGGGCAGCATCGGCAAATTCTGGCTGGAAAAGGGCAATGCGTTCGTATTGGCCAACGTGCGCGGCGGCGGCGAATTCGGCCCGCAGTGGCATCAGGCCGCGCAGGGTTTGCACAAGCATAAAAGCGTGGACGATTTGCTGGCGGTAGTGCGCGATTTGGGCGCGCGCGGTTTGGGTTCGCCGGCAAAAACCGCCCTGCAGGGCGGCAGCAACGGCGGCTTGGTGGCAGCATCGGCATTTGTGCGCGAGCCGCAGCAAATCGGTGCGCTGGTGTGCGAAATGCCGCTGACCGATATGCTCCGCTATCCGCTGCTGTCGGCGGGTGCGAGTTGGACCGACGAATACGGCAATCCGCTCAAATACGATGTCTGCCGCGATTATTGGGCGGCGCAATCGCCGTACCACAATCTTTCAGACGGCAGGGATTACCCGCCCGCGCTGATTACCACCAGCCTCAGCGACGACCGCGTCCACCCCGCGCACGCGCTGAAGTTTTACGCCAAACTGAGGAAAAACGCCCCGCAAAGCTGGCTGTACGCCCCCGACGGCGGCGGACATACCGGCAACGGCACGCAGCAGGATGCCGCCGAAGAACTGGCCTGCGTGTTGGTGTTTTTGCAGGAAGTATTAGGTGCATAAAAAAAGCCGTCTGCAAATGGCTGATGAAATCGCTGATTTCGTTTCAAACCATTTGCAGACGGCTTTTTACAGACGGCCTTAGCGGTTTCAGACTGTTTGGCCGGATAGAACCTTGCAAACTTCCGGCGGAGTTCGGGCTGCTCCGAGTGATGGCCGGGTCTGCGCTTGTCCCGTGTTCGGGATATTATTCGGTTAAGGAGTTGCTGCCTGACGGTTCTGCCGTATCGGCGGCTTTTTCGACTTCAGCCTGTAATTTGGCTGCTTCCAGTGCAGCAAGTTGTTCGGCTACGCCTGCTTCGATTTTGGCGAGGCTGGCAGCTTCGGCTTCATGGTAGGCTTCTTCCAATGCGAAGGTAAAGCCGGTTTCGTCTGTACCGCCGTGGCTTTTGACGACTACGCCGCGCAAGCCGAGAAAGATGGCGCCGTTGAATTTGCGCGGATCGAATTTTTGCTTGAAGCCGCGCAGGGCAGGCAGGGCGGTTAAGGCGGCCAACTTGGTCAGCAGGTTGCGGGCAAATTCCTGTTTGAGGGCGCTGCCGATGAATTTGACCGAACCTTCTACGGTTTTCAGCATGATGTTGCCGACAAAGCCGTCTGCAACCACAACATCGGCTTTACCGCTGAAAATATCGTCTCCTTCTACGTTTCCGATAAAATTCAGACGGCTGCTTTGCAGCAATTTATAGGTTTGCTTGACCGTATCCGTACCTTTGATGTCTTCCGCGCCGACATTGAGCAGCCCCACGCGCGGCGCGCCGCGTTCGGGGTGGAAGGCGTGTACCAGCTCGCTGCCGATAACGGCAAATTGGGTAAGCTGTTCGGCGGTGCAGTCAACATTTGCGCCCAAGTCGAGTACCAACGTCATGTGGTTGTTTTTGCCGGGCAGGAACTTGGCGATTGCGGGGCGTTCGATGCCCGGAATGGTTTTGAGCACGAAGCGGGCGGTAGCCATCAGTGCGCCGGTATTGCCTGCGGAAACAGCGGCTTGCGCGTTACCTTCTTTGACTTGGTTGATGGCAATACGCATGGAGGAATCTTTTTTGTTTTTCAAGGCCAGTTGCGGCGCTTCGTCCATTTCGACAACCTGAGAGGCGTGTACGATTTGAATCCGCTCCATCGGCGCTTGAGCTTTATCCAAGGCTTGGCGCAGGGCGGTTTCGTCGCCGACCATTATCAGGGAAGCGTTCGGTTGTTGTTTTAAAAAGGCAACGGCGCCGGGAACGGTAACGGATAATCCGGCATCGCCGCCCATGGCATCTACGGCCAATGTAATCATAATTTGCTCCGGTTTGGCTTTTTACAGACGGCCTTGAGTGTTATTCTGCGTGGCCTGCGGCGGCTTGGCGGTTGTGTTCGTCGATGTCTTCCGCGTCCCACGGGTAGTTAATCCACCAGTCTTCTACGGTGATACCGCTGAAGTAGGGTACTCCTTCGGGGATTTTGCCGGTTTTGGCTTTGATTTTTTCGTGCAAAACGGCCACTCCGACTGTACCGAAGTCTTCTTTCATCAGCTCGTTCAGGCAAAATTCCATGGTAACGCGGCTGTCGTCCACTTCATCGACCACCAGTACGTTTTTGCCTTTCAATGCTTCCGGTACGGGATCGAGCCATTGTACTTTTTTGACTTCGTCCGTTACCTGTCCTTCATTGTCGCTGTCGTAATAGGCGGTGGTAACGGCGTAAATCGGGATTTCCAAAAAGCAGCGCAGCATACGCGCGGGAATAAAACCGCCGCCGCCGATGGCAATCATGGCATCGTATTGTACGCCGGATTGTTGGATTTTTTCTGCCAAGCCTTTGATTACGCGATGGATGTCGTCGTAGGTGTACCAGATTTTCTGTTTCATACGGAAGTTCCGTTATCGGAAAGAAAAAAGAGGGGATTTGCAGACGGCATAAACGGGCTTAAATGCGGTTCAGGCCGTCTGCAAATCGGAAAACGTGTGAAAACCAACGCAAAAAAGCCAGCATTGCAGGGCAATATTCTGGCTTTTCGGGCATTCGGATAAATTATTCGCCTTTGGCTTTTACGACTTTGCGGCCGCGGTACATGCCGTTTGGAGAAATGTGGTGCGGACGGTGTACTTCGCCGGTAGTGCTGTCAACAGACAGTGCAGGTGCGGTCAAAGCGTCGTGTGAGCGGTGCATACCGCGTTTTGAAGGGGATTTTTTGTTTTGTTGAACGGCCATTTCAAGCTCCTAGATAAATAAAACTGTGTCCTAATTTGCAGAACCTGTATCGGAAAGCGGATTTTGCTGCTTGCGGTACGGTTCTTACTGATTCAACGGCTTTTGAGGCCGACCAAAACAGCAAAGGGGTTGGGTTTGTCCTGATTGACTGCTTGCAGTGCGGCATTGTCGCAATCGTCATGGCGCGGTGAAAACGGTAAAGCCATCAGGATTTGGTCTTCAATCAGCGTCCGCACGTCCAGCTCTTTTTCAAGCAGCATGCCTTCCAATTCTTCATCGGCAAGCATGGCTTCGTCCAAGCGGTTTTCATCGGCAAACAAAACGATATGGCTTGTTTCTTCCAATTTGAAAGGCATCGGTTTGATGCAGCGCTGGCACAGCAGCGGCACATCCGAGCGGACTGTCAAATCGAGAAACAGGCGCTGCCAGCGGTCGCGTCCGCCTTTGAGCGAAAACGATACGGCAGCCTGTTTGTCGGCAAAATATTCGTGCGACCAGACGCGTTCGTCCAGCTCGTCAAGGCGGAAACTGCTTTGCAATTCCTGCCCTTCGGCGGCAAACACCTCAGGGTCAATCAAATTAGGGTCTGACATAAACGAGATATGATATAATTTCGGCAGTCTAACGTCAATATTTTTAAGAAAAAATGAGTAAGAAGCTGCCTTTGGTATTAGGATCGAGTTCGGTTTTCCGCCAAGCCCAGCTTGCGCGTTTGGGTTTGGATTTTCAGACGGCTGCGCCTGATTTTGATGAAACACCCGTTGCCGGAGAAAGCGCACAGGATACGGCTTTACGCTTGGCAGAAGGTAAGGCGCGGTCGCTGGCGGCGGATTTTCCGGATGCGCTGGTGATTGGTGCGGATCAGGTTGCATGGTGCGGCGGCCGCCAGCTCGGTAAGCCGATGTGCGTGGCGAAAGCACAACAAATGTTGGCTGCTCTTTCCGGGCAGCGGATTGAATTTTACAGTGCAATCGTGCTTTTGAATACTGCTTCGGGACGGATTCAGCGTTATGTCGATAAAACCGTTGTAACCATGCGCGAATTGGACGATGCACAAATCCGCACCTATCTCGAGCGGGAGCCTGATGCGGTTTATTGTGCGGGTGCGGCGAAAAGCGAAGGTTTGGGCGCGGCGTTGTTGCAGCAAATCGACAGCAGCGATCCGAATGCTTTAATCGGGCTGCCGATTTTTTGTTTGGTTGATTTTTTGGCCAACGAGGGCGTGGACGTTTTATAGTTTTTATTATTAGGTTTCGGCATGGCTCAGGTTGTGCGGATTGGGGAAAATAAGTGAATATTTTTCAGATTTATTATTTGGAGTCGCAGCAAGCGGGTTTGGATAAGGGGTTTGTTCCGGTTTATAACCGTCCGAACGGGAATGAAAAATGGTTTGAATATGGTGTCATGCGTTATTTGTGGCAGCACCGCCGTGAGTATTTTCAAGGTCTTACCGGGGTATTCAGCCATAAGTTTTATGAGAAAACCGGCTTGAGCAGTGATGAGGTTAAGGCGTTTGTCGAGAAAAATTCGGGGGGGGCAGACGCTGCAGACGTTTACCTGTTTAATCCGATTACTGCGCCCAGCCATTTGTTTGCCAACCAATGGCTGCAGGGCGGAAGCTACCATAAGGGTTTGGTAGAGGTTACTCAAAATATTTTGGATATACTCAGAATCCCGGTACATCTGAATACGCTGATGGATACGAGCGGGAGTGTGGTGTATTGCAATTATTGGGTGGGCAGTCCGAAGTTTTGGCAGGCGTATATGGATTTTGCCGAGATGTTTTACCATATGATTGAAGGGGATACGGAAAACCGCTTAGGGGCGCAGAATTTGGTGGCGCATTCCGGCAGCCACAGCTATCCGATGATACCGTTTATTTTTGAACGGCTGCCGACTTTGTTTTTGCGTTTGAATCCGCAATTTAAATGTGTGGCTTACGAATACCCCGATGAGATGTTGCGTAAGCGGTGGGGTATGGTGTATCACGATATGATGGCGATGAAGCAGGCGAAAGATTTGCAAAACCCCACTGCGTTTTATCAAGTTTGGGAGCAGTTGCGTGCCAAAGTAACCCGTGAACAGTTGCTTGCGCTGTATGCACAAAATGCTTGCCCCGATGTGAAAATTTAAAGGTACGTTTTATGCCGGTTCTTTATTTGATTCCTACTCCGCTGGGCGCGCCCGATACGCCCTGCCTACTGCCGCACGAGCAGGCGCAGATTGTCGGTTTGACGGATTTTGTCGTTGAGGCGGAAAAAACCGCCCGCGCGCATTTGAAGCATTTGGGTGTTACGACACCGATTCGGGAATTAAATTTGCAAACGCTCAACGAACATACCGATTTGAAAACCCTGCCCGAACTGCTCAAGCCTTTGCGGGAAGGGCGGAGTATGGGGATTGTCAGCGAGGCGGGCTGTCCTGCCGTGGCCGATCCGGGAGCGGATTTGGTGGCTTTGGCGCATGCACACGGTTTTGAAGTCCGTCCGCTGGTCGGTCCTTCCAGTCTGCTGCTGGCATTGATGGCTTCGGGGGCGAACGGGCAGAACTTTGCGTTTAAGGGTTATCTGCCGTCTGAAAAAAGCGAGCGTATTCAGGCATTGAAAGCCTTGGAGCAGCGTTCGCGTTCGCACAACGAAACCCAGCTTTTCATTGAAACGCCTTACCGCAACGATGCGCTGCTTGCTGATGCGCTGGAACAACTGCACCCGGCAACGCGCGTTTGCGTAGCGTGCGATTTGACCCTGCCGAGCCAGACAGTTATCAGTAAAACGGTGGCGGACTGGCGCAAGCTGGAGACGTTGCCGAATTTGAAAAAACGCCCGACGATTTTTGTATTACACGTGGCTTAGCAGGTTGATTCATATACATAGGCGTATATGGTGATTTAAAGCGGTAACGATACGGTGTTATTGCTGCGTTTCGTGTTTATTTGCTTATATTGGGTACAAAAGGCCGTCTGCAAAATGCGATGTTTGGAAATGCATCGTATTTTGCAGACGGCCTTTTGATAAAAAATCAACGGAGCGTCAATAATAAATCGCGAAAAGCGTTCGGATCTTTGATAAAAGTCATTTCTCCCGATTGCGGGAAATGGAAATCCAGCAGGCGCGATACCCAAAAGCGGATACAGCCTGCTCTTTGGGCAATCGGAAAATAAGTGCGTTCTTCATCGGACAGCGGGCGCACGCTTTCGTAGCCGCGGATAAAGGCATCAGCAAGCGGCTGGTCTAAATGGTTGTCTGCCGTCCGCGCCCAGTCGTTGACCGCAATCGCCAAGTCGTACATAAAATTACCGTTGCAGGCGTAGTAGAAGTCGATGAATCCGGCAACTTGTTCTCCGTCGAGCAAGACGTTGTCTTTAAACAAATCGGCATGAATAATGCCGGAGGGTAAGTGTCCGCCGAGATTGTCGTCTAAAAAAGCAATCTCTTCCAAAAGCAGAGCAGCATCGCTTTCATTCAATACAGGTAATAATTGTTGTGCTGATTCATGCCACCATTTGTTATAGCGGGGGTTGTTCATTTTCAGCGGAAAATCCTGCCCCGCCAAATGCATCTTGGCCAACATCGCGCCAGTATGGAAACATTGCATTTCCGTTGCCCAGCCGGTATCCGAACCTTTCAAACAGGTAACGACGCAAGCAGGTTTGCCCGCCAATACGGAATCCAGTTTGCCGTTTTTCCGGACAATCGGTGCGGGGCAGGCAACGCCGTTGTTGCTTAAATGCTGATTCAATAAAAGAAAAAACGGCAGCTCTTCCTGTTTCAACACTTCAAATACAGTTAAAACATAGCGGCCGGCAGAGGTGGTAAGAAAATAGTTGCTGTTGGTAATCCCTTGGGCAATACCCTGTAAGGAAACAAATTCACCTAAATCATATTGAGTGAGAAACTCTCGCATTTCCTCATCGGATACACTGGTATAAACAGACATATCGGGACACCTGAAAAATAATCGGAAAAATTTTAAGCAGTAATCATACCAAACTTTTTTATAAGGCAGAAAGCAGAGTATCAGATAGATGGCCGGTCGGGAGTTGGAAAGATAAAGGGTTTTACTTGAAGATTGCGTGTGGATTGGAATAAACAGAAAAAAGCCGTCTGCAAATCCCAAAACGCAGACGGCCGGTTGGCGGCGGCATCACAGTTTGTCATTTCGGTGCAAATTTCCCTCAATAAAATTTCCTTACCAAACAGATAGATGAGTATTTTCCCGATTTTATTTGTATTTTTAGGGTTGACTGGGGTGGTTTGGAGGGGTATAGTTCGGTTCTTCGCTGCTTCGGCGGTGAAAGCGAACTGTTTATTATAGCAGATTTATTTGGAAGTTTTAAGCTGGTTGGTAAAAAACATTTGACAAATAAAAACAAGCTGTAGTAAAATTCGAATTTAGCTCTTTAACAAACAGATTACCGATAAGTGTGAGTGCGGAAAGCCTCACACTGCGACAAAAACAGACAAGATGTAGAAATTCTATATCCTGTCGGTTTCTTTGAAGCAGACCAGAAGTTATTAAGTTAGAGATTGAACATAAGAGTTTGATCCTGGCTCAGATTGAACGCTGGCGGCATGCTTTACACATGCAAGTCGGACGGCAGCGGGGAAGTGCTTGCACTTCTGCCGGCGAGTGGCGAACGGGTGAGTAACATATTGGAACGTACCGAGTAATGGGGGATAACTGATCGAAAGATTAGCTAATACCGCATACGCTCTGAGGAGGAAAGCAGGGGACCTTCGGGCCTTGCGTTATTCGAGCGGCCAATATCTGATTAGCTGGTTGGTGGGGTAAAGGCCTACCAAGGCGACGATCAGTAGCGGGTCTGAGAGGATGATCCGCCACACTGGGACTGAGACACGGCCCAGACTCCTACGGGAGGCAGCAGTGGGGAATTTTGGACAATGGGCGCAAGCCTGATCCAGCCATGCCGCGTGTCTGAAGAAGGCCTTCGGGTTGTAAAGGACTTTTGTCAGGGAAGAAAAGGGAGATGCTAATACCATTTCCTCATGACGGTACCTGAAGAATAAGCACCGGCTAACTACGTGCCAGCAGCCGCGGTAATACGTAGGGTGCGAGCGTTAATCGGAATTACTGGGCGTAAAGCGAGCGCAGACGGTTACTTAAGCAGGATGTGAAATCCCCGGGCTCAACCTGGGAACTGCGTTCTGAACTGGGTGACTAGAGTATGTCAGAGGGGGGTAGAATTCCACGTGTAGCAGTGAAATGCGTAGAGATGTGGAGGAATACCGATGGCGAAGGCAGCCCCCTGGGATAATACTGACGTTCATGCTCGAAAGCGTGGGTAGCAAACAGGATTAGATACCCTGGTAGTCCACGCCCTAAACGATGTCAATTAGCTGTTGGGCAACTTGATTGCTTAGTAGCGTAGCTAACGCGTGAAATTGACCGCCTGGGGAGTACGGTCGCAAGATTAAAACTCAAAGGAATTGACGGGGACCCGCACAAGCGGTGGATGATGTGGATTAATTCGATGCAACGCGAAGAACCTTACCTGGTCTTGACATGTACGGAATCCTCCAGAGACGGAGGAGTGCCTTCGGGAGCCGTAACACAGGTGCTGCATGGCTGTCGTCAGCTCGTGTCGTGAGATGTTGGGTTAAGTCCCGCAACGAGCGCAACCCTTGTCATTAGTTGCCATCATTTGGTTGGGCACTCTAATGAGACTGCCGGTGACAAGCCGGAGGAAGGTGGGGATGACGTCAAGTCCTCATGGCCCTTATGACCAGGGCTTCACACGTCATACAATGGTCGGTACAGAGGGTAGCCAAGCCGCGAGGCGGAGCCAATCTCACAAAACCGATCGTAGTCCGGATTGCACTCTGCAACTCGAGTGCATGAAGTCGGAATCGCTAGTAATCGCAGGTCAGCATACTGCGGTGAATACGTTCCCGGGTCTTGTACACACCGCCCGTCACACCATGGGAGTGGGGGATACCAGAAGTAGGTAGGGTAACCGCAAGGAGTCCGCTTACCACGGTATGCTTCATGACTGGGGTGAAGTCGTAACAAGGTAGCCGTAGGGGAACCTGCGGCTGGATCACCTCCTTTCTAGAGAAAAGAAGAGGTTCTCCGCATTCACACTTATCGGTAAACTGTAGAAGATGCAAGAAGAAGAGCAACAATATTCGATAGGATATATTGCTCACGACCTTGGGTTTGTAGCTCAGCTGGTTAGAGCACACGCTTGATAAGCGTGGGGTCGGAGGTTCAAGTCCTCCCAGACCCACCAAACACATACTGGGGGCATAGCTCAGTTGGTAGAGCACCTGCTTTGCAAGCAGGGGGTCATCGGTTCGATCCCGTTTGCCTCCACCAAAAAGACTTCACAAATTAAAATAAGCTGCTATAATCGCCGCTCATTTTAATTTGCGAAGTCGGACAAAGTCCGCAAGCATCGATCTTTAACAAATTGGAAAGCCGAAATCAACAAACAAAGACAAAGTTGGTCGGATTGGATAGAGAACGGTTGCGACCGTTTAACATCTCTTTTAAGCAAAGCGCAAGCAAAGCTAAAAAGAAAAACAAACCGGCCACAGTATTTGGGTGATGATTGTATCGAGTTGTTCCCGAAACACAAAAGGCGGGAACAATACACAACAAAGCAGTAAGCTTTATCAAAGTAAAAATCTCTAGTCCCTGTTCTAGTCAACGGAAGAGCGGATTAAGTCAGAGAGGTTCTTGAAATGATAGAGTCAAGTGAATAAGTGCATCAGGTGGATGCCTTGGCGATGATAGGCGACGAAGGACGTGTAAGCCTGCGAAAAGCATCGGGGAGCTGGCAATAAAGCTATGATCCGGTGATGTCCGAATGGGGAAACCCACTGCATTCAGTGCAGTATCCATACCTGAATACATAGGGTATGAGAAGCGAACCCGGAGAACTGAACCATCTAAGTACCCGGAGGAAAAGAAATCAACCGAGATTCCGCAAGTAGTGGCGAGCGAACGCGGAGGAGCCTGTATGTGATAGCCGTTGAGATAGAAGAACAAGCTGGGAAGCTTGGCCATAGTGGGTGATAGCCCCGTATTCGAAATCTCATCGGTGGTACTAAGCATACGACAAGTAGGGCGGGACACGTGGAATCCTGTCTGAACATGGGGGGACCATCCTCCAAGGCTAAATACTCATCATCGACCGATAGTGAACCAGTACCGTGAGGGAAAGGCGAAAAGAACCCCGGGAGGGGAGTGAAACAGAACCTGAAACCTGATGCATACAAACAGTGGGAGCGGACTTGTTCCGTGACTGCGTACCTTTTGTATAATGGGTCAACGACTTACGTTCAGTAGCGAGCTTAACCGGATAGGGGAGGCGTAGGGAAACCGAGTCTTAATAGGGCGATTAGTTGCTGGGGCGTAGACCCGAAACCGAGTGATCTATCCATGGCCAGGATGAAGGTGCGGTAACACGCACTGGAGGTCCGAACCCACGCATGTTGCAAAATGCGGGGATGAGCTGTGGATAGGGGTGAAAGGCTAAACAAACTCGGAGATAGCTGGTTCTCCCCGAAAACTATTTAGGTAGTGCCTCGAGTAAGAGACTGATGGGGGTAAAGCACTGTTATGGCTAGGGGGTTATTGCAACTTACCAACCCATGGCAAACTAAGAATACCATCAAGTTGTTCCTCGGGAGACAGACAGCGGGTGCTAACGTCCGTTGTCAAGAGGGAAACAACCCAGACCGCCAGCTAAGGTCCCAAATGACAGATTAAGTGGTAAACGAAGTGGGAAGGCCCAGACAGCCAGGATGTTGGCTTAGAAGCAGCCATCATTTAAAGAAAGCGTAATAGCTCACTGGTCGAGTCGTCCTGCGCGGAAGATGTAACGGGGCTCAAATCTGTAACCGAAGCTGCGGATGCTAGCAATAGCATGGTAGGGGAGCGTTCTGTAGGCCGAAGAAGGTGTGTTGTAAAGCATGCTGGAGGTATCAGAAGTGCGAATGTTGACATGAGTAGCGATAAAGCGGGTGAAAAGCCCGCTCGCCGAAAGCCCAAGGTTTCCTACGCAACGTTCATCGGCGTAGGGTGAGTCGGCCCCTAAGGCGAGGCAGAAATGCGTAGTCGATGGGAAACGGGTTAATATTCCCGTACTTTGATTCAATGCGATGTGGGGACGGAGAAGGTTAGGTTAGCAAACTGTTGGAATAGTTTGTTCAAGCCGGTAGGTGGAAGACTTAGGCAAATCCGGGTCTTCATAACACCGAGAAGTGATAACGAGTGTCTACGGACACGAAGTAACCGATACCACGCTTCCAGGAAAAGCCACTAAGCTTCAGTTGAATCAGAACCGTACCGCAAACCGACACAGGTGGGCAGGATGAGAATTCTAAGGCGCTTGAGAGAACTCGGGAGAAGGAACTCGGCAAATTGATACCGTAACTTCGGGAGAAGGTATGCCCTTCGATGTGAAAGACTTGCTCTGTAAGCATTGGAGGGTCGCAGAGAATCGGTGGCTGCGACTGTTTATTAAAAACACAGCACTCTGCTAACACGAAAGTGGACGTATAGGGTGTGACGCCTGCCCGGTGCTGGAAGGTTAATTGAAGATGTGAGAGCATCGGATCGAAGCCCCAGTAAACGGCGGCCGTAACTATAACGGTCCTAAGGTAGCGAAATTCCTTGTCGGGTAAGTTCCGACCCGCACGAATGGCGTAACGATGGCCACACTGTCTCCTCCCGAGACTCAGCGAAGTTGAAGTGGTTGTGAAGATGCAATCTACCCGCTGCTAGACGGAAAGACCCCGTGAACCTTTACTGTAGCTTTGCATTGGACTTTGAAGTCACTTGTGTAGGATAGGTGGGAGGCTTAGAAGCAGAGACGCCAGTTTCTGTGGAGCCGTCCTTGAAATACCACCCTGGTGTCTTTGAGGTTCTAACCCAGGTCCGTCATCCGGATCGGGGACCGTGCATGGTAGGCAGTTTGACTGGGGCGGTCTCCTCCCAAAGAGTAACGGAGGAGTTCGAAGGTTACCTAGGTCCGGTCGGAAATCGGACTGATAGTGCAATGGCAAAAGGTAGCTTAACTGCGAGACCAACAAGTCGAGCAGGTGCGAAAGCAGGACATAGTGATCCGGTGGTTCTGAATGGAAGGGCCATCGCTCAACGGATAAAAGGTACTCCGGGGATAACAGGCTGATTCCGCCCAAGAGTTCATATCGACGGCGGAGTTTGGCACCTCGATGTCGGCTCATCACATCCTGGGGCTGTAGTCGGTCCCAAGGGTATGGCTGTTCGCCATTTAAAGTGGTACGTGAGCTGGGTTTAAAACGTCGTGAGACAGTTTGGTCCCTATCTGCAGTGGGCGTTGGAAGTTTGACGGGGGCTGCTCCTAGTACGAGAGGACCGGAGTGGACGAACCTCTGGTGTACCGGTTGTGACGCCAGTCGCATCGCCGGGTAGCTAAGTTCGGAAGAGATAAGCGCTGAAAGCATCTAAGCGCGAAACTCGCCTGAAGATGAGACTTCCCTGAGGGTATAACCCTCCTGAAGAGTCGTTCGAGACCAGGACGTTGATAGGTCGGGTGTGGAAGCGCAGTAATGCGTGAAGCTAACCGATACTAATTGCTCGTGAGGCTTGACTCTATCATTTGAAGAACTTCAGATGAAAGCTTACTGATAAGCGATACAACATTACCGAAGTTGATTAAAGAATAAATAAGTGCAGGAGACTGCATAACGGCTTAACCGATTTGTACAGTTTAAGTTTGGCGGCCATAGCGAGTTGGTCCCACGCCTTCCCATCCCGAACAGGACCGTGAAACGACTCAGCGCCGATGATAGTGTGGTTCTTCCATGTGAAAGTAGGTCACTGCCAAACACCCATTCCGAAGCCCCTGACATCATGTCGGGGGCTTTTACTTTGTTGCTTGCCGGGTAGCGGAGATATGGGGGAGGTATGGAGTATGGTGTTGCACAAGTCAGACAGAAGATTGCTGTGCTTCGGCAAAAGGCTTGAAGCACTTGGGGGCTTTATTTATGATGGGGTTGTAGGCGGTATCCGCTCGGATGCCGGGTTGACATCTTGATAACAGAAGGAGAAAGCTCATGAAAAAATTCCTGTTCGGTGCGCTGGCTGCGTTGGCGGCAGGCTTGTCGTTGGCGGCGGTAAACATCAATACGGCCGCTCAGAGCGAGTTGGAGGCCCTGCCGGGCATCGGCCCTGCGAAAGCCAAAGCGATTGTGGCCTACCGTCAGCAGAACGGCGGTTTCAAAACGACGGAAGAGCTGAAGAATGTGAAGGGTATCGGTGAGGGAATTTATGGCAAACTGAAGGCCGAGGTCACGGTGGCGCCGGTACAGAACAAACGTAAGGCCGTGCCGGCTAGCAAGTAGGCTGAACGAAGAACCCGGAAAATCACCGGGGAAAAAGCCGTCTGTAAATCAACTATAGGATTGCAGACGGCTTTTATTGGGGGATCGGTAGCGTTGGGGAGTTAGGAACAGTTGTTTAAATGGTATGGTCATTTCGCATGGAATGCTATAGCGTTGCTGTATTTTGCTTCAGGAGAGGATTGACTAAACTGCTGAAACAGTAAGCCTGCTATTCAGTATCATTTGTACTGCTTGTGGTTTTGCTGTCTTGTTTTATTTCGTGTGATCCGACTATATATCTGGGAATGGAAAATGGCTTGCTAGTTATTTCTTCTGTACTTTGCGGAAATGATGTCAAAAATTTTATTATTTCTAGGGCAAACATATAAGCAAAAGCTGTTACTCGGGTATAATAGAAAGATTATTTCTTTTGGGAATCTGCGATGTTGGTTTGTAATCCTTACGAAGTTGTAATACACGGTACGACGAATAAAGGCAAAGTATTCCGTCCTAGTGACTGGGCGGAGCGTTTGTGTGGTATTTTGTCTTCCTTTGATAAGAATAACCGTTTGTCGTATTCGCAATGGGTTCGTCCGATTTTGGTGGATAAGGTCCGGTGTGTGGCGGTGGATAAGAAGCTGGAAGCGGATAATCCTGCCATGTTCCGTTTTCTGATGGACTTTGCGGCGGACAACGATTTGCGGGTGATTGACTGCAAAGCATTGCTGGAAGAGCGTGAAGAGGCGGCAGGGCAGAACCAATCCGACGGGCGTGTATCGCTGGCGGAAGCGATTGAAGAGAAACACGCGGCAGAACAGAAGAAAACGCAGGAGCAAATGCCTGTTGTCGGCATATTGCGTGAGATTATGCCTGAAGAAACGGTTACGGCATTTGCGGCATTGAGCGTGTTGCGCTCGTCGTTAACCGACATCAACCGTTTTGTAGAGCAGATTAATACGCATCAGCGTCCTGCAGGATACCGTCTGCTGGGTATTTTTGAAGAAGGCAAACATAATGCGGTTGCGGTGTGCGGCTTCCATGTTGCGTATAATTTGGCAAGCGGCCATCATATTCATATTGATGACATTGTTACCATGCCGCAAAACCGTTTGAAAGGCTATGCTTCGCGCTTGTTGGAAGAGGTTCGCAGAATCGGTGCGGAAGCGGGAATTGAAAAAATCCATTTGAATGTGCATGTCAGCCACGATCGTGCGGATGCACACCGCTTGTATTTCAAAAATGGTTTTGAAATCATGGCGTATCATTTCCGCTGCAATACCAAATAGCAACATGCCGTCTGTAAATGTGATTTGCAGACGGCCTTTTTATCTTCGGAGGTTTGTAATGTTGGGAAAACTGAGTACTGTTTTGTCTGTATTGCTGCTGTCGGCTTGTGCGGGCGGGCTGTCTTCCGGCGGCTCGAATGAGTTTTACGGTGAAATCAAGGCAGGGGTGGAAAGTTCGCATACGCGGATAGGCCGTTAGCGTATGATGCGGTAAATCCATCGGCACATATTGTGATGAGATATGGAAAAAGCCGTCTGCAAATTTCCGGCGGATATTTGCAGACGGCTTTTTGTCGGCTTTTGATTATGCTTCGACCGGTTTGCCGCGTAATGAGAAAGTGTAGGCTTCGGTGATTTCCAGCTCTACCATTTGGTTAATCAAATCGGGCGTGCCGGTGAAGTTGACCACTCGGTTGTTGGCGGTACGCGCTTGCAGTTGGTCGGGGTCTTTTTTGGAAATGCCTTCAACCAAACAGCGTTGTACCGTGCCGATCATGGTTTGGTTGATGCGTGCGGTTTCCGCTTCGATGACTTCGTTTAAGGCTTCCAAGCGGCGCACTTTTTCTTCGTGAGGAGTGTCGTCGGGCAGGTTGGCGGCGGGCGTACCCGGGCGCGGGCTGTAAATGAAGACGAAACTCAAATCGAAAGCGATGTCTTTTACCAGCTTCAATGTCTGCTCGAATTCGCGTTCGGTTTCGCCCGGAAAGCCGACGATGAAGTCGGAGCTCAGGCACAAGTCCGGACGGATGGCGCGCAGTTTGCGGATGATGGATTTGTATTCCAAGGCGGTGTAGCCGCGCTTCATCGCGCTCAATACGCGGTCGGAACCGCTTTGAATCGGCAGGTGCAGGTGTGAAACGAGCTTGGGCAGGTCGCGGTAGCATTCGATGATGGCATCGGAAAATTCGCGCGGATGGCTGGTGGTGAAGCGCATGCGTTCGATGCCGGGGATTTCGTGCACGATACGCAGCAGGGTGGCAAAGTCGCAGATTTCGCCGTTGTCCATTTCGCCGCGGTAGGCGTTGACGTTTTGTCCCAACAGGTTGATTTCTTTCACACCCTGCTGCGCGAGACCTGCGATTTCGGTCAATACGTCGTTGAGCGGGCGCGAAAATTCTTCGCCGCGCGTGTAAGGCACTACGCAAAACGAGCAGTATTTCGAGCAGCCTTCCATAATGGAAATAAACGCGCTGCCGCCTTCCACGCGGGCGGGGGGCAGGTGGTCGAATTTTTCAATTTCGGGAAAGGAGATGTCGACTTGGGAATGTCCGGTGGTTTCTTTATCGACAATCATTTTGGGCAGGCGGTGCAGGGTTTGCGGGCCGAAAACCACGTCTACATACGGTGCGCGTTTGATGATGGCTTCGCCTTCCTGTGAAGCGACACAGCCTGCTACGCCGATAATCAGGTCGGGATTTTTTTCTTTCAGCGGGCGAACGCGGCCGAGGTCGGAAAAGACTTTTTCTTGTGCTTTTTCGCGCACGGAACAGGTGTTGAACAAGATGATGTCGGCATCTTCGGCGGCATTGACCTGCTCGATGCCGCCGTGTTCCTTTGCTAAAACGGCCAGCATTTTGTCGCTGTCGTATTCGTTCATCTGGCAGCCGAAGGTGCGGATAAATACTTTTTTCATGGGGTGGTTTCTTTCTCAGGTAGCCCGTAATCGCGGGGCTGATTGGTCATGTTTGCAGACGGCCTTGTCGGAGGAAAAGCCGTCTGCAAAGTGATTTTATGGCGCTTGGGAGGACAAGGCGGCTTGCTGTTGCCACATTGGCTGTATTATTGCTTGCGCTGTGCCGCTTGGTTTTGTTCGGCTGCGTTTAAAATCCAAATTTCTTGTACAACGCCCGAACCGTCTTGCTTGAGTGCGACAGTTTTACCGGTTTGTATGCCCAGCCGCCCGATAACGATAAAACGGTTGCGCTCGTTTTTAATGCGGACAAAGCGGGATACCGGCAGTCTTGCGGTTTGGCCACTGCTGATGCCCAAGCTCAACAGTTTCTGCCAAGAAAAGCCGCCGTAATCTACCGTAATGTAGGGCAAATCGACATTTTTTAAGACGGCGGTGTCCATATCGGCGGGAATCTGACGTTGCGCCCATGCGCCGCCGTGCAGCACAATCAGGCAGCTCAGAAACAAGCCGTGCAATGGTTTCATGGCAGCTTCTCCGAATAGCGGGGCGAAATTATAGCACAAGCCGTCTGCAAAATCGCGTAATGTTTGTTTTTAAAGCATTATTTTCATGTGTGTGCAGACGAAAAATTTTGATGGGGGCAAGTCGGAAGCGCCTGCCCCGCCTTTTGCAGACGGCATTATGCTGTTTTCTATGCGGAAATAATTGTTTTTTGTTATAATCAACGGTTTAAACAAACCGAAATACCACTCTAAGGATAAAAAATGGGTTTCCTGCAAGGTAAAAAAATTCTGATTACAGGTATGATTTCCGAGCGTTCCATCGCTTACGGCATTGCCAAAGCCTGCTATGACCAAGGTGCCGAGTTGGCCTTTACTTACGTTGTCGACAAGCTGGAAGACCGTGTGCGTAAGATGGCGGCGGAATTGGGTTCCGAACTGGTTTTCCGTTGCGATGTAGCCAGCGATGAAGAAATCAACCAAGCATTTGCCGAGTTGGGCAAACATTGGGACGGTTTGGACGGTTTGGTACACTCTATCGGCTTTGCGCCAAAAGAAGCGTTGAGCGGCGATTTTCTCGACAGCATCAGCCGCGAAGCCTTTAATACCGCTCATGAAATTTCCGCATACAGCCTGCCTGCACTGGCCAAGGCCGCCCGTCCGATGATGCAGGGTCGCAATGCTTCGATTGTTGCACTGACCTACTTGGGCGCAGTGCGTGCCATTCCGAACTATAACGTGATGGGCATGGCAAAAGCCAGCTTGGAAGCCGGTATCCGCTTTACCGCTTCCTGCTTGGGCAAAGAAGGTATCCGCTGCAACGGCATTTCCGCCGGCCCGATTAAAACGCTGGCCGCTTCGGGCATTGCCGATTTCAGCAAACTGTTGAACCATGTTGCCCAGCAAAATCCGTTGCGCCGCAATGTTACCATCGAAGAAGTCGGTAACGCCGCCGCTTTCCTGCTGTCCGATCTGTCTTCCGGCATTACCGGGGAAATCACTTATGTGGACGGCGGTTACAGCATTAATGCGTTGAACGATGGCGAATAAGCCTTATTGCCGGCAGAGAGGCCGTCTGTAAAACAGGTGCGTTTCATGCTTTCCTGTTTTGCAGACGGCCTTGAAACACCAAGGGAGCAAATTTAAGCAAGTCATACAAAATTTAACCTGCATAAAATATTTTTAACCGATAAATCGGTATTATGCTCCCCTTTCTTATAATATAAACAGCTATTTACATTAGCTATCAGGAGTTTGAAAATGTCTATCTCTTCAGAATTTAAAGAATTTATCATGCGCGGCAACGTGGTTGATCTGGCTGTCGGTATGGTAGTCGGTACAGCGTTCAGCGCGATTGTGAAATCATTGGTTGATGATGTGATTATGCCGCCAATCGGTATGTTGCTGGGCGGTGTGGATTTCTCCAACCTGTTCCTGACCCTGAAAGAAGGTGCAAATATGCCTGAAGGCGGCTACGCCACGCTGGCAGCTGCCCAAGAAGCGGGTGCGGTTACCATCAATCTAGGTTTGTTCATCAACAGCATCATCAGCTTCCTGATTGTGGCCGCTGCCATTTTCTGTGTGGTTAAGGCATTGAACAGCATGAAGAAAAAGGCTGAAGAAGAAGCCGAAGCACCTGAAGAACCAAGCGAAGAAGTATTGCTGTTGCGCGAAATCCGCGATTCTTTGAACAAAAAATAACCGGTTGCATCGTTTCAATCCGACCGCAGACGGTGCGAGCATCGTCGAATAGCTCAAAATGAGAGGCAGCCAATCCGCAGACCGTACAGAGGCAGCGGATTGGCTGCTTTGTTTAATCAAACACGCTTCTTTGAGTAAGGCGCGGCAACGCGGTATCCAACCGCATTATAGTCATTTATAGTCATTTAAAATAAGAATGATACAGCGTTGCTTTGCCTTGCCGTACTATGTGTACTGTCTGCGGCTTCGCTGCCTTGTCTCATTCTTATTTTATTCGACTATAAAACAACCGGAAATGGGCAAAAGCCGTCTGAAAAATGAATACAGCATTTTTCAGACGGCTTTTTGTTGTGTAGAGCGGAAAACCGGGCAGCGGCGAAAGTGCAGGGCGGGCAGTACGGCAGTGGCCGTCTGCATTTTGCCGCATTCGGTATTTCCGTATCGGATATGCCGCGACGGCTTAAGGCATCAGCATACCGCCGTTGACGTGCAGCGTTTGGCCGGTGATGTATTTGGCTTGGTCGGAGGCCAAGAACAATACCGCGTCGGCGATGTCTTGCGGGTCGCCGAATTTGCCCAAAGCGGTTTGCGCTTCAAACATTTTGCGGGTTTCTTCCGACAGGGCGCGGGTCATGTCGGTATCGATAAAGCCGGGGGCAACACAGTTTACGGTAATGCCGCGGCTGCCGACTTCGCGCGCCATCGATTTGGCAAAACCGATTAAGCCTGCTTTGGCGGCGGCATAGTTGGTTTGACCGGCATTGCCCATCGCGCCGACCACGGAAGTGATGTTGATGACGCGGCCACTGCGTTGTTTCATCATGCCGCGCAATACGGCTTTGGAGGCGCGGAATACGGATTTCAGGTTGACCTGCATGATGTTGTCCCACTCTTCTTCTTTCATCCGCATTAAGAGGTTGTCGCGGGTAATGCCGGCATTGTTGACCAAAATATCGAGTTTGCCGAATTCTTTTTCGATGTCGGCAACCAGCGTTTCAATGCTTTCCGGTTCGGCGGCATTCAATGCTCTGCCTTGTCCGCCCCATTGAGCCAAGCGTTCGCCGATGGCGGCGGCACCGCTTTCGGAAGTTGCCGTGCCGATTACGGTAGCTCCTGCGGCGGCCAAAGTGTCGGCAATGGCTGCACCGATGCCGCGCGATGCGCCGGTTACTAAGGCAATTTTGCCGCTCAAATCTTGATTGCTCATGGTCTGTCCTTTTATGTGATGGGTTTTGAATGGGTATCAGACGGCTTTATAGCATAAATGGAACATTTAATCTAATCGTGTGCTGCCGAATAGGGGAAAGGCCGTCTGCAAATAAACAGGGTATTTTGCAGACGGCCTTTGCGGGTTTATGTTTCGGGCAGGGTAATTTTCTGATGAGGTTCGATGTCGAGAATGTATTTTATCCAGTTGCCGAAGCTGTATTTTTCGTAAATTTCAGGCGGCAGCTCGTGCAGCGGTGAGGCGGTAAATTCGGCCAAGCCGTTAAAGTTTTCGCCGTCCCAAACAAAGATGTTGTTCGGGTGGTAGAAATCGTATTTTTTGATTTCGGCATTGGTGGTGATGAGTTTTTTGCGGTAGCCGAGTGCTTCAAAGGCGCGGTAGGACAAGCCTTGGTGTGCATCGCTGACAAAATCGAGCAGTATCGCACTTTGGCGGGCTTTTTTCAGGTTTTCGACAAAGCTGATCGGTTGTTTCATCAGGCGGATGCGGGGATTGGAATAAACGGCACGGGCTTGCCGCTCTTTCTTTTTCCAGATGATGTAAATGTCGGTACGCAAACCCTGCTGCGTCAGGTAATCTGCCAAAGCGTTAATCATGGCAGCGCGGCTGGGGTCGTGTATGCCGATGAAATAGCAGTCGGTGGTTACGGCGGGCTGCCGGTTCAGGTTGTAGTCGAAATAGAAATTGGTGGTGGGCAGTACGTTGGGATATTGTTTGCGGTCTTGCGCGTCGAAAACGTAAAAACGGTCAAACTCGCCCATCAGCGGGAAAATATTGGGGAAGCGGTGCAGTCCGTCGAATTGGTAGTTGACTGCTCCGTGGCGGCTGTTTTGGCGGATAAAGCGGATGAGGTCGCTGCTGTATTGTTCGGCGCTGATGAACAGGGCGTAATCCAAACCGCCCGCTTTTTGGATTTGGGCGGCGATTTTTTGCTGGAGTACCTGCCCTTTGAGCCGCTTGGCGGTGGCTTTGTCACGATGGACGACTTTCCGCCATTTGGCGTAAAAATGTTTCGCCGGCGAGGGATAACCGGTGTTCAGACGGTATTCGGCCAGATTGATGACGTTGAAACCGTGATGCCGCAGATTGTGCTCGATAAGGAGGTGCAAGCCTGCAATATCGGGTGCGCTGAACAGCAGGGTGGGTGATTTCATGGCTCGGCGGAAAAAAGGGTGGTCGGTATGGTTTTACAGACGGCCTTCGGGTGGGAAATGCCGTCTGCAAAACAGGGGGTCAGTGTGTTTCGATGAAGGCGGCAACCTGCTCGGCGTTGGTCAGCGCGGTGCACACGGCTGCTTTGTTGATGCGTTTGGCCAAGCCTGCCAATACTTTGCCCGGGCCGCATTCGGCGGATTCGGTAATGCCTTCTTTAACCAGTATATCGACGGTTTCCGTCCAGCGGACGGGGCTGTAAAGCTGGCGCACGAGCGCATCTTTGATTTTGTCGGCTTCGTCGTAGGCGGCAACGTCGGCGTTGTGGATAACGCGGATTTGCGGTTGCTTGATTTCGATAGTTTTGAGCGCTTCCGCCAGTTTGTCGGCAGCGGGCTTCATCAGGCTGCAATGGGAAGGAACGGATACCGGCAGCGGCAGGGCGCGTTTGGCACCGGCTTCTTTGGCGGCAGCCATGGCGCGTTCGACTGCGGCAGCGTTGCCGGCAATCACGACTTGGCCGGGCGAGTTGAAGTTGACGGCTTCAACTACTTCTTCTTGCGCGGCGGCGGCGCAGATGTCTTTGATTTGTTGGTCTTCCAAGCCCAAAATCGCTGCCATTGCCCCCACGCCTTGCGGTACGGCAGACTGCATCAGTTCGGCACGCAGGCGGACCAGTTTGACGGCATCGGCAAAATCCAATGCACCTGCTGCAACCAAGGCGGTGTACTCGCCCAAGCTGTGGCCGGCAACCACGTCGGGTGTTTTGCCGCCTGCTTCGAGATAGGCGCGGTAAGTGGCGACACCGGCGGCCAGCATGATGGGTTGGGTGTTGACGGTTTGTCCGATGATTTCGGCATCTTCGCCGTTAATCATTGCCCATAAATCTTGGCCGAGTACGGCGGAGGCTTCGTTGAAAGTGGCTTTGACGGTTGCGTTGTGTTCAAAGCCGTTCATCATGCCGAGGCTTTGGGAGCCCTGACCCGGAAAGAAAAATGCAAAAGACATGGGAGTTCCTTATATTGGGGAGAACCGCTGCGGAAAGGTGGCAAGGCGGTTCGGTAATCAAATTCGGGTCAGTCGCCAAATCCCGTAAGTCAGGGCGGCATTGCCCGCAACGCTTAACCAAAATACGGTAATAAAAGAGGTTTTGGCGGTTTTGTGCCGGTAGCGGTGTCGCGCTGCCCATGCGCCGACCCAGCCGCCGAGCAGGTCTGCGGTGTGCAGGGCGTTTTCGGGTATGCGGCGCTGTTGCCTGACGGCAGCGGTTTTGTCGCGGCGGTACAGGAAAAAGCTGATTGCTCCTGCGGCAAGATAAGCTGCGGCCAGCTTCGGGGATACGGCGGCGGCAACGGCAATCAGGTAGGCGGCAGGCAGGATAACGGGCAGGGCGGTTGTGTTCATAAAAGGTTTTGCGTGAGGCCGTCTGTATTTTGCAGACGGCCTTCGGATCAGTATTTGATCAATACCGCACCCCATGCAAATCCGCCGCCGATTCCTTCGAGCAGCAGGTTTTGTCCGCGCCGGATTTTGCCGCTTTTAATGCCGGTATCCAGTGCCAGCGGAATGGAGGCGGCGGAGGTGTTGCCGTGGTCTTGTACGGTGAGAATGACTTTTTCCTGCGGCAGCCCCAAATGCTTGGCGGTGGAATCGATGATGCGTTTGTTTGCCTGATGGGGAATCAGCCAGTCGATTTGTTCCGCGCTGTAACCTGATTCGGTCAGTACTTCGTCTGCAACTTTGGACAGCATCTTCACGGCGAATTTGAATACGCCCGGGCCGTCCATTTTGACAAACGGGCTGCCGCAGATTTTGCCGTCTGCAATTTGCGCGGGAACATTGAGCAGATCGAGGTAGTTGCCGTCGGCGTGCAGTTTGCTGTGGATAATGCCCGGCTCGTCGGACGCGCCCAAAACTACCGCTCCGGCACCGTCGCCGAACAATACGCAGGTGGTGCGGTCGTTCCAATCGAGAATGCGGCTGAAGGTTTCTGCGCCGATTACCAATATTTTTTTGCTCATGCCGCTTTTGATGTAGGCATGGGCGGTGTTGAGGGCATACATAAAGCCCGCACAAACGGCTTGTACGTCGAATGCGGGGCTGCCGTTGGTCATGCCGAGCTTCTGCTGCACGATGGTGGCGGTTGACGGAAACTGCATATCGGGTGTGGCGGTGGCTACGACAATCAGGTCGATTTCGTCGGGCGCTACGCCGGCATCTTCCAGTGCAAGCCGGGCGGCGGCGGCGGCCAAATCGCTGGTTTTCTCCTGCTCGTCTGCAATATGGCGGAATTTGATACCGGTACGCGTGGTAATCCATTCGTCGGACGTATCGACTTTCTGTGCCAAGTCGTCGTTGCTGACGCGCTTGGCAGGGAGGTAGCTGCCGGTACCGAGGATTTTGGCATACTGCATGGGCATACTCTCTTTATAGGTGTTCAATCGAATGGCGTTTATTGTAAGCGAAATTGTGCAGGTTTTGGAATATATAGTCATTTAAAATAAGAATGATACAGCGTTGCTTTGCCTTGTCGTACTATCTGTACTGTCTGCGGCTTCGCTGCCTTGTCTCATTCTCATTTTATTCGACTATAGTTGATTAAAATAAGAAAATGCGGTTTGGCGGGGCGGCGAAGGTGTGTTTGCCTTGGGCTTGAGGCCGTCTGCAAATGTGCGGTGTAATCGGGAATTACAGGCAAATGGTACGGTGCGGGGAGTACGGGCGGAATATTTTATCTATGAAAAATAAAAACTTGATTTTGCAGACGGCCTTTCAGGCTCAAACACCCGAACGGATTGTGCTAAGGTAAACGGTTTGGCTTCTCAAACAGTAAAAGCTGTATTTTTATTACAAAGAAAGGTTTGAAAGATGGACGGTTGGACTCAAACACTCGGTGCGGGTCAGCTGCTGGGCATTGCAGCGGCGGCGGTGCTGCTGATTCTGGTGCTGATTATCAAATTCCGCGTACACGCGCTGCTGACGCTGGTGTCGGTCAGCCTGCTGACCGCGCTGGCAACGGGTTTGCCGATGGGTGCGCTGGTCAACGATGTGTTGGTGAAAAACTTCGGCGGCACGCTCGGCAATGTGGCGTTGCTGGTGGGCTTGGGCGCGATGCTCGGCCGTTTGGTGGAAACTTCGGGCGGCGCGCAGTCGCTGGCGGACGCGCTGGTGAAAATATTCGGTGAAAAGCGTGCGCCGTTTGCATTGGGCGTGGCTTCGCTGATTTTCGGTTTTCCGATTTTCTTTGATGCCGGTCTGGTGGTGATGCTGCCGATTGTGTTTGCTACGGCGCGGCGGATGAAGCAGGACGTATTGCCTTACGCGCTGGCTTCCATCGGCGCGTTTTCGGTGATGCACGTTTTCCTGCCGCCGCACCCGGGGCCGATTGCGGCTTCTGAGTTTTACGGTGCGAATATCGGCCACGTTCTGATTGTCGGCCTGCCGCTGGCGGTTGTGGTGTGGTATTTCAGCGGGTATCTGTTGGGTCAGGTTTTGGGGCGCAAAATCCGCGTACCCGTACCGGATTTGCTCAGCGGCGGCAAACAAGACGACGACGCGCCGAAAGTGCCTGCCAAGGCGGGTACGGTCATCGGCATCATGCTGATTCCGATGCTGCTGATTTTCCTGAATACCGGCTTGGCCACGCTGATTAGCGAGGGTGTGGTCGATAAAGGCGAAACTTGGGTGCAGGCGCTGCGTATGGTCGGCTCGACTCCGGTGGCGTTGCTGATTTCGGTATTGGTTGCCCTGTTTGTATTGGGGCGCAAGCGCGGCGAAGAGGCAAGCGCGTTGGAAAAAACCATTGACGGCGCACTGGCTCCGGTCTGCTCGGTGATTCTGATTACCGGCGCAGGCGGAATGTTCGGCGGCGTGCTGCGTGCTTCGGGTATCGGTCAGGCATTGGCCGACAGCATGGCGGATTTGGGTATTCCCGTGTTGCTGGGCTGTTTTTTGGTGGCGTTGGCACTGCGTATCGCACAAGGTTCGGCAACCGTGGCACTGACAACCGCCGCCGCGCTGATGGCACCCGCCGTAGCCGCCGCCGGTTTCAGCGACTGGCAGTTGGCCTGCGTGGTACTGGCAACAGCGGCCGGCTCTGTGGGCGTAAGCCATTTCAACGATTCGGGCTTTTGGCTGGTAGGGCGTTTGCTGGATATGGACGTGCCGACCACGCTGAAAACGTGGACGGTCAACCAAACGCTGATTGCATTAATCGGCTTCGCGCTGTCGGCTTTGGCGTTTGTCATCGTATAAAGGTAAGGAGCAAAACATGACGGTACATTTTGTTGTCATGGGCGTGAGCGGCTGCGGCAAAACCACAACCGCGCTGGCCTTGCAAAAGCATTTGAACCAATGCTCGTATGCGGAGGGCGATGATTTCCACACCCAAGCCAACCGCGACAAAATGGGTGCGGGGATTCCGCTTACCGATGAAGACCGCTATCCGTGGCTGCACAATCTGCGCGATTGGATGACGGAGCAGGCGCAGGCGGGCGCGGCGTATTCCATCGTAACCTGCTCGGCACTCAAGCGGCAATACCGCGATATTTTGCGCGGCGCGGAAGGGAAAACGGTATTTATCCACCTCTCTCCGCCGCAAGATGTCAACTTGGAACGTATGCTGTCGCGCCAAGGGCATTACATGAAAGCCGGTATGCTGGATTCCCAACTGGCGATTTTGGAAACGCTCGGTGCTGACGAATACGGCATTAAAATCGACAACGCCGGTGCGCCCGAAGCGGTTGAGGCCGATATTTTGGCTTGGCTGAAAGCGGAAGGTTTGCTGTAAAGGCAAAGTACCGTTTTGCAGACGGCCTTTTGCTTGCCAAGCAATCCGAGAACTTGGTAAAACTCATGACAAGGGCTTGTAGGGGCGGGTTTTACATCCGCCCGTTTGCTTGGTTTTTTTGAAGTGGCAACTTTTTCAAGATATTCAATTTTCGGGCGGGTGTAAAACCTGCTTCTGCCATCAGTTTGGGTTTGTTGCCTGTTTTTTGCCAAGGTCTCAAGCCATACCGGTTGCAAAGGCTTGTATGAAAACGCCGATGCCGTCTGCAAAACAGACGGCATCGGCGTTTCGGTTTTGAGTATTTGAATATAGGGTGTTTATGTTTCGTCTGGGCGTACTCCGGTATCAAGAATTGTAGAGGATAAGATAGGGAATCAATCAGCGTTTAATGGCCCGTCAGGAAGACTGTCGGGTTGTTGTTTATTATACGCAAATAATAATTATTATCAATATTTCTTTAAAAATAAAATCAAGTTTTTTGATAATTATTTGAAAAGTAAGGGAAGAAAATATATTTGATGGTTTGGATAATTCTAGAAAAGACAGCTCCTCCATCGGGGCAGATGCAGGATTCGGCAGTTTGCGGTTTCCTACAAGCCGTCATAGCCAGAGGCAATCAGCAATATCAAACTGCCGGCAAATCTCGTATAATTTGCGCTTATTTTCTGTATAAAGCCGTCTGAATCCATGCAGCACATTTATTCTACTGTTCACCGTGATTTGCTCGAGGCCAATCATCTTTCTGCCGATTTGTTGAAACAGGGCTTGGCCGTTATCGGCAGCCGCCAAGTCGATTATGCCGACATCTACTGCCAGCGCACGGCTTACGAAAGTTGGCATTTGGAAGAGGGCATGGTGAAATCGGGCAGTTTCCAAATCGATCAGGGTGTCGGTGTGCGGGCGGTATCGGGCGATAAAACGGCGTTTGCTTATGCCGACAGCCTCAATTTCGATTCCATCAAGCGTTCTGCCGAGGCCGTGCGCGTGATTGGCGCGCTGGGGCAGAGCAAAAGTGCGGACGTATCGGTGCGGCAGCCGGAAAGAAGCATACACGGCGGTTTTAATCCGACGGCCAGTTTGGATTCTGCCGCCAAAGTTGCGTTGTTGCACAAAGTCGAAGCCTTGGCAAAAGCCGCCGATCCGCGCATTGTGCAGGTGATGGCGGGGCTGACTTGCGAATACGACATGATTTATCTGGCAAGATTGGACGGCAAACACGCTGCCGACATCCGCCCGATGGTGCGCTTGAATGTTAATGTTATCGCCAAGCAGGGCGAGCGGCGGGAGCAGGGCAGCGCGGGCGGCGGCGGGCGGTATGACTTGGCTTATTTCGATGAAACGCTGGTTCGGCAATTTGTCGATACCGCCGTCAAGCAGGCTTTGACCAATCTGGAATCCCGTCCTGCTCCGGCGGGGGAAATGACTGTGGTACTGGGCAACGGTTGGCCGGGGGTATTGCTGCACGAAGCGGTGGGGCACGGTTTGGAAGGCGATTTCAACCGCAAGCAGACCAGCGTGTTCAGCGGCCGAATCGGCGAACGCGTAGCGGCCAAAGGCGTTACCGTGGTCGATCAGGGCGATATTCCCGACCGCAGGGGTTCGCTCAATATCGACGACGAGGGAAATGAAACGCGCCGCACGGTATTGATTGAAGACGGCATTTTGGTCGGTTATATGCAGGACGAAACCAATGCGCGGCTGATGGGTTGCGAGACCACCGGCAACGGCCGCCGCGAAAGTTATGCCGCAACCACCATGCCGCGCATGACCAATACTTTTATGGAAAACGGCGGCTACCTTCCCGAAGAAATCATTGCTTCGGTGGATAAAGGCATTTACGCCGTCAACTTCGGCGGCGGCCAAGTGGACATTACCAGCGGCAAATTTGTTTTTTCCGCTTCCGAAGCGTGGTGGGTGGAAAACGGCAAGCTGCAATATCCGGTAAAGGGTGCAACCATTATCGGCAACGGGCCGGAAGTGTTGAAATACGTTTCGATGATCGGCAACGACAGCGCGTTGGACAGCGGCGTGGGCGTGTGCGGCAAAGAAGGGCAGAGCGTGCCTGTGGGCGTGGGGCAGCCGACTTTGCGGATTGACCAAGGTTTGACCGTAGGGGGCAGCGAAGTGTAAGCCTTACTTCCTGCCGAAGCAGCTATTGAAAAGGCCGTCTGCAAAAATACCATCGGTGTTTTGCAGACGGCCTTTTTTATGGGCAGCAGTCAAATTTCTGAAACATCTGTTTATTACAATCAATTTGCCTGACCAGCAATGCGGCTGCTGGTATCGGATTGGGAATATTCAGCCGGAGGCGGCAGAAAGGTTGCTTGGGTTTGCCCGAAGGAATAAGCGGTCGGGCAGGTTGCGGACGAATAATCATGAAAGGAATAGGCGATGACTTTGCTGAATGTAAGTTTGTGGCTGTTGGCTGCGGTATTGGCGGTTGTACTGGTTTCGATGGTGTTCGGTTTGCTGCACATGGCGGTGATGATGGCAAGGCAGCAGGAGTTTTGAATATCGCCATCGGTATGGCCGCACCACGCAGCATGAGATAAAGCGGCAACGATGTGTCATTTTTGCCTTGAAATCAATATATTATCTAATATTTTGGCATTTTGCCTGCTGCGTGGTTTGGGATTTGCTGTTTCATTTTATGCCATGCAGTCGGGTAATAGGAAAAGTTTTGCCCTGCACGGCAAAGGTTGAAGAAAGGCCGTCTGCAAAATGGAATTTGCAGATGGCCTTTTTCTTTTATGAAAGAACCTACAAGCGTTTATTGGCGGCCAATCATGCGCTGCATGATTTTTTCGCCTTTGATTTGATGGATAACCGCCATGGCAATGTGTCCGGCGGCAAGCGCGAACAAAATCCATGCCAGCGTGCTGTGCCATTGGTTGCCCAGTTGCGTCATCCACTCGATTTTTTCCGGAGAGCCTTGCATCACTTCGATACCGAATACTTTCAGCGGGCCTCTGCCGCCGCCGTATTGTCGGATTAATGCGATGGCAGGTACGGCCAGCATCAGCACATACAGCGCGAGATGACCGAGCTTCGCCGCGGCATTGTCGGCGGCCGGGCGGCGGGCTTTGGTTATTGCCCACAGCAGGCGCAGTACGGCTAACAGTATCAGCAGCGAGCCGACCGATTTGTGAAGATTCATCAGATTGGGAATGTCGGCTTCAATAAAAAACAAAACGGCGGTTGCCAGCATAATGGCAAAGCAAAGTGCCATGATCCAATGGAAAAAGCGGCTGATGCTGTCGTAAGCGGTGGGGGTTGGTGTGGTCATAATGGTATAAAAAATAAAGATATAGATAGTGATATTTTATCCGTTTGGGATTTTAAATACGGTTGGACAATAATTAATAAATGTAAATATTGCAGACGGCATCAAACCGCGCCAATAAGGCAACAGGCAAACATAGCGCCACAATCATGTGTTTTGTGCCGCGCCGCTATATAATAAACAGAGTTTGATAAACAGAAAGGCCGTCTGAACATGACTTTGGAACAATGGTTGCGCCAATGTCCGCTGCCGAAAGCCGAAGCGCGGATGTTGTTGCAATATGCCGGCGGTTATACGCGCGTCCGGCTGGTAACGTGCGGACACGACAAGCTGCCCGAGAATGTCGGGGCGGCGTTGGCGGCATTGCAGCAGCGGCGGCAAAACGGCGAACCGATGGCGTATATTTTGGGCGAACGCGAGTTTTACGGCAGACGGTTTGCCGTGAACCGCAACGTATTGATTCCGCGCCCTGAAACCGAACATTTGGTAGAAGCCGTGTTGGACAAACTGCCCCCGAACGGGCGGATATGGGATTTGGGTACGGGCAGCGGCGCGGTGGCGGTAACAGTCGCTTTGGAGCGCGAAGATGCCGAAGTGCACGCCTCGGACATCAGCAGCGGCGCTTTAGCGGTGGCACGGCAGAACGCGGCGGATTTGGGTGCGGCGGTAACCTTTGCCTGTGGTTCGTGGTTTGAAGCCGGGCTGCCGCAGGGCGGGAGTTCTTCAAACGGGCAGGGCAGCTATGACGTGATTGTTTCCAATCCGCCGTATATCGAAGCAGAAGACGAACATTTGGCGCAGGGAGATTTGCGTTTCGAGCCGCAAAACGCATTAACCGATTTTGCAGACGGCCTGAGCTGTATCCGCATTTTGGCACAGGGAGCGCCGGCATATTTGAAAAACGGCGGCTGGCTGGTGTTGGAACACGGCTACAACCAAGGGGCAGCCGTGCGCGATATTTTGAGCAGTCGGGGTTTTACGGCGGTCAGCACTTTGCCCGATTTGGCAGGATTAGACAGAATCACGCAGGGGCAGTGGTCGGGAAGCTGAACGCGGCATTATTCCGCGGTAAAGGCCGTCTGAAAAACCGTACCGCCGATGTTAAGGTCTGCCAGATAATCGCTGCGCCGTTCGACACACAGCGGCAGGCGGATCTGGCGGGCCGCCCACACACCGCCACCTTCCGGCAGCAGCTTGTAGCGGTTGAAACCCATGTCCATATCTTTCATGGAAAAGCTGACCGTGATTTCGCCGACCGTATCCGGTACGCCGCGCAGCTCGATGTCGAACGGCTCTTTGGCGGCAATGCGGCTGCTGAATTTGACATAAACCCCGTTGGGCAGCGTACAGCCTTGCGTAACTTTGCAGACGGCATTTTGCGCGTTCGGGGCGCGTTGCTGCTGCCATTGGTTCAGCAGCAGGAGTTTGGCGGCGGCAAACAGTAGCAATAAAACTGCGGCGGCAAGCATTTTTCGGCGGGTATTCATGTTCAGACGGCCTCTACGGTTTCATGTGCCAGCAGCGCGTGAGCCCCTGCTTCCGACCAGCGTTGGCGGTATTGTTCCAACAGCGGCGGCGCGGCGGCAATCACCAAGGGCAGCGAAACACCCTGCTGGAGGCGCGTTAACGCAGCTTGCGCGTCGGTTTCATTTTCAACCTGCCATACCGCTACATCGGCATCTTGAATATTCTCCCATTGTGAGGCCGTCTGCAAAACGATCCATACGCTGTCGGCAGCCGGCATTTTGCCCAAAGCCGCCAATTTTTCTGCACCAATCAGAATATGGCGGTGGTGCGGTTCGGCGGTTGCGTATGGTGCGACAAAATACAAACCGGCCGCGTTTTCGCCATACAGGCCGCTGTTCAGGCTGCCGGAAAGTACACGCGGTACGGACAAGGCTTTCAGCAGCGGCCCGTTGGCAGGCAGCATCGGCGATACGGTAAAGTCTCCGGCTTTCTGCCAAGACCAAGACTGTCCTTCCTTGGCCTGCAGACGGCCCGACCAGTCGTCGGGGTTTATCCATAAAAAACGCAGGTGTACGCGGGCGTGTTCGTAGGAATGGATTTTGGTCAGCCACGGCACGGCACGGTGGATGTCAATGCCCAATTCTTCGGCAAACTCGCGGCGCAGGGCTTCAAATCCGCTTTCTCCGGCTTCGACTTTGCCGCCGGCAAATTCCCAATAACCGGCATAAGGTTTGCCTTCGGGGCGAGAGCTGAGCAGGTATTCGCCGTTGCGGTTCATGACGATACCGGCAACAACGTCAACCAAGGTGCGGGTGTCTAGTGTATTCATCTTAAAAAACGGGGTGGAAAAGGTAAAAAATGCTTCCGGTCGGGAAGCATTACTGTTCGGCAACAGCAAAAGCCAAAACCATGCCGTCTTCATCGCTCAGGCTCAGGCTGACACGGGCAATGCCTTGTTCTGCCAGCCAAGCGGACAATGCGGGCGTATAGAAAAATTCCGGCTTGCCCAGTTTGTCGTGGCCGATACCGATATGGGAAAACGATACCGCACCGCGTATGCCCGTGCCGACCGCTTTGGCGAATGCTTCTTTGGCGGCAAAGCGTTTGGCCAGATAATTGTCGGAATCGGCGGCTTGCGGCAGCTCCCGCAATTCCTCGGAGCAGAGAATGCGCTCGGCAAATGCCGCACCGAATTTCCGGTAAAGCCGGGCAATGCGCCCGACAGACAAGAGATCTGTACCGATGCCGTAAATCATGCGTGTCCTTCAAAGTGGAGCGCGGCCGTATAGCCGTTTCATCATCGCGATACGGCGTTGGCTTCAGCTTGAGCCGTATCGGTATGGCGTTTTGATTTTATTGATGCGGTATGGCAGGACATACTGCAAACAGACGGCTCAAAACGGCAGGAAATCGCACATCATGCCGTCTGCAAAATGGCGGTTTAATGGTTCAGTACCACTTCCAAAACGAATTTGCTGCCGACATAGGCCAGAATCAGGCTGATAAAGCCGATAATCGTCCAAACCGCCGCTTTTTTGCCGCGCCACGACATCATGCTGTGTTTCAGCAGCAGGCCGCCATAAATCAGCCAAGAAGCAATACCGAAAACGGTTTTGTGGGTAAGCGCCAAGGGTTTGCCGAATACGCTTTCGGAAAAAAACGTGCCGCTGACAACGGAGTAAGTCAGCAACACAAAACCGGCTGCCATGCCCCGAAACATCATTTTTTCCAAACTCAGCAAAGGCGGCAGAAAACGCACCACGGGCGACAGACGGCGGCGGTGCAGATTGCGGTTGAGCAGCAGGATTAACACGGCAAACAGCGTAACGATGCCGAACAAACCATATGCCAGCAGCGATGAGCCGACGTGTAGCATAAACGGCAAATCGTCCACCTGATAGCCGATAAAGCGGCCGGGAAACAGCAGCCCCAGCAGCAGCGACAGTGCGGCGCAGGGATAAAGCAAGAGTTGCAGGCCGCGCAGGTTGTAAAAGAAGCTGCCCAAGCAATACATCATCAACATCAGCCAGACAATCAGGCTGAGCGAGTAGCCGAAGCCGGTAATCAATACCTGATCGCGCAAAACCGGCAACAGCAACACCGTACCGTGCGCCAGCAGCGCGGGTGCCAACACCGCCCATTCCAATCTGACGGGATAGTGCGTTTCGCCGCGTTTGCGTTGGTGCAGCCACACAAAAACGCCCAACCCCGCATAAACTGCTATCAGGCAAATCAAAATTATCGGCATAGCAAACTTTCCGTGTGCGTATTCAGAAGCGCACACCTAGTGTAAAATAAACTCAATTTCATTTTATCAAAAGAACGCCCTATTGTGGGCAGCAATCATATTGCCGTCTGTAAAATAAGGATAGCCATGTTAGACAACTTAACCGGCCGCTTCAACAGCGTGCTGAAAAACATCAGAGGCCATGCCCGTCTGACTGAAGACAATATTAAAGAAGCCTTGCGCGAAGTAAGGCTGGCATTGCTGGAGGCAGACGTTGCCCTGCCGGTGGTCAAAGACTTCATCAATAAAGTCAAAGAAAAAGCCCTCGGTCAGGAAGTAACCGGCAGCCTCACGCCGGATCAGGCCTTCATCGGCGTGGTCAACGAGGCTTTAGTCGATTTGATGGGCAAAGAGAACAAAACACTCGATCTTGCCGCCGCGCCGCCTGCCGTGGTGCTGATGGCGGGCTTGCAGGGCGCGGGTAAAACGACGACGGTCGGCAAATTGGCGCGCTTGCTGAAAAACGATCACAAAAAGAAAATCTTGGTTGTTTCTGCCGACGTGTACCGTCCTGCCGCCATCGAGCAGCTCCGCCTGCTGGCCGAGCAGGTGGGCGTGGACTTTTTCCCGTCCGATGTCAGCCAGCAACCGGTCGATATTGCCAAAGCCGCCGTTGATTATGCCAAAAAACATTTCTACGATGTCTTGATGGTCGATACCGCAGGCCGTCTGGCTGTTGATGAAGAGATGATGAACGAAATCAAGGCACTGCATTTGGCGGTTAATCCGGTGGAAACCTTGTTTGTCGTCGATGCCATGCTCGGTCAGGACGCGGTGAATACCGCTCAGGCGTTTAATGAAGCCCTGCCGCTTACCGGTGTGGTGCTGACCAAAATGGACGGCGATTCGCGCGGCGGTGCGGCCTTGTCGGTGCGCCATGTTACCGGCAAGCCGATTAAATTTATCGGTATCGGCGAAAAAATTACCGGCCTCGAGCCGTTTCACCCCGACCGTATCGCCAGCCGTATTCTCGGTATGGGCGATGTGTTGAGCCTGATTGAAGACGTACAAAAAGGCATAGACGAAGAAGCCGCCGCCAAAATGGCGAAAAAGCTGCAAAAAGGCAAAGGCTTTGATTTAAACGACTTCAAAGAGCAAATCCAGCAGATGCGGAATATGGGCGGCTTGGAAAGCCTGATGTCGAAAATGCCGGGCGAATTGGGGCAGCTTTCCAAACAAATCCCCGAAGGCACGGCGGAAAAGGCCATGGGCAAAGTCGAAGCCATTATTAATTCGATGACGCCGAAAGAGCGTGCCAATCCCGCTTTGATTAAAGCCAGCCGCAAACGCCGTATCGCCGCCGGTGCGGGTACGGATGTGCAGGAAGTCAACAAAATGCTCAAGCAGTTTGAACAGTCTCAGCAGATGATGAAGATGTTCAGCGGCAAAGGCTTGGGCAAACTGATGAAAATGGCGAAAGGAATGCGCGGCATGAAGGGAATGTTCCCCGGTATGTAAGGCGAAAAAAGGCCGTCTGCAAAACAGCGATTTTGCAGACGGCCTTTTTTGTTTCGGCTGCCTTGTTTGTCGGATAAAGGCGGGAAATCCAAAATAAGACAGATATAGTCATTTAAAATAAGAATGATACAGCGTTGCTTTGCCTTGCCGTACTATGTGTACTGTCTGCGGCTTCGCTGCCTTGTCTCATTCTTATTTTATTCGACTATAAGACAGATATAGTCATTTAAAATAAGAATGATACAGCGTTGCTTTGCCTTGCCGTATTATGTGTACTGTCTGCGGCTTCGCTGCCTTGTCTCATTCTCATTTTATTCGACTATAAAACAATCGGTTTTATATGTTACAGACATACACCCATATGCAGACGGCAGGCATCGTTAATAACGGCGCATGGTGGAATCCACCGTTTGCGCCCAAGCATCGATACCGCCCTGCAGATTGTACAATTCCCCGAAACCCGCATCGGCAAGATACATTGCCGTATGCAGGCTGCGGATACCGTGATGGCAGTAAACCACCAGCGGCACATCGCCATCAGGCAGCTCGTTTTGGCGCAGCGGAATCAAATTCATCGGAATATGCAGCGCATCAGGCAGCGTGCAGATTTCCCGCTCCTCATCGGTGCGAACGTCCAGCAATATGCAGGGTTTGCCCTCGTCCAGCCATTGTTTCAGCTCCGTGGCAGAAAGTTGCACAATATCCATAAATTTTCCCGTTTTCAGTGTGTATCTGTTTCACCATCAGCACGCTACGGCATTGCCGCTTGGTCTCAATCCGAATGGAACAACTAATTATAGTCATTTAAAATAAGAATGATACAGCGTTGCTTTGCCTTGCCTACTATGTGTACTGTCTGCGGCTTCGCTGCCTTGTCTCATTCTCATTTTATTCGACTATAAAATGCTGTATGGCAATAAAAGCCGTCTGCAAAATACAGACGGCAGTTTGCAGACGGCCTGACGGCGGTTAAAAATCAAAATCGCCGAAAGGTTTGTTGGTACGGTCGTCCAAACCGGCTGCTACCGTATCGAACAACACTTTCTCTGTAAATTCGTTACCGCTTCGCGTAATCAGCACCGCGCGTTGGACAGGCGCAGTACCGACAATCGCCGCAATCCGTCCGCCGTCGTTCAACTGCTGCTTTAAAACTTCCGGTACGGCAGCCACCGAGCCGCCGAGATAAATCACATCAAAAGGCGCGTAAGCAGAGGCTTCCAGCAAGCCGTCGTGTTGCGTGAAGATAATATTCGAGTAAGCCAAATCTTCCAAAACCGCTTGGGCAGACTGTTGCTGTACCGCATCAATATCACAGGTAACTACCTCACCCGCCAGCGCAGCCAACAGCGCAGCCGCATAGCCCGAGCCTGTGCCGATTTCCAACACCTTGTCCTGTTTCGACAGCCCCAATCCCTGAACCAAACGCGCAACCACCTTAGGCTCAAGCATTTTTGCGCCGTTGTCTAACGGCAGCTCCGCATCGGAATAAGCCAAGCCCCGAAGCCGCTCCGGTACAAAGCGTTCGCGCGGAATCTCCATCAGCGCGTCCAATACATCAAAGTCCAACACGTCCCACGGGCGGATTTGCTGCTCCACCATATTAAAACGCATTTTTTCAAAGTCCATAAACAGCCCTCCGCACGGCCGAATCCGGCATCTGTATATAATAAAAGTAATCCAGCTGATAATTTGAGAATTATAGAGCCTAATACCGCAAACCGCCATATTTGCAGACGGCAAGTTTCCGACCGGAAAACAAGTTTGAGTATCCGACAATACCGGCAGGCATCACGGAAATATGCCGCATTTTCTTTTCGCGCTATGCGGGTGTGTAAGCCTGTGTTGTAAAAAAGCACACTGCCAAACAAAATCATTACCGATTGATTTAAAAAGAAAATAAATGTAGAAAAACAAAAAGCGGGCAATGCAAAACAGCAAAAACACGCCCCGCGTGAAACAATAAGTTTGTTTTTTTGTAAAGGCTCAATTATAGTTATCCGCATGGAACCGCTGCATATCAGCGGTAAACACTAAAGCCGGACGGGGCCGCCCGTTTGGATTAAACCTTTAAAACAGAAAAGGAATACAGCAATGAAAAAATCACTGATTGCCCTGACTCTGGCCGCTCTGCCGGTAGCTGCAATGGCTGACGTAACTCTGTACGGTCAAGTCAAAGCAGGCGTTGAAGTATCACGCGTAAAAGCCACCATCGGCGGCGAGAAAGTAAAATCTGCTACTGCTACCGAAATCGCTGACTTCGGTTCGCGCATCGGTTTCAAAGGTCACGAACACTTGGGTAACAACCTGAACGCCATTTGGCAATTGGAGCAAAACGCTTCTATCGCCGGTACCGATTCAGGTTGGGGTACTCGTGAATCATTCATTGGTTTGGAAGGCGGCTTCGGTAAAATCCGCGCCGGTAAACTGAATACTACCGTTCGCGATACCAACGATGCCATCGACCCTTGGGATTACAGCAACCCTGCATTGGGTATGGGCGTATTTACCCGCGGCAGCATCGGCGAGCGTAAAGTATCCGTACGCTACGACTCTCCTGTATTCGCAGGCTTCAGCGCAAGTGCACAATTCGCACCTCGCGACAATGAAAACCCTGATGACAAATACACCCACGAAGTTGCTACCGGTGAATCTTACTACGGTGGTCTGAACTACGAAAACTCAGGTTTCTTCGGCCAATACGCCGGTGGTTACCGCAAACACACTTTGGGTGCTGTAGAAAATGCGGCAGGTGAGAAAGAATTGGTTAAACGTGCCAAAGACGGTCAAGTACATCGCTTGACTCTGGGTTACGATGCCAACAACCTGCTGGTAGCCGTTTCCGGTCAATACGGTAAAAACTGGGAAACCGTAGGTCAATATACTTCTGCATTGTCTAACGGCGCATTGGACGCTGATGTGATTAATGCTGCTGTTTCAGGTGCTGGCGACCTGCCTGTAGAGACTGTTGAAATTGCCGGTACTGCTGCTTACCGCTTCGGTAACCTGACTCCGCGCGTTTCTTACGCTCACGGTCTGAAACCTAAAGTTGACGGTGAAAAAGTAAACTTCCAATACAACCACGTTGTTGTGGGTGCTGATTACGACTTCTCTAAACGCACCAGCGCTTTGGTATCTGCCGGTTGGTTGAAAGCCGGTAAAGGCGACAACAAAATCCAAAACGTAGGCGGTTTGGTTGGTCTGCGTCACAAATTCTAATCCGTTACGGATAGTCTGAAAAAAAAGCCTGCTGAAAAGCAGGCTTTTTTTGTTTGTTTGAAAAGTAAAAATGGAAAAATACGGATTGATTCAAACAAAATATAGTCGAATAAAATAAGAATGATACAGCGTTGCTTTGCCTTGCCGTACTATCTGTACTGTCTGCGGCTTCGCTGCCTTGTTTCATTCTCATTTTATTCGACTATAGATTGAACAACCCCGCCGAAAATGCAGACGGCCTTACCAACAGGTTTGCAGCAAAAGCGTCAATATCGGGCAGCCAATCCGTCCGGAGCATCATTTCAAACAGTTTAGGCCGTCTGCAAAATACCGCTTATCGTTTCCAAATAGGGCGGCAAATCATAACGGCTGCACATATGGCTGTTCGTTGGATTGATACGGTATTGCCGTGTGTTGCCATGCCGTTTGTACCGATTGTACTGTTTGCGGTTTTGCTATTTTGTGTGATCCGATGATGGTTTTATCCGCGTGGAAACGATTGTATGGTTGGGCGGCACGATATGGAATAAAGCAGCAAGCCTGCCGAAACCCATAATGGATAATGTTGGTAGGCCGGTTGTTTTGTGTGAACAGTGGGCAGATTTTTATTGCTTATGACGGTATTTTCCACGTCGCACGGCATTGGTGTCGGCGGCGTATGGAAAGAATGTCTTGATTTGTTTGGACGGTGTATGGGTGTTTGGTGGGGAAAGGGGAAATCCGCCTTTGATACGGCGGCGTGAAAACGGATTTTTTAAAACAGCTTTTGTGAATCCAGCATCAGGGTAACAGGGCCATCGTTGCAGAGTGAGACTTGCATATGGGTTTGGAAGCGTCCGGTTTCGACCGCGATGCCGTGTTCGCGCAGACAGCGGGCGGTGTGTTGGTAGAGTGCTTCGGCTTGTGCGGCGGGTGCAGCTTGGGAGAAAGAAGGGCGGCGGCCGTTGCGGGCATCGGCATAAAGGGTAAATTGCGAAACCAGCAAAATAGAGCCGCCGACATCTTTCAGCGACAGGTTCAACTTGCCTGCTTCGTCTTCAAAAATGCGGAGATTGGCGGCTTTATCGGCGATATAACGCGCATCGGCTTCGGTATCGTCGTGGGTAACGCCAAGCAGTATCATAAAGCCGGCTTGGATTTTTCCGGCGGTTTCCCGTTGTCCGCCTTCGAGTACGTCAACGTGTGCGTGGGTAACTTTTTGGATAATGGCTCGCATGATGTATGAATCGGTAAAAATGCCGTCTGCAAAAATGTATAGTCATTTAAAATAAGAATGATACAGCGTTGCTTTGCCTTGCCGTACTATGTGTACTGTCTGCGGCTTCGCTGCCTTGTCTCATTCTTATTTTATTCGACTATATATCCGGAAAAATGGCCCTTACTGCGGCATTATCTTCAATTTTGTGCCGCCGGCCATTTTTCCGGTGATTGTCAGTGATGGGGAGGGGTAATGCCGTTGTCTTGCAACAGGCGGTCGATTTGGTGGCGGACTTTCTGCTGCTTAAATTCGCGTTCGACTTGACGGCGTACCAGCTCGAAAGGTTGCGCTTCGGGATTGCGCTCGACTGCGCTGAGTTTGAACAGGTAATAGCGTCCGTGAAGCGCCACAGGAGTGCGGGTAACATCGCCGCGGTTGAGTGTTTCGACTGCGGCCGCTACTTCGCCGGAAAGTTGTTGCGGCATAATGAATTGGTCGAACGCCTGTTCGTCATTGGGGTGGCGTTGCATCAATTCTTCAAACGACAGTCCTTTCAGCAGCAGCTCTTGTGCGGCAAAGGCATCTGCTTCGCTCTCGAAGCTGACTTGCTGCAATTTAATCATGCGGGTCTGCTGGTCGTAAAAACGGCGTAAGTCGCGCTCGCTGACTTCGGTTTGGCGTTCCAGCCAGTCGGTGTACTGTCCGGCATAGAATTGCGCCTGCATGGTTTCAAATTGGTGCTGCACTTCGGGATCTTTATCCAGTCCGAGCTTGATTGCTTCGTTTTTCAGCACTTCCAGCGTTTGCAGACGGGTAATGACATCTTGGCGCAAGGCTTTTCCGTCCGGCCTGTGGGTCTGATCGGGACTCTGGTCGGCTTGCTTGAGAATTTGGGCAACCATGCTGTCCACGCGGGCAGGGTCGATTTCGGGGGCTTTGGCGAGGGCAAACCCCGCCAGCGCTGCCGCACAAAATCCGGCGGCGGCAAACTGGGTAGGTTTCATGCGGTTACTCCGGGTTTATTTTGCCGGCTTGATGTCGGCTTTTTGCAGCAGGTTTTGAACGGCTGCATCAACGCGTGCGGCCTGCAAATCGTCGGCAATGTCGTTTTTTGCCTGCTCGTAAGTCGGCACTTGGACGTTGCGGCGGTCGTTTACATAAAATACGCCGTAAAGATTGCCGTCTTGCAGCGGTTTGTTGGTATAGCCGCCTTTTTTCAGGTCTTTCACCGCTTCATATACGATAGGGGAAGATTGTTGCAGGTCTTTCAGCGGAACATAGCCCTGCGGAATACCGCCTGCTTGTTTGGCGCGCTCGTCAATAGAATATTGGTTGACGATTCCGGCAAAACTTTTTTTGGCTTTCAAGTCGGCAATGGCTTTTTCGGCATCGGCTTTGCTGCGGGTAATGACTTCGCCCAACTGTACTTCCTGAGTACCCCGGTAGTATTTGCTGAAATTGTCGTAAGCGGTTTTGATGTCTGCTTCTGGTACGGGATTTTGGCGGACGGTATGCAGGGCGTAGGCTTGACCCAGCAGGCCGCTCTCAAAAGCTGCCCATTCGGTTTTGAAGTGGGGCTGTTTGTCTGCACCGCTCTGTTTGGCTTGGGCGCGTGCTTGCTCGACGGCTTTTTTGAAGTCCGCGCTTTGGTCGAGTTTCAGACGTTTGGCTTCTTGGCCGACTACGGTATTGATGATGTGGCGTTCGGTCAGGCTTTGGCGCAGGGCGGGGCTGTCCTGAATTTGGCTGTTTTCCGCACGAATGGCTTTGACTTGAGCGTCAATCACGCTGCTGTCGATGGCTTTGCCGTTAACGGTAACCAGAGTTTGGGCAAACAGGCTGCCGGATACGGCGGCCAGCATCAGGGCTGAAGCAAAATGGGTTTTTTTCATAAATGACTTTCGAAAATAACAGAAATAACGGAACATTAATGGAAATATTCTTCGGGCGTTTGAGCTTTGATGCTTAAAGCGTGAATCATGCCGTCTGCAAAAAGGTCGTGCAGCAGGTTTTTTACCATGCGCTGGCGGGCGAGGCGGCTGTGATTTTGAAAGGCATTGCTGACAAGCAGTACGGAGTAGTGTCCGCCGCCTGTGTTCCCCGCATGGCCAACGTGCAGGTGGCTGTCGTCCTGAAACTCGAACACCTGTATTTCCAAACTTTGCAGACGCTCTGCGATGGTTTGGCGCATATCCATTATTTGAACACCGCTTTAAAAGGTTTGATCAGCACTTCGGCATATACGCCGGCATCAACATAAGGATCTGTTTCCGCCCATTCCTGCGCGGCATCCAAAGATTCGAACTGCGCCACAATCAGGCTGCCTGATACGCGCTCGGGATTGTCCGGCAGGGGGTTCGGGCCGGCGGTAAGCAGACGGCCTTCGGCTTTCAACGCTTCCAAACGCTCGAGATGGGCGGGGCGTGCCGCCATGCGCGCTTCATGTACGTCTTCGGCATCGGTTGCCAGCAGCATAAAGTATTCCATCAGTCAGTCCTCCCTTGGTAGATGGCGGCTCAGATACAAGCCTTGTGCGATAAAGAAAACAATCATCAAACCGGTTGAGCCGAACAGTTTGTAGCTCACCCAGAAATCTTTGCTGAAATTTTGAAACACGAAAATATTGGCAAGCCCCATGAAAATCAAGAAACCTACCCAAGCGAACGTCAGATTGCGCCATACGCCGTCTGCAAGTTGGATTTCCTTGCCCATGGCGGCTTTTAAACCGTTTTTGCCGATAAAGTGGCTGCCGGCCAAGAGCAGCGCGCCTATCCAAAACAACACGGTCGGTTTCCACATGATGAAGCGGTCGTCTTTCAGCAGAATCGTTGCTCCGCCCATGACTACAATCAAAATCAAACCGACCCATTGCATGGTGTCGAGTTTTTTATGTTTCCAATAAGTGGCCGCCGCTTGGACAACGCCGACAACCAATGCTACCGCCGTTGCTAAAATCATGTCTTTCGTCAGGGTGTAGGTGGCGAAAAACAGAATGACCGCCAGCAAGTCGCTTAAAATTTTCATATAAATGGGCAAACGAATCAAACAAACCGTCATCATACAGCCTGATGGTGGTTTTTGCACCTGTTTGCCGCCGTGCCGTGCCGGTAAGGGAAGCGGTTTGTGTCGGGCAGGTTTAAAAATATGTAAATTCAGACGGCCGTAAAACGGCGGCAGACGGCAAATCATTACGCTGCGTAAAGAAATAGCGGCAAATGGTGGTAGAATGAGCGGTTTATTGTGAAAGTTTTAACCGGAATTTATCCGTACCGTGCTTGGCGGGCGTTCAGGCCGTCTGCAAACGGATCAAACGCAAAACGAAAAAAGTTAAGGAATATCTTGAAACAATACGCCATTAAATTGACAGCGGCAGCAATGGTTTTAGGGGCAGCGTTGGAAGCTGCGGCCGGGTTGGGCGGCCTGAATGTGCAGTCCAGCCTGTCCGAACCGTTTAGCGCCAGTATCGCGGTAACGGGCAAGGAAGCCGAGTCCCTGCTGGAAAGCGGCAGCGTCAGCGTATCCGACAGCAACCTTCAGGCGGAGGTGCGCGAGGCAGGAGGCCAAGCCGTTATCCGCATACATTCGCACCGGCCGGTAAACGAACCGGTTTTGGTATTCCAAGTGGATACCGGCACGCAGTCGCGCGAATATACCGCCATTATCGACCCCAAAGGTTATGACAGACCAAAGGCGGATAAGCCTGCCGAACGCCGCGGCAATATTGCGGTGTTGCTGGAAGACCCGACATGGCCGGAAGGCGGTACGCCGCTGGTGCGGGAGCAGGAAGAATGGCCGGCAGCAGCAGAACATACCGAGCCGGCCGATTCGGAAGTATCTCCTTCTGAGCCGATCGAACAAAATGCTGCCGCCAAGCCCGCACCGCGCCGCGCCACACGCGCCGAAACAGCGGTGCGGAAACCTGATACGCGGGTGCAGCCGCCTCGCCCTGCAAGGCAAAGCGCAGAGCTTGCCGAGACCATGCCGTCTGCAAATTTGCCTATGGAAAGTGCAGACGGCCTGAGCCATGAAGCGCAGGTAAAAAACGAAGCAGCCGCAGTATCGTCCGTATCGGCAGCCTCAGATATTTCCGTTGCAGAAGCTGTTGCAGCCTCGGCAGAAGTTGAAGCAGCAGTTGAAGCCGCGTTGCCGGAACAGACGGCCTCGGCAGCGCCTGTCCAACACAAAACCGCAGATTCCAACGGCTATATCTGGCATTGGCTGCTGCTGGGCTGTGTGGCGCTGGCCGCCTTGATGACAGTGGTCAAACGCAAGAACAAATCGGAACAGGGGGCAGAACAGCCGTTGTTTGCAGACGGCACAAGCAACGGTATGCCGTCTGTAGAAGCCGCCCAAACACCGCCGATGCAAAAAGATGCCGACAGGCCGTCTGCAAAACCGTTGGCAGAAGCGGTTGGCAATACGGCAGATATGCCGGCAACGGCTGAGCTCGCAGGGCAAACCGATACGCGGCCGGAGCCGCTATTTGCAGACGGCATGCAGACGGCAGCAGATACCGCCCGCCATCGGCTTGGTGCAGTTCCCCATCCTGCCGAGGGGCTGACGGTTCCGTTGACCGCCAAATATGACTTGGCGCAAATGTACATCGAGCTTGGCGATTGGGAAGAAGCGCGCGCGACGCTGCTTGAGTTGTCGGAAGAAGCAGACGACCGCTTGCTCGCCGAGGTACACACCCTGCTCGGCAGATTGGACAACAGATGAACGGCATGATGGTGTGTTGTGCGGCCAAAATACAGACGGCCTGTTTGTGTGGAGCAGAAGCATGACGGAGGTAATGCAAGATTTGCCGCGCCAACGCTGGGCGTTGACGCTGTCCTACGACGGCAGCCGCTTTTTCGGCTGGCAGAAACAGGCAGACGGCCTGCCGACCGTGCAGGAAGCATTGGAAACCGCTTTGAGCCGTATTGCTTGCGAACCGATTACGGTAACCGTAGCGGGGCGCACCGATACCGGCGTGCACGCCAGCGCGCAAGTTGTGCATTTCGATACCGCAGCCAATCGCCAGCCGCAAGCATGGATACGCGGTGTCAACGCCCATTTGCCCGAAGGTGTGGCCGTTTGGCAGGCGCAGCAGACCGCTCCGCATTTTCATGCCCGTTTCGACGCATACGGGCGGCATTACCGCTATCTGCTGCAATCGTCTCCCGTCCGTTCGCCGCTGTTGGCAGGGCGTGCGGGTTGGACGCATTATCCGTTGAATCTCGACACCATGCGGCAGGCGGCGGCATTGTTGGAGGGCGAGCATGATTTTTCCAGCTTCCGCGCCGCGCAATGTCAGGCAAAATCGCCGGTGAAAACGTTATACCGCGCCGAAATCAGCGGCTCTTCGGAGTGGATAAAATTGGATTTGCACGGTAATGCGTTTTTGCACCATATGGTACGCAATATCATGGGCGCGCTGGTGTATGTCGGCAGCGGCCGCTTGAGCGTGGCGGAATTTGAAGCATTGATTGCTGCCCGAAGCCGTCTGCAAGCACCGCCAACTTTTATGCCGGACGGCCTGTATCTGACCGGAGTGGATTATCCGCCCGAGTTCGGTATCGTCCGGCCGCCGTTGCCGGAGTGGTTGTAACGCCGTATCCTGTCGGCAGGATTGGGCAGGGTACGGCCTGTGTTACCCCGTTCAAAAAGGGCGGATTGGGCTGCTCCGTATGATTTATAGTCGAATAAAATAAGAATGAGACAAGGCAGCGAAGCCGCAGACAGTACACATAGTACGGCAAGGCAAAGCAACGCTGTATCATTCTTATTTTAAATGACTATAATATGGTTGATTGTCGGCGGTTGCGGTTTCATGGTATTCCGCCTGTTAAAGGATTCTGTTTTCTGATTTTTGCCGCGGTGTGGCGGTTTGAATGCCGGAAACAAAAAAGCATGGTATGCACGCCATGCTTTTTTTGTTTCGGTTGCTGTTCAGACGGCTTGGCGGTCAAACAGCGGTTGCAGGATACGCGCCAGCTCGCCCAGATATTCCGCATCGGTTTCGTCAAATTGTGCTGTTTGCGCCGCATCGGCATCCAGTACGCCGATACAGTTGCCGTTGCCGTCATACAGCGGTACCACAATTTCCGATTGGGACAGGGAAGAGCAGGCGACGTGGTCGGGGTGGGCATGAACATCGGCAACAACAATGGTTTCGCCAGTCGCCCAAGCCTGTCCGCATACGCCGCGCCCGTGTGGAATGCGGGTACAGGCAAGCGGGCCTTGAAACGGGCCGAGTACCAGTGTGTTGTTGCTGCCGTCAACCAGATAGAAGCCTATCCACAGCCAGCCGAATGCTTCCTTTAAAACGGCGGCAGTATTGGCAAGATTGGCGGTCAAGTTCGGTTCGTCTGCAATAATGCTGCGGATTTGCGGCAGAAGTTCCTGATAGAGCGCGGCTTTGTTTGTGGCGGAAAAATTGAGCGTGTACATATTTGTTCCTTGTGGTGGTGTGTTTTTTTCAGACGGCCTGATCAAGCAAACAGACGGCAAATACCCCGCGCAGGGCGTTGCTCAGGCGGATTTCTTCGGCGGCGGCGAGCATTCCGCGTGTGATGTGGCTTTCCGATACTTTGTCCGTACCCAAATACCTCCGGGGATTTTGCAAAACTTCCTGCCGCATCACGCCGTTTAAAATATCCAAATCCAAAGCGGGTGTGTGCCACGCGCCGTTGATGTTGACAAATACATTGCTGCGGCCGCCTTCGAGCAGGAGGCCGTCTGAATTGAACAATAAGCCGTCAAACGCGCCTTGTGCTTCGGCGTTTTGCCATACCCGGTCGAACACGTCGCGGCGGTCGGTTTTGAAGCGGCGCAAATAATCGCGCACGGGCAGGGTTTGCGGTGCGATAACGGCTTTCTGCACGCCGGATAAGGCACGGGCTTCGGCATGGGTAAAAGTGAGGCCGTCTGAAGTCAGACTGATTTTCAGACGGCACAAACCCGGCGGCAGGGCTTGGAGGGCGGCGCGGATGTGCGTTTTCCAGTTGTCGGGCAGCGGCAGGTTGAGCGCGGCGGCGGAAGCGTTCAGACGGCCTAAATGCCTCTCCAGCAAGGCGCAGCGGTTGTTTTCTACGCGAAGGGTTTCAATCAGGCCGAATTCGGGGCGCAGGCCGCTGAGAAATCGGGCTTTCCAGCCGCATTCTTCGTATTCCGCCTGCGGGTCGCTGTCGATGACGATGCCGGAGCCGACACCATATTCGCCGTCGTAAATGCCGTCTGAAACTTCATTGAGCTGCAAGGTGCGGATAACGACGTTCAAAACGCCTTCAAATCCCAAGCCGCCGCTGCAAGGTTGGAGAAAGCCGATGCTGCCGGTGTAGAGGCCGCGCGGTGAGGTTTCCAAGTTTTCGATAATCTGCATGCTCATGCGCTTGGGAGCGCCGGTAATCGAACCGCAGGGGAAGGCGGCACGGAAAATGTCGGCGGCGCAAACCTGCTCTTTTGCCTGCGCCTCGATTTTGCTGGTCATCTGCCATACGCTGCCGAAGCGGGACACTTTAAACGGCTCGGGAACGCGCACGCCGCCGGTAACGGCGATTTTGCCCAAATCATTGCGCAGCAAATCGACAATCATGATGTTTTCGGCACGGTTTTTCGGATCGGCCTGCAACGCGTGCGCACGCTGATCGTCGTGTCCGTCGTGCAAAACCGGTGCCGTGCCTTTCATCGGTTCGGTGGTGATGAGACCGTCCGAACCGGTTTTTAAAAACAATTCGGGTGAAAAACACAATGTCCATTGCGCACCGCCGCCGTGTTGCGGCAGGTGGGCGAGTGCGGCGTAGGGAACGGGCTGGCGCAGGCGGCGGTAGAGCGACACAGGGCTGCCGTAGCTCTTGAAATGCAGGCGGGTGGTATAGTTGATTTGGTAGGTGTCGCCGCGGCGGATGGCTTCGTGGATTTTGCAGACGGCATCCAGATAGCCGGTATGCGGCATATCGGATTGCGGCGTGGAAATGCCTGCGGGCAGGCCGTCTGAATGTTTTGCAAGCCAGCTTTCGGCATCAACAGTATCGCAATGCTCGAACCAGTGCAGGGCCAGACGGCCGCTGTTTGCAGACGGCAGGTTTTGCAGGGGCAGGCCGAACGCGTAATCGGCGCATATCACGGCGTGCAGGCCGGCTGCCCAATTTTGTTGCAACAAACTGTCCAGCTTGTCCAAATCCTCAGGGGCGACAAACTGCGTTTCCCTATGATTCTGATAGAGTTTCGCACTGCCGGAGACGGCATCGTCCAGCAGGACGAAGAAAGGCATATTGCGATGGCAAATGTTTTGATTGTACATGATTTTTACAAAAATTATCGAATTAATTGCCGGAAAACGGATTGATGTAATTTTATGTATGATAAGTCGGTAAAAAAGGGTAAAATAACCATAAAGCAAGAATCATATCACTATTGACAAGTAGAACAAGGAGCAGACATGACCGATCATCAATTACAGCCGTTCGAGCCGATCAAACTGGACGCGGAAGAAAACAAACTGGAAGTTTTTGAAAAAGCCGTGTTGGAACACAACGGCCCTGCCAGCGCCGAAGATTCGGGCCGTGCGCCCTTGCCGGCAAATTATCCGTACAAAAACCGTATGCGCCGTGCAGCTTATGAAGCAGAGAAGAAAAAACTGCAAATCGAGCTTTTAAAAGTTCAAAGCTGGGTAAAAGATACCGGACAAAAAATCGTCTGCCTGTTTGAAGGCCGTGATGCGGCGGGCAAGGGCGGTACCATCAAACGCTATATGGAACACCTGAACCCGCGCGGCGCACGCGTGGTGGCTTTGGAAAAACCGACTTCTGTCGAACGCGGCCAATGGTATTTCCAACGCTATATCCAAAATCTGCCGACTGCCGGCGAAATGGTATTCTTTGACCGCTCATGGTACAACCGCGCCGGTGTGGAACGCGTGATGGGCTTCTGTGAGCCGAACGAATACATGCTGTTTATGCGCCAAACGCCTGAATTCGAGCGTATGCTGGTGGCCAGCGGTATCCATCTGTTTAAATTCTGGTTCTCCGTTTCCCGCGAAGAGCAGCTGCGCCGCTTTATTTCCCGCCGCGACGATCCGCTGAAACACTGGAAACTGTCTCCTGTCGACATTCAGTCTCTCGACCGTTGGGACGACTACACAGAAGCCAAAGATGCGATGTTCTTCCATACGCATACTGGCGATGCGCCGTGGACGATTATCCGTTCCGACGATAAAAAACGCGCACGTTTGAACTGTATCCGCCACTTCCTGCATACCTTGGATTATCCGGGTAAGGACGTGGAAGCCATCGGCAAAGTGGATACCAAGCTGGTACTCTCTCCAAACACGCGCAATCAAGGCATGGACGTAGGCCATGATTAATGCCCAATGATTTGAGCATTTGAAACAAAGCCGTCTGCACCGGAAAACCGGTTTGCAGACGGCTTTTTATTGCCGGTTGGTTTAAATATAGTCGAATAAAATGAGAATGAGACAAGGCAGCGAAGCCGCAGACAGTACACATAGTACGGCAAGGCAAAGCAACGCTGTATCATTCTTATTTTAAAAGACTATAACGGGAAACACGGGTTTCCGCATGAGCCTGATACCGATGCAGCTGCATGATTCTGTATCAAATCACCATTGTGTTTTAACGGCTGATTTTACAGACGGCCTTGAGCGGTAAGCGGCTGTTATGCCGTCTGTAAAACGTGCCGTATTCGGCTTGGGAATGGTCGGGTACTGCTGCCGTGTTATAGTCATTTAAAATAAGAATGATACAGCGTTGCTTTGCCTTGCCGTACTATGTGTACTGTCTGCGGCTTCGCTGCCTTGTCTCATTCTTATTTTATTCGACTATATTTTGCCATGTCCGCAAACACGCTTCGGGCAACGGCAACGGTTTCTTCCACCAATTCGGGCGTATGCGCCGCCGACATAAAGCAGGCTTCAAATGCCGACGGGCCGAAGGCCACGCCGCGTTCGAGCATGCCGTGGAAGAAGCGTTTGAAGGCATCGGTGTCGCTGCGGGTCATGTCGGCGTAGCTTTGCGGAATGCCGTCTGCAAAATACAGGCCGAACATACCGCCCACGAAATCGGCGCTGAAGGTTACGCCCGCATCTTGGGCGGCGGCGGTAAAACCTTGTACCAGCTGTTCGGTACGCGCAGTCAGGTTTTCATAGAAACCGTCGCGTCGGATGATTTCCAGCGTTTTCAAACCGGCGGCCACCGCCAGCGGATTGCCCGACAGCGTACCGGCTTGGTACACGCCGCCGAGCGGGGAAATACAGTTCATGATTTCGCGCTTGCCGCCGAAAGCCGCCAGCGGCATGCCGCCGCCGATGACTTTGCCCATGGTGGTCAAATCGGGAGTAATGCCGTGCAGCGATTGTGCGCCGCCCAAAGCCACGCGGAAGCCGGTCATCACTTCGTCGTAAATCAATACCGCGCCGTGTTGTCCGGTCAGCGCGCGCAGGGTCTTGATAAAACTTTCAGACGGCCTTACCAAATTCATGTTGCCCGCAAACGGTTCCAAAATCACGCAGGCGATTTCGCCGCCGATTTGGGCGAAGGTTTCTTCCAGTTGCGCCGTATTATTGTATTCCAACACCAAAGTATGCTTGGTGAAATCGGCCGGTACGCCGGCGGAACTCGGGTTGCCGAAGGTCAACAGGCCGCTGCCCGCTTTCACCAGCAGACTGTCGGAATGGCCGTGGTAGCAGCCTTCGAATTTGATGATTTTGTCGCGTCCGGTGTAGCCGCGTGCCAAGCGGATGGCGGACATGGTGGCTTCCGTGCCGGAGCTTACCAAGCGCAGGCTTTCTACGCTTGGCAGGATTTTGGCGATTTCTTCGGCAATAATGATTTCGCCTTCGGTGGGTGCGCCGAACGACAAACCGCCCAAAGCCGCTTCGCGCACGGCTTCAACCACTTCGGGGTGGGCATGGCCGACAATGGCAGGCCCCCACGAGCCGACATAGTCGATGTAGCGGGTATCGTTTTCGTCCCAAACATACGCGCCTTCTGCTTTTTTGATAAAGCGCGGAATGCCGCCCACGCTGCCGAATGCGCGTACAGGAGAATTGACGCCGCCGGGAATGATGGCTTTGGCGCGGTTGAAAAGTTGTTCGTTGCGGTTGGTCATAACGGGTTCCTTGATGGTTTCGATAATGGTGGTCGGAGGCCGTCTGCAAAATCTTTCAGCAGACTGCCCGCCGGAGAGTCGGTTTTTATGTCGGCCGTATGGCTGAAGCGGTAGTCGCGTACCGTGTCGCCGTTGTAGTCGATGCACAACCGCCAGTGTTCGCTGCGGCTTTTCATGTAGAGAAAATTGGTCGGCAGAAAATTGTAAAACGGCATTGAGGAAACATGGTAGCTGTAGCAGCCTTCCTCGTAAGGGGCGGGTTTGCCGAACAGGGTTTCGATTTCCGAACGGGTGGTCTGCCCCTTGATGATTTTCTGCGTCAGCGTGGTTTCGGTTTCATGCCGCAGAAAGGCATGTTCGCGTTGGCCGAAGTCGGAAACGCAAGCAGCAAGCATGAGTATTGCCGCGCAGGGCAGCAGGAGGTTTGTGGTGTTTTTCATCCGGATTCCGATGGTGCAAACCGGTATTTGCAGACGGCCTTTTGCAGCGGTTTAGCCGTAAGTTGCCCATAAATCGTCTTGCAGGCTGACGGCAGGTTCATTTGCAGACGGCTTTTTGCGGACATAGCTGCCGTCCGGCTGCATTTGCCATGCTTTGACATTGTCTTCCAACGCCAGCGTCAGGCCTTCGCGGATAACACGTGCTTTCAGAGCGGCATCTTCAATCGGCGTTGCCACTTCGATACGGCGGAAGAAATTGCGTCCCATCCAGTCGGCACTGGAGATGTAGGTGTTTTCTTCGCCACCGTTGTAGAAATAGTAAATGCGCGAGTGCTCGAGTTGGCGGCCGATGATGGAGGTAACACGGATATTGTCGGAAAGACCTTTTACGCCCGGCCGCAGGGTGCACATACCGCGAACAATCAAATCAATCTGCACGCCCGCACGGCTGGCGGCATACAGGGCATCGATGACTTTGGGCTCGATCAGCGAGTTCATTTTCGCCATAATTCTGGCCGGTTTGCCGGCGGCGGCGTTGAGGGCTTCCTGTCCGATACGCGCGATGACCATGTCGTGCAGGGTAAACGGGCTTTGGTAAAGTTTGTTCAGGCGGCCGGGTTTGCCCAAGCCGGTAATTTCTAAAAACAAGGTGTTGACATCGGCGGTAATCTGCTCGTCTGAAGTAATCAGGCCGAAATCGGTATAAATACGCGATGTGCTTTGGTGGTAGTTGCCCGTGCCGAGGTGGGCATAGCTTTTCAGGCGGCCTTCTTCGCGGCGGATCACCAATGCCATTTTTGCGTGGATTTTGTAGCCGAATACGCCGTATACGACGTGTGCGCCGGCATTTTCCAACTGCTGCGCCCAGTTGACGTTGTTGGCTTCGTCAAACCGTGCCATCAGCTCGACGACTACGGTAACTTGTTTGCCCGCGTGTGCCGCTTTCATCAGCGCGCGTACCAGCTCGGAATTGCTGCCGGTGCGGTAAATCGTCATCTTCACCGCCAACACGTCGGGGTCGGCAGCGGCTTCGCGTATCATTTGAACCACCGGATCAAACGATTGGTAAGGGTGGTGCAGCAAGATAGGGCTTTGCCTGGCTAAGTCCAATACAGAGCCGTGCTTGCCCAGATTTTTCAGACGGCCTGCGGTTTTGGGCGGGAATTTCAAATCGGGGCGGTCCACCAAGTCGGGTACTGCCATCAGGCGCACCAGATTGACCGGACCTTTAACCTGATAAAGCTCGGAGGGTGTGAGCTTGAATTGGGCAAGCAGGAAGTCGTGGATATGGGGCGGGCAGGTGTCGGCCACTTCCAAGCGCACGCCGTCTCCGTATTCACGGTCTTGCAGCTCGTTTTGTACCGCTGTACGCAGGTTGGTCAAATCGTCTTCATCTACACTCAAATCGCTGTCGCGGGTCAGGCGGAATTGGTGGCAGCCTTTAACCTTGATGCCTAAAAACAGTTTGTGGACATAGGCGTGCAGGATAGACGACAGAAACACAAAGCCGTTGCCGCCGCCGCATAATTCGGAGGGCAGCGGCACGAGGCGGGGCAGAATACGCGGTGCCTGCACAATGGCCATGTCTACCGGACGGCCGAATGCGTCCGTACCTTCCAATTCCACGGCGAAATTCAAGGATTTGTTGAGCAGGCGGGGGAAGGGATGTGAAGGATCGAGGCCGACAGGTGTCAAAATCGGCATCAGCTCGCGGTCGAAATATTCTTCAATCCAGCGTTTTTGCGCCTCCGTCCATGAATTGCGGCGGTAAAAGCAGATATTTTCCGCCTCCAATGCCGGCTGCAAGACTTCGTTGAACAATGCGTATTGCTCGGCAATCAGCGCTTGCGCCTGTTCGGATACTTCAATCATGGTTTCGGACGGCGTTTTGCCGTTGTCCAATACCGTATGCGGCAGCAGCTTGTGTTTGCGTTTGAGCCACGCCATACGCACTTCGAAAAACTCATCCAAATTCGACGAAACAATACATAAGAAGCGCAAACGCTCTAACAGCGGCACGCTTTCGTCCTGCGCCTGCGCCAAAACGCGGCGGTTGAAAGCCAGCAGGCTCAGTTCGCGGCAGAGAATGGGATTTTGTTCAGGCACAGTGCGCTCCTTTGTATTGTTGGTTTTACAGACGGCATGGGAAACAGTATAACGCTTTTGCGCCGCGCCGTTAACCGCTGCAAGCCGTGAAACGACTGTTGCGCGGCTTTTTCCGGTAAAGCGCGGTGTTGCCGGCCGTTTGGTTTGGATTTTTAGCGGCGGTTATCGGGAAAACCGGTTTTGCAGACGGCCTTTCGTGGTGTGCATAGGGTTGGGCGGTTTTGCCGGCTTGTAATGATGCAACAAATATTTGTTTCATGTATCTATATGAATATTAACGATTATGTTATTTATTCATTTGCGGTTTTGGTAAAAATACAACAGTTTTTCTGATGAAAAAAGTGTTTTGCTGCGGTTTTTGTAATCGTGGCGTAATGAGACACCGATGTCATTTAGACAGACATCGGTGTCATTTTTATATCTGAACATAAATTATCAAAAAAGTTTAATTTGTATGATTTATAATAAAATTATTTACAAAAATGTTAATTAATTTAACAATTAAGACGGTATGATGGCTTCAACAAAGCAGGAACTTGGTCTGAACGGTGCGATTGAATTGTTGTCAAACAACATTCGAAAACATCAAAGTAGTGAAATAACAATGAACGGGTTCGGCAATATCCGTTTCGGAGGCATCGCTTTTGCCGCCGCTACGTTTTCCCCGACCTGCACATTAATGGAAAGAAAGACACAGACATGAAAGCATTATTGAAATTGGCCGCAGCATCGTTAATTGGTATGTCCGGCTTGGCTGTATCCGCAACCCACGTTGCCCAAAATATGCACGACGCAGCTAACTGAATACATTATACGCGCACAAACGCAAAAGAAAGTCCCGCCGTCTCCCACAAGACAGCGGGCAATAATCAAACGGTTGCTTAAGAGCGGTTGGCAGGCTGTCAAACCGGCCGCCGCATCTTGAATAGTCATTTGAGACAGAATTGGAAAGGGAAGAAACGGCTTTGCCGCTTTGTTTCATTCCGGTTTGTCCGACTATACCCAGAGCAACGGGACTTTAAAAACCGCCCAAACGGAGCTTGCAGCGAAATCCGAGATTTCCGCCAAGTCGTTGGGCGGTTTTTTTATGCTCAAACAATACGGAACGGATAAGACGGCATTTTGCAGACGGCCTGACGGGGCATAAAGCCGTGCGTTTTAGGACAGGAAGTATAGTCATTTAAAATAAGAATGATACAGCGTTGCTTTGCCTTGCCGTACTATGTGTACTGTCTGCGGCTTCGCTGCCTTGTCTCATTCTTATTTTATTCGACTATAAAAGGGTTATTTTGCAGACGGCATAGTGGGTGTTTATCCGAGCAAAGCAGCAGGACGGGGTGGCTTATCAGGTGCGGAAACGGGGCGGCACGGAAATAAAACGGGTAAGGCCGTCTGTTTATTTGTTCAGCAGTTGTTTGACTTTTTTCAATTCCGCCCATGCTTGTGCTTTTAATTGCGGTTGGCGCAGCAGTCGGGCGGGGTGCGGAATGATGAAATAGGGCGTGCTGCCGCATAATTTGTCCAGCAAATCCTTTTGTTGGGGCGATTCGAAAATCTGCCCCAGAAACAAGACAACCCGCGCATCGGTGGCGGTCAGCTCTTGTTGGAGTTGGGGTAAGGCGGCTTCTATTTGTTCGGGTTCGGGCGTAGGATTGAATACAGGCGCGGATTTTACCCAGCAGGTTTTGTGTGCCTGCGCGGCTTGCAGGCCGATGGCGGCCAACATATTGTCCAGCAATACGCCGATGCTGCCGCTGAACAGTTTGCCGGCCATGCTGTCTTCGGTCGAGGGGCAGATGCTGACGGCCATGATTTCGGAGGGTTTGGCATCGGTATGTGGAAAGGCAGCAAGGCCGTCTGCAAGTGCCGTGTGTGCGGCTTGCGCGGCGGGTGCGGGGTCGGTGGACGGGGTGGGCGGTGCGGCGGTTTTTTTGTGCGCGCCCACTGCCTGCATGGCGGCCAAACGCGCGGCATTGCCTGAGACTGACGTTTCGGCGGCAGATTGTACGGCGCGGGCAATGGGGCGGACGGTTGCGGCAGGTTGCTGGTCGGGCTGTTCGTTTTGTCCGGCTGCGGCAGACTTGAAGACAGCGGCGCGGTTCAGCCACATCGGCCCCAGTCCCAATGCTTCGTGCAGATGCAGGTAGCGGCTGCTTAACATGATTTCTCCATTAATACGGCATCTTCGCGTGCGCCGTTTTCCAGCGGGTAATAGGCTTTGCGTCTGCCGCATTCCTGAAAACCGTATTTGCGGTACAGCGTTTGTGCGGCGGTATTGCTTGCGCGGACTTCTAAAAACAGCCGCCCGCCGTCTGCTGTTGTGTGATCGAACCAGTGTTGCATCAGACGGGTGGCGATTCCTTGGCGGCGGCATTCGGGTGCGGTGGCAATCAGGTGCAGCTCCGATTCTCCGCATATGTTTTGCCAAACAATCAAACCGCACAGGCCGTCTGCATTTTCGGCCAGCAAAACGGTATCGAAGCGGTTTTGCAGGGCGGCGGCAAATTGGGTGGCAGACCAAGGCGAGGGATTACAGCGGGCATCCAGCGCGGCCAGTGCGGTGCAGTCGTTGGCGGCGGCGGGGCGGACAATCATGGCTGAGCCTTTCGTTCGGCCTGTTCTTTGGCGGTGAGGGCGATTTTGTTGCGGACGTACAATAGCTCTGCATGTGCCGCACCTGTTGCCGGATACCTGCCGCACAGTGCCAAGTTCAGATAGTCGGCAGCGGTCGGCATATCGGGTGTGCCGTCGAAAGGAGGCTTGTCGGCGAGTGCGAACGCATTGCCAATGCCGTCTGCATATTCCGTATGTTCGGGCAGGGTAATGTCCGCTGCTTTGCCGACATGGTAATCGCTCAAGCGGCGGTGGTGTTGCGTGTCGAACCATGCGTAAAACACTTCGCCCATGCGCGCATCGGTTGCCGCCAATACGCAGGTTTGGTGCGGGCGCAAATAGGCGGCGGCATCTAAACAGGGAACGCCGATTAAAGGAGTGTTAAACGGTGTGGCCAAGCCTTGCGCTACGCCGGTGCCGATACGCAGACCGGTAAATGCGCCCGGCCCTTGTGCGTAAACAATCGCGCCCAAGTCGGCAGCAGTAATGCCTGCTTCGGAAAATAAGGTGTTGATGTGCGGCAGAATCAGGCTGGATTGTTTTGTTCCCGCTTCGCTGTGGTGCAACAGGGTGTTTCCCTGATGGCGGAGAGCGAGCGACAGGAAAGAAGTGCTGGTGTCGATGGCTAAAGTCGGGCGTTCGGTATGGAAGGGCATGGGGGTATCCAAATATTCAGACGGCTTGTTCGGGTTTTGTCGCGCTTATGGGGCGGGACATTGATTCTCTGCGTTCGGCCTGTTGTGCCGATGATACGCTAAAACGGATATTTTACGCAAAATTGCCGCCTTGCAGCGGTTTTGCAGACGGCATGATGCGTGCGGCCACCGTCAGGCTACGGTAAATTCGCCGCTGCCGACTTTGATGACGTTACCGCCGACAAAAATTCTGCCGTCTGCTTCGACTTTCAAGCTCAGGCGGTTGGGTCTGCCGATTTCGTCTCCCTGACGAATCATCAGTTCGGCAGGAATCTGCCTGCGGGCAAGCAGCCAACCGCCGAGATTGGCGGCTGCGGAACCTGTACCGGGATCTTCAATCAGGCTGCTGCCATGCTGCGCGAACAGTCTGACTTGCGCGGTGCCGGCTTCGGCAAACCAAACGTAGCAGGACGGGGATAATGCGCCATCAAATGCTTCGGCAAAGGCAGTCGGGGAAACGCGGCAGCGGCTGACAGCCTGCCGGTCGGCAAGTTGTATTAAAAGCTGCCAAGTGCCGGTGTTGACCCATTGCGTTTCGGCGATGTCGCATTCCTGCAAACCCAAGACTTCGGCCAGCCGGTCGCGGGCAATATGGCAGGGTTCGGTTTGTACTTCGCCGTTTAGCGCGAAGGTAATCAAATCGTTTTGGTGGGTAATTTCAGCCAGTTTTGCTTCGGTTTCGAGGGTGTAACGGTCTGCATCGGTAAACAGTTGGCGGATAATGAACGCCGAACCGATGGTAGGGTGTCCGGCAAACGGCAGCTCGTGGTCGGGAGTGAAGATTTTGAGTTTTCTTACCGCGTCCGTTCGCGTGGGCGACAGGATAAACACGGTTTCCGACAGATTGAACTGGCGGGCAATCTGCTGCATTTGGGTTTCGGTCAGGCCGTCTGCTTCCGGGAAAACGGCCAAAGGGTTGCCGCCGAAATGTTGTCGGGCAAAGACGTTGACAAGATAAAAGCGGTAGGTTTGCATGGGTGTGCTTTCAAAAGGGTTCAGCAAGATTGCTCGGGAAATTTTGCAGACGGCATACAGGTATCGGCCAAGACGGCTGGTCGGATATTCTGTATTAACGGCAACCTGTTCAAGCGGTGTAATGCCGTCTGAAAATCATCGAATGCCATGTTTTCCGAACCGAAACGGCGCAGGTGGTCGGTATCCTGCTGGCAGTCGATGAGCTCGATGCCGCATTGTGCCAGATGGGGAACGGCGAGGGAAAAGGCGGTTTTGGAAGCGTCCGCATGGCGGGCAAACATGGATTCGCCGTAAAACACGCGGCCGATTTGTACGCCGTACAGCCCGCCGGCAAGCTGTAAAATGCCGTCTGCATCGGGATACCAGCACTCAAAAGAATGGGCGTGCCCCGCGCGGTGCAGGGCGGTATAGGCCGCCTGAAATTCAGGGGCAATCCAAGAACCTTGCTGATTGGGGCGTTCGGTTGCGGCGCAGGCGGCAATGACTTCGCTGAAGGCAAGGTTGACGCTGACGCGGTAGGGCTTGTTGCGTAAGGTTTTGGCCAGCGATTTGCCGATATGCAGTTTGTGCGGCAGCAGCACGGTACGCGGCGCGGTGGCAAACCAGTAGATATAGCCGCGTTCGCTGTGCCACGGGAAAATGCCGTTGCGGTATGCCGACAGCAGCCGTCCGATGTCCATGTCGGTACTGACGCCGACCAAGCCGTCGCATTCGGCAAGCGCGTAGGCCGGATCGGGAAAACGGTAGTCGTCGGGCGGGAGCAAGGGGATATTCATGGGCGTTTTTGCAGACGGCATACAGGTATCGGGTTGCAACGGGCAGCCGGCGCGAGGAGGTAGGTGCGGCGTTGGGTTTGATTGATTTTACCACAGCGTTTTGCAGACGGCTTTGTGCGGATAAGGCTTTCGGGTAGAATAACACTTTTATTTTCAGGCCGTCTGCATATGTCTGCATCTTCTTCCAAAATTCCTTATCTGCTGCTGGCTTTGGCGGCAATCGCGCTCGATCAGGTAACCAAGCTGGCGGTGTTGGCTACGTTTCAGGATTTTGAGCGGGTCAACGTGATTCCGTCGTTTTTCGATTTGACGCTGGTGTACAACCCGGGCGCGGCATTCAGTTTTCTTGCCGATCAGGGCGGCTGGCAGAAATATTTCTTTTTGGGTTTGGCGGCGGTCATCAGTTTGTATTTGTGGCGTTCGATTGTGCGCAACGACTTTGCCCGTTGGGGAAAAATCGGGGCGGCGATGATTATCGGCGGAGCAATCGGGAATGTCATCGACCGTTTGGCTTATGGCCATGTGGTTGATTTTTTACTGTTTTACTGGCAGGATTGGTATTATCCTGCGTTTAATGTCGCCGACAGCTTTATCTGTGTCGGTGCGGTACTGCTGGTGCTTGACGGCTTGACCAACAAGAAAAAAGAACCGGAAAAGGCCGTCTGAATATTTGAGATTAAGATGGTTCGCAATTTGCAGACGGCATACGCGGTCTGCTGCCGTCTGCAACACACACCAACTGAAAAGAACAGCCCATCATGAACGAGAAAACCATTGTCCTTGCCAATCCGCGCGGCTTTTGCGCCGGTGTCGATCGCGCCATCAGTATTGTAGAACGCGCCTTGGAAGAATTTGGCGCGCCGATTTATGTGCGCCATGAAGTCGTACACAATAAATTTGTGGTGGACAACCTGCGCGATAAAGGCGCGGTGTTTATCGAGGAATTGTCGGAAGTGCCGGAAGGTGCGACGCTGGTGTATTCGGCACACGGCGTTTCCAAAGCGGTACAGCAGGAGGCGGCGGATCGCGGTTTCCGTGTGTTTGATGCAACGTGTCCGCTGGTAACGAAAGTGCATAAGGAAGTGGCGCGTTTGGACGAGCAGGGCTACCAAATCATTATGATCGGGCATAAGGGTCATGTGGAAGTAGAAGGCACGATGGGTCAGCTTCCGCCCGGCAAAATGCTGTTGGTGGAAGTGGTCGGGGACGTGGCGGCTTTGGAAGTTGCCGATCCCGACAAGCTCGCTTATGTCAGCCAGACAACTTTATCGGTTGACGAAACCAAAGACATTATCGAAGCCCTGAACGCGCGCTTCCCGAATATCCGCAATCCGCATAAGGAAGACATCTGCTATGCAACGACAAACCGCCAAAAAGCGGTGAAAGAGCTGGCGGAAGAATGCGATATTGTGATTGTGGTCGGGTCGCCCAATTCTTCCAACAGCAACCGCTTGCGCGAAGTGGCCGCGCATTTGGGTGTCGATGCCTATATGGTCGATAATGCTTCGTATCTGGAAAAATCTTGGTTTGAGGGCAAGCAGAAAGTCGGCGTTACCGCCGGAGCTTCCGCGCCGGAAGTATTGGTCAAAGAAGTGTTGCAGACGATTCAGGGCTGGGGGCACGAAACCGTACGCGAAGGCGAAGGGGCGGAAGAAAGTATTGTGTTTGTATTGCCGAAAGCATTGCGCCGCGAGGGTGAAAACAAGCAGGAATTGAACAAAGGCTGAGGTTTTTTCAATAGCAAAAGGCCGTCTGAAGATTGGATTACCCGGTGTAATCCAATCTCCCATGTTTCCATTTTCTTAAGACATCGGAAAAGCGGTCATCATCTCGATACCGCAGCCTGCTCGAGAAGGCGGCCGAGTGTGTGTGCAAGTGATTTCGAGCCTTGCCCGATGTCTTCATCTCTTTTTTTCTCCATCAGTTTTTTGATTTCTTTTTCGTTACCGGTTCGGTACGGCTGCCAATATCCTTCTCTCACATCGTTAATATCTCTCAAAACAATCCATCAATACTCTTGATTGCGTCGGCTTGTCAAAACTATAGTCATTTAAAATAAGAATGATACGGCGTTGCTTTGCCTTGCCGTACTATGTGTACTGTCTGCGGCTTTGCTGCCTTGTCTCATTCTTATTTTATTCGACTATAATTCTCTGTACTCTCTGATGATATGGTCAGGATTGGCCGGAAAATCAGGCGAAAAGCATAAAAAGCGCGTTTCAGGCCGTCTGCAAATCAAGCTGCAATCTTACACATCGCCTGTGAAAGCCTGCTTAAAACAGCCTTTCACAGCCTTGAAGTTTTTTCATTCGGATAAGAAGTGTTTTGACAGTAAACCCGATTGCAGGGTGTATTACTTCACTTCATTGTTCCACTCCGACAGCGGTTCTTCTTCTGCCGCCACGGTGTAACGCTCCTGCGCCCATTCGCCCAAATCAATCAGCTTGCAGCGTTTGCTGCAAAACGGACGGTAGGGGTGTTCGTCCGTCCATGCGACGTTTTGGCGGCAGGTGGGGCATTTGACGGTAAGGGTCGGGTTCATCATCACTACCTTTCAAAATGCAGACGGCCTATCATGAGGCCGTCTGTAAAATCAGCGGATACGGCAGCCGGCCGTTTGTTTCAAGTGGCGGTAAAAGTGGTGCAGCCGTTGTATTTTCTGCGCCAAATCCGCCGTACTGCCTTCGTTGCACAAAATGTCGTCGGCGTGCAGCAGGCGTTGCCTCCTCGGCGCTTGGTTGGCAATAATGCGGCGGATTTCGGCCTCTTTCAAACCGCTGCGCGACTGTACGCGGCGGATTTGTGTGTCCTCGGAAACATCGATTACCAGTATGCGGTGTACCAATGCCCGAAACAGGGGCTGCTCGATCAGGAGCGGTATGTCGAGGATTCCGTAAACAGCGCGGGAGCAGGTTTGCAGACGGCATATTTCCGACAAAATCAGCGGAAACATGATGTCTTCAAGCTGTTTTTTGGCTTCGGGCCGTCTGAAAACCAAGTCGCGCAAGGCGGTGCGGTTCAGGCTGCCGTTCTCGCAGAATACCGCTTCGCCAAACAGGCGGCGGATTTCCGGCAATGCTGCGCCGCCGTCTGCAGTCAGGCTGCGGCTGACGGCATCGGCATCAATGTGCGGCACACCCAGTTTGGCAAATTCGGCGGCAGCTTGGGATTTGCCGCTGCCGATTCCGCCGGTTAGTCCTATCCATACGGTCATATCCGCCGTCCTTTATGATATGGGAAGAATGGCTACAACCCCGAGGCATTCAGCCACCAGTCGGTAAGCTGTTGCAGCGGTTCGTAGGCAATGAAGATAATCCAGCCAGCCAATGCCAGACTGGGGCCGAAGGCGAAAGCCTGCCCTTTGGCGGTTTTCGTTAACACCGCGCCCATAATGCCGATGAGCGAGGCGGCAAACACCAACACGGGCAATACGCCGACCCCCAGCCATGCGCCCAATGCGGCGAGCAGTTTGAAATCGCCGTTGCCCATACCGGTTTGGCCGGTCAGCAATCTGTATGCGGCGCAGAGCAACCACAGGCAGGCATAGCCGCATACAGCACCGAGTACCGCGGATTGCAGCGCTACCATGCCGTCTGCAAAATTAAACAGCAGCCCCAGCCAAACCAGCGGCAGGGTAAGCGAATCGGGCAGATAGTGCGTATCGGCATCAATGAAGGCCAGTGCAATGAGAAAAGCGGTGAATACCCAGCCGCCGAGCGTAATCCAGCTTGCTCCGTATTGCCATGCTACGACGGCAAACGCCGCAGCGGTCAGCAGTTCGACCAGCGGATAGCGGAGGGAGATGTGCGTACGGCATAGGCTGCATTTGCCACCGAGCAGCAGATAGCTGATGACGGGAATATTGTGCCGTGCTTTGATTTTTTCTCCGCATTCGGGGCAATGCGAATCCGGCTTCATCAGATTAAACGGCTGCTGCTCTTTTGCAGACGGCTTCAGGCCGAGATGCTCTTTGGCAAACAGCGTCCAATCGCGCTCCATCATGATGGGTATGCGGTGGATAACCACGTTTAAAAAGCTGCCAAACAGCAGACCGAGCAGGGCGGCGGCAGGTACGATAAACGGCGTATAGATATCGAATGTCCACATATCAGCCTACCGCCTTGCCCAAATTCAATAAGGGCAGATACATGGCAATCAGCAGGATACCGACGGTTACGCCGATGACAATCATGATAATCGGTTCAATCAGGGCGGAAAGCCGTGAAATCAGATTGTCCACTTCGTCTTCATAAAATTCGGCGGCTTTGTTGAGCATATCGTCCAACGCGCCGGATTCTTCCCCGACCGCCGCCATTTGCACCACCATATTGGGAAACATATTGGTTGGCTGCATACTGGAAGCCAGCGACAAGCCTTGTGTTACCTGCGCCCGAATATCGAGGGTGGCTTCTTCGTACAGCAGATTGCCCGAAGCGGCGGCAACCGAGTCCAAAACCTCTACCAGCGGCACGCCGGCGGCAAAGAGCGTCGATAAAGTACGCGACCAGCGGGCGATGGCGGCTTTGCGGACAATGCTGCCGAACAGTGGTGTCCGCAGCAGCAAGGCATCGGTGCGCTTTTGCAGGCTGTATGATTTTTCATGCAGACGGTACAGCGACACGCCGGCAACAATGGTCGCAACCAGCAGCAGCCAACCGTATTCGACCACAAAATCGGAAAGGTTGATGGCATATTGCGTCAACAGCGGCAGTTGCGCGCCCATATTGGTATAGATTTCTTTGAAAGCAGGCAATACGAAGCGCATCATGACAAACACCAAGCCTGACGACACCACCAGAATCGCCATCGGGTAAATCATCATGGTTTTAATTTTTCTTTTGACGGCCAGCGTTTTTTCACGATAAGTTGCCAGCTTGTCGAGCAGCGTTTCCAATACGCCGCCGGTTTCACCTGCTGCAACCAGATTACAGTAAAAACGGTCGAAATATTTCGGATATTTGCCAAACGATACGGCAAGAGAGCTGCCCTGTTCCACATCGGTGCGGATACCGGTCAGCATTTGCGTGACCGCAGGGTTGGAGTGGCCGCGTGCGATGATGTCGAATGCTTGGAGCAGCGGCAGCCCCGCTTTCATCATGGTGGCTAGTTGGCGGGTAAAAACCGTAATGTCTTCTTGCGTAATCTTGCGTGTGCGGACGGTTTTTACCTTGTCGATACGCAAAGGGCGGATACCGCGTCGTTGCAGCTTTTTGCGGGCTTCCTCTTCATCTGCCGCCACAACTTCGCCGCGGACAAGACGGTCGGTATAAATATTTTTGCCTTCAAAGGCAAAGCGGCGGTCTTTTCCGCCCATGCTGAAAAAAGCAGCAAGTGTTTTATGGGAGCGGGACATGGCAAACCTCAATCATTGGTACGGGCGGTTACTTCTTCCAGCGAAGTCAGCCCCCTCATGACTTTCAGCAAACCGGCGCGGCGCAAGTCTACTATGCCTTCCTGATAAGCCAGATTGGTGATGTCCACTTCCGTGCCGTTATCCATGATGACATGCTGCATTTCCTTGCTGACCGGCATGACTTCATATACGCCGATACGCCCTTTGAAACCACTGCCGCGGCAGGATTCGCAACCGGCAGGGCGGTACAGCGTCCACGGCTGCTGCAAGTCTTCATCGGTAAATCCGGCCTGCTTCAATACGGTATTAGGCGGACGGGCAACGGCTTTTTTACAGTGCGGGCATAAGCAGCGCAGCAGGCGTTGCGCCACAATCAGGCTGATGGAGCTGGCGATGTTGAACGGGGCAACGCCCATATTCAGCAGCCTCGACAAAGTGGCGGGCGCATTGTTGGTATGGAGGGTGGAAAACACCATGTGGCCGGTTTGCGCGGCTTTGATGGCGATGTCGGCAGTTTCCAAATCGCGGATTTCCCCTACCATGATGATGTCGGGGTCTTGGCGAAGGAAAGCGCGCAGCGCGGAGGCGAACGTCAGTCCTTGTTTGTCGTTGACATTGACTTGATTGATGCCGGGCAGGTTGATTTCTGCCGGATCTTCAGCCGTGGCGATATTGACTTTCTCCGTATTCAGAATGTTCAGGCAGGTATAAAGCGATACGGTTTTGCCGGAACCGGTCGGGCCGGTAACCAGCACCATGCCGTAAGGACGGCCGATGGCATCGAGCAGCATATCTTTTTGAAACGGCTCCAAGCCCAAGGTATCGATATTCAAATCGCCCAAATCGGAATTTAAAATCCGCATCACGACTTTTTCGCCAAACAGCGTTGGCAAAGTGCTGACACGGAAGTCTATCGGACGGCCGTTTTTTTCAAAAGCAATTTGGATACGGCCGTCTTGCGGGACACGTTTTTCAGCAATATCCAAATGCGCCATGACTTTGATTCGTGAAGCAAGCTGGCCGCGCACGGCAACAGGCGGCTGCACCACTTCGCGCAGTTGGCCGTCCACGCGGAAACGTACTCTGGCGATGTGTTCGTAAAATTCAAAATGAATATCCGATGCGCCCGCCTGAATGGCGTCGGATAAGGTTTTATGGATAAAGCGCGGAATCGGGCCGTCTTCGGCCTCTTCGTTGTCGATGTATAAAATCTGTGTGCCGCGAACCGTTTCCTGTTCGTGGCGGATTTCTTGCAAAATGCTGGTCGAACGCTGCCCCAGCCATTCCAATAAGGCGGATAACTGGTCATCGCGCACGATAACCAAATCCATTGTTTCGCCGGCGGCAAACGCCATTTTTTGGAAATCCTGAATGCGCGTAGGATCGGAAACCGCCAGATAAACCGTGTGTCCGCGCCGAAACAGCGGTACGCAGCGGTTTTTCAACATTTGCTCTTCGGTAATGATGTCGGTCAGGATATGGGTGCGCGGAACGTGCTGCAAGTCGAGCAGCGGGTAATTGAACGTGGCGGCAAGCATTTCTCCCAGCGCGCGCGGTGTGATGATGCCGTCTGCAAAAAGCATGGGCAGTACCGCTCTGCCCGATTGTGCGGCGGCTGTGTAGTATCCGATACGCTCTTCGGTTAGGACGTGATGCTGGGAAAGCACGCGCAATAATCCGACGCTCATGATGTAATCCGTTTCTGTTGGGCGTTGTGGGAGGGCAGGGCGTTGGCTACGGAGGCAGGCTCTGTTTGTCTGCCGTTCTGCTTGGTTTGGGTATGAAAAAATCAGTATGGTTAATCCAATCCCTTATGTGTCGGTCGGGCAGCGTACTGGCCGTTTGCTGCATAAGGGATTATCCGTCTTTCAAAATATAGTCATTTAAAATAAGAATGATACAGCGTTGCTTTGCCTTGCCGTACTATGTGTACTGTCTGCGGCTTCGCTGCCTTGTCTCATTCTTATTTTATTCGACTATAAAGTGGCCACAGTATTGAGGCCTGTCTTTAAGTTTGCTGACGGTTATGTCTCATTATAGTGGAAATCTTGAAAATTCCCTATAAGGTTGCGGTGGTGCGGAGCGGTAAAATAAGGTCGGGCGGGTAAACGGTTGAGCCGTGTTTTACTGCCTGCAAATGCAGCAAAGGCCGTCTGAAATTCAGACGGCCTTTGCCGGTTTTCCACGTAATCGTGTTTGCTTTTGTTATAGGGTACTGCTAAACAGAAATCGGTTGCCGCTTGTTAAGGAGCGGGTGTTGTGGCGGTATTTTCGCCGGTTGAGCGACAGGCAGATGGCAGGAATTTTTCGTTTACGCCATCGGTTGCGCCCGGGGTACATTTCCAAGTGAATGCGCCGTCTCGGGAAGTTGCGCCGCTTTCAGTTGTGGTAGTGGCGGGAGCATTGGGAGTAAGCTCTAAAGTTTTGCCGCGAATGTCAACATTGATGTTGCTGTTTTTCATGGTGGCGGTAATGGTACCGTTTGTGCCGACTTTTACCGAGGCAACGTATTGCCCTTCGATGTTTTCGGCAATCCCTGCTTCGGAATTGCTGGTCGGCCATTCGCCTTTATCCGAATAATATTCGACTACCGACGATTTTTGCGCCTCCAAGAGAGACAGCGCTTCGGATACTTGGGCGCGGCCGGTGTAGTCTTGGTAGGCGGGCAGGGCGATGACGGTCAGAACGCCGACAATGGCGATGGCAATCATCAGCTCGATAATGGTAAAGCCCTTTTGGACAGCTTTCATGTGATACTCCGTTGGGTGCGCTTATTGGTTTTTAAAAAATAATCCGTAATGCGTTTGGCGCGTTTTAGTGAGTTAAGACTCTTTTAGAAGGAATATACAGCTTCCGACACGGGCTATCCGTTTTAACCTTATCGGACACTGTACATATAAGAAATTATCGTGCCAAAGTTCTGGTATGTGAAAAATATTTTTATAACTACTTGTTTTTAATAATAAAAAAATCGTTTTTTTTTTTTTGAGTGGCGGCGGGCATCGGCCCGGGTAAACAGTTGTCAGATTGTGACAAAAATTGTCGCTTGTTTGAAAATGTGTCAAAAACCGGCAGTATGGTTGTTTAAAATAAAAATAATACTGCGTTGCCGCGCTTTGTCGCACTCATCTACGGTCTGCGGCTTTGCAGGCTGGCGGCATGATGATTTTTATCGACCATGATGTTTTGCAGACGGCCTAATCGGTTTTTGTATGGCTTGAGTTTAATTTACCTGATTGGGTTTTTCAATAGCTTTGATAATGAAACTCGGTTTGCTGTTTTACTATGGATAAAGCTGCTGTTGTTTGGGAAGCATAATCTGTGCCAAATGTGTTTGAAAGCAAAAAAAGGCCGTCTGCAAATGGAAACCCGATTTTGCAGACGGCCTTTTATAGTCGAATAAAATAAGAATGAGACAAGGCAGCGAAGCCGCAGACAGTACACATAGTACGGCAAGGCAAAGCAACGCTGTATCATTCTTATTTTAAATGACTATATTTCACGTTATGCGGCTTCGCCGTCGAAACCGCTGTGTCGCAATAATGCGTCTATGCTCGGCTCGCGGCCGCGGAAAGCCTGAAACGATTCCGCCGCGCTGCGCGAACCGCCCACGGCCAGAATTTCGCGCCAGAACTGTTTGCCGGTGGCACGCAAATCGTCGCTTTCTTCAAAGGCGGCATAAGCATCGGCACTCAGCACTTCCGCCCATGCGTAGCTGTAATAGCCTGCGGAATAGCCGCCTGCGAAGATGTGGCCGAAGCTCTGGGCGAAGCGGTTGTATTCCGGCGGCTGAACCACGGCAACTTCTTGGCGCACGCGCTGCAACACCTCCGCCCAATTTTGCAGACGGCCTGCATCGGTTTCGCTGTGAATCAGCATGTCAAAAAGTGCGAATTCCATTTGGCGCACGAGGAACATGCCGCGTTGGAAGTTTTTCGCCGCCAGCATTTTGTCGAACAATTCGCGCGGTAAGGCCGCGCCGTCGTCTTCATGGGCAGACATTTCGGCGAGTACGCCGTATTCCCAGACGAAGTTTTCCATAAACTGGCTCGGCAGCTCGACCGCATCCCATTCCACGCCGTTGATGCCGGATACGCCGAGCTCTTCCACTTGCGTGAGCAGGTGGTGCAGGCCGTGGCCGGTTTCGTGGAAGAGGGTCAGGATTTCGTCGTGGCTCAAACGTGCTTCCCTGCCGCCGACGGGCGGGGTGAAATTGCATACCAGATAGGCTGTCGGCGTTTGGATTTGGCCGGCTTTCGCGCCGTCTGCAAAACGGCGGCGGCCTTTGTAGTCGTTCATCCATGCGCCGCCGCGTTTGCCTTCGCGGGCGTAGAGGTCCATATACACGCCGCCGATAATCGCGCCGCCGTTTTCCAATTCGAAATAACGCACGTCTTTATGCCAGACCGGTACGTTTTTTTCGATGAAGTTGACACCGTACAAACGGTTGATTTGGGCAAACAGGCCGGACAGGACGCGGCTGACGGGGAAGTATTTTTTGACTTCGGTTTCGCTGAAGGCATATTTGGCTTGGCGCAGCTTTTCGCCGGCATAGGTCAAATCCCACGGCTGCGGGTCGTCCAAGCCCAAGTGTTCGGCGGCGAAGGTGCGTACTTCCGCCAAATCTTTTTCGGCAAACGGTTTGGCGCGGGCGGCCAGATTGCGTAAAAACGCCAATACCTGATCGGGGGTGTCCGCCATTTTGGTGGCGAGCGACAATTCGGCGTAATTTCGGAAACCTAAGAGTTTGGCGGTTTGCAGCGCGATTTCCAGCGTGCGGTTGATGTTGGCGGTGTTGTCGAATTTGCCGTCGTTGCTCAATTCGCTGGCGCGGGTAACGTAGGCGCGGTAAATCTGTTCGCGCAAACCGCGGTTGTCGGCATAAGTCATCACGGCAATATAGTGGGGCATTTGCAGGCCGACTTTGTAGCCGTTTTTGCCTTCTGCTTCAGCGGCGGCGGCAAACATCGCCAGCGCGTCTTCGGGAATGCCCGCCAGCGGTTCGGCATGGTCGAAATAGAGGGCGAACGCATCGGTCGCATCGAGTACGTTTTGTGAGAATTGGGCGGAAAGCTGCGCGCCTTCGGTTTGCAGTGCCGCCAGTTCGGCCTGCTGTTCGGGCGGCAGCTCCGCGCCGCTCAATACGAAATCGCGCAGGTCGTGGTTGAGTTTGGTCTGCTGTGCGTCCGACAGCTTGGCAAATTCGGGGGCGGCTTTGATGGCTTTGAAGCGTTCGTACAATCCGATGTCTTGGCCGATTTCGGTGAAAAAGAGGGTGACTTCGGGCATAAGTTCGTTGTACACCGCCCGCAGTTCGGGGGTGTCGACCACGGAGTTCAAATGCGCGACCACGCCCCAAATGCGGCCGACGCGTTCGGTAATGTCGGTCAGGCGTTCCACTGTGTTGAGCCAAGTGGTATCGGCTTCTTTTTTAATGTCGGCGATTTGCGCGCGCGCTTCTGCAATCGCGGTTTGCAGTGCGGGTTTGATGTGTCCGGTTTTGATTTCGTCGAAACGCGGCTCGTCGCCGAGGTTTAACAGGATATTGTCGGTCATGGGAATCCTTTGTGTGGTGTGTTGGGGTAGGAAACAAATGTATAGTCATTTAAAATAAGAATGATACAGCGTTGCTTTGCCTTGCCGTACTATGTGTACTGTCTGCGACTTCGCTGCCTTGTCTCATTCTTATTTTATTCGACTATATTTTGCCCTCTGATGGGGTCTATATGGGGCGGAAAGAGGAGATTGGAAGTGCAGGGCTTGCAATTAAGCTCTGCTGTTGCGTTAATTTTTGTGTACGCGGCGAGGTTATGCCGTCTGCAAAATGCGTATTCAGTTGCTGCTCGGGTTCAGCAGGCGGTATTGTACGCGCAGAAATTCGTCCAGCACCGCCTGCTGGATTTCCAAGCGTTTTTCTACCGGCGCAGCAAAGCGCACGATGATTTTATAGACTTTGTCATCGAACGGTACGCGTGTAATGCGCGGCTGTGCGGCGGGGGTGATGAAGAGTTTTTCGGTTTGGACGTTTTTCAGATAGCGGGAAACATTTTGGATATGCGGTTGGCACATCGGCTCGAGAATGGTTTTCAGCGGCGGAATGATGGCATCGGAATCCAAGTGGACGGGTACGGGGATTTCCAAGGTATGGATAACGAAGGGGCCGAGAATGTTGTCGCGCCGCACGGAATGGCTCAGTAGCAGGCTGTTGGGGAAGGAAAGAGTCTGCCCTGAAAGCTGGCCGACTAAGGCATTGGGGCCGATTTGCATCATTAAGGTGTTCAGCAGGTTGATGTCGACCACTCTGCCGCGCATACCGTTGATTTCGATGTAGTCGCCTACGGAATACTGTTTGGTCACCGCTCGGAGCAAACTGCCCGACAAACACATAATCAGCTCTTTGGTGGCCAATACTATGGCAGCGGCAACCGCAAGCATGGATAAGGCGAGCGATTGGATTTGCGCGGCCCAAATCATGGCCAGCCCGAGCAAAATGAGAATCAGCGTCAAATTGCGGCTGACCACCAGCGAGCGGCGTTTGCTTTCTAATTCCAATTCGGGATGGCTGCGGAAATGCGCGCTCAGCAGTATGCTGCGTAATGCCAGCAGGGAAATAATCATCAGTACGGATTGGATAATCTCGCTGCTGACGGGAACGGCAGCCAGCCATTGTTGTAGGGTTTGCCACATGATTGGGAAAGCTCCGGTTTGCAGACGGCTTGTTCGGGAAATATTGATGTTTATTATAGTGGAATCATAGCAGTTCGGGCCGGAAAATGTATGAAAGGCGCTGTATGGCCTTCATCATGCCGTCTGTAAAACGGCTTATGCAATGATTCGCACCGCTTCACGGCCTTGTTTGAATTTGCTTTTCAGAATACCCGGCAGCGTTTCGTCGAAATACCAACTTCCGTCGGGGAGGGATAATGCACCGCCGGCACAGGTGAACGTGAGGCTGTTGCCGGAAACGGGGTTCGACTCGGTGATTTCGATTGCGTGTGCATGACCCCAATCGGCAACGGGCAGCAGTACCGCCAGCTCCCGGATGCGTTCGTTTTGACGGCTGATGCCGTCTGCAGTTTGGCAGGCACCGTTGCATTGGCCGACAGCCTGAACGGGGCAGGGTACGCCTTTGGCATGGTTGGTCGGCAGAATGTTCAAGGTGTCGGGGCAGAGCTGGTGTGTGTGCGCCCACTCCGACAAGGCGCGTTTGGCGGCTTTTTTGTGCAGGAAAAAACCGTAGGGGCGGACGGGGCGGCTGCCGTTTTTCAACGGCACAATCCGCGCTTGTAATGCGCCGTGTTCATCGGGCGCGAAGTGTACCGTGCTGAACGTACGTAAAGATTCGGAGGGCATGATGCGGTATTCCTGCATGGCCTGAGCTTTGAGCCACAAGGTATGCAGACTACCGAGCGCGGGCAGGAAGCGCACGGAGGCGGCCGATTGCATATAAGGCGGTACTTTTTTGGAATGCAGCAGCGAGGCGGTTTCCGAATAGGCGCGGTTGTGTGCCTCAACCGCCTGCGCTTGGCCGAATGTATCCAGCCACACCAAAACGCCTTCGCTGTCTGGGAGGGCATATAGCTGTTGTGCCAGCGCATCGGGCAGCCAAGTCGGCAGCATTTTCGGGTTCATGAGGGCGCGGCATTGGTTTTCCCAGTCGGTACTGTTTTTTTCCTGCAGGCTGTGTTCCAAAAAATCACATAAAGCCAAGACATCGGTCATGGCGCGGTGGCGTTGTTCTGCCGAAATCTGGAAGCGTTCGATGATGCTGTCGAGATTGTGTTTGTGAAACTGGGGATACAGACGGCGTGAAAGCTGTACGGTACACAAAGCAGGGGCGGAAAATGGAATGCCCGCGCGTTGGAACTCATTGCGTAGGAAAGTATGGTCGAAGCGGCTGTTGTGTGCAATCAGCAGCGCACCGCGCAGCAGCGGCAGGAGGCTTGGGGCAAGCTGTTGGAAACAAGGCGCATCGGCAACCATCGCATCATTAATGCCGGTCAGGTTTTCGATAAAGGGCGAAATCGGCTGCTGCGGGTTGACCAGCCATTCATATCGCTTTGCCTTGCCCTGCTCAAAACGCATGATGGCGACTTCGGTAATCCGGTCTTGTTGGAAATTGCCGCCGGTTGTTTCCAAGTCGACAACCGCGACGGGCAGACCGAAGCGGGCGGAAGCGGCAGCCAGCTTCGGCCAACGCGAATTGTGCGCCATTTCTTTTCCTTTAAATTCAACAGGCAAACGCGCATTCTACACTTTTTTTGAGAATTTTCCAGTTTAATGCTTGACAGGATTTTCCGCTAACCCTATAATTCAATCTTTCTTACAGCGCACCCGTAGCTCAGTTGGATAGAGTATCTGGCTACGAACCAGAGGGTCGGGCGTTCGAATCGCTCCGGGTGCGCCATTTGAAAATTTCCGCGCCCATCGTCTAGCGGTTAGGACATCGCCCTTTCACGGCGGTAACCGGGGTTCGATTCCCCGTGGGCGTGCCAAATTCCAAAAATCCCTGCAATGCTTGCAGGGATTTTTTTATGCCGTTTTGTTTGGCAGGAGATTGGCCTACAATAGGCAAACATCGGGCCGGCTGCAATCGTTGAGCCGTGTCAAATAAGGCAAAGCGGCCAAGCCTCAGGCGGTACGGATAGTATGTGGCGGCGGACTTGCTGCTCCGGCAGTTTGCTCAAGCCCCTGCTGTGGACAGGGTGTTGCAATGCTGTATCATGTTGTGCGATTCGGCTATATTTCTTCCGCTTGCTTTGTTAACAGGAATCATCATGAAACCGATTTATTTTATTGCTGATTTGCATTTGAGCGAGGCGCGTTCCGATCTGACTGATTTGTTTGTCCGCTTTATGGCGGGCAGGGCGCGTACGGCTCAAGCGGTTTATATATTGGGGGATTTGTTTGATTTTTGGATTGGCGATGACGAGCAGTCGGCAGTGATTGATGCGGTCAAACAGGCCGTCTGCAAATTAAAGGAACAAAACGTGCCGTGTTATTTTATCCACGGTAATCGGGATTTTCTGATTGGTGAGCGTTTTGCTGTGGAAGCGGGAATGACGCTGCTGCCGGAGTATCAGCTTGTCGAAGCGTTCGGCAATAAGATTTTATTGTGCCACGGCGATACGCTGTGTACCGATGATGTGCGTTATCAGGCATTCCGCCGCAAAGTGCAGCAGAAATGGCTGCAAAAATTATTTCTGCTGCTGCCTTTGTCTTGGCGCTTGGCCGTTGCACACCGTATCCGTGCGGTCAGCCAAAAAGAGCAGCGGCAGAAAATGGCGGAGATTATGGACGTTAATCTTCAGTTTACTGAAGATACGGTGCGGCGATACGGCGTGAAGCTGTTGATACACGGACATACCCACCGCCAGAATATCCATCATGAAGCAGGGTGGCAGCGGATTGTGTTGGGCGACTGGAAGAAAGACCAACCTTCTATTTTGCGGTATGATGGCAAGCAGTTTGAATTTGTCGGTTTGGACGGGTAGTTGGCGCGTTAAACACAATCAGTGTGGAAGAAATGCGGGCAGGGCGGTATTGTTTTGTATGGTGTTTGGTTGTATGGCGTTTGGTTGTGTGGTGATTTGGTTTGAGAGGGTGTTGCCGCGCTTGGTTGTATGACTTTGTGCTGCCTGCGGCTTGCTGTTTTGGCCATTTGAATCGAAACGGGTATATCATGCCGTCTGCAAAACAGGGGTATGGAGAAAGGCCGGATTTGCAGACGGCATGATACGGCTTGGATTGGTTTTCGATGATAAATAATTGAAAAATATAGCCATTTAAAATAAGAATGATACAGCGTTGCTTTGCCTTGCCGTACTATGTGTACTGTCTGCGGCTTCGCTGCCCTGTCTCATTCTTATTTTATTCGACTATAATTGAAAAATAATTAAATTTTTGAATCAGATATAAAAAAGACCTGCCCGAGTATTCGGACAGGTCTTTTTGATTGGAGAGAACAGATTAGTTTTTCTCTAAGTCAACCAATTTGTTTTTCGCAATCCACGGCATCATGCTGCGCAGTTGTGCACCGACTTTTTCGATTTGGTGGTCGGCGTTCAAACGGCGGCGGGCAGTCATTGAAGCGTAGTTGGTTGCGCCTTCTTGAATGAACATTTTCGCGTATTCGCCGGATTGAATGCGGTACAGGGCTTTTTTCATCGCTTCTTTGGTGGCAGGAGTAACGACTTCGGGGCCGGTAACGTATTCGCCGTATTCGGCATTGTTGGAAATGGAGTAGTTCATGTTGGCAATGCCGCCTTCGTACATCAGATCCACAATCAGTTTCAGCTCGTGCAGACACTCGAAGTAAGCCATTTCGGGCGCGTAACCGGCTTCAACCAGCGTTTCAAAGCCGCATTTCACCAGTTCTACCGCACCGCCGCACAATACGGCCTGTTCGCCGAACAAGTCGGTTTCGGTTTCTTCACGGAAGTTGGTTTCGATAACGCCGCCTTTGGTGCCGCCGTTGGCCGCTGCGTAAGACAGGGCGATGTCGCGCGCTTTGCCGCTGTTGTCTTGGTAAACGGCAATCAGTGAAGGCACGCCGCCGCCTTTCAGGTATTCGCTGCGTACGGTGTGACCCGGGCCTTTTGGCGCAACCATGATTACGTCAACATTTTTCGGCGGAACGATTTGGTTGTAGTGTACGTTGAAGCCGTGTGCGAAGGCCAAAGCGGCGCCGGCTTTCAGATTGGGCTCGATTTCGTTTTTGTACACAACCGGTTGGTTTTCGTCGGGAAGCAGAATCATCACCACATCGGCGGCTTTGGTGGCTTCGGCAACGGTGCGTACATCGTGGCCGGCGGCAACGGCTTTGTCCCAAGAAGTGCCTTGACGCAAACCGATGACTACGTTTACGCCGGAGTCTTTCAGGTTGGCGGCGTGGGCGTGGCCTTGCGAGCCGTAGCCGATGATGGCAACGGTTTTACCTTTAATCAATGACAAATCTGCGTCTTTATCGTAATAAACTTGCATTTGGTTTCCTTATAATACGGGTTTGTTGGGTGATAAAAAATCAGATGGAGACATCGTTCAGCAGGACGATTTCCAAAGCATCGGTTTTGCCGTCTATGGCTTGCACGAAGTTTTGGAAATGCGCGCTGGCGTTGTGGCTGTCCACAGCGACTTGTGATGCCCAGTTTTCAAAGAATACAAACCGGTTCGGGTTGCCGATTTCCTGATGCAGGTCATAGCTGATGTTGCCTTCTTCTGCACGGCTGGCGCGGACGAGTTCTTTAAACTGTACCGCCAGCTCTGCGGTGTATTCCGGTTTGACGGTAATCAAAGCGGCAATTTTGATGTTGGACATGAAACAATGCTCCGAAATGGTGGTTTTACAGACGGCGTTTACGGTAAAAATCCTGCAAAAGGCCGTCTGCAAATGGATATGCGCGGGGTATCAGATTTTTAAAATGCGCTCGCCGCGACCGATACCTGCCGCACCGGTACGCACGGTTTCCAAAATGGCCGCACGACCGACGGTTTCCAAGAAAGAGTCCAGCTTTTCGCTCGATCCCGTTACCTCGATGGTGTAGCTGCGGTCGGTTACGTCGATGATGTTGCCCCGATAGATTTCGCTCAAACGGAGAAACTCGTCCCGATCTTTGCCGACGGCGCGTACTTTTACCAACATCAGTTCTCGCTCGACAAAACGGCTTTCGTTCAAATCCACTACTTTGATGACTTCAACCAGCTTGTTGAGCTGTTTGGTAATTTGTTCGATAACGGTTTCATCGCCGTGGGTAACGATGGTCATGCGCGACAGGGTTTTGTCTTCCGTGGCGGCTACCGACAGGGAGTCGATGTTGTAGTCGCGGGCGGAGAAAAGACCGACTACACGGCTCATCGCGCCTGATTCGTTTTCAATCAAAATCGATAAAATCCTTCTCATGGCACGCTCCTTGTGTCGTAATCGCGGTCTGTAACATCGTTGACATCGCTGTCGGCTTTGGTTTCGCGCATGTGTACCGGCAGTACCATTTCATCGAGACCTTTGCCGTTGCCGACCATTGGGAATACGTTTTGTTTTTTATCGGTAATGAAGTCGATAAATACCAGACGGCCTTCACGGTTCAGACGCAAGGCTTCGCGCAATGCGCCTTCCACTTCGGAAGTCTTGTCCACGCGGATGCCGACATGGCCGTATGCTTCGGCGAGTTTGACGAAGTCCGGCAGAGAATCGAAATAAGTTTCCGATTCGCGGTTGTCGTAATACAGCTCCTGCCATTGGCGCACCATACCCAGATAACCGTTGTTCAGGGTAACGACGGTCAGCGGGATTTTGTATTGGAAGCAGGTGGAAAGCTCTTGAATATTCATCTGAATCGAGCCTTCGCCGGTAATACAGAATACGTCTTGATCCGGTGCGGCAAGTTTCGCGCCCATTGCATAAGGCAGGCCTACACCCATCGTGCCCAAGCCGCCGGAGTTGAGCCACTGGCGCGGGCGTTCAAACGGATAATATTGGGCGGCAAACATTTGGTGCTGGCCGACATCGGAGGTAACAATCGCTGAATTTCCGGTAATTTCCGCCAGTTTTTTGACGACATATTGCGGCTTGATGGTTTCGCTTTCGTTTTCAAACCACAAACAGTCGCGGATACGCCAAGATTCGATGGTTTTCCACCATTTGTCCAAATGCTCGCGGCTCGGGATACTGTTTTGTTTCTCAATCAGCCCAATCATTTCCGCCAGTACGTTTTTCACATCGCCGACAATCGGTACGTCGACACGCACGCGCTTGGCGATGCTGGAAGGATCGACATCGACATGGATGATTTTTTTCGGTTTTTCCATGAACTTGGAGGGTACGGAAACCACACGGTCGTCAAAACGTGCGCCGACAGCCAGCACTACATCGGCGTTCTGCATGGCAAGATTGGCTTCGTAAGTGCCGTGCATACCCAGCATGCCCAAGTATTGGCGGTCTCTGGAAGGGAATGCGCCCAAGCCCATCAGTGTACCGACACACGGTGCACCGGTAGAGCGGACGAAATCAATCAGTTCGCCGCTGGCATTGCCCAGCACGATACCGCCGCCAAAGTAAACCAACGGACGTTTTGCCGAAGCAAACATCTGAACCGCTTTTTTAATCTGTCCGGTATGACCCTGTACAACAGGTTGGTAGGAACGGATAAAGATATCTTCCTGCGGATAGCTGAATTTTGCCATCGCTTGGGTAACGTCTTTCGGAATATCCACCACAACAGGCCCCGGGCGGCCGCTGGCGGCGATTTGGAAGGCTTTTTTAATGGTAACCGCCAAATCGTTGATGTCTGTTACCAAGAAATTGTGCTTCACACACGGACGGGTAATGCCGACGGTATCGACTTCTTGGAACGCATCCGTACCGATGGAAGGCGTACCCACTTGTCCGGTAATCACCACCATCGGAATCGAATCCGAATACGCCGTCGCAATACCGGTCAGCGCATTGGTCGCCCCCGGGCCGGACGTTACCAAAGCCACGCCGACTTTGCCGCTGGTACGCGCATAAGCGTCTGCCGCGTGTACCGCAGCCTGCTCGTGTCGGGTCAGAATGTGTTTGAATTTGTTGAGCTGGAAAATGGCGTCGTAGATTTCGAGAACTGCACCGCCGGGATAACCGAAAACATATTCCACGCCTTCGGCTTTGAGACTTTGCACAACGATTTGTGCACCTGATAATTGCATAACAACCTCTTTTTTACGGCGTCGGCCCAACCGGACTGGCTGCCTTACCACAGCACCTGTAATGCAAGTCCGACAAGCAGCGGTTTAGGGTACGCGCTTTGCCGGAACACGGTAACGGCAACATAATCCGAGCATTGAACCAAGGCTCAGAGTTTATGGAAAAGAAGAATGCCAACGATAACGCAAACACGCGTTTCAGGCAAGACAAAAACTTTCATTTTTAACATTATTTTGAAGAAGGATTTATTAATACTTGATTTTTATAAAATAAATATCGGCGCAAAATCAAGAATACAGGGGCATATTGTCAACACTTTGAGTGCTTGCTCCATGTTTCGGCGGGGCTGGCAAGCGCAACCGGTTTCTGTTGCGTTGCATTGATGCGGCGGATACATGACATGGCGAATGGTTTGAACGGTAAACCGCAATCATGCCGTCTGTATATATGAATTTGCAGACGGCATGATGGGGCGGAATTGGTTTTTGTGGCGATACGGCTATTTGGGCAGGTGTGGTTGTATGGTGTTGCGGAGGAGCGGTAGATTTGAACGGGCGGAGACAGTTTTGTTTGTCATTTGCTTGGTTGCTATAGGGCTGGTTTAAGGTGAGGCGGTAGAACGCGTTTTCTGCGGTCGGTTAGCAATAAGAAAGCAAGGGAATATTTGCAGAGGAAAGGCAGCTTGGTAAGAGGGTGTTGCGGACAAGCAAGGGAGAGGTGTGTAGAAAGTCTGATATATTGGATACTTGGTTTATCACATTTGGGGGTATTTTTTCGGGGGTATTTGGTCGATACCCCCAATAATACCCCCTAAATATGGTTGCTTCAATGCAACGGCATTAGACGGTAAGGAACAGGTAAAGTCGTTTGAAAGCCTTATGTATCGGGCGTTTGGTTTACGGCATTAGATGGTGTTAGACAAAAAAATAACCGCTTCAGAGCGGTTAGTGGTGCCCAGGGTCGGACTCGAACCGACACACCTTGCGGCGGGGGATTTTGAGTCCCCTGCGTCTACCAATTTCGCCACCTGGGCAGGTGAGAAAGACGCTATTATAGCTGCGTGGATAAAGTTGTAAAGGCTTTTATGTTCGGATTTGTGATTTATTTTTTATTTGTTTGATTTTTAAAAATATTATTTGAACGATTTGGAGAGGTTTTATGTTTTGTGCGGTATGGGTAAATAGGGTAGGCATGAGAAGCGGGCGGGAGGAAACCGGGAATTTATGCTGTTCATGATAAAAATAGTTAAAAATAACTACATTTCATCGCTTAAACGCGTTAAGATAGGCAGATATTTTTGTTTTTATTTAAAGTCTAAACAACCGTTTTGCGGTAAACCTTTGAATTGGAGATTCCGTTATGCTGACCATGAACAAATCTTTTTTGCTCGGTGCTTTCGCGTTGGCGGCGCTGACTGCCTGCAGCCCTAAGGCGGATAATGCCGGACAGGCCGCGCCGCAGACTTCCGCTCCTGCAGCGGAACAGGCCGCACCTGCCGCACAATCCCGCGGTATCGATATGCGTAAAGAAGACATCGGCGGCGATTTTACGATGACGGACGGCGAGGGAAAACCGTTCAATCTCAGCGATTTGCAGGGTAAAGTGGTGGTATTGTCGTTCGGTTATACCAACTGCCCAGATGTTTGCCCGACAGAGTTGCTGACCCAAAGCGATATTTTGAAACAACTCGGCGATCAGGCAAAAGATGTTCAAGTGGTATTTGCCAGCGTCGATCCTGAGCGCGATACGCCCGAAGTGGTGGGCAAGTATGCCAAACAGTTCGACCCCAGCTTTATCGGCCTGACGGTAACGGGCGATCAGAGCCTGCCGGTAGTGAAGCAGCAATACCGCGTGGTGTCGGCTAAAGTTGTTCAGGGCGACAGCGACAATTATTTGGTTGACCACACTGCCGGCTCTTATTTAATCGACAAAAACGGCGAAGTGGCGTTTTTCGAACCTTACGGCACAGAGCCTGAGAGCGTGGCTGCCGACATCCGCAGTCTGCTGTAATTCCGTCAAGCCGTCTGAAAATGACTGTTGTTTTCAGACGGCCTTTATGTTGGCGCAAGAGCATGGCTGAACCGGTGCAGATACCGTATCAACAGAAATAGAGCAAACATGAGCAAGCAAACTTTAACCATTGCCCTTTCAAAAGGCCGTATTTTTGAAGAAACCCTGCCGTTATTGGCGGCTGCCGGCATTGTTCCCGCCGAAGATCCCGAAAAATCACGCAAGCTGATTATCCATACCAACCATGAAAATATCCGCTTGGTGATTGTCCGCGCAACAGATGTGCCGACTTATGTCCAATACGGGGCGGCCGATTTCGGCATTGCCGGCAAGGACGTTTTAATCGAACACGGCGGCGACGGCCTCTACCAACCCTTGGATTTGAAGATTGCCAAATGCCGCATGATGGTTGCCGTGCGTAAAGGGTTTGACTACGAATCCGTTTCACAACCGGGCAGCCGTCTGCGTATTGCGACCAAATATCCCAATATTGCCGCCGAACACTTTGCCGCCAAAGGTGTGCATGTCGACATCATCAAACTTTACGGCTCGATGGAGCTTGCCCCGCTGGTGGGTTTGAGCGATGCCATCGTCGATTTGGTTTCTACGGGCAATACCCTGAAAGCCAATCATCTGGAAGCGGTAGAACACATTGTCGATATTTCCAGCCGACTGGTGGTCAATAAAGCCGCGCTGAAAACCAAACATACGTTGATTGAGCCGATTATCCAAGCGTTTGCCGGCGTGGTAAATGGCGGACAGTAAGATTTGCAGACGGCCTTTTTCAATGCGGGAGTCGAATTTCCGGCATAGGAAGGCCGTTTGAAACATAAAACCGGCAGCTTGAGTGTAAAGTGTTGTCTATGCGTGGCAACGCCGTATGATGCTGTATCCGGCATGACGCACTTGAACAGATAGGGAGAATAATATGCGGAGCAAATGGCAGGGTATGCTGGCGGCAGGTGCAGTATTCGTTTTGGCTGCGTGTGCGGCGACGACGGAGCAGGAAGCGCAAAACCGGACTGCTGCGCTGCCGGTGGGCGAATGGCAGTGTGATATTCACGGCCTGCCCGACAGCGAGATGACGGCAGATGTGGTTTTGCACGCGGACGGTACGGGCGAAAGCGTTTCCCGACTGGCGATGCAGCTTGAGCCGGGTTTGGTGTGGCGTTTTGAAATACAAAGCAAAAGCAAATGGCGTATGGAAAACGGGTATTATTTCGAGCGGTATGCCGAAGCCCCGAAAGTGCGCGAGCTGCCCGCGCAAACACAGTCGGAACGCCTGATGCGGAAAGTGGCGGAAAAGAACGAGTCGCTGGAAACGCTGCGTGCGGAAACGATGGAGGCTTTGGCGGAGAATGACGGCGAAGAAATATCGGCTCAAATCATCCGTTTGGATAAAGAAGCGTTTGTCAGCAGCGTGGGCGATGTCCGCTTGGAATGCCGCCGCGCCTGATGATTTGAAACTTCCGCATATTTTTACAGACGGCCTGAATGCCTGCCAAACCGCGTTGATGCCGTCTGTAAACCGTATCGGCAATATCTTTGCAAAAAATACGGTATCGGCTGTTTGATTTTGAAAACAGGGTGCGGCCAAGCTGCCGAAACAGCCGCCTTGTTGCCCCGTATTGCCCGATGTTTGCTGCCTCATTGTTTCTGTGTGATTTGACCATCGTTTTTAAGGTATAGATGATTATGAAATTCCTCAACACCCAATCTCCCGACTTCCAAGCCGAGTTGAAGGCATTATTGGCTTTTGAAACCGCGCAAGACCCGAAAATCGACCAAATCGTTGCCGACATCTGCGCCGACGTACAAAAGCGCGGTGATGCGGCACTCATTGAATACACCAATAAATTCGACGGCACCTCTGCCCGCAGCATGGGCGATCTGACGCTGACTCAGACCGATTTGCAAGCCGCGTTCGAGCGTATCCCCGCCGATGTCCAAACGGCATTGAAAACCGCTGCCGAACGCGTGGAAAGCTACCACCAACGCCAAAAAATGGAATCTTGGAGCTATGAAGACGAAGACGGTACTTTGCTCGGCCAGCAGATTACCGCGCTCGACCGTGTAGGCATTTATGTACCCGGCGGCAAAGCGGCTTATCCGAGTTCGGTCATTATGAACGCCATGCCCGCGCACGTTGCCGGCGTGAAAGAAATCATCATGGTGGTGCCGACACCGAAAGGCGAGCGCAACGACATCGTATTAGCTGCGGCGTATGTGGCGGGCGTTACCAAAGTGTTCACCGTCGGCGGCGCGCAAGCCGTGGCGGCCTTGGCCTACGGTACGGAAACCGTGCCGCAAGTCGATAAAATCACCGGCCCGGGCAATGCTTTCGTTGCTGCCGCCAAACGCCGCGTGTTCGGCATAGTCGGCATCGACATGGTGGCAGGGCCGTCTGAAATTCTGGTGGTTGCAGACGGCACCACACCTGCGGAATGGGTGGCGATGGACTTGTTCAGCCAGGCCGAGCACGACGAAATCGCCCAAGCCATCTTAATCGGCACTTCTCAGGAATATCTGGATGCCGTCAAAGCCGCACAAGACAAACTCATTCAGGAAATGCCGCGCCGCGACATTATCGAAGCCAGCTTGGGCAACCGCGGCGCATTCATTCTGGCCAAAGATTTGGACGAAGCCTGCGAAATCGCCAACTACATCGCGCCGGAACACTTGGAGCTGTCGCTTGAAAATCCTCAAGAATGGGCGAAAAAAATCCGCCATGCCGGTGCGATTTTCATGGGCAAATACACCAGTGAAAGCCTCGGCGACTACTGCGCCGGCCCCAACCACGTTTTGCCGACCAGCCGCACCGCCCGATTCTCCTCGCCGCTGGGTACATACGATTTCCAAAAACGTTCCAGCCTGATTCAGGTTTCCGAAGCAGGGGCGCAAAAATTGGGCAAAATTGCCAGTACGCTGGCGCACGGCGAAATGCTGACCGCACACGCCCGCGCCGCGGAATTCCGCTTGAAGTAAGGCTTACGGGATAAAAAAGGCCGTCTGCAAAATGATGGTTTGTTTTGCAGACGGCCTTTTTATTCTGTATGAAAGAACAGTATCTATGGAATTTATAGTCGAATAAAATGAGAATGAGACAAGGCAGCGAAGCCGCAGACAGTACAGATAGTACGACAAGGCAAAGCAACGCAGTATCATTCTTATTTTAAAAGGCTATAAAATATTGTCATAAAATTTCTTGGGTGGTAGTAATGTTTTGCGAACATGCTTCAGGAATGGGCTTGGTCGATGATGTTGCGCTCAGGTTTTTGATGCCTGATAGTGCAATATAATCGCCGATCAGAATCTTTCTTTGGCTGTTTTTGTTCACTAAACCAATGAGTTGTCGATTATCATCAAATAATAAATCATTATGCTTCGGAATGGCTAATGTGCCAATGTTTTCCGGGTGGTGCGGATTGCCCTCGGACAAGCAGCCGTTATAAACAATTAATCTCGTACTAACCAAGGGTTCAATCATCAAGCCGTTATCCAGAATATCATCGCCGGTCAGATAAAATATTGCTTCGGCTTGCGCTTTTGCTGTTGGCGGGGTTTTATCTGATGTATCGGGTGTGCTGCCGGGATTGTTGTGATTGGGAAAGGTTGCTGCTGCGGGCGTATTGGTTAAACTTGTCGGATTGCAGGCGGTGAGGCATAAGGCTGATAACACTCCGATAATATCGTGTAATGTCATGTATTAAGCTCCAAACAGCGAAATAATTCAAATTATTCTGCTGTTTGTACCATTTATTGGGCTATTTGAGAATAGGCTTGGCAGATGGCGCGAGGCGGCGGACTGGCCGGCGCGGCTGAGGGCTGCTTGCTTTGCGGTGTATGCCGTCTGCGTTTTTCATGGTGTTGTGAGCGGTTTTGTCCGTGCGCGGCGGACGTTCGGCAATGCACGTTGAAACAGCCGTCGCGGTAATCATGCTGCCTTGGACGGCTGAATCCGGGTGCGGTGTGCCTTAATCTTTCTGCAAATGTGCCAGCGGCAGGGCGGTGGTGTTTTTGATTTCTTTCAACACAAAACTTGATTGCGCGTCTTGTACGCCGTGGTGGGATAAGAGCGTATCGAGTACGAAATGGGAAAAGGCGTTCATATCGGTAAAAAACGCGTGCAGCAGATAATCGGTTTCTCCGGTCAGGGCAAAGCAGCTCAATACTTCCGGCCAAGTCTGCACGGCGTTGGAGAAGTCTTCGCGCGCATCTTTGGCCTTGCTGATGGCAACGCGGATAAATGCCTGCAAGCCCAGCTCGACTTCTACGGGCGAAAGCAGTGCGGCATATTTGCGGATAATGCCCGCGTCTTCAAGCTGTTTCAGGCGGCGCAGGCAGGGCGAGGGGGAGAGTGCCACCCGTTCGGACAGCTCGACGTTGGTCAGACGGCCGTTTTCCTGTAAAACCTGCAAAATTTTCAAATCGGTTTTATCCAAAGTAATCTGTGGCATGCAATTCTCCTTTGTCGGTGCTTCAAGCCCGCGGTAGCATGGTTAATCAAATTTAACTTATTATAAGCCAGTAAAATTAAAAATTGTAGAATAATCTGTGTTAAATAAAAGTGTACGAAAAATAATCGTTTTGCAGACGGCATTTTTTCATATTGCGCGGAAAAGAGGGGCGGACAATGCCGTCTGCAAAAAAATTCTGCGGCGCAACGCTTGCCGAAAAGACAGTTTCAAGCCATAATCCGAAACATGTGCAGGAGAGTGTTACACCTTGCTACACGGTGTGGCCACCGAAGGCGCAGATGCCCTTAAATCGCTCAGGTAAAAGGACTGCACATTGAAAGAAAACATCTGGAGAGCGGCTTGTGCCACCATAAGCCCACCGAAGGGGAAAAGGCAGTTTGAACCACCATTCAAATACAGGCCGCGCCGCAATGAGCAGATTGCGGATAATGTGCGGTTTGCCGAAAATCTCAGGTTCAAGGACAGATAGGGTCGCCGCGCAGTCAAAGTGCGGAACGGCCTATAAATACCAAGTATCCGCCGCCATCGGATTTGCAGACGGCATTGCCTGCCCGACAGCGGATACCCCACCGGAGAACTTCCCATGTCTGCTCTGAAAACCACCCCGTTTCACCAAGCCCATCTCGATGCCGGCGGCAAGCTGGTCGATTTTGCCGGATGGGAATTGCCCGTCAACTACGGATCGCAAATTACCGAACACGAAGCCGTGCGTACCGATGCCGGCATGTTCGACGTTTCACACATGCTGGTTACCGATGTAACCGGCGATCAGGCAAAAGCCTTTTTCCGCAAACTCTTGGCCAATGATGTCAGCAAACTGCCGTTTGTCGGCAAGGCCCTGTATTCCGCCATGTTGAACGACAACGGCGGCGTCATCGACGACCTCATTGTCTACCGCACCAACGAAGCCGAAACCCAATACCGTATCGTATCCAACGGAGCCACCCGTGAAAAAGACTCCGCCCAGTTTGCCAAAGTCGGTGCAGACTTCGGCATTGCGCTGAACCCGCGCTATGATTTGGGCATGCTGGCCGTGCAAGGCCCGAAAGCGGTTGAAAAACTGCTGGCGGTCAAGCCTGAGTGGGCGGATACCGTGAATGCGCTGAAACCCTTCCAAGGCGCGGATTTGGGCGGCGATTGGTTTGTCGCCCGCACCGGCTACACAGGCGAAGACGGCGTGGAAGTGATTCTGCCGGCCGCCGAAGCCGAAGCCTTCTTCAAAGCCCTGCAAACAGCAGGCGTACAGCCTTGCGGCCTCGGCGCGCGCGATACCCTGCGTATGGAGGCGGGCATGAACCTCTACGGCAACGACATGGACGACGATACCAGCCCGCTCGAAGCCGGTATGGGCTGGACGGTCGATCTGAAAGACGAAACCCGCGATTTTGTCGGCAAAGCCGCATTATTGGCCTTGAAAGAAAAAGGCGTGGCCGTCAAGCAGGTCGGCCTCTTGCTCGACAAAGGCGGCATTCTGCGTTCGCATATGGAAGTGCTTACCGACAAAGGCCGGGGCATCACCACCAGTGGCGTGTTCTCGCCCAGCCTCAAACAATCCATCGCCATCGCCCGCGTGCCGAAAGATTTTGACGGCGATGTGGCCAAAGTATTGATTCGCGGCAAAGAAGTCGGCGTGCGCGTGTTGAAACTGCCGTTTGTGAGAAACGGGCAGAAACAGTTTGATTAAAATGTTTTTGCAGACGGCCTGATGCCGAAAGGCCGTCTGCAAAATAAAATTTGACCCGAGCTACGACAAGCTAAACCCCTATTTATCCGTTTAACAGGAGAACACTATGAGCAATATCCCAGCCGAACTGAAATACGTCGCCAGCCACGAATGGCTGCGCCCCGAAGCCGACGGCAGCGTTACCGTAGGCATCACCCACCACGCGCAGGAATTATTGGGCGACATCGTTTTTGTCGAGCTGCCCGAAGTCGGCGCGAATCTGGCTGCCGAAGAGCAGGCCGGCGTGGTGGAATCGGTGAAAGCCGCTTCCGATGTGTACGCACCGATTGCAGGCGAAGTGCTTGCCGTCAACGAAGAACTGCCGAGCGCACCGGAAACCGCCAACAGCGATCCTTACGGCGCAGGCTGGTTCTTCAAAATCAAACCGGCCAATCCGGCTGATTTGGACGGCTTGTTAACCGCCGAACAATACGCGGAAGAAGTGAAATAACATCAGTGCAGGCCGCCTGCTGTGTGGCGGCCTGTAACTGTTTTAAACAAACAATCCGGCGCAGTCTGAACGGTTTGCGTTGCTTCCGTGCTGTTTGGTACTCGGACGGGTAAGGCTGTTGCGGCAGGTGATGTGCCGTCTGAAAACGAACCGACCGTAAACCATGTTCGGCAAATCCGTTTCGGGCGGTTTTTTTGTTTGGAATACACAGAAACCTTTACCAAACCGCAAGCAGAGTGTGTTGAAGAAAAAAGAGGGCGGACGCTTGCATAACCGCTCCACTTGGAGATTGGAAAGAGGCGGAACAGCATGAAAACCATCGGCATCATCGGCGGCATGAGCCCCGAAAGCACCGTTTTGTATTATCAGACCATCAACCGTGAGGTCAATGCGCGTTTGGGCGGAAACCGCAGCGCGGACATCTTCATGCACAGCATTGACTTTGAAACGGTTGCGGCCATGCAGCGTGCGGGAGACTGGGCGGCGGCAGGGAGATTGTTGGCGGAGAGCGGGCGCAAGTTGGAAAAAATGGGCGCGCAGGCTTTGGTGCTGGCAACCAATACCATGCACAAAGTCGCTTCCGATATTGAATCGGCAGTCGGTATTCCGCTGATTCATGTGGTGGACAGCACCGCAGTTGCCGTTAAGCAGCAAGGTTTGGCAAAAGTCGGACTGCTGGGTACAAAATTTACCATGAGCGACGGCTTTTATAGCGAACGCATGGCTCAGGCAGGTATCGGCACTTTAATGCCGTCTGCAAAAGAGCAAAACGAAATCCACCGTATTATTTTTGAAGAACTCTGCCGCAACCGCATCGAACACGCCTCACGCGATTACTATTACCGCGCGATTGAAGCGTTAAAACAGGCGGGCGCGGAAGGTGTGGTTCTCGGCTGTACCGAAATCGGACTGCTTGTTAAGGCAGAGGAGTGTCCGCTGCCGGTGTTTGACAGTGCCGAAATTCATGCGATGGCAGCCGTTGAGTTTATTTTATCCTAAGCAAAAATGACCACTTACTGCCGATTTGCCGCCGCGCTGCCCGACGACACCGACAACCCCAACAAACATTACCACGATAATGTATACGGGTTCCCCGTGTACGACGACAACGAATTATTCGGGCGGCTGGTGTTGGAAATCAATCAGGCGGGTTTGAGTTGGACGATTATTTTAAAAAAGCAGACGGCCTTTCAGACGGCATACAAGGGTTTCGACATTGCCGCCGTTGCCGCTTTTGACGGTGAAGACCGTGCGCGTTTGCTGGCGGATGCCGGCATTGTACGGAACCGCTTGAAAATCAACGCCGCGATTCACAATGCACAGCAGATTTTAGCAATTCAAAAAGAATACGGTTCGTTTAAAAACTGGCTCGACAGCCACCACCCGCAAGACAAGGCCTCGTGGGTGAAGCTGTTTAAAAAGCGGTTTAAATTTGTCGGCGGCGAGATTGTCGGCGAATTTCTGATGAGTACCGGCTACCTGCCCGGTGCGCATGATGAAGATTGTCCGGTGCGGGCGCGGATTGCGGAGGCCGTCTGAAAACAAGGCAGATTGGGGTTGTTTTACTATTTGTGTTGTAGAAGGACAAATGCGCCGGGGTACGTCTTATGCGGGGTGTGTTGAATTTCATAAAATGGGGATTGTGCCATCATTCCGGCTTTGAATTGAAAAATATGCAGACGGCCTGAACCTGAAAAATCCTTCCAAAGGCCGTCTGCAAATTAAAAACAAAAACTGCAAAACGAGAAACCATGAAACCCAGCAGCCTTTTGAAAGCGGCGGTTTTTATCATCGGCATGTCCGCCTTTATCCAAGTGTATTCCGTGCAGGCGGTGCTGCCTGTGCTGATGGCTGACTTGCGGGCGACGGAAGTGCAGGCGGGATTGGCGGTCGGTGCCGCGGTATTGGGCGTGGCCTTGATGTCGCCGTTTATGGGTATGCTTTCGGACGCTTTCGGACGCAAAATCTTTATTACCGCTTCGCTGCTTTATCTGTCGCTGCCGACGGCGCTTCTGGCTTTTTCGGCCGACATCCACCAAATGATTGCGCTGCGTTTTCTGCAGGGATTGGCGGTGCCGGGCATTACCGTGGTGCTGATTGCCTATATCGGTGAGGAATTTGAAACCGGAGATGTGGCGCGGCTGATGGCGGTGTATGTTTCCGGTACGGTATTCGGCGGTTTTATGGGACGTTTCCTGCTCGGCTATTTGAGCGAGTGGGCGGGTTGGCGCGGCGCATTCGGTGTTATGGCGGCAGTCAGTCTGGCGTGCGCGCTGTTTGTCTGGCAGCAGTTGCCGAAATCGCAACACTTCACCGCCAAGCCCGATTTTCAGACGGCCTTTGCCACGCTGAAATCTCATGTACGCAACCGCTATGTCGTATCGGCATCGCTTTTGGGAATGTGCGTATTGTGTTCGCTGGTCGGCTGCTTTACCTACATCAACCTGCATTTGGCCGGGCCGCCTTATCGGTTGAACAGCAGCGAACTGGCCGATATTTTCACGGTGTACCTTATCGGTATGGTGATTACCCCTCTGTCGGCGCGGCTGATGGCGCGTTTCGGCAGCGTAAAAACCATTGTCTTGGCGGTGTGTCTGTCGATGGCGGGTGTGGCGATAACCTTGTCCGCACCGCTCGCAGCGGTTGTAGTAGGGCTGGTGTTGATGTCGTCGGGCGTGTTTGTGACTCAGGCGGCCACAATCAACTACATCGCCGCCCACGTCAAACAAGGCCGTTCGCTCGCTTCGGGTTTGTATTACATGGCCTATTACAGCGGCGGCACGATAGGCGCATTGTTGTGCGGGCTGGCTTATACAGGCGGACAATGGTCGGGCGTGGTTTATACGCTGCTGGCGGTTCAAGCGGCGGCATTGCTGGTTGCCGTCAAAGGCATGAAGGCCGTCTGAAAATGGCATAAGTATTGCTTGTCGGGTGAGATGACAATACAGATTTCAGGAACGGGTCGTATGTTTCAGACGGCCCGACTCTTCAAAAGGAAAGAAAATGAAACTACATGATTTGTTAGACTCCAACTCATTCGCGCCGCGCCATATTTCGTTTGGCGACGAAGCCGCACTGCTGAAGGCTTTGGGCGAAAAAAACATGGAGGAATTTATCAGTAATACCGTGCCGCAGAGCATCCGTATGCCGTCTGAACTCGACCTGCCTAAAGCATTGAGCGAAACGGAAGCGTTGGCAAAATTGAAAGAAACCGCCTCAAAAAACCTGATTGCCAAATCCTATATCGGCTTGGGTTACTATCCGACCCGTATGCCGAACGTGATTTTACGCAACGTACTGGAAAATCCGGGTTGGTACACCGCTTATACCCCGTATCAGGCGGAAATCGCGCAAGGCCGTTTGGAAGCGTTGTTGAATTTCCAACAAATGACCATCGACCTGACCGGACTGCCGGTAGCGGGCGCATCCCTGCTCGACGAAGCCACAGCCGCTGCCGAAGCGATGGCGATGGCCAAACGCGTCGGTAAAGTCAAATCCGATAAATTCTTCGTGGACGACCGCGTACTGCCGCAAACATTGGACGTGATGAAAACCCGCGCCAAATATTTCGGTTTCGAGCTGGTGGTCGGCGATGCGAAAAAAGCCGGTAACGGCAAAACCGAATACTTCGGCGCACTGCTGCAATATGTCGGCAAAGACGGCGATGTATTCGACCTGAAAACACGCATTGCCAAATTGAAAGACAAAGGTACGGTGGTAGCCGTAGCGGCCGACATCATGAGCTTGGTACTGCTGAAATCGCCGGGTGAAATCGGTGCGGACATCGCCTTGGGCAGCACCCAGCGTTTCGGTATTCCGATGGGCTTCGGCGGCCCGCACGCAGCGTATTTTGCGTTTAAAGACGAATACAAACGCTCCGCGCCCGGCCGCATTATCGGCGTGTCGAAAGACACTTCGGGCAAACCCGCGCTGCGTATGGCACTTTCCACCCGCGAGCAGCACATTCGCCGCGAAAAAGCCACTTCCAACATTTGTACCGCCCAAGCCTTGTTGGCGAATCTTGCCGGTATGTACGCCGTTTACCACGGACCACAAGGTCTGAAACGTATCGCCGAACGCATTCACGTTTTAGCGTCCGCATTCGGCAACCTGCTGGCAGACGCCGGTTTGGAGTTGGTATACGATACCTATTTTGATACCGTTGCCGTTGATTTGAAAGACAAAACGCGTGCCGACGAAGTGTTCTATACCGCACAAAAATGGGGCTACAACCTGCGCCGTGTCAGCGATACCGTCATCGCCGTTGCCTTCCACGAAGAGTCCGAGCGCGGCGAGTTGGCTGTTCTGTACGCGCTGTTTACCGGCAAAGAACAAGTATTGCTGGAAAACGACGTAACAGGCCGTCTGAAAAAATCCCTGTTGCGTAAAGACGATATCCTGACCCACGAAGTGTTCAACCGCTACCACACCGAACACGAAATGTTGCGTTATCTGAAAAAACTGGAAGACCGCGATTTGGCGATGAACCGCAGCATGATTTCGCTCGGCTCCTGCACCATGAAGCTGAACGCCACCAGCGAAATGCTGCCGGTTACCTGGCCCGAATTTGCCAATATCCACCCGTTTGCCCCTTTGAATCAGGTGCAGGGCTATATGGAAATGCTCGGCGGCCTCAAAGCCCAGCTCAAAGCCATCACCGGCTTTGACGAAATCTCCATCCAGCCCAACTCCGGCGCGCAAGGCGAATACACCGGCCTGCTCTCCATCCGCCGCTACCACGAAGCCGACGGCGCGGCAGGGCGCGACGTATGCCTGATTCCGCAGTCCGCCCACGGTACCAACCCCGCTACCGCCGCCATGCTCGGCATGAAAGTCGTCGTCGTCAAAACAGACGAACGCGGCAATGTCGATGTCGCAGACCTCAAAGCCAAAGCCGAACAATACCGGGACACGCTGGGCGCACTGATGATTACCTATCCGTCTACCCACGGCGTGTACGAAGAAGGCATCCGCGACATCTGCAAAATCATTCACGACAACGGCGGCCAAGTTTACATGGACGGTGCCAACATGAACGCCCAAGTCGGCATCATGCAGCCGGCCGAAGTCGGCGCAGACGTACTGCACATGAACCTGCACAAAACCTTCTGCATTCCGCACGGTGGCGGCGGTCCGGGCATGGGCTGTATCGGCCTCAAAGCACACCTTGCCCCGTTTGCCCCGAGCCACACCGTAACCCCCGTTGCCGGTGCTACCGAAGGCATGGGCGCAGTGGCCGCCGCACCTTACGGTTCCGCCTCCATTCTGCCGATTACTTGGATGTACATCACCATGATGGGCAAACAAGGCATGAAGCAGGCAACCGAATGGGCATTGCTCAACGCCAACTACGTGGCCAAGCAGCTCGGCGAAGACTACCCGATTCTCTACACCGGCAAAAACGGCCGCGTCGCCCACGAATGTATCGTGGATTTGCGCCCGCTCAAAGCCGAAAGCGGCATCACCGAAACCGACATCGCCAAACGCCTGATGGACTACGGTTTCCACGCGCCCACCGTCTCCTTCCCTGTGGCGGGCACACTGATGATCGAGCCGACCGAATCGGAAAGCAAAGCCGAACTCGACCGCTTCATCGCCGCGCTGAAATCCATCCGCCGCGAAGTGCAAAAAGTGCAGGACGGCGTATGGCCGAAAGACGACAACCCGCTGGTCAACGCGCCGCATACCGCCGCCGACCTCACCAAAGAATGGATGCACCCGTACAGCCGCGAAGAAGCAGTGTTCCCGCTGCCGTATGTACGCGAACACAAATTCTGGCCGAGCGTCAACCGCGTGGACGATGTGTATGGCGACCGCAACCTTATTTGTACCTGCCCTCCGGTAGAAGCATATGAGGATTGATTAAACAAATTCGGCAATAAATATAGTCGAATAAAATAAGAATGAGACAAGGCAGCGAAGCCGCAGACAGTACACATAGTACGGCAAGGCAAAGCAACGCTGTATCATTCTTATTTTAAATGACTATAATAAAAAGGCCGTCTGCAAATATGCAGACGGCCTTTTTTGTTTTTTCATGCAAAAATAAGACGATGCCCCTGTTTAAGAAACTCAAACAGGGGCTCATACATAAAGTATTTTACGTCGCGGCACGTCTTTGCAGACGGCCTTATTGTAGCAACGGCTCTCATCTCGTAGTGCAACAATATTTGCGTATTCTAATTTGTTTTTTATCGGCGTGCAAGATGATGGCCGCTGCGGTAAATATGCCGACCATTTTTTTCTTGTATCAAACATTTGTTCCGTTACGGCTCTGTTGACGTAAAAATGTGGTATAAGATGATATTTTTTCTGCATAAAACGGAGAAATCATGGGTGCGTATCCGCAGAAATACATATTGGGATTGGATTTGGGCATTGCTTCGGTGGGCTGGGCTTTGGTATCGGTTGATGAAAATGAAAATCCGAACGGCCTGCTTGATTGCGGCGTGCGCACGTTTGAACGGGCGGAAGTGCCGAAAACAGGGGATTCTTTAGCCAAAGCGCGGCGCGAGGCGCGTAGCGTGCGCCGCTTAATCCGCCGCAGGGCGCACCGTTTGCTGCGTTTGCGCCGCTTGTTGAAACGCGAGGGCGTGTTGGCCGCAGCGGATTTTGATTCAAACGGTTTGGTTCGGGATTTGCCCGTTGATGCATGGCCGCTGCGCGTGGCGGGTTTGGACAGAAAGCTGGAAGCCAAAGAATGGGCGGCGGTGTTGCTGCATTTGGTGAAACACCGCGGTTATCTGTCGCAGCGCAAAAGCGAAATGCAGACGGAAGATAAAGAGCTCGGCCGCCTGTTGGCCGGTGTGGCGGAAAACAGCAAATTATTGCAGCAAGATGCTTACCGCACGCCTGCGGAATTGGCGGTAAAGCATTTTGCTGTGCAAAACGGTCATATGCGCAACAAAGGCGGCGATTATTCGCATACGTTCAACCGCCAAGATCTGCAAAGAGAACTGCATCTTTTGTTTGAAAAACAGCGCGGTTTCGGCAATCCGTTTGCTGCGGCTGAGTTGGAAAACAGAGTAGATACGCTGCTGATGACCCAGCGCAGTGCTTTGCAGGGCGAGGCGGTGCTGAAAATGTTGGGCAAATGTACGTTTGAGCCTGCCGAATACAAAGCGGCGAAACACACCTATTCCGCAGAGCGGTTTGTGTGGCTGACCAAGCTGAACAATCTGCGGGTTTTGCACAACGGCGAAGAGCGGGCTTTAGAGGAAGCTGAGCGCAAAATGCTGTTGGACGAGCCGTATAAAAAAGCTAAATTCACTTACACGCAGGCGCGGAAATTATTGGATATGCCTGCCGATGCGGCATTCAAAGGCTTGCGTTACGGCAAGGATTCAGACGGCCTCAAGGCTGAAAACGGTACGCTGATGGAGATGAAGGCTTACCATAAAATCCGCCAAGTTTTGGAAAAGGCGGGCTTGAAAACCGAATGGCAGGGCTTGGCGTGCAAACCCGATTTGCTGGACGAAATCGGTACGGTCTTTTCGCTGTATAAAACCGATGAGGATATTTCGAGCTGCCTGAAAGACAAGCTGCCTGAAAACGTATTGCAAGCTTTGTTGGCAGGCTTGAATTTCGACAAATTCATTCAGCTTTCACTCAAAGCCTTGTCTCAAATTATGCCGCTGATGGAAAACGGTATGCGCTACGACAAGGCTTGCGAGGCGGTGTATGGCGACCATTACGGTTTGAAAAAGAAAGAAGAAAACCTGCTGCTGCCCCGGATTGCTGCCGATGATATCCGCAACCCTGTTGTATTCCGTACCTTAACCCAAACTCGGAAAGTGGTTAATGCCATTATCCGCCGCTACGGTTCGCCGCAGCGCGTGCACATCGAAACGGCGCGTGAGTTGGGCAAGTCTTATAAAGACCGCAAGGAAATCGAAAAACGGCAGGAAGAAAACCGTAAAGAACGTGAGCGGGCGGCAGCGGATTTTAAAGAATTGTTCCCGAATTTTGTCGGCGAACCCAAAGGGCAGGATATTTTGAAGTTGCGGCTTTACAAACAGCAGCAATGCAAATGCCTGTACTCGGGTGCGGAAATTGATTTGCGCCGCTTGAACGAAAAAGGTTATGTCGAAATCGACCACGCGTTGCCGTTTTCGCGCACTTGGGACGACAGTTTCAACAATAAAGTGCTGGTGCTGGGCAGCGAAAACCAGAAAAAGCGCAACCAAACGCCGTATGAGTATTTGGACGGTGCAAGCAACAGCCAGCGTTGGCGCGAATTTCAGGCGCGTGTGGCCGGCTGCGGTTTCCCGTATGCCAAGAAACAGCGGATTCAGACGGCCAAACTCGACAGCAAAGCCGAGCAGGGCTTTTTGGAGCGTAATCTGAACGATACGCGCTATATCGCCCGCTTTTTGTGCAACTTCATCGAAGAAAACCTGCATTTGGAAGGCAGCGGCAAACGGCGCGTGTTTGCTTCAAATGGCCAAATCACATCGCTCTTGCGCGGCTTATGGGGCTTGCGGAAAGTGCGGGAAGACAACGACCGCCACCATGCACTGGATGCTGTGGTGGTGGCGTGTTCCACCGTATCCATGCAGCAGAAAATCACCAAAGCTATGCAGCGGCGCGAAACATTGGAAACGGTGGACACCGAAACCGGCGAAGTGAAGCAGCGCATTCCGCAGCCGTGGGATTTTTTCCGGCAGGAAGTGATGATACGCGTGTTTAGCGATCAGCCGCACGAAGAGCTGGCCGAGAAACTCGATTCGCGCCCGCAGGCTCTGCATGAGCATGTTACGCCGCTGTTTGTTTCCCGCGCACCGAACCGCAAGATGACGGGGCAGGGGCATTTGGAAACCATTAAATCGGCGAAAAGGCTTTCTGAAAAAATCAGCGTGGTGAAAAAGCCGCTGACGCAGTTGAAAAGCAAAGATATTGAAAACATTGTCGGTTATCCCAATCGCGAACCTGCGCTTTATGCGGCTTTGCGGGAACGATTGGCCGCGCATAAAGACGACCCGGTTAAGGCATTCGCTGAGCCGTTTTACAAACCGGCGAAAGACGGAGGGAAAGGGGCTTTGGTCAAAGCCGTGCGGGTGGAAGACGTGCAGAAAACCGGTGTGATGGTGCGTAAAGACCGACAAGGAATTGCGCGCGGCATTGCCGATAATGCCACCATGATACGCGTGGATGTATTCGGAAAGAACGGCAAAAACTATCTGGTACCGATTTATGCGTGGCAGATTGCCAAAGGTATTTTGCCGAATAAGGCGGTGGTACAGGGTAAGGATGAGGCCGACTGGGATGTAATGGATGAAAGCTATGCGTTTAAATTCACGCTATATCCGAATGATTTGGTAGAAGTTATTAGTAAGAAAGGTAGGATTTTTGGCTATTTTGGCGGCTTGGATAGAGCCACCGGCAATATTAATGTTAAAGAACATGATATGGCAAAAAATAAAGGGAAAGAAGGAGTTCACCGTAGTTTAGGTGTAAAAACGGTTTTATCCTTCCAAAAATATCAAATCGACCCTTTGGGAAAAGAAATCCGCCTGTGCAAAGCGGAGAGGCGCCTTGAGTTGAAAAACAAAAAATAAACCCGTATGCCGTCTGAAATCTTTTTGCAGACGGCATATTACGTTACAACACACGGAGAAACCGATGACTTGGCGCAGCATACTGATCAGCAAACCCGCCCGTTTGTCGTTGCAGCAAAACCACCTGCTGATCCGGCAAGACGAAGCCATTCCCGTGCCGCTCGAAGACATTGCCGTGATTGTGGTTGAATCGCGCGAAGTGGTGCTGACCGCGCCGCTGTTGTCCGCGCTGGCGCAATACGGCGTTACCCTGCTGACCTGCGACGAGCAGTTTTTGCCCTGCGGCCAATGGCTGCCCTTTGCCCAATACCACCGCAGCCTGAAAATCCTCAAGCTGCAAATCCATATGACGCAGCCGCAGAAAAAGCAGCTTTGGCAGCGGATTGTGCAGCAAAAAATCCGCAATCAGGCATGGTTGCTGGATTACAGCGGCCACGACATCGGCGCAGGCCGTCTGAATGCTTTGGCGGATGAAGTAAAATCGGGCGACAAAGGTTATGCCGAAGGACAGGCCGCCGCGCTGTATTTTCCGCTGCTGTTTGGCGATGCGTTTACCCGCAGTCAGGAAAACGCCGTCAATGCCTGCTTGAATTACGGTTACAGCATCGTGCGCTCTGCCGTTGCCCGCGCGCTGGTGCAATATGGTTTTCTGCCCGCGCTGGGTTTGCAGCACAAGAGCGAGCTGAATGCATTTAATCTGGCCGATGATTTTATCGAGCCTTACCGGCAGATTGTAGATTTGCTGGTGTACGATGCCGTATGCGCGCAAAGCCTGCCTGAAACGCTTACGCCCGAAACCAAACTCAGGCTGGTAGGGCTGCTTTGCTGTCAGATTATGCTCGACAAACGCCGTTACAGCCTGCTGGCCGCGATCGACCGCACCATACAGTCTTTGCAGACGGCATTAACCGAAAACAATCCCAAACTGCTGAAGCTGCCGCAAATGCTGCCTCTGAAAGAGCATGATTATGAGTGAGGCCCAATTTATGCGCTTAATCGTCTTTTTCGACCTGCCCGTTACCACCGCTGCCAAGCGCAAGGCAGCCAACCGGTTCCGCAAATTTTTGCAGAAAGACGGCTACCAGATGCTGCAACTTTCGGTATATTCGCGCATCGTTCGCGGGCGCGATGCGTTGCAAAAACACCACAAAAGGCTGCTGCAACAACTGCCCGAAGAAGGGCAGGTGCGTTATTTGGAGGTAACGGAAAAGCAATATGCGGGTATGGTGATGCTGATTGGCGAGCCGAAAACGCGTGAAAAAAAGGTGAATGCCGACCAGCTTTTGCTGTTTTAAAACGGAATTTTAGGCAGAAATAAAGCGGAGAACCCTTGTTTTTCAAGGATTCCCCGCTTGGCTATTGTAACACTACGAGATGAGAGAGGGAGCTACAACATTACATCAGCCCGCGCCTTCGTTAACCATATTGTAACACTACGAGATGAGAGAGGGAGCTACAACTGTACATTTTCGCTCCTAAGCCGAGCGTTAATTGTAACACTACGAGATGAGAGAGGGAGCTACAACGCTAACCCTACTTCTTATATAAAGCTTATAATTGTAACACTACGAGATGAGAGAGGGAGCTACAACTGAGCTGCTGGATGCGCTGCGCCGTATGAAATTGTAACACTACGAGATGAGAGAGGGAGCTACAACTGGAGACCTCTCCTACAGCAACCAAAAAATATTGTAACACTACGAGATGAGAGAGGGAGCTACAACTCCTGCCGACTTCTCCTTGGGCATTACTGAATTGTAACACTACGAGATGAGAGAGGGAGCTACAACTAGATGTTTTGCCGGTGCCGGGTGTGCCGGATTGTAACACTACGAGATGAGAGAGGGAGCTACAACGAATTTTTGTTTGAGGCCGAACAAAGCAATATTGTAACACTACGAGATGAGAGAGGGAGCTACAACAAGTCATATATTGCTGAAAACTACTATGTAATTGTAACACTACGAGATGAGAGAGGGAGCTACAACGTACCCCAGCACGGCAGAGGAGGCGTTTCAATTGTAACACTACGAGATGAGAGAGGGAGCTACAACCAAGAAAACAACATACCGACAGGCATACTGATTGTAACACTACGAGATAAGAGCGTTGTAACGTAAATTGGCAAGGTTAAGTAACACCATATCATTATGATTTTAAAAATAATATATTGTTGAAAAAGCAGCAATGAAAAGGCCGTCTGCAAATATACAGACGGCCTTAGTTTTGATTAAATTTTATTCCCACTCAATCGTGGCGGGCGGTTTGCCGCTTACATCGTACACCACGCGGTTGATGCCTTTGACTTCGTTGATGATGCGGTTGGACACGCGGCCGAGCAGGGAATACGGCAGCTCCGCCCAGTGTGCGGTCATGAAGTCGCTGGTTACGACGGCGCGCAGTGCCACCACATAATCGTAGGTGCGGCCATCGCCCATCACGCCCACGGATTTCACCGGCAGGAATACGGCGAATGCTTGGCTGGTCAGGTCGTACCATGAAGTGCCGTTTTCATCGGTGGTGTTGCGCAATTCTTGGATAAAGATGTCGTCGGCTTGACGCAGCAGGTCGGCGTATTCTTTTTTCACTTCGCCCAAAATGCGTACGCCCAAGCCCGGGCCGGGGAAGGGGTGGCGGTACACCATTTCGCGCGGCAGGCCGAGGGCGACGCCGAGTTCGCGCACTTCGTCTTTAAACAGATCGCGCAGCGGTTCCAACAATTTCAGCTTCATGTTTTCAGGCAGGCCGCCGACGTTGTGGTGCGACTTGATGGCGTGGGCTTTTTTGGTTTTCGCGCCCGCACTTTCGATGACATCGGGGTAAATCGTGCCTTGGGCCAGCCATTTGGCGTTGGTGAGTTTTTTCTCTTCGGCATCAAATACTTCGATAAATTCCGCGCCGATGATTTTGCGCTTTTTCTCGGGGTCGGTAACGCCGGCGAGTTTGTTCATAAACTGCGCTTCGGCATCAACGTGAATCACGCGCACGCCCAAGTTGCGGGCAAACATGTCCATCACCATTTTGCCTTCGTTCAGGCGCAGCAGGCCGTGGTCGACGAATACGCAGGTGAGTTGGTCGCCGATGGCGCGGTGGATCAGCGCGGCGGCAACGGAGGAATCTACGCCGCCGGACAAGCCTAAAATCACTTCGTCGCTGCCGACTTGTTCGCGGATTTTGGCTACGGCTTCGTCAATGTAGTTGGGCATGGTCCAGCTCGGTTTCGCACCGGCGATGTCCAGCACGAAGCGGTTGATCAGGGCGCGGCCTTGTTTGGTGTGGGTAACTTCGGGGTGGAACTGGATGCCGTAGAATTGTTTTTCGGCGTGTTCCATCATGGCAATCGGGCAGGAGGGGGTGTCGCCGATGACGGCAAAGCCTTCGGGCAGCTTGGATACTTTGTCGCCGTGGCTCATCCATACGTCGAGCGTGTTGGGTTGGCCGTCTGCAAGGCCGCGCGTCAGTTCGCAATCGATGGTTTTCACTTGGGCATAGCCGAATTCGCGCTGGTTGCCCGGGGAGACTTCGCCGCCCAAATGGTGCGCCATAAACTGCATGCCGTAGCAGATGCCGAGTACGGGGATACCCAAGTCGAAAATGCCGGTGTCTGCCTGATAATCGGAGTCGTAAACGGAATTGGGGCCGCCGGAAAGAATAATAGCTTTGGGCTTGAAGGCTTTGATTTCAGCCAAAGGCATATCGAAAGAATGCAGTTCGCAGTAAACATGGGCTTCGCGCACGCGGCGGGCAATCAGTTGGGTCACTTGCGAGCCGAAGTCGAGAATCAGGATTTTGTCTTGGGTCATGATGTTTGCTTTAATAAAGAAACGGTTGGGGACACGGCAATGATGATTCATGCCGTCTGCAAATTTGGCGGATTATACCATTTTTCAGACGGCATTTGCATTATCAGAACGGTTGGAGAGCGAGCGTAGGGCGTTTGGCGTACATGGAAAAATACGCGCCGAATGCGGGAGAATTTGCAGACGGGCAAAAAGAAGCAACCCGCCGGATTGGGCGGGTTGTTTGAAAGGATAGGAGCGGTTTTGCGCGGCTTGTTCGGCTGCAACTTCTTCGGCAAAGGCGCGGACACCAACCGTCAGGCGCGGTTTCTTTTTTGAACCATGCTTTGTCAATCTATAGTCGAATAAAATAAGAATGAGACAAGGCAGCGAAGCCGCAGACAGTACACATAGTACGGCAAGGCAAAGCAACGCTGTATCATTCTTATTTTAAATGACTATATTTTGGTATGCCCCAAGCAAATCCAGAAACAACAGCCAAGCTGACGGCAATAACAATTCAAAACGAAATCATGGCGGCAACGGCAGACATCTTTTCCTTTTAATATTCATCAGCAGGATATGAATACAAGACTTCTGATTCAAAGGTATCGATGTCGATACGCTCTTATCGGCTGTGCGTTGTCAGGTTTGAGCGGTGTCGGCAAGGTCATGGCAACATTGAAATTGGCAGCCGATGCACTTCAGGCGCAACATTGTGAGCAAAGCCGTATTTTGCAGACGGCCTGATGCGGCAAGTTTAATCGTTGATTTTTCTGTATTGTTTGTGCGGCACGATACTGCTGCGCGAGAGCAGCAGCAAAATGCCCAGCACCATCATGCCCAACGCAATCAGCGGCGAATAGCCGAACCAGTATTCGGTACGCAGGTAGATGGCGGCACCGATATACACCAACATCGGGCCGGATACAATGGATTGTTTGTTGATGCCGTCCATCACCATCACTGCGATGCCGGCAATGGCAACGCCTGCGGCAACCAGTGTGGCGGTGGCCGGCAGTACGCCGGTGGTTTTGAGAAACCAGACTGCGCCGAATAAAATCAGAAATAGGGGAAGGGCAAGGGAGGCCTGCGGCATGGCGGTATTCCGTGTGGTGTTCAGACGGCTTGATTATAAAGGAAAAGCGTTGTGGAAATTGACGGTAAATGCAATCTTGCGTGTATTTGTGCAAAAAAGATGCGGCTTGTCTGTTTCGGCAAACGGGCTTATGCTTGCGGCTTGAACCGATTGCCGAACCCATCGCCGCTGTTATGAACATACCGCTTACCCGCCGCCGTTTTTTCGCCCTTGCTGCCGTAACCGCAAGTGCGGTGGCCGTGCCGTTATGGTTTTCCGGCCGCGAAAGGCCGTCTGCAAAACAGCAGGCAGACGGCGGGCAGGATTTTGTGGCTTGGCAGGGGATTGCCTTGGGTTCGGGGGCGCAGATAAGGTTGTACCACGAAGACCACGCCTTTGCCGAAGCTGTAATCCGCAAAGCATTGGCGGAAGTGGCGCGCTTGGAAAAGATTTTCAGCCTGTATCGGGAAGATAGCGAAATCAGCCGCTTGAACCGTGAAGGCCGTCTGCATTATCCGAGTACGGATATGCTGGCGGTTTTGAGTTTGGCAGGCAGACTGTACCGGCTGACGGACGGCGCGTTCGATCCGAGCATACAGCCGCTTTGGAATGCCTATGCGGATTTCTTCAGACGAAATCCTGACGCGGTAACGCCGCCGCCCGAAACGGAAGTTAATCGGGCATTGCGTTTGGTCGGTTTTGACAAAGTGGCGTTCGACAGTCAAGCCGTCACTTTTGCCGAACGCGGCATGGGTTTGTCGCTCAACGGTATCGCGCAGGGCTATATTACCGATAAAACTGTTGAATTGTTGCGGAAGAGCGGCATTCGGCAGGCATTGGTCGATATGGGCGAAATCCGCGGCTTGGATACGCTGGGGCAGCGCACTTGGCAGGTCGGTATCAAAAATCCTCAAGACGAAACCGATGTTCTGCTGACCGTGCCGCTGCAAAACGAAGGATTTGCCACATCGGGCGGTTACGGTACGGTATTTAATGCGGCGGAAACGTTTACTCATTTGTTTGACCCGCGTACAGGCGGCGCGCAACCGCGTTATCGGAGTATCAGCGTCATGGCGGAAAGTGCGGCGGTGGCCGATGCGTTGGCCACGGCGTTTGCGATTATGGACGAAACGGAAATCCGCCGTGCTGCCGAAGCCGAGCGGGCAAAAGTGTGGCTGGTGGATAAGACGGGGAAACTCATGCAGGTATAGGATTGTTTTGCCGCCGTTTTCCGGTTGGTGTATGGGAGCCGTCTGAATATGCAGACGGCTTTTGCCGTATAATGACGGCTTTTCTTTGATTTTTGCTGTTTGGATTTATGAACATTCCGTCCCGTTTTGCCGCATGGTTGCTGTGTGCCGTTTCTTTTTCCGCGACTGCTCTCGATTTGGGCAATATTCCTGCCGGAGAAATTTCCGTTTATGTGAAGGAACTCGACAGCGGCAAGATTGTCGAATCGCACCGTGCCGACGCGGCAGTTAATCCGGCCTCAGCGATGAAGCTGGTTACTGCCTATGCTGCTTTTCGTGCGCTGGGGCAGGATTACCGCTGGCATACCGATTGGTTGGGCGACGGTGAAATCAAAGACGGTACATTGTCGGGCAATCTGTATTGGGCGGGCAGCGGCAATCCGGTGTTGCAGCAGGAAGACCTTGCCGTGGTGCAGCAGCAGTTGCGTAATGCGGGTGTCCGTAATATTGAAGGCGGGCTGGTATTGGACCGCAGCTTGTGGGGGAGTGTGCCGAACAGCCCCGATTTTGCCGCAGACGAGGGCAAAAGCTATATGATACCGCCCGATCCGAATATGCTGGCGTATAAGGTAGTGTGGCTGATGCCCGAACGCGACAGCGAGGGCAGGGTAGTGGTGCGGACCAAGCCGCAACTGCCGGAAATTCCGTTGGACAACCGCATCAGTATTGTGCCGTATGCGGCTGCCGAGTGTTCGTCGTTGCGGCGTTATATGAAAGCGGAGTATGCGGTCGGAGTGTTGCGTGTCAGCGGCAGGCTGCCCGAAAGCTGTTTGGGGCAGGAAATGTTTGTCAATATGCTGGGGGCGGAAGAGTTTGCTTACCGCAGTTTTACCAACCTTTGGCGGTGGTCGGGCGGCCAAATTGCAGACGGCCTCCAAACCGGAGATACTCCGCCTGAAGCGCGTTTGCTGGTGCGCCACTTCTCGCCGCCGCTGAAAGATATGCTGACGGAAATGAACAAGCATTCCAGTAATCTGATTGCCCGTTCGGTGTATTTGAAATTGGGCGGAAGTGAAGATGTGCAGACGGCCTTGGCGCAGGCAGAGACAGTAGTGCGGCGGGAGTTGGCATTGTCGGGCGTGGACAGCAGCGAACTGGTTTTGGAAAACGGTTCGGGTTTGTCGCGTAAGGAGCGCGTTACCGCCGAGATGCTGGGTCAGATGCTGGAAAAGGCTTATTTCAGCCCATTTAAAGAAGCCTTTATCCGTACGCTGCCGATTGCCGGTGCGGACGGTACGCTGAAAGACCGCCTGAGTGCGGCAGGTCCGTCTTTGCGCTTAAAAACCGGTACGCTGAAAAACGTGCGCGCGCTGGCCGGTTACTGGCTGGGCGAAAAGCCAATGGCGGTTGTGGTCATCATCAACAGCCCGAACGCAGATTATTATTTGGAAAGTATGGATAAATTGATTGAGAGCCTTGTGCCGAAACAACCGAAGCCGTCTGCAAATCCGCCTGAACAGCCGGCATCCGCCGCCGTCCACAATAAGCCAGATATGCTATAATACACGATTAAATTTATAAATTTTCAGGAAAAAACATGAGCTTGAAATGCGGCATCGTCGGCCTGCCCAACGTCGGCAAATCCACCCTCTTCAACGCGCTGACCCAATCGGGCATCGAAGCGGCCAACTATCCGTTTTGCACCATCGAGCCGAACGTCGGCATCGTCGAAGTGCCCGACCCGCGCATGGCGGAATTGGCCAAAATCGTCAACCCGCAGAAAATGCAGCCCGCCATCGTTGAATTTGTCGACATCGCAGGCTTGGTGGCCGGTGCCAGCAAAGGCGAAGGCTTAGGCAACCAATTCTTGGCAAATATCCGCGAAACCGATGCGATTGTAAACGTAGTACGCTGTTTCGACGACGACAACATCGTCCACGTTGCCGGCAAAGTCGATCCGATTGCCGACATCGAAACCATCGGCACCGAACTCGCGCTGGCGGACTTGGCCTCGGTGGAAAAAGCCATCGTGCGCGAAGAAAAACGCGCCCGCTCCGGCGACAAAGACGCGCAGAAGCTCGTTGATTTGTGTAAAAAACTGCTGCCGCATCTGGACGAAGGCAAACCCGTGCGCTCGTTCGGCCTCGATGCCGAAGAGCTGGCCATGCTGCGCCCGCTGTTCCTGCTCACCGCCAAACCCGCCATGTATGTGGGCAACGTGGCGGAAGACGGCTTTGAAAACAACCCGCATCTCGACCGCCTGAAAGAACTTGCCGCCAAAGAAAACGCGCCCGTTGTCGCCGTATGCGCCGCCATGGAAAGCGAAATCGCCGAATTGGACGACGACGAAAAAGCCGAATTTCTTGCCGAAATGGGCTTGGAAGAGCCGGGCTTAAACCGCCTGATCCGCGCCGGTTACGACCTCCTCGGCCTGCAAACCTACTTCACCGCCGGTGTCAAAGAAGTCCGCGCTTGGACCATCCGCAAAGGCGACACCGCCCCGCAAGCCGCAGGCGTGATCCATACCGACTTCGAACGCGGCTTTATCCGCGCCCAAGTGATTGCCTATGAAGATTTTGTCTCACTCGGCGGCGAAGCCAAAGCCAAAGAAGCCGGCAAAATGCGCGTGGAAGGCAAGGAATATGTCGTGAAAGACGGCGATGTGATGCATTTCCTGTTTAATGTTTGATTAAAGTATAACTGTGTTTGTTTTCAGACGGCATGATGCCGTCTGAAAAGCCAAGGAATAGTGAAAAATAATGAGCGTAATCCAAGACCTCCAAGCGCGCGGCCTTATCGCGCAAACCACCGACATCGAAGCACTCGATGCTTTGCTCAACGGACAAAAAATCGCGCTTTACTGCGGTTTCGACCCCACCGCCGACAGCCTGCACATCGGCCATCTGCTGCCGGTTTTGGCTTTGCGCCGTTTCCAACAGGCCGGCCATACGCCCGTGGCTTTGGTGGGCGGGGCGACCGGTATGATCGGCGATCCGAGTTTCAAAGCGGTGGAACGCAGCTTGAATACGCCGGAAACCGTGCAATCGTGGGTGGCCAGCATCCGCGCGCAACTGGAGCCGTTTTTGAGCTTCGAGGGCGATAATGCGGCCGTTATGGCGAACAACTACGATTGGTTCGGCGGCATGAACTGCTTGGATTTCCTGCGCGACATCGGCAAACATTTCTCTGTAAACGCGATGTTGAACAAGGAATCGGTCAAGCAGCGTATCGACCGCGACGATGTGGGCATTTCGTTTACCGAGTTTGCCTATACCCTCTTGCAAAGCTATGATTTTGCCGAATTGAACAAACGCCACGGCGCGATGCTGCAAATCGGCGGCTCCGACCAATGGGGCAACATCACCAACGGCATCGACCTGACCCGCCGCCTGAACCAAAAACAGGTATTCGGCTTAACCCTGCCGCTGGTAACGAAATCCGACGGCACCAAGTTCGGCAAAACCGAAGGCGGCGCGGTGTGGCTCAATGCCAAGAAAACCTCGCCGTACCAGTTTTACCAATTCTGGCTGAAAGTGGCCGATGCCGACGTGTATAAATTCTTGAAATACTTCACTTTCCTGAGTGTAGAAGAAATTGACGCGATTGAAGCGAAAGACCAAGCCAGCGGCACCAAGCCCGAAGCGCAGCGCATTCTGGCCGAAGAAATGACCCGCCTGATTCACGGCGAAGCAGCTTTGGAAGCGGCGCAACGCATTTCCGCCAGCCTGTTTGCCGAAGACCAGAGCAATCTGACCGAAGCCGACTTCGAACAGCTCGCGCTGGACGGTTTGCCCGCATTTGAAGTGTCCGGCAGCGTAAATGTTGTGGAAGCCTTGGTATTGAGCGGCTTGGCCCAATCAAACAAAGAAGCGCGTGGTTTTGTCAACAGCAAAGCGGTGGTGTTGAACGGCAAAGCAGCCGAAGCGAACAATCCCGATCATGCGCCGGAAAAACCCGATGATGCGTATTTGCTGGCCGATGAACACAAACGCTTCGGCAAATACACCATCGTGCGCCGCGGCAAACGCAACCATGCCTTATTGGTTTGGAAATAATTCCAACGCCAAACATTGAAAAAGCCGTCTGCAAATATGCAGACGGCTTTTTTGTGCCGAAAATCCGTTACAATGCGTACTGAAACATTTGCCGTCAGTTTATCGTTGGATTACATAGAATGAGACAAGGCCGCAAAGTCGCAGACAATGCAGAGTACGGGTGGCGGATTTGCGGTGTCGGCAGCTTGGCCAAGTCTCCTATGGGCGGGTACAGCAATGCTGCATCGTCTTGTGTCGGATAACTGTTTTGCCGCATTGTTTCCCTTGCCTGCCGTGCCGCTGATATGATTCTCGGCTGATTTTATCCGCATACACTTTACAGGAGCCGTTATGTTGCGCCCCATCATACCGAAAATCTTTTTGTTCGTTCCAGCCAACCGTCCCGACCGTTTCGAGAAAGCATGGGCAAGCGGTGCCGATGAAGTGGTGTTGGATTGGGAAGATACAGTGGCTTCGGCCGATAAAGCGGCTGCACGGGCGCATACTGCGGCGTATGGCCGTCAGGAAGACAGCCGGCCGGTATGGGTACGGGTAAATGCTGCAAACAGTCCGCATCATGCTGAAGACATTGCGGCGGTGGCAGCGTTGCCGCAGATTAAAGGCGTGATTCTGGCTAAGGCCGAAAATGCAGACGGCATTACCACGCTGCATTGGCAAACGGGCAGGGCAGTGGTAGCGGGTATTGAAACCGCACAAGGTATGATGGCCATTCCAAGCATGGCGCAGGCAGAAGGATTGTTTGCCTTCACTTATGGTTGTTTGGACTTGGCAAACGATTTGGGCATACGCTTCGGCAGCACGTCCGCACAAGCAGTATTCGACCGTTTGCGGACGGATTTGCTGCTGTACAGCAGGGTTAATCGTCTGCATCCGCCGCTGGAAACAACCTTCCCCGAGTTTAACGACGAGGCAGCCATCGCCCGCAACACAGTATATTGGCGCGATTTCGGCTTTGGCGGCGTATTGTGTATCCACCCCAAACAGGTAGCGGCGGTACGGTCCGCATTGCGTCCCACGGCTGCTGAGCTGGTGTTTGCACGCAAAATATTGGAACGGGCGGATCTTGATGGCAAAGCAGTATTTCAGGTAGACGGGCAAATGGTGGATTTGCCGGTTATCGAATGGGCGCGGAGCATGGTCGGTAAGGCGGAACACGATTAATTTGTCTGTTTCGACAGAATGAAATAAGTATAGTCGAATAAAATGAGAATGAGACAAGGCAGCGAAGCCGCAGACAGTACAGATAGTACGACAAGGCAAAGCAACGCAGTATCATTCTTATTTTAAAAGACTATAAAAGGCCGTCTGCAAAACCAGCATTTTGCAGACGGCCTTTTAACGGCTAGCCGGAATAATGGAAACGCAGAGAAATCAACCAAATACCGCTGTCGTCGGCTCGGTAAACAATGCGGTGTTCCTGATTGATGCGGCGGCTGTAATAACCGCTCAAGCTGTGGCGCAGCGGTTCGGGTTTGCCAATGCCGTCAAACGGATTGCGCTGCATGTCTTGAATAATGGTATTGATACGTTTGAGAACAGCTTTATCTGTTTGCAGCCAGTATTGGTAATCCTCCCATGCGTCATCGGTAAAGTGCAACATCATTCAACCAATTCCCGAATACTGGTTTTGCCTGCCTCCACTTCGGCAATACCTTTTGCCAAACGTGCCGCCATTGCGGGATTGGAAAGCAGATAAGCCGTTTCGATCAGCGCGTTGTATTCGTTGATGTCGAGCAAAACAGCGGCAGATGCGCCGCTTCGGGTAATCAGTACTGGTTCGGCGTTGTCGGCAACGCGGTCAAGCGTGGCTGCCATGTTTTTGCGGAAATCGGAAGCGTGGACGGCATACATTTTTTTCTCCGTTTTTATCGTTAATTGTACATAATTTTGTACAAGTTTTTTTTGTTTGTCAATCAGAAAAGTTTAAGCTCGTTTAACCAACTGATTTTGGAGTTTCCAGAATGCGGATCGGGTGCGTATGTTGTTGCCATCTTCCGCGCCGGTCTCGGAATAGGCAGCCGCGATGCGGATAATTTGCTGCTGAATCAATAAAAACCCCGTACGAAAATTTGTACGGGGTTGGGTTCGGTTCGGTTAAGCGATGTTAACAGCAGCCGCCGCCGCGTTTGTTTTGGCAATAATCCAAAAACTGCACCTTCGTCATAACGGGCGTATCCGGATTGTGCTTGCGCTGTTGGGCGACATAGCGGTCGTAATCCGGAAATCCCGCCATATAATTAGCGGCAATTCGGGCGTTTTGAAGCCACTGTTTCAGACGGCCTGAATATTTATGCGGCAGTTTCATGATGGGCTACCTCGTCACGGTAAACGGCTGGAACTTCTTTGGCGGTTGCCCAGCCGATTTTGCGTGCTTTCAGTGCAACGGACAAACCGTACACGGCCACCAATACCACCACCAGCATAAATGACGCGCACAATGCCGAATTGACATAGTCATTGAGTACAATCTGCCCCATTTGCGCCAAATCTTTTGCCGGAGCAAGCACTTCGCCCCGTGCCGCCGCTTCGCGGTATTGCGCCGCGTGGGCAAGGAAACTGATATGCGGATCGGCATCAAACAGCTTCTGCATGGAGGCTACGGCGGTCACAATCAGCAAACCGACTGCCGGAATGACGGGTACCCACACATAACGCTCTTTTTTCATCTTCACCAGCACCACAGCCGCCATAATCAGCGCGATACCCGCCAACATTTGGTTGCCGATACCGAACAGCGGCCACAAGGAGTTGATGCCGCCCAGCGGGTCGGTTACGCCGGTGTAAAGGAAATAACCCCAAGAGCCGACCGCCAAGCAGGTTGCCACCACATTGGAGGCCATACCGCGCCCCGTACCCAAAGGTTTGACAAATGTGCCCAGCAAATCCTGAAACATAAAACGCGAAGTACGCGTACCGGCATCAACCGCCGTCAGGATAAACATGGCTTCAAACAACAGCGCGAAATGGTACCAAAACGCCATCATCGCCTCGCCGGGAATCAGACTGCTCATGATGTGCGCCATACCCACGGCCAAAGTCGGCGCACCGCCTGCGCGGGAGAGAATGGTTTGCTCGCCCACTTCTTTTGCCGTCTGCGCCAATACTGCGGCATCTGCCGGAATATTCAGCTGGGTAGTGATGACATGGGCGGCCGTATTGACATCCGTACCGATGAGTGCGGCAGGGCTGTTCATGGCGAAATATACGCCCGGATCGAGCGAACAAGCCGCCGCCAGAGCCATCATCGCCACAAAACTTTCCATCAGCATACCGCCGTAACCGATCGGGCGGACATGGGTTTCATTGGCAATCATTTTCGGCGTAGTACCGGAAGAAATCAACGCATGGAAACCGGATACCGCACCGCAGGCGATGGTAATAAACAGGAACGGGAACAATTTGCCGGAAAATACCGGACCGGTTCCGTCGATGAAATGCGTTACCGCCGGCATTTTCAATTCAGGGCCGACCACAATAATACCGATGGCGAGCGCGATAATCGTACCGATTTTCAGGAAAGTCGCCAGATAGTCGCGCGGCGTCATCAAAAACCATACCGGCAAGAGGGAAGACACCGCACCGTAGAGCATAATGAATACGGCCAGTTGCACACCGTTCAAGTCAAACCAGTGGCCGATAGGACTTTGCGCCACATGGTCGCCGAAAATCACCGCACTCATCATCGCAATAAAGCCGACGATTGCGATTTCGCCCAGCTTGCCCGGACGGATAAAGCGCGCATAAAAACCCATAATCAGCGCAATCGGTACGGTTGCCATAATGGTAAACGTCCCCCACGGGCTGTGGGTCAGTGCTTTCACCACAATCAGAGCCAAAACAGATGTGATGATGATCATAATCATCAGAATACCGATGGAGGCGATGATGCCGGCGGTCGCCCCCAACTCCTGCTTGATGATTTCGCCCAAAGACTTACCGTCACGGCGCATTGAAACAAACAGTACCATCATATCCTGCACCGCACCGGCCAAAACCACGCCGAAGATAATCCACAGCGTACCCGGCAGATAGCCCATTTGCGAAGCCAGCACAGGGCCGACCAGCGGACCCGCGCCCGCAATGGCGGCAAAATGGTGGCCGAACAAAACTTTTTTATCAGTCGGCACATAATCCACACCGTTATTGTGCCGCTCCGCCGGAGTTAATCTGCGTTCATTCAATTCCAAAATATTTTTACAGATATACAGACTGTAAAAACGATAGGCAATGCAGTAAACCGATATGGCGGCAACCACCAGCCAAACGGCGCTGATGGGTTCGCCGCGGCTGAATGCCAGCGTGGCAAAAGCCATCACCCCCGCGCAAACCACCAAGCCCCATATCAGAAACGATTTTAACGCTTTCATGACACGTCCTTTAAGGTTAATAAATTAATATAAATAAAAATCAAAAATAAAATTCGGATAATACAAATAAATAATTCATATTAAACAATTAGTTGATTGCAAAATATTTAAAGTTTAACCATATTAATATATTTATATGTAAAGGAACAAGTTTGATTGCCTTGTTCTTGCACTACATCAAGTTACATATTTGCCCGTGTATCACTTTTTTAGATGGTTTTTAAGGGGAAATGCTTGAAGTTTGGATATTTTGGCGGGAGTTTGGGCGGATAAAACTTCCTGTAAAATTGAGTTAAGTTGCCATAAGCAGGCTGTTTGGGCGGATTGGGAGAAAGGGCGGGGTATTTTGCAGCCAAGCGGACAGCTTAAGCTATGGCGGAAGATTGCTATAGTCATTTAAAATAAGAATGATACAGCGTTGCTTTGCCTTGCCGTACTATGTGTACTGTCTGCGGCTTCGCTGCCTTGTCTCATTCTTATTTTAAATGACTATATCCCTGTTCAATGGCGGTTGATGGGTCATGTCTGTCATGGCAGGCAGTAAAAAGCCGTCTGCAAAACAGGCATTTTGCAGACGGCCTTTGAATGGAGGATATTAGTATTATTCGCCGTGGCGGATATTTTCGCGCAGCGGGGCGGCGCAGGACAGTTTCATTTTTTGTCCGGCGGCGGATTTGACGGCGCGCGGCAAATTGTCTTGCAGGGAGCGGGCAAATGAGCCGGCATAGACTTTTGTGCCTTGGTGGGTCAGGTTGGATTGCACGTCTACATTGACCGTTCCGCCCAATGCGCGCCACAAGCGGCAGAAATAGTAATCTTCGGAGAGATAGCGTTTGCTGTCGGGGTCGACCATGCAGTCGAAAAAGCGGTAGCAGGTTTGGTTGGGTGCGGTGTAGTCGCTGTCCGAAATGTAGGCAAGATCGGGGTAGGCGGCGATCATTTTGTCAAATACGCCGCGTTTGATGGCCATAAAGCCGGTAGGGGCTTCATCTACCTGCATAAAGCCGTCTTCATCGACGTTCAATTCGACGATGCCTTCTTCGTTGGCGGTATGGGTATTGATGGTGTAATGGGTGTAGCGGGTATTGAACATTTCTTTGGTTGTGCCCTCCGCTACGCCTTCTTGCGGCCAGTCTTCTTTTTTGAGCGGGTAAATGCCGGCGGCAACGTCCCGGTCGGCGAGCAGAAGGCGGAAAAACGCTTCGGGGGAAAAGCCGATGTCGGAATCAATCCAAACAAGATGGGTGTATTCCGGGTGGCTTAAAAACTCGGCAACCGCGTTGTTGCGGGCGCGGGTAATCAGGCTTTCGCCGCGTTGCAGCAGAACTTGTATTTTTATATCGCTTGAGGCGGCTTTATAGATGAGGTTGAGCAGCGAAAGGGTGTAGTTGTGAAAGTATTTTCCGTCGTGGCTGGGGGTAACAATCAGCGGATAGAAATTTTTTAGTGCCGATTCGGGTAACATGTTTCTGCCTGTGTGTTTGGAAAAAAGATGGTGGAATTATAGCAAGTTTTGTGTTGATATGAATGATGATGTGCGGTTTTTTCCAAACGGTATTCGTTGAAGAAACAGGTAATTTTTTATACAATGATACGTTTTTCCGAATACGGATATGCCGTCTGTAAAGCGTATTTTGGCGTATTTGCAGACGGCATATCCTGAATTGTTTCCCGAATTTGCCAACCTGAAGCGAATACCATGTCCGAAATCTTAGACCAAGTGCGCCGCCGCCGCACGTTTGCCATCATTTCCCACCCCGACGCGGGTAAAACCACGCTTACCGAAAAGCTGCTGCTGTTTTCGGGTGCGATTCAGAGCGCGGGTACGGTGAAGGGCAAGAAAACCGGCAAGTTCGCCACTTCCGACTGGATGGAAATCGAGAAGCAACGCGGCATTTCCGTGGCTTCGTCGGTGATGCAGTTCGACTATAAAGACCATACCGTCAATCTTTTGGATACACCGGGCCACCAAGATTTCTCGGAAGACACCTATCGCGTTCTGACTGCGGTGGACAGTGCATTGATGGTTATCGATGCGGCCAAAGGCGTGGAGGCGCAAACCATCAAGCTCTTAAACGTCTGCCGCCTGCGCAATACGCCGATTGTCACCTTTATGAACAAATACGACCGCGAAGTGCGCGATTCGCTGGAATTGCTCGACGAAGTGGAAAATATTCTGAAAATCCGCTGCGCGCCGGTAACTTGGCCGATCGGCATGGGCAAAAACTTCAAGGGCGTGTATTCGATTCTGAACGACGAAGTGTATTTGTTTGAAGCGGGCGGCGAGAAACTGCCGCACGAGTTTGACGTAATCAAGGGCATAGACAATCCTGAGTTGGAAGCGCGTTTTCCGTTGGAAATCCAACAGTTGCGTGATGAAATCGAGTTGGTTCAGGCCGCGTCGAACGAGTTTGATTTGGACGAATTTCTGGCGGGCGAACTGACGCCCGTGTTCTTCGGTTCGGCAATTAACAATTTCGGCATTCAGGAAATTTTAAATTCGCTCATCGACTGGGCTCCCGCGCCGAAAGGACGCGATGCGACCGTGCGCATGGTAGAGCCGTCTGAAGAAAAATTCTCCGGATTTGTGTTTAAAATCCAAGCCAATATGGATCCGAAACACCGCGACCGCATCGCCTTTTTGCGCGTCTGCTCCGGCAAATTCGAGCGCGGCATGAAGATGAAGCATTTGCGTATCAACCGCGACATCGCCGCTTCCAGCGTGGTAACGTTTATGTCGCACGACCGCGAGCTGGTGGAAGAAGCCTTTGCGGGCGACATCATCGGTATTCCCAACCACGGCAACATCCAAATCGGCGACAGCTTTTCCGAAGGCGAGCAGCTGGCGTTTACCGGCATTCCGTTTTTCGCGCCGGAGCTGTTCCGCAGCGTGCGTATTAAAAACCCGCTGAAAATCAAGCAGCTGCAAAAAGGCTTGCAGCAGTTGGGCGAAGAAGGCGCAGTACAGGTATTCAAACCGCACAGCGGCGCGGATTTGATTTTGGGCGCGGTGGGCGTGTTGCAGTTTGAAGTGGTTACTTCGCGTTTGGCGGCGGAATACGGCGTGGAGGCCGTATTTGACAACGCTTCGATTTGGTCGGCGCGCTGGGTGTCGTGTGATGACAAGAAAAAACTGGCCGAATTTGAAAAAGCCAACGCGGGCAATCTTGCCATCGATGCCGGCGGCAACCTGACTTATCTTGCCCCCAACCGTGTAAATCTGGGGCTGACGCAGGAACGCTGGCCGGACATCGTATTCCACGAAACGCGCGAACACGCGGTGAATTTGAACGCGTAAGGCAAACAATAAATGGAAAAGGCCGTCTGCAAAACGAAGGTTTGTTTTGCAGACGGCCTTTCGGCATAAATTCGGTTACAATACGCCCGTCCGCTTCATTGCGAACGGGCGTTTTATTATTTTTTAAAGGAAATCTTTTATGATGAACCAAGTATCAGTCGTCAAGCATTGGGCTGACGCAAACCGAACCACTGCGTTTTGGTTGAAAACCGCTTTGGGCGCGAACCTGATTGCCGTGTTGGCACAATTCTCCATTCCGTTGCCGTTTGTTTCCATTACAGGGCAGTCGCTGGCCGTTACGCTGGTCGGCTTCGCACTCGGACGCAAAGCAGGCGTGGCGGCAGTATTGCTGTATTTGCTGGAAGGGGTGATGGGTATGCCCGTATTCGCCAACGGCAAAGCAGGTTTGGGTGTGTTGATGGGGCCTTCCGGCGGTTATCTCATCGGCTTTATCGCCATGGCGTATATTCTGGGCCGGGCGAGTGATAAAGGTGTGTTGAAATCGGCTTGGAAAAGCGTGGCGGCAGCATTGGTTGCCACGGCTGTCATGTTTGTATTCGGGCTGGTTCAGCTTTCGTTTTTCGTACCGGGCGGTCAGGTATTGGAATACGGTTTGTATCCCTTTATCGCGGGCGGTATCGTGAAGGCTGTTTTGGCGAGCGTGCTGGTGGTGCCGGCCTACCGCTTTTTCCGTAAGTTTTAAGCTGCCTGCTTGTTAGGCACTGAATCAGCACCAAAGGCCGTCTGCATATGATGAAAGTCTGTTCGGACGGCCTTGAGCATATCAAATGTATACTGTAAACGATGTTTTCCAACGCTTGCGCCGCGTGAGCAGGCTGTGTTTTGAATCGCGCAGTCTGGCCGGCTCGAAAATGGATTGGAACTGCTGCGGCAATGGGGAAACCCTGACCGGATTTGCAGACGGCGTGTTGACGTTTAGCGACCGTTTCCGCTTGGATAACGGGCGGATTTGCCGTGATGAGAAACAATGGCGGCAGGAAGAGGGCGGTTTGGCGTTTTACCATTACCGCGAGCAGAGGTTTCAACGGATTTTTCTGTTTCGCGAAACGGAAAACGGCCTGCTGGCCGAGCAGCCTTATGCCTGTATGCCTGATGATTATTTCGGCAGTTTGACGGTTTGCGGCGGGGCGGTGGTGCTGACCATCAGGATCGTCGGCAGCCGTAAAAACGAACTGATCCGTTACGAATACCGGTAAAGCCGGTTGTTTGGTTTTTGCAGACGGCCTCGGCGACATAAAGGCCGTCTGCATATCCAATTTTCATGATTTTTCATTCCAAATTCTGCACATTCGGCAGAAATCCGCTAAAATTTTGCTTTATTCCCGATTTTAAGAAAGTACATCATGAAGTTGAAAACAACGGCTGTTGCCGCGATGACCCTGCTGGCACTGGCGGCCTGCGGTCAAAAAGGCGAAACCAGCGTACCGGCCGGCGATATGCCGCAAAATACTTCTTCCGCACCGATTGCTGCCGCGCAAGCTCCGGCTGCGCCGCAAGGCTTGGTGGAAGGCCAAAACTATACCGTATTGGCCAACCCGATTCCGCAAAAACAGGCGGACAAAATCGAAGTATTGGAATTTTTCGGCTATTTCTGCCCGCATTGCGCCCATTTGGAGCCGGTAATCAGCGAGCATGTGAAAACTTTCCAAGATGATACTTACCTGCGTACCGAACACGTTGTGTGGCAGGAAGACATGATGCCGTTGGCACGCCTGACCGCCGCGCTGGACATCAGCGGTGAAAAAGCCAAGGCCAACAGCGCGGTTTTTGCGGCGATGATTGACGAAAAAATCAATCTGACCGATGAAAATACGCTGAAACAATGGCTGGAAGGCCAAACCGCATTTGACGGTAAAAAAGTATTGGCGGCATACGAATCTCCGGAAAGCGCGCAACTTGCCGATAAAATGGCGGAATTGACCAATGTGCACCAAATTGCCAGCACGCCTACCGTCATCGTCGGCGGCAAATATGTGGTGAAATTTGCCGATTGGCATTCCGGTATGCAAACCATCGATATGTTGGTGGACAAAGTACGCGAAGAGCAAAAGGCACAATAAGCCCGTATACGCAAAAAAGGCCGTCTGCACATACAGTTTGCAGACGGCCTTTTTTTGCGCCAAACATAATCGGACAATGCAAAGTATAGTCGAATAAAATAAGAATGAGACAAGGCAGCGAAGCCGCAGACAGTACACATAGTACGGCAAGGCAAAGCAACGCTGTATCATTCTTATTTTAAATGACTATAAGGCAAGACAGCAAAGCCGCAGGCAGTACCGCGCGGCGGACTGGCTGCCCGACGGCTTGGATACCCCACTTTTCGAGCAAGGTGCGCTACGCCGTATGATGGGTGTGAAACAACTTTCTTGCGGCAATACAGCTGGCGGGTGGTTTGCCGTTTGCCTGATTTTGATGTTTGCGCGGCAATAGAGCGTCAAAAAGGCCGAGACCTTTGCAACAAACACCAAAACCGGTTGCAGGGGGAGGGTTTTATCCTGCCTGAAAACTGAATACCTTGAAAAATTGACAATTTCAAAAGTCCGGGTAGGCAGGTGGGTGCAAACCCCGCTCCTACAAGCCATTGTCATGAATTTTGCCAAGGTCTCAGGCCGTCTGCACATGGCTGCAAACGCAAGCCGCCTTGCCGCTATCCGTTTGCAGACGGCCTGCCCGACCGCCGCGCAAACCTACTTCGGCGTATAACGCCCCGCCATGGCTTTATACACCATGTTTTCGTATTTCAAGGCTTCGTAACGTTGGTTCAGCACGTTTTGCGCGGAGGCGTATTCGGTGTTGAGTGCGTCCAGCCAGTCTTTCAGCTCGTTTTTACCGTATTGGTAGCGCACTTGGTAATAGCGGCTGTTTTTCCGGTCGAGTGTGTAACGCTGCTGCAGGTTGCGCAGGGAGGCTTGGGCGTTTTGGTAATTGAGGTAATGGGTGCTGACCTCGTTGAGCGCGGTGGTCAGCACTTGCTCGAACGTAAGTTTCGCGCTGTCGAAATCCGCTTCGGCGGCTTTGTCCTGCCATTTCAGTTTCGGCCAGTTGAGGAAAGGCAGGTTGATTTGCGCCGATCCGCCTAAAAACGGAATATTGAATGCGGTGGAGGCTTTATCGGATGCCGTGCTCAGCGATGCACCCAAGGTGATGCTCGGATACCAGCTGCGTTTTTGCGCGGCGAACGATTGCAGGGCCGACTGCACGCGGTATTCGGCGGCGCGCAGGTCGGGCCGGTTAGCCAGTACGGTTATCGGCACGTTCAAATCCACCCCTTTGACCGGCAGCAGACGGTATTGCGACGGCTCGGCGGCCATGGCTTCGCCGGGTTTCAGGTTCAGCAGGTTGCGCAGGGTTTGCTCCAGCGTATCGCGGCTGTTTTGCAGCGACAGCAGGTTGTTGCGCGCGCCCAACAGCGATTGGCCGGACTGTGTCGGCCCGCCGGAGTCGGATTTGCCGAGACGGTATTTGGCGGCTGAAATGCGGGCGGCTTCTTCGTAACGCTGCACGGATTTCTTTGTCAGTTCAATGGCTTCGTTGAGGTAGGCGATGTGGAAGTAGGCATCGGCGACGTTGTTTGCCAGCGTCAGGCGCGTGTTGGCCAAATCTTCCTGCGTGGCTTGGTAGTTCCATACCTGTGCATCGGCGGCGGCACTCAGGCGTTTCCACAAATCCAGTTCGTAGCTGAGTCCGAGCTGGCTGCTGAAACTATTATTGCCGCTGCCGGATTTCAGGTTTTTCGAATGGGAGGCACCGAGCGAGCCGCTGAACGACGGTACCAAATCCGCCCCCAGAATATTGGCCTGATACAAGGCTTTGTTCACGTTGACGGCGGCCTGTTTCAAATCGATGTTGTTGGCCAGAGCCTGCTCCACCAGCGCGTTGAGCTGCGGGCTTTGGTAGGTTTCCCACCAGTTGCCGTTGATGTCGTAACGTTCGGCGGCTTCGGCCGCGCTGATGACATGGCCGCTGCCGGCAAGCGTCGGTACTTGTCCGGCCTTGGGGTTGATGGTGCAGGCACTCAGTGCCAGTACGGCGGAGAGGCTCAAGGCCGTCTGAATCGGGGTTTTATATTTTTTCATGGGAAGTCCATTTTTTGTGTTTTTCAGACGGCCTTGGGATATTGGGCCGTCTGAAAAACAAACGGGTTTGTCGGTTTGCTGCGGCGTTTCGGCGTTAATCCTGCGCCAATGCGTCTATCGGGTTCAACTTTGACGCGCGGCGTGCGGGCATGAAGCCGAACATCACGCCGATAACGCTGGAACTCAATACTGCGGCGATGATGGAGAAGGTGGAAAACGCCATCGGAAAATCGGTGACAAAATGGTTGAATACCACGCCGATGGCCGCCGACAGCAATACGCCGGTCAGGCCGCCAATCAGGCAAATCATCACGGCTTCAATCAGAAACTGCTGCAAAAGATTGCCCTGCCGTGCGCCGATTGCCATGCGTATGCCGATTTCTTTGGTACGCTCGGTGACCGATACCAGCATGATGTTCATCACACCGATACCGCCGACCACCAGTGAAATCAGGGCGATAGAGGAAATCAGGAGCTTCATGGTACCGGTGGTGGATTCGATGGTCTTCTTGATGCTGTCGCTGTTTTGCGTGAAAAAGTCTTTTTTGCCGTGGCGTGCGGTCAGCAGCGCGGTCAAGCCGTTTTCGGCGGCGGCGGAGCTGACATCGTCTTTGACTTTGACGGTAATCGAACTAATAAAACGCTGGCCGCTGATTTTGTTGATGACGGTGGTGTAGGGCGACCACATTCCCAAGTTGTCTCCCCCGCCGAACGGGCTGTCGTCTTTCTTGGAGACACCGATGATTTGCAGCGGGCGTTTGTTGAACAATACGGTTTTGCCCAAAGGGTTGGTGCCGTCTGCAAACAGTTTGTTTTTGGTGTTGTCGTCAATTACCACTACGGAATTGCTGTTTTTGACATCGTTTTCATCAAAAAAACGCCCCTGCGCCAACTTGATGCCGCGCACGTCGAAATATTGCTCGCCCGCGCCGTAAAGCTGTGCGGAAGCATCGATGTTGCGGTAGGTCAGCGTGGCATTTTGCGAGGTCATCGGCGTGACACTGGCAACATAAGACTGTTTGGCAATCGCATCGGAATCGGCAACGGTAAGCGTGCGCACGCGGCCGCTGCGCCGGTCGCCGAAGCCGCTGCCCGGATAAATGCTGATGGTGTTGGTGCCGATTGAGCTGATGTCTTCCAGAATTTTTTTCTGCGAACCGTTGCCCAAAGCCACCACCGATACCACCGAGGTAATGCCGATGATGATGCCGAGCATGGTCAGCAGCGAGCGCATTTTGTGCGCCAAAATCGCCTGTACCGACATGCGGAACGATTCCATAAACTGGTCTTTGTAAAAAGTCCATGAGGTTTTTTCTTCCACGGCTTTCACACGGCTCGGCGGAATTTGGCTGTTTTTGCTGGTATCGGCGATGATTTCGCCGTCGCGGATTTCAATCACGCGGTTGGCGTTGGCTGCAATGCCCGGATCGTGCGTTACCATGATGATGGTGTGCCCTTGCGCGTGCAGATTGTGCAGAATCTCCATCACGTTCTGACCGCTGGCGGTGTCGAGTGCGCCGGTCGGTTCGTCGGCAAAAATGATTTCGCCGCCGTTCATCAGTGCGCGTGCGATCGACACGCGCTGCTGCTGGCCGCCTGAAAGCTCGCTCGGCTTATTGCCCTCTTTGCCTTCCAAACCTAAATCGCGCAGCAGTTTTTCCGCACGCTCGTTACGCTCTTTCTGATCCATGCCCATATACACGGCCGGCAGGGCGACGTTGTCGCGCGCACTCAACGAGCTTAACAGGTTGTAGCGTTGGAAAATAAAGCCGAAACGCTTGCGCCTCAAGGCGGCCAGCTCGTCCGCCTCCATCTTCGAGGTTTCGGTGCCGTCGATTTTGTAGGAGCCGTCGGTGGCGGTATCGAGACAGCCCAAGATATTCATCAGGGTTGATTTGCCCGAACCCGACTGGCCGATAATGGCGACAAAATCGCCTTTTTCTACCGACAGGCTCACGTCTTTTAAAACGTGGACGCGGTTTTCGCCGCTGCCGAAATAGCGGTTGATGTTTTTACATTCGATTAAGCTCATAACAGTGCCGGTGTCCATTCGGGTTGGCGGGGTATTGCTGCCGTCTGTTTGCAGACGGCCTTTTGTTGGGAAAATACGTTTTGCCGGGCGGGTTTCAGGCATAAGGCGGCAAACGGGGCATTTTTTGCACTTTTGCATAAACCGATACAGATAATGCCGTCTGCAAATCAGGGGGAGGTGTTTTGCAGACGGCATGGCTGCGGTTCGCCGCTTACATACGCGGTCTCGGCCCCCTCATGTTGGCCGGAGGTTGCGAAGGATCGGCTTCGGAAACGATGACGTGTTCGCCCTCGTTCAAACCGCCCGTTACTTCGGTATTCGTGCCGTCGCTCAAGCCGACGGTGATTTCTTTTTCAACCGGCTCGCGGTTTTCGTTTAACACACGCACGAAGCGTTTGCCGTTTTGTTGTTTGACGGCAAGAGTCGGCACGCTCAAGACGTTTTTCGATTCTTTGACGGTAATGGTGTTTTCTGTGGTCATGCCGATATGCAGAGAGCCGTCTGCATTCGGAACAGTGGAACGCGCGTAATAGTAAATCGCTGTGGAGGTGGTGTCGGTAGAAGCACTGTAACTGCCCTGCGACATGGTGGTTAGTCCCGGATCGACCGAATCCAGCTCATCGGTACGCACATTGTCCGGCTCGGACAATACGGTAAACGAAACCGGCATACCCGCCTTAACCTTGCTGATGTCGCCTTCGGCAATCTGCATCTTGTTCAGCATCACGCTCAAATCGGCAAGCTGGACAATGGTGGGCGTAGTTTGCGCGGCATTCACCGTCTGGCCTTCTTCAACCGGAATAGACACCACCGTACCGTCGGAAGGCGCGACAATTTTGGTGTCGCCCAATTCTTTTTCGGCAGTATTGATGGCAATTTGGGTTTGCCTGATGGAAGACCTGATTTCCTCCACCGCCGCCTTGGCAGAGGCCAGCGAGTTTTCGGCGTTTTCCAGACTTTCTTTGGAAGTGGCGTCTTCTTTCCACAACGCTTTTTCGCGCCTGTATTGCGTTTGCGCCGACTTAAGCGCGATTTGCGCGGAAACGAGTTTGGCTTGGTAAGTATCCAGCTCGGCGCGTTTGGTGTTCAGCGTATTGGTTTGGGTGCGCGAATCGATTTCAGCAATCATGTCGCCCGCCTGAACCTGCTGCCCGATTTTGACATACAGTTTCTTAATCTGACCGCTTGCTTCCGCACCGACATTAACCAGCTTGTCGGCGGAAATCTCGCCCGTTGCTGTTACCGTTTGGCGGATGTCCATGCGGCCGACCGGCTCGGTCAGATAGTTGATTTCTTCTTTGGGGTTGAAATACGACCAAGCTGCAAAGGCTATCGCGCCTGCTGCTGCCGCAGTAATCATCCATTTGGTGGCTTTGTGCATCGTTATTTCCATTTATATCGGCAAGTGTTTTGCCGACTGCTTCAAATAAAATCAAGAAATGATGCTGATTTTACTGTAACAGCCGCTTTGCTCCAAGCCGTATGCTCAGGTGATTTGCTTTTAATATATTGATTTTAAAAAATTTTAGTCTGATGTTTTTCCTGAATATTGCACTTTGCTTACATATTTTTCCTGCTTGCTGTAGCGAAGGACGGGCCGGCGTATCTGCTTGAGACAGAACAGGAGAAAAGGGACATTTGCAGACGGCATTGGGTCGAGCAGGGCAGGGGAGCTTGGAATATTGGTTGCGTGGCTTGCTTATGTAAATATTCTTATGCAAATACCTCTAATAAATTCACAATACTTTGCAGAAATTGGAAATTGCGGTATGCTGGTTCCGATACGCGGCGGCTGTTTGCGGCGGACTTTTCTATCTGATTGAAAATTAAAAGTTATCAGCTTGAAAGTCTGCTGCGCCGACAGATGCTTGCGTTGTTTCCTATCAGAAGAAGAAACGGAAACGGGCGGGGGTGTTGCTGCATTTTGCAGACGGCCTGCGTGTTTCGGTTCAGGTATTTTTAGTGAGGAGCCGTACATGAATCCCATGTATATCACGTTTGGCCTTTACCTGATTTCCGTATTGGTAATCGGTTTGGCCGCTTATTTTTCCACACGCAATTTCGACGACTATATTCTCGGCGGCCGCAGCTTGGGCCCGTTTGTTACCGCGATGTCGGCGGGTGCGTCGGATATGTCGGGCTGGCTGCTGATGGGTCTGCCCGGTGCGGTTTTCGCCGTCGGTTTGAGCGAATCTTGGATTGCCATCGGGTTGGTCATCGGTGCGTGGCTCAACTGGCTGATTGTGGCCGGACGTTTGCGCGTACACACCGAATACGCCAACAACGCCCTGACCCTGCCGGATTATTTCTACCACCGCTTCGGTGCCAAAGGGCAGGCAATGAAGGTGATTTCTGCCATCATCATTCTGTTTTTCTTCACGATTTACTGCGCTTCCGGCGTAGTGGCGGGGGCGCGTCTGTTCCAGAGCCTGTTTGAAGGCATGACTTACACCCAAGCCATGTGGCTGGGTGCGGGCGCAACCATTGCCTACACCTTTATCGGCGGTTTCTTGGCGGTAAGCTGGACGGATACCGTACAGGCGACGCTGATGATTTTCGCGCTGCTGCTGACTCCCGTATTCGTTTATCTGGCATTGGGCGGTGCGGACGAGATGAGCGCAGCCATTCAGGGTGTTGCCGTGACAACCGGCAAAGAGTACGGCAGTTTGTTTGCCGGTACGACCCTGTTGGGCATCATTTCCACTGCCGCATGGGGCTTGGGCTATTTCGGCCAGCCGCACATTCTGGCACGCTTTATGGCTGCCGAAAACGTACAGTCGCTGAAAAGCGCACGCCGTATCGGTATGTCTTGGATGATTTTGTGCTTGGGCGGCGCGGTTGCCGTCGGTTATTTCGGTATTGCCTATTTCGGCGCGCACCCCGAACAGGCAGCGGTTATGGAAGGCAACGGCGAACGCATCTTCATCGCCTTGGCAACCATTCTGTTTAACCCGTGGATTGCCGGCATTATCCTGAGTGCGATTCTGGCGGCGGTGATGTCCACCCTTTCGTGCCAGCTGCTCGTATGCTCCAGCGCGATTACCGAAGACTTCTACAAAGGCTTTCTGCGTCCGGATGCCGAGCAGAAAGAATTGGTATGGGTAGGCCGCATTATGGTGCTGGCTGTTGCCGTCATCGCCATTCTGATTGCCGCAAACCCCGACAGCAAAGTCTTGGGCCTGGTATCTTACGCTTGGGCAGGCTTTGGCGCGGCCTTCGGTCCGGTGGTGATTTTGTCGGTACTGTGGAAACGCATGACCGCCAACGGCGCACTGTGGGGCATGATTTCCGGCGCGGTTGTCTGCGTCGCTTGGGCGGAGTGGGCAAACCCTGCGCTCAAAGCGGCAGGCATGGCGACCATGTACGAAATCGTTCCCGGCTTCATCGCCTGTGCGCTGACCGTATGGCTGGTATCGCTGGCAGGCAAACCTGATGCGGCGGTCATCGAAAAATTCGAAAAGGCCGATGCGGATTATCAGGCGGCGAAGTAAAATCCGGAAACATACAGCATAGTCATTTAAGATAAGAATGACACGGCTTTGCTGCCTTATTTCATTCTGTGTTATTCGACTATAAAAAGGCCGTCTGCAAATCGGATAAGATATTTCTTGTCCGATTTTGCAGACGGCCTTTTTTGGTCTTATCGGATTGGGTGGATTGGTTATCTGAAATCCGCATGAGTAGTTGCGGATGCTGCTTTGATTGCGCGGACGGGAATAGTTATTCAATAACGGTTGATACGGCGTTTGTGATGCTTTGCTCAAAGGGATTTGGTTAAATAGCCGAAGCGGTGGTTAGGTTTTCTTTATATTTGGGCCGAATGAGCCTATCGGCAGGAAGCCTGAAAGCAGAAACTTTGTTTCCGCATATTGCTCTGTATATTTTATATTTTCATATAAAAATTTATCGTATAGAATAATTTTTACAATAAGCAGGTAAGGTTTTGATGACATCATCAAAGGAGAAAATGATGAAAGCAGATACAAAAATAACCGGCCGCGTGTTGTGGGCAAGTTTAATCGGAAGCTCGATAGAGTGGTTTGATTATTTCCTGTACGGCACGGTGGCGGCATTAGTGTTCAATCAGCTGTTTTTTCCGGCAGAAGATCCTGCGGTGGGAACGATGTTGGCATTTGCATCGTTTGCACTGTCGTTTTTCATACGCCCTTTCGGCGGTATTATTTTCAGTCATATCGGCGACAAAATCGGACGCAAGCAAACGCTGGTTTTAACATTATCGCTAATGGGCGGTGCAACGGTACTGATGGGACTGCTGCCTACCTATCAGGCAATCGGCGTGGCTGCTCCGATTTTGATGGTTACTTTGCGGCTGGTTCAGGGCTTGGGAATCGGCGGAGAATGGGGCGGAGCAATGTTGTTGGCGGTCGAATATGCCCCTCCCGAGCGGCGGGGATTTTTCGGCAGCGTCCCGCAGATGGGTGTAACCATCGGTATGTTGTTGGCAACATTGGCATTGACGGTAATGAGTTTGCTGCCTGACGAAGATTTCCTGTCTTGGGGCTGGCGCGTACCGTTTGTTTTAAGTGCGGTATTGGTGTTTTTGGGGCTGTGGATAAGGAAAGGAATTGATGAAACACCGTCTTTCAAGAAAAATCAGGCAGAAGGGAAAGTGGTTGCCGTTCCTTTGTTGGAAACTTTAAAAAACCATAAAAAAGAAGTGTTGGTTGCCGTCGGGGCAAAATTTGCGGAAACCGCACCGTTTTATATTATGTCCACATTTATCGTATTTTATGCGACCGGCAAACTGGCATTTGACCGTACAGAGGTATTGAACGCCGTAACGGTTGCGACAGTGGTAACAACTTTACTGATTCCCGTTATGGGCGCGTTGTCCGATAAAATCGGCCGCAAAACGGTGTATGTCGGCGGCACATTGCTGATGATTGCCTATGCATTCCCTTACTTTTGGTTGCTGGAAGCGCAAACCTTTCCGATGTTGATGCTGGCAACTGTTGTCGGTTTGGGCGTGATTTGGGCTCCGACTACGGCAGTATTGGGGACGATGTTTTCAGAAATTTTTAAGAGTAATGTGCGTTATACCGGTATTTCTCTGGGTTATCAGATTGGTGCGGCATTGGCGGGAGGTACTGCACCTTTGGTGGCGACTTTCCTGCTGCGGGAGTTTGATTCTTATGTACCGATTGCCGCCTATATCGTATTTACGGGTATCGTTTCACTGTCGGCGGTTTGGGCGGTGCGCGAATATTCGGGCAAAGGTTTGGATGACGAGTAATGCCTGCGGAGGGAAGTTGACACTCCGGAAACAAAACCGGCAACTATTTGACTTGCCTTTCACAGTCCGAACCATTAATTCATATACCGATAAGATTTATAAAAGAATAGCCTGCCATATTTTACGGACAAGTCGGGCTATCCTTATAAATATCCTGATGCCGTCTGAACAGCGATTTTGCAGACGGCATTTTCATGACCGCCGTCTGTAAATGACTGTATTTTTCATATTCTGATATGAATATATTTTTCCTTTACTAAAATATTTTTTCGTATAAAATAAAAAAATATTAAAAATATATCCGCACCGGCCAAAAGAGACTTTTCAGCCCGGGTAGCGGTTGTTTCGAGGAGAAAATATGGTTCGGCACACGTTTACTGCAAGGCAGTTTTTCACGCTTTCTTTTTTCTTGTTTGCAATGTTTCTCGGTGCAGGCAATATTATTTTTGCACCTGTGCTCGGACAGGCGGCAGGCAGTCATTTGTTTGAGGCGGTATCCGGTTTTTTGATTACCGGAGTCGGTCTGGTGCTGCTGGCCATCATTGCACTGGCGCGCAGCGGCGGTGCGGTGGAAAAGCTGGTGAACCGCGTGCATCCGACATTTGCGTTTTTTTATTGTGTCGCATTGTTTTTGGTACTCGGACCTGCTTATGTGATTCCGCGTACCGGTGCGGTGGTTTATGAAGTGGCGGTACTGCCGTTTGCCGGTGTGGTGCCGGAAGGAGTGTTCGATGGAACGCTGCTGGTGTTTTCTTTTGTATTCTTCGCGCTGACGGTATATCTGACTGCCGACATCGGGAAAATGGTGCGGCGTGTCGGAGAAATCATTACACCTTGCTTTATCGGACTGCTGTTGGTGATTTTGGCTGTGTCGCTGGTCAAGCCGCTCGGTGCGGTCGGCATGCCTTCCGGAGATTATGCCGCCAATGCGTTCGGCAAAGGGTTTACCCAAGGCTATTTTACGATGGATGTTTTGGCAGCATTTGTATTCGGCAAAATTTTTCTTGATGCTACCCGTCGAACAGGCATCGGCAGCAGCGAGCTGAACAATGTATTTATCCGTTGCGGCATATTCAGTATGCTTGCACTGGCGGCGGTTCAGGTTTCTTTGGCATGGATGGGGGCAACCAGCGTTTCGGTTTTGGGGCTGTCTGCCAACGGAGGGCAGGCTTTGACCGGTATCGTCGGGCTTCTGCTGGGACGTGCCGGCGTGTGGATTTTGGCGGTGGTGTTTTTTTTAACAGGCTTAACAACTGCCATCGGCTGTTTGAGTGCGGTGGCCGAGTATTTCAGCCGTAAGTTTACTGCTTTGTCCTATAAAGGTTGGGTGGCGGTATTCGGCATCATCAGCTTTTTCATCACCAATTTCGGCCTGACTTCGATTTTGAAGTTTTCCGCTCCCTTTTTATATTTCCTTTATCCGGTTTCGATTACGCTGATTGCGCTGGCTCTGCTGAACCGTTACATCGGCTATCGTTCGGTATATGTAGGAGCTGTGGGCGGAGCTGCTGTGATGGGATTTGCAGACGGCCTGAAAGAAGCGGGGCTGTTGCCGCAGGGTTTGGATACTGTAATGACTCAATTCCTGCCGTTTTACGGTAACGGTATGGGTTGGATAACGGTAGCTTTGCTTGGCGGCGTACTCGGATACGCAGCGGAAAAAATATTCCGTTTAAGCGGCAGAATATTTGAAAACGAACCTATTTCCTGACAGTAGGGTGTGGTCTTTTCAATTTGACCCGGTACAGTATTGCTGCACTTTGCCCGTACTCGGGCTGTTTGTGGTTTGCTGCTTCATCTCAAACTAAATTGATTTGACGGAAAACTATTATGCCGTCTGCAAAAAGCGGCGGAAAAAGCGGATTCTTTCATTCTTTTTAACCATAAGATGATGATTTATTTAGAAAATCACAAACAGTATGGCAGGAACGGAGACGGCTGATTCAACCGGATTTTTGAAGGCCGTGCAGAAGCATCAGCCGTCCTTATTGACGGTGGGGTGGGAGCAAATCCAAAGAATCAGCGCATCACTCCCTCCTGCAACGCAGGCATGCCCCATACCGCTGTCGAAGTAGCAGCAGTCGCCCGCATAAAGCGTAACAGGCTGGTAGAAATCGGTATGGATGGTGATTTCACCTTCTAAGACATAGACAAACTCCTCTCCCTCATGCTGGAGCTTGGCAGGAAATTCCTTGATACTGCGGGCTTTTACCGTTGTCAGCAGCGGGACAAACTGCTTGTTTGTCAGTTCGCCGCACAATGGGCGGTAATCATACTGGGCAGTACGGTGGAGCGGAGCTTCTCCGGCGCGGGTAACGGCAAGTCTGCCGTTGGGGGCAGAATGTTGCTCTTCGTAAAACAGCTCGGCAACATGAATATCCAAGCCGCGGGCAAGTGCGGCGATTTTCTCATAAGTAGGCGACAGTTGGCCTTTTTCGATTTTGGACAACGCAGAAACGGAAATACCGCTTTTTTCACTGAGCTGCTGCAAAGTCTGCCCGCTCTGTTTGCGCAGGCGGTGCAGTTTGAGGGATAAAAAACTGCCGCTGTCTGCCGGTAAAGTATGGGGTTGCGTAAACGGCATAGTCGCATTCCTGTTTCAAAAAACTATTCTGTCGAAATTTTAACATATCCGCCGTTATTTTTTCCGATAAGGGAAAGAGCGGGCGTAAGGAGGATTAATAATATGTCGGATACTCAATCCACAGTCATCGTTATCGGTGCAGGTATTGTCGGTATCAGCTGTGCGCTGCATTTGCAGAAACAAGGATACCGGGTAACGGTTATCGATCCTCGCGGAGTGGCGGGAGGTGCTTCGCACGGCAATGCGGGGCTGGTAGTTACCGGAGAGTGCGTGCCGCTGAGTACGCCCGAAATGGCAAAAGCTCTGCCCAAGTTGCTGCTGGATAGGAACAGCCCCTTGCAGATGGATTGGGCTTACGCGCCGAAAATGACAGGCTGGTTTTACCGTTTTTTGAGAGCGGGGACACCGCGCCAAGTGGAATATGCCGCCGCCAGCCTGAGCGCGCTGCTGGAAAAAGCCGCAGCAGCGCATTACGAATTGGCGGAACAGGCAGGGTGCTGCAACAGCATTACCCGCAGCGGCTGGCTGAAACTTTTTGAACGCGATGATACTTACCGCGCCGCCCGTGCCGACTTCGACCGTATGGAGCGTTTCGGTGTGCGCTGTGATTATATGGATGCAGCCGCCATTCAAGCCGCACAACCCAACCTTACCCCCGTATTCAAACATGCCGTCAACCATCCCGACACGCTGCAAATCGTCAACCCCGGCGGATATGTTAAAGCATTGGGCAGTTTGTTTTTACGACAGGGCGGGCAGTTTGTACAGGCGGAAATCGTCGGATTAACGTGTAAAGACCATCTGGTTACTGCCGCGCTCAGCCAAACAGAACGCTATGAGGCAGACGCTTTTGTTATCGCGGCAGGAGCATGGTCGAAAAAGCTGAGTGCCGATACCGGAACACCCGTACCTCTGGATACCGAACGCGGCTACCACATCGAAATCGACGTTGCGGCAGAACATACCGTCAGCAATCCTTTGTTTTGGGGCGAACATTCAGTGGTCATGTCGCCGGGCGGCGGCAGGCTGCGGATTACCAGCAGCGTGGAGTTTGCCGGCCTGCACAAAGCACCCGATTTCAGAAAGCTGGCGGCAAAGCGCAACGAGTTCCAACGTATCCACCGCCATCCTTTGGGAAAAATACGCGCCGAATGGCTGGGATTTCGGCCGTCTGTACCGGATTCCATTCCGGTTATCGGCCGTGCCAACCGTGCTGAAAATACTTTTTTGGCTTTCGGTCACGGTCATATCGGACTGACCTTGGGGCCTCTGACCGGCAAAATTATTGCAGATTTGGTGGCAGGCATCTGCCCGAAGTTGATGTTGCACCCTACGCTCCCTCCCGTTTTGCCAACAAATAAGGAAATAAAATGAAATTTTTCGATTACGAAACAACCGGCAGCCGTCTGCCTTATCCCGCACTGATTGAAGCGGTGTTTCACATATTCAACGAAGGCTGCGAAGTACCGCGCCGCCACATTCATGCGGTGGACAGCAGCGATGCGGCCTCTACGCTGCTGATTATGCCTGCTTGGCAGAAAGATAAGTTTTTGGGTATCAAACACGTCACCATTTATCCCGAAAACGGCAAAAAACACGGATTGTCGGGGCTGTTTTCTACTTATACGCTGTTTGATGCCGCCAACGGTATGCCGCTGGCAGTCATCGACGGCAACCAGATTACCTGCCGCCGTACAGCGGCCGCTTCCGCGCTGGCGGCGCGTTATCTGGCACGCAAGGATGCGGAAACGCTGCTGATTTGCGGGTCGGGTAATGTGGCGGCAGAACTTGCGGCGGCTTATGCGGCCGTACGGAACATCCGTCGGGTGTACATATGGAACATCAATGAAAACGGCGCACAAAAGTTGGCGGAGCAGCTGCGCGGACAAGGTTTTGCGGCGGAAGCGGTTACAGATTTGCCGCGTGCGGTGGGTGCAAGCGATATTGTGAGTTGCGCCACACTTTCCACCGTGCCGCTGGTTTTGCGCGAATGGGTCAAGCCGGGTACGCACATCGACTTAATCGGCAGTTTCAAGCCGGAGATGCGTGAGTCGGATGATGCACTGTTTGCAGATACTTCGGTATTCGTCGATACGGAAGAAGCATTGGACAAATCGGGCGATTTGCTGTCGCCGATGGCGGCGGGGGTCTTTACCCGAGAACAAGTCAGGGCGGATTTGGAAGACCTGTGTCGCGGCCGCCATGCCGGACGGATGTCCGACGAAGAAATCACGGTTTACAAGGCGGTCGGATCGGCCGCAGAGGATTTGGCGGCGGCGGTGCTGGTGTATCAGAACGGCAAGGACTAGGTTTTCCGACCGTATTTGGCCGAAATATGCCGTCTGTAAAATACGCTTTTTATAAGGTATTGGAAACAAGACATCGGACATTTTTGCAGACGGCATACTTCAGCAACAGACATAACTGTGAGTTGGGGTTATGCGGAAAATTATGCAGACAAAGCGGGTATGCTGTTTGTGTACTTTACTCTACTCCCTTATTCCCTGCTTTCTGCCTGTGCCGTACCGGCATATCCCAATCCTTTATCCGAAACGCTGAAAACACAATTTTTTGATATAAGCAGTTGTTCACTGCTGCTTAAACCGTCTAGAATTACGGTTGTAATTTACCGTAGCCGATAATTTGCTTACATTGTCTTAACCGTCACGAAAGGCACATCATGTTTGATTTCGCATTCCCTTCACAAACGCCGTTACGCCAAGCCGTTACCGATGCCTACCGCCGCGATGAAACCGAAGCGGTACAGGATATGCTGCAACAGGCGCAGATGAGTGAGGACGAACGGCTGAATGCCGATGTGCTGGCACGCCGTCTGGTGACGCAGGTACGTGCGAGCCGTTCCAAATCCAGCGGCGTAGATGCGCTGATGCACGAGTTTTCACTCTCCAGCGAAGAAGGTGTGGCGTTGATGTGTCTGGCAGAGGCATTGCTGCGTATTCCCGACAATGCCACACGCAACAAACTGATTGCCGACAAACTTTCAGACGGCAACTGGAAAAGCCATCTGAACAACAGCCCGAGCCTGTTTGTCAACGCCGCCGCATGGGGGCTGCTGATTACCGGCAAACTGACTACGCCCGCCAACGAGCAAAGCCTCGGTTCGGCACTGACCCGCCTGCTGGGCAGGGGCGGCGAACCTTTAATCCGTAAAGGCGTGGACTACGCCATGCGTATGCTGGGCAAGCAGTTCGTTACCGGACAAACCATAGAAGAAGCCCTGCAAAACGGCAAAGAGCGTGAAAAATCGGGCTACCGTTTTTCGTTTGACATGTTGGGCGAAGCGGCATTTACCCAAGCGGATGCCGACCGCTATTATCAGGATTATGTAACGGCCATCCACGCCATCGGCAAAGATGCGGCCGGGGCAGGCGTGTACGACGGCAACGGTATTTCGGTAAAACTCTCTGCCATCCATCCGCGTTATGCCCGCGCCCAACACGACCGCGTGATGGGCGAGCTGCTGCCGCGCCTGAAAGAGCTGTATCTTCTGGCCAAGCAATACAACATCGGCCTGAACATCGATGCCGAAGAGGCCAACCGTTTGGAACTCTCGCTGGATTTGATGGAAGCTCTGGTATCCGATCCCGATTTGGCAGGCTTCAACGGCATCGGTTTCGTGGTACAGGCATATCAGAAACGCTGCCCGTTTGTGATTGACTATCTGGTGGACTTGGCGCGCCGCAACAACCAAAAACTGATGATTCGTTTGGTAAAAGGCGCGTATTGGGACAGCGAAATCAAGTGGGCGCAGGTGGACGGTTTGAACGGCTATCCCGTCTATACCCGAAAAGTGCACACCGATATTTCCTACCTTGCCTGCGCGCGCAAACTTTTGGACGCGCAAGACGCGGTATTTCCGCAATTCGCCACCCACAATGCCTACACCCTCGCCGCCATTTACGAAATGGGCAAAGGCAAGGATTTCGAACACCAATGTCTGCACGGCATGGGCGAAACGCTGTATGACCAAGTGGTCGGCGAGCAAAACCTCGGCCGCCGCGTCCGCATTTACGCGCCGGTGGGCACGCACGAAACCCTGCTCGCCTATCTGGTGCGCCGCCTGCTGGAAAACGGCGCGAACTCCTCTTTCGTCAACCAGATTGTCGATGAAAAAATCAGCATCGACGAACTCATCCGCAGTCCTTTCGACACCATCGCCGAACAAGGCATCCACCTGCATGCCTCGCTGCCGCTGCCGCGCGAGTTATACGGCAAAGGCCGTCTGAATTCTCAGGGCGTTGATTTGAGCAATGAAAACGTATTGCAAAACCTGCAAGAACAGATGAACCGCGTGGCGGAACAAAGTTTTCAGACGGCCTCCATCATCAACGGACGGTTGCGCGAAGCGGGTGCGCCGCAAACAGTACATAATCCCGCCGACCACAACGATATTGTCGGCACGGTCAGCTTCGCCGATGCGGAGCTTGCCGCCGAAGCCGTAGCCGCCGCCGTAGCCGCGCAAACCGCATGGGCTGCCACGCCTGCCGCCGAACGCGCCGCCGCATTGCGCCGTTTCGCCGACTTATTGGAACAACACACGCCCGCGCTGATGATGCTGGCGGTACGCGAAGCAGGCAAAACGCTCAACAACGCCATTGCCGAAGTGCGTGAAGCCGTCGATTTCTGCCGTTACTACGCCGACGAAGCCGAACACACCCTGCCGGAAACCGCCCAAGGCATCGGCACCGTCGCCGCCATCAGCCCGTGGAACTTCCCGTTGGCGATTTTTACCGGCGAAGTAGTGGCGGCATTGGCGGCGGGCAACACCGTGGTCGCCAAACCCGCCGAACAAACCGGCCTGATTGCCGCTTATGCCGTATCGCTGATGCATCAGGCAGGCATTCCCGCCGACGCATTGCAACTCGTACTCGGTGCGGGCGATGTCGGTGCGGCGCTGACCGCCGATCCGCGCATCAACGGCGTGATTTTCACCGGTTCCACCGAAGTCGCGCGCCTGATTAACCAAACACTGGCCAAACGCGGAGACAATCCCGTACTCATCGCCGAAACCGGCGGCCAAAACGCCATGATTGTCGACTCCACCGCACTGGCCGAGCAGGTTTGCGCCGATGTGCTCAACTCCGCTTTCGACAGTGCCGGACAACGCTGCTCCGCCTTGCGGATTTTGTGCGTGCAGGAAGATGTAGCCGATCACATGATTGACATGATAAAAGGCGCGATGAACGAATTGACCGTAGGCAACCCGCGCCGTCTGAACACCGATGTCGGCCCCGTTATCGATACCGAAGCGCAGCAAAACCTGCTCGCCCACATCGAAAAAATGAAACGTGCCGCCAAGTCTTATCACGAAATCAAAATTGCAGACGGCATCGATACCTCCCGCAGCACTTTTGTCGCCCCCGTATTGTTTGAATTGAACAATCTCGACGAATTGCAGCGCGAAGTATTCGGCCCCGTGCTGCACATCGTCCGTTACCGCGCCGATGGACTCGACAGCCTCATCGGCCAAATCAACGCCAAAGGCTACGCCCTCACCCACGGCATCCACAGCCGCATCGGCAGCACGGTGGAGCACATCAAATCGCGCATCGAAGCGGGCAACGTCTATATCAACCGCAACATCGTCGGCGCAGTCGTCGGCGTGCAGCCTTTCGGCGGACACGGACTTTCAGGCATCGGCCCGAAAGCCGGCGGCCCGTTTTACCTGCAAAAACTCAGCAACCTGAAAGAATGGATTGCACCGACCGTCAGCACCATCGGCAAAGCAGACGAAGCTGCGCTCAAACGCCTCGAAACCCTGCTGCACACCCTGCCGCTGGAGCAGAATGAAAAAATGGCCGCCGCAGCCGCACTCGGACAAGCACGGCTGCGAACCCTGCGCGGCGCGGAAACCGTATTGTGCGGCCCGACCGGCGAGCGCAACACCTTGAGCTGGCATGCGCCGCAGCGCGTATGGCTTTACGGCGGCGACCTGCCCCGTGCCTTTGCCGCCCTTGCACCGCTGGCAGCAGCCGGCATTCAGGCCGTCATCGAACCGGATCATCCGTTGGCCGCCTACGCCAATGATTTATACGGCCTGCTGCAAGTCAATCCGCAGCCCGAAACCGCACACATCAGCCACGTCGCCGCCCTCGACCCGCTCGACCCCGAACGCAAACAGGCTCTGGCACATACGCCCGGTGCGCTGATTAAAATCCTGCCGTCTGAAAACGGCTTGGATATTTTGCAGGTGATGGAGGAAGTCTCGTGCAGCAACAACACTACCGCAGCCGGCGGCAATGCCAGCTTGATGGCGATGTCTGACTGAGCAGGCTGTATCCTTCGTTGATAGCCCGAACCGAATACGGCGGAGCAGTGCGGTTCGCCCATGCACCGCAAGCGGAAAGGAACGGTTGCGTTGGTAACGGCGTAATCGGACGTTCGTTCCGCACCGTATCCGCTGCTTCGCTTTGAAGCAGTTTCGGGCGTATGCGATAAGGTCGGATTGATGAAAAGGCCGTCTGCAAAATCCAATTTGCAGACGGCCTTTTATAGTCGAATAAAATAAGAATGAGACAAGGCAGCGAAGCCGCAGACAGTACACATAGTACGGCAAGGCAAAGCAACGCTGTATCATTCTTATTTTAAATGACTATAGTGATTTTCATATGGCAGTAACGCGAGCCTGATGGCGATAACAGATTAGAGAAGTAAGGGAGTAAAAAAGCCGTCTGAAATTTGATTTGCAGACGGCTTTTATTGATCGGTTTATGAATCCTGCTGCATCAGCCCCATAACTTTTTTGAGTGTTGCCAGTTCGCTTTCTAAGCGGCTGATGATTTCTTCTTTATGGGTAAGCGTTTGTTTCAGTTTGTCGATTTCGACAGCGAGTTCTTGTTGCCCTTGATAGAAAGTGTTGCCGTTTCCGCTGATGTTGCGGTCGCCTTTGATGATGAAATACATGGGATGGTTTTCCGATATGGGAATAAGCTCGTGTATATCGACTTCCAAAACTTCCGCAATCTGCTCCAAGCGAAACATATTCACACTGTTTTCGCCACGCTCGATTTTGGCATAGCCGTTTACCGACATATGCAGCTTTTCAGCCATGTCTTTTTGTGACCAGTTGCGATCTTCACGCAGTGCGCGGATGATTTCGTATGTTTCCATCATGACTACTTTTCAGGTAGGGGATTCCACTTTTTAGATGTTTTAGTAAAAAAATGGAATATATATAATGAGTTTGAATTAACCTGTTTTTACAGGTGTGTTTTGAATTTTAGCATTGATTGAAAATGATTGGGGGGTTTTATGAATAAGACAAGAAAATTTTTGGTTTTAGTTTTGATTACGGCACTTTTCCCCGTGACATCGATGGCAGCTTCAAAAACAGCAATGTGTAAAATCAGTTCTGATGGTGTGGTCGCATATAAAGGAAAGTGTCAGTTTCAATCTGAGCGCGGCGGTTCGTTTTCGGTTCGCTCCCTAAAGGAAGGCAAACCGTTATTTGGTGAAATCACTGATGTAAGTGTTTATATTGTAAAACCGGGTGTGGCAGAAGTGAGTGGTCTGACGACATTTGGTAATAACTCCCGCTGGGGAACGGCAGTCCGTTCTCAAAAGCAGCGTGCGTGCTGGAACGGATCGGACTTCCAAGTATGTGCATGGTAAATAAGATATTTAACTTGATTAAATAGGATTTAAACATGAAAAAATTGATTTTGTCTGTAATGCTCTCAGTGGCTTCATTATCTTACGCTGCACCTGCGAGTATGACTAAATACTATAACAATCCTAAATTAGCTCCTAAAATACAGCAGTGTAGAGGTGATATTTATTGTAATGCTTTTGCTGCCCTAGCAAAGCAATGGAAAAATATTCCTAATAATTATCGTTACCATGGTTTTAATATTAAAAAAGAGGCTGCGGAAGGTAATGGTTACGGTTTATGGAAAGGCGGATTTGTATCCGATACAGTCAAGGGCAGCAGATTAATCGATGCGGGAGAGCCTGTATTTTATGATGGTGGTAGTAAAAACAAAGCAAACGAAGCTATTTTTGCACGAGGTATAGCAGTAATTAATTATATTGAAAATTCCAAATAAGGGTTTGATTTGTCAATATATCTACTGAGTTTGATAAAGGAAAACAAAATGAAAAAATTTATTTTTACGCTCTGTATCGCAGGTATCGCCGGCAACGCTTTGGCAAATGAAGCCGCAGTCAACTTGGTTCAACGTATGTATGGAGAAGCGGCAAAAGGCAGAGCAGGTATCGAAGTTGTTGCCAAATATGCCGATTCCGGTTTGAAGCAGGCAATCCGCCGTGCCGATGCTTCGGATATGCTGTGTGTCGGCGAAGATCCGATGTGGGGCAATCAGGATCCGCAAACCCGTGCCAAGGTAACGGTAAAATCGGCGGGCGGCAATAAAGTCAGCGCGTCGTTCAAGCAATACGGTCAAAATGTGCGCCGAAGCTATACCGTGAACTGTAAGGGCGGAAGCTGCAAAGTATCCGATGTTTCGGGTTTGAAGCGCGAATTGGCGCAATGTTATTGATTTTAGGAAATAGGTCGATGATATGGCTTTTGAGGGTATTGTTACAAAAAGTTTCCTCTATATGCGTACAAGCAAAATGTAATCCCAATACGTCAGACTAAAGTCTTGCAAAAGGTTTTACATTCGATATTTGCTTAATAAACAAGCCTTCATGATTATGTGGAGTATTTTTATGAAAATAATCAAAATATTCTTGCTTTGTTTGTCTTTAACATTTTCAACATCTGCTTTCGCTGTTTGTTATGTATCAGATCCGACAGGTACTCCTTTGAATGTTAGGGCGAAACCGGCAGGAAAAGTTATTGCAAAATTAAAAAACGGCACGCCTGTGGTTCTTATTGATCACGTAGCTTATTATGACAGAAAAGGTAAAGCATGGATTCAGATAGCTACTCCTGATAACAAGAAAATAGGCTATGTTTTTGATGATTACATCGTTTGCAATTTTGATGATGTTTGGTAAAAGGATACATTAGTAAATCACCGGAGAGCCGTTATCCGGCGAACAAAAGGCCGTCTGCAAATTGGCATTTTGCAGACGGCCTTTTAGGGTTTGCCGACTTTACAAATTAGGATTGACGATAATTTTTACCGCTGATTCGTTGTTGTGAATCAAACGCTCGAAGCCTTCGGAAATCAGTTCGTCCAACTTGATGCGTTGGGTGATGAATGGTTCGAGGTTGATTTTGCCGGCTTCCACCAATTTGATGGTTTCGGCGTGGTCGTTGCAGTAGGCGATGGTGCCGCGCACGTCCAATTCTTTCATGACCACGCTGTGGACATTGATGGTTGCAGGTTTGCTCCAAATCGACACAATCACCACTTTGGCGGTCGGTTTGCAGGCTTCTACCAGCGTATCCAGCACTTTATTCACGCTGGTGCATTCGAATGCCACATCAACCCCTTCGCCGTTGGTCACTTTGCGTACTTCGGCGACTACATCGGTTTCGCTCGGGTCAAAAATATAATCGGCAACACCTGCTTCGCGGGCTTTGTCTTTGCGCGCTTTGCTCAATTCGGTAATGATGACTTTGATGCCTTTGGCTTTCAATACCGCAGCCAGCAGCAAACCAATCGGGCCTGCACCGCCGATTAAGGCAACATCGCCTTCTTTCGCGCCGCTGCGTACATAAGCGTGGTGGCCGACAGACAAAGGCTCAATCAATGCGGCTTGGTCAAGCGGGATTTTGTCGGAAATCGGGTGTACCCAGCGGCGTTTGACGGCGATTTTTTCTGCCAAACCGCCACCGCAGCCGCCCAAGCCGATGAAGTTCATGTCTTTGGAAAGATGGTAGTTGCTGCCTTCGCCCGTCGGTACGTCATCATGGATAATGTATGGCTCGACCACAACGTGCTGACCGACTTGAATATCGTCCACGCCTTCGCCGATGGCATACACGACACCGGAAAACTCATGACCCATGGTTACAGGAGCGGATTCGCCGGAAATCGGGTGGGGGTGGCCGCAAGGCGGAATGAAAATCGGGCCTTCCATAAATTCATGCAAGTCTGTGCCGCAGATACCGCACCAAGCGACATTGATGCCGACAGTACCGGGGGCTACGGTCGGTTCGGGAATGTCTTCAATACGGATGTCGCCTTTATCGTAAAAACGTGCTGCTTTCATGATGCTGCTCCTTGTTTACGGGTTGATAATTTGATAATAATAAATTGATATTTTCATGATATGCGTATATTTTTTATTGATTTTAAATAATTTACTGTTTTATTTTTTATATTAATATGTAATTAAAATTTCTTGGGCTTATTCTACTCTTGCTTTGTGACAGAAGAAAGGGTGTCAGGAAAATTATCGTTATTTAACACGGAATAATGCGACGTTGACGCATTTTGATCAAAGAATGGGCTTGAATGAGCTGCCGAAACAGTAAATCCGCTGATTGATACTGTCCGCACGGTTTGCGGCTTTGTTGCCTTGTTTCATGGATATTTGATGACGGCTTGGAAGTATTTGAACAGCATTAGATAATGAAAAAGGCCGTCTGCAAAATCCTATAGTCATTTAAAATAAAAATGATACAGCGTTGCTTCGCCTTGCCGTACTATTCGTACTGTCTGCGGCTTTGCTGCCTTGTATCATTTTTATTTTATTCGACTATAATTTGCAGACGGCCTTTGCCAATGAAAAACTTGGGTTGATTAGGTTTTTTTTCTGCCGTTCAGACGTTGGCGGTATGCCTGTACACTTTCTGCCTCGGGCAGTCCGGCCAGTACGCGGATATGGGCGGCTGCGGATTTGGCAAGCGATGTGAGGGTGTAGCCGCCTTCCAGTACGGAAACGATGCGCCCCGGGCAGGCGGTTGCGGTTTGAACGATTTTGTGGGTAAGCCATGCGTAATCGGCTTCGTGCAGATGCAGACGGCCGGTTTCGTCTTCACGATGTGCGTCAAACCCGGCGCAGAGTACGACCAATTCCGGTTGGAAAGCGGCCAGACGGGGCAGCCAGCGGTTGCGTATGGTGCGGCGGAAGGTTTGGCTGTCGGCAGCGGCTTGGAAGGGGGTGTGCAGCATATCGGGGTTGCGTGTTTTGCTGCTGAAATCGGGGAAGGGGAAAAGGTCGGTTTCATACATATCCAGCAACAGAACGCGGGGGTCGTTTTGAAAGATTTCGGTTGTGCCGTCCCCGTGATGGACGTCGAAGTCGATGACGGCAACGCGCTGCAAACGGTATTCGGCGATGGCGTGCATCACGCCGACGGCGGCATTGTTAATCAGGCAGAATCCGCCTGCTTTGCTGCTTTGGGCGTGATGACCCGGCGGGCGGACGGCGCAAAAAGCATGCCATGCTTTTTTCTTCATCACCATATCGACGGCTTGGACGACTGCACCGGCAGCGAAACGTGCGGCAGTCAGCGATTCGTGGTTCATCACGGTATCGTCGTCGAGACGGTAGATTTTGCCTTCCTGCGGACGGTTGGCTTCAAGATGGGCAAGATAGCGGCGCGGGTGTACCAAGGCGAGCTGTGCATCGCGGATTTCCTCGGCTTCGGCGGTTTGCAGGTGCTGCCAGATTCCTTCGGCTTTGAGGGCGCTTTCAATCGCAGCGATGCGCTCGGGGCGGTCGGGGTGGTTGCTGCCGGGGTTGTGCCGGTGGAAAAGGGGGTGGGAAATCCAGACGGTGCGGGCATTTTTACCGAACAGGCGGCGCAGGCGGGTACGCAGTCTTTGGAGGAGTTTTTTCATGGTTTGCGGCGGTTTGATGTGTGTAAGGCCGTCTGCAAAATGCGGTTTTACAACACGGAATCATGCGGAGAAACCGACAGGCGGCCTCTGCAATTTACTGCTAAATATGGTTAATAAATACGGAAATGCTTGGAAATTTTCCGGACGACCTTTAGAATAGCTTAATTTGGCTGTAAAACCAAACGGTTTCGGCTGCTGTTATAACCGATTTTTAGAGAGAATAACAAATGGATCAAAGCGTTATCGCACAATTTGCCCCCTTAGTCCTGATTATGGTGGTGTTCTATTTCCTGATTATGCGCCCGCAGCAAAAGAAATTCAAAGCGCACCAAGCCATGCTGAATGAATTGAAAGTCGGCGATAAAGTGGTTTTGGCAGCAGGTTTCAAAGGCCGTGTAACGAAAGTCGGCGAGCAGTTTTTCGGTGTGGAAATCGGCCGCGGCGTGGAAGTGGAAGTCGAACGCAATTCGATTGCCAGCAAAGTCGAATAATCTGATTGCTGTATTTGCAGACGGCATATTTTCCTTGTAAAACGCCGTCTGCAAATGCGGACTTTTGCAAAAGCCGGCACGGGCAGCCGTCTGTATTCCGTTGGGAATCGGCGGCGGTTGCGAGCGCGGCTGTTTGTGTTTTATTTTTATCGCGGAATCTGCCCGCTGCGGCGGATCCGGCAAAAGGTTTGCCATGAACCGTTACCCTTTATGGAAATACCTGCTGATTGCATTGACGATTGCGGTGTCGGTGGTTTATTCACTGCCCAATCTCTTTGGTGAAACACCGGCGGTGCAGGTATCGACCAACCGACAATCCATCATTATCAACGAGCAGACGCAAAATCGTGTGGCTGCCGCGCTTCAGGCGGAAAATATCCAAACGGACGGTATGTTTGTTGTGGACAATTCGCTCAAGGTACGCTTTAAAGACGCGGAAACCCAGCTCAAAGCACGCGACGTTATCGAAAATACCTTAGGCGAGGGCTATATTACCGCACTCAACCTGCTGGCAGACAGCCCCGAATGGATGGCGAAAATCAATGCCAATCCGATGTTCTTGGGTTTGGACTTGCGCGGCGGCGTGCATTTCACCATGCAGGTGGACATGAAAGCGGCGATGCAGAAGACGTTTGAACGCTATGCCGGCGACATTCGCCGCGAACTGCGCCGCCAAAAAATCCGTGTCGGCACTATCCGCCAAACCGAAAACAGCCTGAGCGTACCGTTCCAAGATGCGGCAGATGTGCAGAAAGCGTTGCCCGAATTGCGCCGTCTGCTGCCTGATGCCACGCTGAATGCCAGCGGCAATGATATTGTGCTGACTTTGTCGGACGAAGTGGTGAACAAAGTACGTTCGGACGCGGTGAAACAAAACATCACAACGCTGCACAACCGTGTCAACGAATTGGGTGTGGCCGAGCCGGTGATCCAGCAGTCGGGTGCGGACCGTATCGTGGTTCAGTTGCCGGGCGTACAGGATACGGCGAAAGCCAAGGACATTATCGGCCGTACGGCAACATTGGAAGTCCGCATGGTTGAAGACGATGCAGCTAAAGTGCAAGCGGCGTTGAGCGGCAATGTGCCGGCGGGTTTCGAGTTGCTGTATAGCGCGGGCGAACATCCTATGCCGACTTTGGTCAGCAAGCAGGTGGAATTGACCGGCGATAATATTAACGATGCACAACCGAGCTTCGATGAAATGGGCGCGCCTGCCGTCAGCATTAACTTGGACGGTACGGGCGGTACGATTTTCGGCGAATTGACGGCGGCCAATGTCGGCAAACGTATGGCGATGGTCTTGATTGATCAGGGTAAGTCCGAAGTGGTAACCGCTCCGGTGATTCGCCAGCCGATTACCGGCGGCCGCGTACAGATTTCCGGCAGCATGAGCAGTGCAGAAGCCAATGATACGTCGCTGCTGCTGCGTGCCGGTTCGCTGGCTGCGCCGATGGAGATTGTCGAAGAACGTACCATCGGCCCGTCTTTGGGTAAGGAAAACATTGAAAAAGGTTTCAACTCTACTTTGTGGGGTTTTGCTGCCGTGTCATTGTTTATGGTGGTGTATTACCGCCTGATGGGTTTGTTCTCGACCATCGCACTTTCGACCAATATTCTGTTCTTAGTGGCGATTTTGTCGGCATTGCAGGCAACCATGACGCTGCCGGGTATTGCTGCGCTGGCATTGACGCTGGGTATGGCGATTGACTCGAACGTATTGATTAACGAGCGTATCCGCGAGGAACTCCGCGCCGGCGCGCAGCCTCAGGCGGCTATTTATTCGGGCTTCCAACATGCTTGGGCAACGATTGTCGATTCCAACCTGACTTCTCTGATTGCCGGTATCGCTTTGTTGGTATTCGGTTCCGGGCCGGTGCGCGGTTTTGCCGTGGTGCACTGTATCGGCATTCTGACATCGATGTTTTCATCGGTTGTGGTGTTCCGCGCCATGGTTAATCTGTGGTACGGCGGACGCCGCAAGCTGCAAAGCATTTCTATCGGCTCGGTTTGGAAACAGCCGGCCGCCACCCCTGCGGCGGATAAGGAGTAAAGCATGGAATTATTCAGAATCAAGCGCGATATTCCGTTTATGCGCTATGGCAAGCTGACGACTTTTATTTCGTTGTTTACATTTATTGCCGCCGTATTCTTTCTGGTTACCAAAGGTCTGAACTTCTCGGTGGAGTTTACCGGCGGTACGGTGATGGAAGTGCAATACAGCCAAGGTGCGGATTTGAACAAAACCCGCGAGCGTTTAGATACGCTTCAGTTGGGCGATGTGCAGGTGCAGGCTTTGGGTACGAACCGGCATGTTATGATTCGTCTGCCGAATAAAGACGGTTTGCCTTCGGCACAGTTGTCCAATAATGTGATGGATTTGCTGAAACAGGATGCGCCCGATGTCACGCTGCGCCAAGTCGAATTTATCGGTCCGCAGGTCGGCGAAGAGTTGGTGACCAACGGCTTGCTGGCTTTGGGCATGGTAATTGTCGGCATTATCGTATATCTCTCCATGCGTTTTGAGTGGCGTTTTGCCGTGTCGGCGATTATTGCCAATATGCACGATATTGTGATTATTCTTGGCTGTTTTGCGTTCTTTCAATGGGAGTTTTCGCTGACCGTATTGGCAGGTATTTTGGCTGTACTGGGTTATTCGGTAAACGAATCGGTTGTGGTGTTCGACCGTATCCGCGAAAATTTCCGCAAGCCTGCCATGCGTAACCACAGTGTGCCGGAAGTGATTGACAACGCTATTACCGCGACCATGAGCCGTACCATCATTACCCACGGTTCGACTGAGGCAATGGTGGTGTCGATGCTGGTTTTCGGCGGTGCGGCGTTGCACGGTTTCTCAATGGCACTGACCATCGGTATCGTCTTCGGTATTTATTCTTCAGTCTTGGTGGCCAGCCCGCTGCTGCTGATGTTTGGCTTGAACCGCGATAATTTGGCGAAAGCGAATCAGAAAAAAGAAGAAGTCGTCGTTTAACGCTTCTGTTTTGCTTAAAAGCCGTCTGTAAAACGCAAATAGGCGTTTTACAGACGGCTTTTTTGGTTTTATCTGCCAAATTTTTGAAATATGAGCGCGAAAATAGTTTGAATAAATGTTTTTGCAATGGAAAATATCAGGCTTGAAGCAGGCTCTGCACCATTTTTGCTTAATTTCGGTTTTTGGCACATTGGGTCTGTATGAAACAGCCGCCTTTGTTACAATTTGCGTTTGTTTTCTGACAAAGAATATTGATTATGGCTACTCAAGCTTCATGGTCGTCCAAAATCGGCTTTATCCTTGCTGCGGCAGGTTCGGCAATCGGTTTGGGTGCGATTTGGAAATTTCCCTATACCGCAGGAACCAACGGCGGCGCGGTATTTTTCCTGATGTTTTTGGTGTTTACCGTGTTAGTGGCATTGCCGGTGCAGTTGGCGGAATTTTATATCGGCAGAACCAGCGGTAAAAATGCCGTTGATGCGTTTAAAACGCTTGCTCCGAATACTGCGTGGCCGTGGATCGGGCGGATGGGTGTGGCGGCGTGTTTCGTGCTGCTGTCGTTTTACAGCGTGGTCGGCGGCTGGGTGGTTAATTACGCGGTACACGCGCTGACGGGGGAAATCCGTGCCGGTGCGGATTTTGAGGCTTTGTTCGGTGCGACCATCGCGAATCCGTGGAGCGTGCTGCTGTATCAGGGTGTGTTTATGCTGCTGACGGTGTGGGTGGTGAAAGGCGGTATTTCAGACGGCATCGAGAAGGCAAACCGTTATATGATGCCGGCGTTGTTTGTGTTGTTTGTGGTGCTGGCCGTGCGTTCGCTGACGCTGCCGGGTGCGGCGCAGGGTGTAGAATTTTTGCTCAAACCGGACTGGTCGCATTTTACGCCGCATACTATGCTGACCGCGCTGGGACAGGCGTTTTTCGCGCTCAGTATCGGCGTTTCAACCATGATTACTTATGCTTCGTATCTGAGTAAGAAGGAAGATTTGTTCCGTTCGGGCAACAGTATTATGTGGATGAATCTGCTGGTGTCGCTGCTGGCGGGCTTGGTGATTTTTCCGGCCGTGTTTGCATTCGGTTTCGAGCCCAGTCAGGGGCCGGGTTTGATTTTCATCGTGCTGCCGGCGGTATTTATGAAAATTCCGTTCGGCGAAGTGTTGTTTGCGGTGTTTATGCTGCTGGTTGCTTTTGCGACGCTGACCTCGGCTTTCTCGATGTTGGAAACGGTCATTGCCGCCGCGATACGCCAAGACGAAAGTAAACGCCGCAACCGCACATGGCTGATCGGCAGTGCGATTTTCATTGTCGGGATACCGTCTGCGCTGTCGTTCGGCGTGTTGGGAGAGTGGAAGGTTTTCGGGAAAACGGTGTTTGATTTGTGGGACTATATTATTACCGCGCTGATTATGCCGATCAGTTCGTTTTTTGTGGCACTGTTTGTCGCATGGCTGCGCGACCGGCAGTCGGTGCTGGCGGATGCGGGAGAGGGCAGTACTGTTCCGAAGGCGGTTATCCGTTTGTGGCTGAATATGCTGCGTTATGTTGCGCCGGTGGCGATTCTGCTGGTGTTTGCCCATACGTTGGGTTGGATTTAACCGGCGCGGCTGTGATGGAAGCCGTCTGCAAACAGTTGTTTTGCAGACGGCTTTTGTTTGTACGTTCGGGTTGCCGAAATTGCTGTTTTAGCTTTGCAGAAACTCTGTTTTAGCTTCGCAGAAACTCTGTTTTAGCTTCGCAGAAACCTGAGACCTTTGAAAAAAAGACAGGAAACGAAGCAAAACTGATTGTAGGGGCAGCTTTTACACCTGCCCGAAAATTGAATACTTTGAAAGTTATAGTCATTTAAAATAAGAATGATACAGCGTTGCTTTGCCTTGCCGTACTATGTGTACTGTCTGCGGCTTCGCTGCCTTGTCTCATTCTTATTTTATTCGACTATACAACTTCCAAAAGCCCGAACAAGCGGGCGGGTGTAAAACCCGCCTACAAGCCATTGTCATGAATTTTGCAAAGGCCTCAACCTGTTTTTTTCCGTATGGAGGGTATGTTGTTGTCGGAGGGGATCGGTTTTTCAAGCTGTTTGAAAAATGGAAGCCGTCTGAAAAAGCGGCGGAGGTGTCCATGCTTTTTTCAGACGGCTTTATTTGAGAGAAAACGCAATAGCTGTTTATTCGGCGGCTGTTCCGCTTGTTTCGGCAGTTTCCGCCGGTGTCGCTTCGGCGGCGGAGGTTTGTCCGGCATCTTTGGCTGCCTGCCGTTCGGCTTGTGCGGCGAGCGCCTGCCGTACGGCCGGGTGCTGTTGGGCGATGGCTTGTTCTTCGGGGCTGACTTCGCCTTTGAAACGGTTGTTCAGATCGAAGCGTTTGCCGCCGCGTGCCAGTGCTTTCAGGTAGCGCGGACGGCGGCAGTGGTTGGCCAATACGCGGGCAATCAGGACGGGGTCGTATTGGGGCAGGGCGGCAATCAAATCTTGGTCTATGCCGACGGCCAGAGGTTTGAAGCGTTTGAATACGTCGTATTTGCCGTAGATGTGGTCGGCAATCATGTCAGTCTGCTTCTTTTTGCTCATGGTTTGGACGGCGGATTTCAGCGCGGCGCCCAAAGCGGTTTCTTGTGTCATGTCTGTTATATTCCTGTTAAAGGCTGCCGTGCGGTTTGGGTTTGGCGGCAGCGGGACGATTTCCGCCATTGTAGTATAAAGGGCGGATTTTGGCTAAGGATTTGTACAACGGTTTTGCAGACGGCCTCGGGGTCGGACGGGCCGTCTGCAAACGGGTTGGCGCATTTGGTGCGTCCGGCTGATGGGTCGGGGCGGCTTATGGTATTGCCGTAATCCTTTGCGCTACATGGAGGATGGGAAGGCCGCACTCCGGTTGCCTGTTTTTAACCCAAACGCGCGATGTCGGGCGTATTCACGCATACGCCGGTGTTTTGTGCGCGATGTCGCATGGCGTGATCCATCAGCACCAGCGCAAGCATGGCCTCGGCAATCGGCGCGGCGCGCAAGCCTACGCAGGGGTCGTGGCGGCCGTGTGTGGCGATTTCCACCGCGTTGCCGTCGGTATCGATGCTCCGGCGCGGCGTGGCGATGGAGCTGGTCGGTTTGATGGCGAAATTGGCGGTGATGGTTTGGCCGGTGGAAATGCCGCCGAGGATGCCGCCCGCATGGTTGGATTGGAAGCCTTGCGGGGCGAGCTCGTCGCCGTGCACGCTGCCGCGTTGCGCCACCACGTCGAAGCCGTCGCCGATTTCCACGCCTTTGACGGCATTGATGGACATCAGCGCATGGGCAATATCGGCATCAAGGCGGTCGAACACCGGCTCGCCCAAGCCGACGGGTACGCCGCGCGCTTCGATGTGCAGCTTCGCGCCCACGCTGTCGAGCGATTTGCGCACGCTGTCCATATAGGCTTCGAGTTCGGCAATTTGCGAACGGTTGGCGGCAAAAAACGGGTTTTCCGCAATAAAATCTTCGTTTTCAAAAGCAATTTCCTGCTCGCCCACTTGGGTAACCCAGCAGGCGATTTCGGTGCCGAATTGTGTTTTCAGCCATTTTTTGGCCACAGCACCGGCGGCCACGCGCGCGGCGGTTTCGCGGGCGGAACTCCTGCCGCCGCCGCGGTAGTCGCGGATACCGTATTTGTGCCAGTAGGTATAGTCGGCGTGGCCGGGGCGGAATTGGCGGGCGATGTTGCCGTAGTCTTTGCTGCGCTGGTCGGTGTTGCGGATGAGCAGCGCAATCGGCGTGCCGGTGGTTCGGCCTTCGAACACGCCGGATAGGATTTCCACTTCGTCGGCTTCGCGCCGTTGGGTCACATGGCGGTTGGTGCCGGGTTTGCGGCGGTCGAGGTCGGTTTGGATGTCTTGTTCGTTTAACGGCAGTCCCGGCGGGCAGCCGTCGATGATGCAGCCCAATGCCGGGCCGTGGCTTTCGCCGAAAGTAGTAACGGTGAAGAGTTGTCCGAAAGTGTTGCCTGCCATATTTCTGCTCTGTAAACGTTTGAGGGATAAGGTAGTGGATTTTAACATAAAAGGCCGTCTGTAAAATCGTGTTTTGCAGACGGCCTTTTATTTGTATCAAACCCTTATCAGCTCAGTTTGCCGTGGCACTGTTTGTATTTCAAACCGCTGCCGCACGGGCAGGGGTCGTTGCGGTGAACAACGTAACCTTGCAACGAGAGTGCTTCGGGGCTGAGATCCATGCTGTTGGGGTCGAATGCTTCGGTAGCCAAGTTGGTTTTGGATTCGCCGAGTAATTCTTCCATGTCCGGTGCGTCGGGTTGCGCGGCATGAATATTGTTAACGGTTTGCTCCGGCAGCTCTTGGGCGGTATGCTCGTTGCGTTCGATTTGAACGGAGGCCAACAGGGAGGCAATGTTGTGTTTGATACTGTGCCACAGGTTTTCAAACATGGTAAAGGCTTCGCGTTTGTATTCCTGTTTCGGATTTTTTTGGGCGTAGCTGCGTAAGTGGATACCTTGGCGCAGATGGTCCATGGCAGCCAAATGTTCGCGCCATTGGTTGTCGATGACTTGCAGCATGACGTTGCGCTCGAAGTTTGCCATAGGCTGTTGGCCGACCAATTCTACTTTTTCGGCGTATTCGGCTTCGATGCGCTGAATCAGGCGGTCTTTGATGTCTTGTCCGTCTAAGGTGTTGTCAGCTTCCAGCCACGCTTTGATGTCTGCCTGTACGCGGAACTCTCCGGCAAGCTGGGCTTCGAGTGCGGCAATATTCCATTGCTCTTCCATGCTTTCCGGAGGAATATGCAAATCGACCAAATCGCTGATGACTTCTTCACGAATGTCTTTGGCTAAGCCGCTGACTTCCTGATTGGTAAGGATTTCATTGCGCTGGTGGTAAATCACTTTGCGTTGGTCGTTGGCAACGTCGTCATATTCCAAGACTTGTTTGCGCATATCGAAGTTGCGGCCTTCGACTTTGCGTTGCGCGCCTTCGATTTGGCGGGTCAGCAAGCCGTGTTCGATGGCGACGCCGCGTTCGGGCGAGAGGCGGTTGAGGATGGCGGCGGCGCGGTCGAGGGCGAACAGGCGCAGCAGCGGGTCTTCAAAGGAGAGGTAGAAGCGGCTGGAGCCGGGGTCGCCTTGGCGGCCTGCACGGCCGCGCAGTTGGTTGTCGATGCGGCGGCTTTCGTGACGTTCGGTGCCGATGATGTGGAGACCGCCGGCTGCCAATACTTTTTCATGCTCTTGCTGCCAACCGCTTTCCAATGCGGCGATTTGTGCGGTTTTCTCGTCATCACTCAGGGTTTCATCGGCGCGGATGGCATCGGTTTGATGTTTGAGATTACCGCCCAGTACGATGTCGGTACCGCGGCCGGCCATGTTGGTGGCAACGGTAATCGCGCCGACTTTGCCTGCTTGGGCAACGATTAAGGCTTCGCGTTCGTGTTCTTTGGCATTTAAGACATTGTGCGGCAGGCCTGCTTTGTTGAGCAGGTTGGATACCAGTTCGGAGTTTTCGATGCTGGTGGTGCCGACCAGTACCGGCTGGCCGTTTTCGTGGCAGGCTTGGATGTCTTTGACGACTGCTTCGAATTTTTCTTCGGCACTTCGGAAGATTTGGTCGTTGAAGTCTTTGCGCTGGATAGGGCGGTTGGTCGGGATAATGACGGTTTCCAAGCCGTAAATGCTTTGGAATTCGAATGCTTCGGTATCGGCCGTGCCGGTCATGCCGGAGAGCTTGGTATAGAGCCGGAAGTAGTTTTGGAAGGTGATGGAGGCCAGCGTTTGGTTTTCACGCTTGATTTCCACGCCTTCTTTGGCTTCTACGGCTTGGTGCAGGCCTTCGGACCAGCGGCGTCCTGCCATCAGGCGGCCTGTAAATTCGTCTACAATGACGATTTCGCCGTCTTGGATGACATAGTGCTGATCCAAATGGAACAGACTGTGTGCGCGCAATGCCGCCATCAGGTGGTGCATCAGGGTGATGTTGGCGGCGGAGTAAAGGGAGTCGTTTTCTTGCAGCAGCCCCATTTGGGTCAGAATTTGCTCGGCGTGTTCGTGGCCGGATTCGCTCAAGATGACTTGATGGGCTTTTTCGTCCACCCAGTAATCGCCTTCGCCTTCTTCCGTTTCCTGGCGGACCAGTCGGGCGGGAACGGCATTCATGATTTGGTAGAGTTGGACGTTGTCGTCGGCCTGTCCGGAAATAATCAGGGGGGTACGGGCTTCATCGATTAAGATGGAGTCGACTTCATCGACAACGGCGAAGTTTAATTCGCGTTGTACTTTGTCGTATTGGTCGGTCACCATGTTGTCGCGCAGGTAATCGAAACCGAATTCGTTGTTGGTGCCGTAGGTGATGTCGGCACCGTATGCGCTTTGGCGGTAGAACGGCTCCATATTGGATACGATCACGCCGACAGTCAGGCCGAGGAAGTTATACAGCGGTTCCATGATGCCGGCATCGCGTGCGGCCAAGTAGTCGTTGACGGTGACAACGTGCACGCCTTTTCCGGAAAGGGCATTGAGGTAAACGGCAAGTGTGGCAACCAGTGTTTTGCCTTCGCCGGTACGCATTTCGGCGATTTTGCCGTTGTGCAGTACCATGCCGCCGATGAGTTGTACGTCGAAGTGGCGCATACCTAATACGCGGCGGCTGGCTTCGCGGCAGACGGCAAAGGCTTCTACCAAAATGCCGTCGAGCGTTTCGCCGTTGGCGAGGCGTTCTTTGAATTCTGCGGTTTTGGCTTGCAAAGCCTCGTCGCTTAGAGCCTGCATGTCGGCTTCGAGTGCGTTGATTTTCGCTACGGATTTTCGGTATTGTTTGAGCAGACGGTCGTTGCGGCTGCCGAAGATTTTTTTTGCAATGTTTGTCAGCATGAGGTCTTCCCTATGAATTAGGGTAAAATAGCGGAAAAGGAGATTTTAACACAATCTGCCGGTTAAAACGGGTAATCGCATTGCAAATGGCGGTATGCCTGACGGATTTCAAGTGATGGAGAATGATATGGATTTCAACCATCTGAAACGGGTGGGGCCGGGTGATGGTGCGGGTGTTCCGGCACATTTGCACAACTTGTTGCAGATTTCCCGCTATTGGCAGAAGCTGGATAAGGAAGTTGGGCGGATACTGCCTGCCAACCTGCGTCCTTATGTCCGAACCGCCTGTATCGAGGGTGATGTATTGGTTTTGTTGGCGGCCAACAGTATGGCGGCTTCGCGTTTGAAAATGCTGCTGCCTGCGCTGCAGCCGAGTTTGGTGGCTGTGCATGAAGGATTGAGCAGCGTGCGTGTCCGTCTGGTTCCGCAAACGCCTGAAGCGGAACGGGTAAACCGTTTGGAGTTGAGCGAAACGGCTGTGGCGAATTTCGAGCAAACGGCGGAATGTTTGGCAGAGCGCCACCCCAAGCTGGCTCAAGCCTTGGCAAGGCTGGCGCAAAAGCACCGTAAGCCGTAAACGGACAACTGAGCTTGTTTAGGTGTTAAAAAATGTCAAATTTGCAGACGGCCTGTGGCTTTGCGGAGCAGGAGCGGCGGCGGTTTTGTAAACAGGTGTAAATGCTTGCTTAAACTTTGATTCAAATCAAAGTTTGGGGCAGAATAAAGTCGCATACTTCCAAATTACCGAATATGGGTATGCCTTTATCTCTACCCTTCTGTTTTATCGATACACACTCTATTAGGAGATTTTCATGAAAGCTTATTTGGCTCTGATTTCTGCCGCCGTAATCGGTTTGGCAGCCTGCTCGCAAGAACCTGCACAACAACCGGCTGCCGAAGCCGCACCTGCCGCCGAAGCCTCTGCTGCGCCTGCGGAAGCCGCACCGGCTGAGGCCTCTGCTGAAGCTGCACCTGCCGAAGCTGCTGCAGGAAACTGCTCTGTAGTGGTTGAGTCAAACGACGCCATGCAGTTCGACACTAAAGATATCCAAGTGAGCAAAGCATGTAGCGAATTTACCATTACCCTGAAACACACCGGTACCCAACCTAAAGCCAGCATGGGTCACAACATTGTTATTGCTAAAGCCGAAGACATGGACGGCGTATTCAAAGACGGTTTGGCTGCAGGTCCTGATGCCGACTACGTTAAAGCCAACGACGAGCGCGTAATTGCCCACACCAAACTGATCGGTGGCGGTGAAGAGTCTTCTGTAACCTTCGATCCTGCCAAACTGGCTGACGGCAGCTACAAATTCGTATGTACTTTCCCGGGCCACGCTGCATTGATGAACGGTACATTGACCTTGGTTGACTAATCCGTCAAACAATACGGTAATCTTAACAAGATTTATCCGCCAGCAGCCTGCCCAGTGCAGGCTGTTTTGCTTTGTATTTGCAGACGGCATTTTCCCGATAAGGCCGTCTGCAAATCAAACGGAACATATTGATTGTTCACGCTTGTTATGCAGAAAGCGAAGCGGCCGATACATCAAACCTGAGAGGAATTGCCATGAACCCCTTTGAGACCCAAAGTGTTACCTTTGCCGAACCCATCGACATGCTCTACGCCTGCCACGGGAAAGTACGCCGTTTTTGCAGCCAAATCGATATGCTGCCCGGTTATATTGCCGAGCACGGCTGCAACGAGGCCGTATTGCAGGCGGTGAGGCAGATCAGCCAGTATTTCAATGTGGCTGCTCCACTGCATCACGAGGATGAAGAAGAAAACTTTTTCCCGCTGCTTTTGCAATACGCCCCGCAGGCGCAGGCGGGTGTGGACGAATTGCTGCATCAGCACGAAAGCCTGCACGCCAATTGGAGCGCACTTTATCAAGAGTTTCAAAATTTGGAAGCGGATCCGCAATATCCGCTGCAAGCCGAAGTTTTGAAACGCTTTACAGACGGCTATGCCGTGCATTTGGGTATTGAAGAGCCGCTGTTTGATATGGGTAAAGAATTTATTCCGCAGGAAAAATTAGCGGAAATCGGCAAGATTATGGCGGCAAGGCGGCAGAAGTAATCGGCAGCAGGGCGGTTTGGTCAGGTTTTATTTTTATCCCAAACATTCTGTTTTTGAAGTAAATGTTTTTTACAAACGGAAAACCACCGGATGTTTGCCATGCACCGCCTGAAAAAGTTTGGGATAACTATAAAATTCCGTATTTGCAGACGGCCTTAACGATAAAAAAGGATACTTCATGCTTACCCCAGCCAGCAGCGACCTTTTCAATATCCCTTTTTTCCAATTTTCCCAACTCAAAAAATACCAGCCCGAAGCCATTCCGAAAATCAAAGCCGATTATAAGGCGCATTGGCAGATTTGGCGGCAGCTTATTTTGCAGGTTGCGGAAGATTTGGGCGAACCTTTTGCGCCGCCGCATATCGAGCGGTGGTGCAACGGCTGGCAGGTGCGCGCCCATTTTTTCGCTTATTTCAAATACGCCCGATATAAAGATTCCGCCGCGATTTTATCCGTGCTGCTCAACCGCCGCCGCCTCACCGTCAGCCTCGATTGGCATTGTTACAAAGCAGGCGTGTCGCCGATAGCGTTGCCGGAATACAATCAATGGTTGGAAAATCTGGACAGAAAACACTATGCCGCTTTCGATGTGTGGCACGGTGCGGAAAGCGAATATGCCGATTATCAAACGCTGGCAGCGCAAGGCAATGCGGCATTGCGTTTGCAAGACCAAGACGATTTTTTCTGTATCGGTAGGCATATCGAACGCGACGATTTGGGCAGGCAAAACGAATCGGTATGGATAGCTGACACGATTCGCGAACTTTTACCCTTGTATGAAGCCTGTTTTCGCTGATATAGTTAAACATTGTTAACCAATCCGCAACAGGCCGTCTGAAAAATAAGCACAAATGGCAACCCAACCTACCGTTTTCCCAATATTTTTCAGACGGCCTGATTCTTAAAAACGAACATGACCGAAACCCAAACCCTAGATTTAGCCAAGCAACTGATTGCCCGTCCGTCCGTTACCCCCGATGATCAAAACTGCCAGCAGCTGCTTGCAGAACGCCTGAAAAAAATCGGATTTGCCATCGAAGAGATGAATTTCGGCGAGACCAAAAACATCTGGGCGCGGCGCGGCAAGAATGGTCCGGTGGTATGTTTTGCCGGCCACACCGATGTCGTGCCTGCAGGGCCGCTGGAAAAATGGGATACGCCGCCGTTTGAGCCGAGCGAGCGCGAAGGGCGTTTATACGGGCGCGGCGCGGCGGATATGAAAACCAGCATCGCCTGTTTCGTAACCGCCTGCGAGCGTTTTGTTGCCGCCAATCCCGACCATGCGGGCAGCATCGCGCTGCTGATTACCTCCGATGAAGAGGGCGATGCGCACGACGGTACCACCAAAGTGGTGGACGTACTGAAAGCGCGCGGCGAAACCATCGATTACTGCATTGTCGGCGAGCCGACCGCCGTTACCGACTTGGGCGATATGATTAAAAACGGCCGCCGCGGTTCGCTTTCCGGCAACCTGACGGTCAAAGGCAAGCAAGGCCACATCGCCTATCCGCATCTGGCGGTGAATCCCGTCCACACCTTCGCGCCTGCGCTGCTGGAGTTGGCCCAAGAAGTTTGGGATGAGGGCAACGAATATTTTCCGCCCACCAGCTTCCAAATTTCCAATATCGGCGGCGGTACCGGCGCGACCAACGTGATTCCGGGCGAGTTAAACGTCAAATTCAATTTCCGTTTTTCCACCGAATCCACCGAATCCGGCCTGAAAGAGCGCGTACACGCCATTTTGGACAAGCACGGCGTAGTATACGATTTGCAGTGGGCGTGCTCCGGCCAGCCGTTTCTCACCCAAGCCGGAAAGCTGACCGATGTCGCCCGAAACGCAATTCAAAAAGTATGCGGCATCGATACCGAGCTTTCCACTACAGGCGGTACTTCAGACGGCCGCTTCATCAAAGCCATCGCCGCCGAATTGATTGAATTGGGGCCGAGCAACGCCACGATTCACCAAATCAATGAAAACGTATTGCTGGAGGATATTCCGAAATTATCGGCGGTGTACGGGTCGATGTTGGAAGAATTGCTGGTTTGAAGCACATCATTTGCAGACGGCATATTGGATTCTTGTACCGATAATATTTTGATGATAAAGACGATGTTTGTTCTTCCTTCACTTGAAACACTTGCCGAACGCTGGCAGCCGTACCGCAATCTTTTGGAAAGCGGGGCGGACTTTCCTGCCCGGCAACACAAAATTCCCGCTCGGGATTATGCGGCGTTCGAGCAGGATTTTGCCGCTGCTGCCGGCTTGAAGTGGCCGCAATACCGCAATATCCGACGGGCATTGAATGTATTGGCGCAATCCAATCCGATAGCTGCCAACGAGTTGGCCGTGTCGCGTATTGATACGCCTTTGGGCGCGATGATTGCCGTGTTTGCCTATCAGGAATGCTTGAGCCTGCTTGAGTTTGTCGATCAGGACGGTGTCGCCCAAGAGCTTGAAGCGGTACGCAAAGCACTCAACGGCCGTTTTGTATGGCGAGAATATCCGGTCTCTGATTTGCTGAAGCAAGAGCTGGACGAATATTTCAAAGGCCGTCTGCAAAATTTCAGCGTGCCGCTGCATTTTATCGGTACGGCATTTCAAGAGCAGGCGTGGCAAGTCTTGCAAACCATACCTTACGGCGAAACCTGCACCTATAAGCAGCAGTCGGAGCAGCTGGGTAATGCCAAGGCTGTGCGTGCCGTTGCCGCCGCCAACGGGCAGAACAAAATTTCCATTGTCGTTCCGTGCCACCGCGTGATCGGCAGCGACGGCAGTCTGACCGGCTATGCAGGCGGGTTGTTCCGTAAAAAATACCTGTTGGCACTTGAAAAGAAAAATATGCAGACGGCATTGTTTGAAGCCGATTCGCAGGAAACATCTTAACCGCAGTCTTTATCCTTAACGGTGTTTTCGCAACACCTTGAAAAGAGAGCATTATGAACCTCAAAAACCGCCATTGCCTCAAACTCCTCGACTTTACCCAAGCCGAAATCCTGCATTACCTCGACTTGGCTGCCGAACTGAAAGCCGCCAAAAAAGCCGGACGCGAAGTGCGGAAAATGCGCGGCAAAAACATTGCCCTGATTTTTGAAAAAACCTCCACCCGCACCCGCTGCGCCTTTGAAGTTGCCGCACGCGACCAAGGAGCGGGCGTAACCTATCTGGAGCCGACCGGCAGCCAAATCGGCCACAAAGAAAGCATCAAAGACACCGCCCGCGTACTCGGCCGTATGTACGACGGCATCGAGTACCGCGGTTTCGGCCAAGAAATTGTCGAAGAGCTGGCGCAATACGCAGGCGTACCCGTATTCAACGGTTTGACCAATGAATTCCACCCCACCCAAATGCTGGCCGACGCGCTGACCATGCGCGAACACAGCAGCAAACCCTTGAACGAAATCGCGTTTGCCTATGTGGGCGATGCACGCTTCAATATGGGCAATTCGCTGTTGCTGCTCGGCGCAAAAATGGGTATGGACGTGCGTATCGGCGCGCCGAAAGCCTTATGGCCGTCTGAAAACATCATTGCCCAAGCCCGTGCGCTTGCCGAAGAAACCGGCGCGAAAGTGACCTTAACCGAAAATGCCGAAGAGGCCGTTCAAGGCGTGGACTTTATCCATACCGACGTTTGGGTGAGCATGGGTGAGCCGAAAGAAACATGGGAAGAGCGCATCGCCCTGCTGAAGTCTTTCCGCGTTACCCCCGAATTGATGGCGGCATCGGGCAATCCGAACGTGAAGTTCATGCACTGCCTGCCCGCTTTCCACAACCGCGAAACCAAAGTCGGAGAATGGATTTACGAAACCTTCGGTTTGAACGGCGTGGAAGTGACCGAAGAAGTGTTTGAAAGCCCGGCCAGCATCGTGTTCGACCAAGCTGAAAACCGTATGCACACCATCAAAGCAGTGATGGTGGCTTCGTTGGGCGAATAACCCGCTGCGGTTGGTACAAGGCCGTCTGCAAAATGCCGAAATCCCTATCAAAAGGATGTGCGGCATTTTGCAGACGGCTTTTGTGATGGGGCGTTTGGTTTGAAAACGTATGTTTGTCGGCAATCGGCATGAGGCTGTCGCGTGAGGCGCGCGTGAGGTGTTGTATGTGCGGCGCGGTTCGTGCCGTTCTGTTTGATGACCGTTTCAATTTTGAGGGCAGGGGAGCAGGTTGCGGACAATATGGGTTGGCAGATGTGTCGAGCAGCTTGGTTGGGCTTTTTTTGAGTGGGGAGGCAATGCCGTATGATTGGGCATGAAATGCCTGTGTTTGTCTTCGATACGGTGCGGGCGGTTCGGCGGGGCAGGCCGTCTGCAAATATAGTCGAATAAAATAAGAATGAGACAAGGCAGCGAAGCCGCAGACAGTACACATAGTACGGCAAGGCAAAGCAACGCTGTATCATTCTTATTTTAAATGACTATATCTTGAAAAGTTTTCATGATTCAAACTTGTCGGGCAGGAAACGCTTGCGGATTAGGTTTGAATAAATTATGATAATTGTTTTCGTTTATTTTCAAGATTTCGGACAAAAATCTCCGTAAAGATAATTTTGCAGACGGCTTTTTAATGGTATGCCGTCTGCAAATCGAGAAGTTCCGGTTGATTTTCATGAGTACCAAACCCCTTTCCTTCAACCTTTCCAACCTGTTTGCGCTGGCGGTGTTGTTTGTCGTCAGCCTGTCGGTCGGCGTGGCGGATTTCCAATGGCGGAATCTGTTTGAGCTCTCCGACGATATGCAGCTGTTGCTGGTCAGCCGCCTGCCACGCACGCTGGCGATTGTGCTGGCCGGTGCGTCGATGGCGGTGGCGGGAATGATTATGCAGATTCTGATGCGCAACCGCTTTGTCGAGCCTTCGATGGTGGGCGCGAGCCAGAGTGCGGCATTGGGGCTGCTGTTGATGGCTTTGTTCGCACCGTCTGCCGCGCTGCCGGCGAAAATGTCGGTCGGGGCGGCAGCCTCGATGGCGGGTATGCTGGTGTTTATGGCCTTAATCCGCCGTCTGCCGCCGACGGCGCAACTGATGGTGCCGCTGGTGGGCATTATTTTCGGCGGGGTCATCGAGGCGGTGGCGACGTTTATCGCTTATGAGACGGAAATGCTGCAAATGCTGGGCGTATGGCAGCAGGGGGATTTTTCCGGCGTGTTGATGGGGCGTTACGAACTGCTGTGGCTGACCGGCGTTTTGGCGGTGTGCGCTTATCTGATTGCCGACCGGCTGACGATTGTGGGGCTGGGCGAAACGGTGGCGGTAAACTTGGGTTTGAACCGCGATGTGATTTTATGGGCCGGCCTGATTATCGTGGCACTGATTACCTCGCTGGTGGTGGTGACCATCGGCAATATTCCGTTTGTCGGTTTGGTGGTGCCGAACATTATCAGCCGCATGATGGGCGACAAGCTGCGCCAGAGTCTGCCCGCCGTGGCTTTGCTCGGCGCGTCGATGGTGCTGCTGTGCGACATCATCGGGCGGCTGGTAGTGTTTCCGTTTGAAATTCCCGTGTCGGTGGTGTTCGGCGTGTTGGGTACGGTATTGTTTTTGTGGATGTTGTTGAGGAAGCCTGCCCATGCCGTCTGAAAAAAACATTGGCTTTTTACAGGGCGGAACGCGCCCGTTATGGCTGGCTTTCGCGCTGCTTTCGGCCTGCTGCGTCCTGTTTTTAACGCTCAATGCGGGCGGCAACTGGGATTTCGTACTGCCGCTGCGCCTGACCAAGCTCGCTGCTTTGCTGCTGGTGGCGTATGCGGTGGGCGTGTCGACTTTATTGTTTCAAACGCTGACCAACAATCCGATTCTGACCCCTTCGATTTTAGGCTTTGATTCGCTGTATATTTTCCTGCAAACGCTGCTGGTGTTCCTGCTCGGCGGCGTGGGCTATACCGCGCTGCCGCTCTTGGGCAAATTCGGTTTGGAGCTGGCGGCGATGATGGGCGGCTCGCTGCTTTTGTTTGCCATACTGATGAAACAGGGCGGGCGCGATTTGGCGCGGATGATTTTAATCGGCGTGATTTTCGGGATTTTGTTCCGCAGCCTCGCCTCGCTGCTCCAACGCATGATCGACCCCGAAGAATTTGCGGTGGCGCAGGCAAATACGTTCGCATCGTTCAATACCGTCAACCAAAACCTGCTCGGCATCGGCGCGGCAGTCTTGCTGGCGAGTACGGTGTTTGTCTGGCGCGAACGCCACCGCTTGGATGTGTATCTGCTCGGGCGCGACCAAGCCGTCAATCTGGGCATCAACTATCAGCGCAACACTTTATGGATTTTGCTGTGGATTGCCGCGCTGGTCGCCACTTCCACCGCCGTTGTCGGCCCGGTCAGCTTTTTCGGCCTTTTGGTGGCGGCACTGGCCAACCATTTTTCTCCTTCCGTGAAACACAGCATACGCCTGCCGATGGCTTTCTGCCTTGCCGGTATTTTACTGGTCGGCGGCCAGACCGTATTCGAACATTTGCTGGGCATGAAAGCCGTCTTGAGCGTGGTCGTCGAATTTGCCGGCGGGCTGGTGTTTTTATGGCTGGTATTGAAAAAGAAGCGTTAAGGCCGTCTGAAACCGCAGAAGCACCCGTCCCCGACAAAAACGGCAGATTAAACCCGCCCCATATGATTTCCAACCATGATTAAAATCTGTAACGTCAGCCACACAATCGGCAACCAACTTATCCTCAACGACATCAGCCTCGATATTCCGCAAGGCGGGATTACCGCACTTATCGGACCCAACGGCGCAGGCAAATCCACGCTGCTCTCGTTTATGGCGCGGTTGCAGCCGCTGGCGAAGGGCAGTATCCGTTACGGAGAGCAAGACCTTGCCTCCACCCCTTCTTCGGAGCTGGCCAAAACGCTGTCGATTCTGACTCAGGAACACGGCATCGTCAGCCGCATTACCGTGCGCGACCTGCTGATGTTCGGGCGTTATCCCTACCATCAGGGCAGGCCGTCTGCAAACGACCGCGCGGTTGTGGAAAACGCCTTGCAGGAATTTCATCTCGACTGTTTCGCCGACCGCTATCTGACCGAGCTTTCCGGCGGACAACGCCAGCGGGCGATGATTGCGATGGTATTCTGCCAGCAAACCGAATACGTCTTGCTCGACGAACCGCTGAACAATCTCGACATGTACCATTCCCGCGCCCTGATGCAGCTTCTGCGCCGTCTGACCGACGAACACAACCGCACCACGGTAGTGGTGTTGCACGACATCAACCAAGCCGCGGCCTATGCGGATTTCGTGGTGGCGATGAAAAACGGGAAAGTCGAGATGACGGGCAAGCCGGAAGAAGTGTTTACGGCGGCGAATATCAAAGATTTGTTCGGTATGGAAGCCGATGTATTGGATTATGGCGGCAAGAAGCTGATAGTGCATCATATTTGAAACGGGAATACGGCAAAAGGCCGTCTGCAAATGGGCAGCATCACGCGCTGCCCATTTGCAGACGGCCTTTTGTATGGGGCAATCAGCTCAGCCAGAAACGGAAGACCAAGAAAAACACCAAGGCCAAAACGCCGAACCATACCACCAGCATAAAGCCTGCTACGGCACGGCCGAAACGGAAGACCGGATTATTGCGTTCGTCCTCGAGCGGGGCAGGTTGTTGTTTGTCGGTCGGGTGGGTCATATCGGTACTCGCAGGAAGTATGGTTGTTTAACACAAGATAATGCGGCGTTGCCGTCTTGTCGCATTCTGTATTATTCGACTGTATCGGGTCGGACAACCAAAGATTTTCAGACGGCCATCAGGCGCAAAATGAAATAGAAACTCAAGGTCATCATGCCGTAAAACGCCAGCAGCATGAAATTGCGGATTATCCGCAGGGTAACGGATAATTTATTGCATTTGTCATATTTCGGGGGGGGGGGGTAGCTTGGCGGCGGACATGGCGTGATTCCGCGGATTGCAGGAAAGTTATTATATAACGGTTGGGCAGATTTGTTAAACCGCAGTTTGCAGACGGCATGAGCCGTATGTTTGATGGGAACACTTGGCTATAATGGCGGTTTTGCAGCGGAGAAGAGCAATGGGTTTGTGTGGCCGCATTATCCATATGCTGCTGTTTGAAATCGGTGCGGTGGCAATCGGTACGCTGGCGGTGCTGTGTGCAGGGCATCACGGTACGGATTCGGCGGTGGCGATGAACATCAGCATTTCATTGGTTGCCATGCTGTGGAATTTTGCATTCAACTGGGGATTCGACAAAATATTTACCGGCAGGCGCGAGGCACGCGGCTGGGGCGTGCGTTTCCTTCAAACTCTGGTATTTGAAGGCGGGCTGCTGCTTTTTACCGTACCGCTGGTGATGTATTTTTTACGCTTGGGCTGGTGGGCGGCTTTGTTGGCGGATATTGGGCTGTCGTTGCTGATTGTGGCGTATTCGCTGGTGTTCAACTGGATATTCGATCACGCGCGGGCGCGGTTGTTGGCAAAATACGGACGTTGAAAACAGTTGTCTGATACAACAGGATACTGCGTTGCCGTTTGGCGTGCGGCCTGCGGTTTGCCCGATTGTGGTTCGGACGGGAGATATAGTCGAATAAAATAAGAATGAGACAAGGCAGCGAAGCCGCAGACAGTACACATAGTACGGCAAGGCAAAGCAACGCTGTATCATTCTTATTTTAAATGACTATACAGCCGTTTATCGGGGTTTGGAGCAGGCTTTAAGTATAAAAAGGCCGTCTGTAAAATGCTTGCCGGAAATATCGAATTTCGTTGCAAGCATTTTACAGACGGCCTTTGGGCTCAGATAAGCGTCCGCTTATTGTTTGCTTTCTTCCGCAAAATATTTGGCGTGGATTTGGTCGTATTCGCCGCTTTCACGCACTTTTTTCAGCGCATCGTTCAGCATGGTAACAGAGGCTTCGTCGCCTTTGCGGACGGCGATACCGTAGTTTTCAATATCAAAATCAGGCAGGGTCAGGAAAGACAAGCCTTTGGTGGCGTTGTGTTTCACATAGTTGGCCACAACTGCGCTGTCCAGTACCACGGCATCCAGACCGCCGTTTTCCAATTCTTTGATAACCAGCGGATTGGTTTCAAAGCGCGCAATTTTCGGGCTGTCGTTGCCCAGCAGTTTGGATACCGAGAAATCGCCGGTGTAGCCGGTAACCACGCCGACTTTGTTCAGGTTTTTCAGCTCTTCGGAAGAAGAAACGCTTTTACCTTCGGGTACGAGCACGACTTGGGTGATTTCAAAGTAAGGGTCGGTAAAGTCCATAGACTGTTTGCGGTCGTCGGTAATCGTTACGCCCGACATGATGATGTCCACATCGCCGTTGTTCAAGGCAGGGAAGAGACTGTCCCACGGCTGGTGTTTGAATTCCACTTTGAAACCGCCGGCCTTGGCCATCGCGTTCATCAAATCGACATCGAAACCTTCGATGTTGCCCGAAGAATCTTGCGATTCAAAAGGCGCAAATTCCGCATTCATGGCCACGCGGTAAACTTTATCGGGATTGGCGGCAGGTGCGGCCGCGCTGTCTTTGCTTTGTCCGCCGCAAGCACCCAATACGAGGGCAGAGCAGGCTACGGCTGCGGCAATCCATTTTTTCATGTTCATCAACAACTCCTTTGAGACGGAATAAAGAATAAAAGATTAGTTTAGCATAAGTTTACACAATCAACGCTCTTTTTCGCGGAAAAAAGCATAGGTTACATCGTGGAACAAATCAACGTGCGGGCTGTCTTCATAGCTCAACTCCGCCAGCGCGTCTTCAAAAGCAAGCTGGATAGATTCGACGGCATCTTGGGCGGTGTCGGCAGGCAGGGCGCGAATCAGACCTTTGAGCGCGGTGGCCAATACATGATTCTGCATCCGCAAAACATCATTGGCTTCTTCCAAATAATCGAGGCGTTGCTCCATGCTGCTCATGATAGTTTCTTTAGAATCTGTTAGAATATTTCATTATATCAGAAGCCGCTTTGCTTCCGATTGCCAAACAGCCTCTAAACGATACGCCGCGAGACCGATATGAACCAAAATCCGCCGTCACACGAAGACGCCCCTTCTTGGGAAAGCCGTCTGGAAAAATTGCGCCAAACCCGCCAAATCAACGCGCCTTATACCCACGCGCCGCTGCTGCAACGCTCGCCGGAGGGCGGTGCTGCGGCCGGAGCATCAGCCGGGCAGACCAACGTGCGGCGGCTCGATGATAAAAGCCGGGACAAAATCTTACAAGAATATTTGAAAAAATGGCAGGAAGAGCACAATGTCGGTGTGGCCGAAAGCGGCGAAACGGTTGAAACCGACACCATGGTATTGCTGCAGGAAAACTGGCTGGCCGCACAAAATGCCCTGCAAACCGGCGTATCCGACAAACACATCGATTCCCGCCGCAGCGTATGGTTCAACCCCAAACGCCGCAGCGTGGAATTTCCCGAACCCGAGCAGGAAGAAAAGCCGTCTGCAAATCAGGAAGAAGGCGGTTTTGCAGACGGCATGGAAGCGGCGGATTTGGATGTGGTAGAAGAAAAAATCCCCGTTAACATCAATGTGTTGAACCCGCAAACCGTCGGCAGAAAAGAAGTATTCTGTCTTTCGGAACAAGAGCTGACTGAGCGGTTGGTCAAGCGGTTGCGCCCGCACCTGACCGATGCGGTCAACGGCATTATCCGCACCACCCTGCAAAAACAAGTGGCGTTGATGACGTATCAAATGCAGCAGACTTTAAGCGAGCAGGCGCCGGATTTGGTAGAAGAAGTGCTGACTCACAATCTCCAACGGGTGTTGAACGACCTTAAATACGAAATGAAATACAAGCGGTAAACAGGCAGGGCGGGATAAAACCCGCCTTCGCCATACCTGCCGCCGCTTTTATTGTGCAACGGCGGCAGATGAAAAGCGCACCGAAAATTTTGACAGACTTAACAGATACCTACCGACAAGACACCTATCATGAAAAAATGGTTTATCTTAATCGCGGCATTGGCTGCGCTTGCCTACCAGCAGTTTTTTCCTGCCGAACAGAACGGGCAGGTTACGCAACATTCAGCACAAAGCCAAACCCGACAGCCGCCGCAGGACTACGCCGACCAACGCAGTGCCGAGCGCATCTTGCAGCAAGCCTATGAGCAAAAACAGAGCGATGTGCAGGTTCAGGGCAGCGGCAAAGTCATCAAAACATTGCCCGATGACAATAAAGGCAGCCGCCATCAGCGGTTTATCCTCAAACTTTCCAGCGGGCAGACTTTGCTGGTTGCCCACAATATCGATCTTGCCGAAAAAATCAAAGGTCTTAAAAAAGGCGATACCGTAAGTTTTTACGGCGAATACGAATGGACGGAGCAGGGCGGCGTGATTCATTGGACGCACCACGACCCGCGCGGCAATCATGTCGACGGCTGGTTGGAACATAACGGCAAGCGGTATCAGTAAACCGTTTGAAACGGCAGCAGTATGGGAACGGCTGCCTGCAACCATCAACGGCAAACAGCATAAACGGCAAATGGCGGCATATTGTCTCCATATCAAATATGGTTGGATATGCAGCAGTAAATATCGGTCGAGACCTTGGCACAAAACAGGAAGCGAACCAAAACGGATGGTCGGGGCGGGTTTTACACCTGCCTGAAAATTGAATAAATACCTTGTAAAGTTACCGCTTTAAAAAACAAGCAAGCGGACGGGTGTATAGTCATTTAAAATAAGAATGATACAGCGTTGCTTTGCCTTGCCGTACTATGTGTACTGTCTGCGGCTTCGCTGCCTTGTCTCATTCTTATTTTATTCGACTATATGGGGCGGCGGGGCGTGAAATCCGACGGGCAAGTTGTCGGAAACAATCAGGGAATGTGTTGCCGTCTGATGTTTCTGAATGGTTTGCCGGATGCGGACGGGCATCAGCTGTTTGCCCGTTTGCGGTATCGCGGGACAAGCGGGTTGTGCCGCACGGTTTACAGGTAGGGTTGCAGGGTGCGGCGCAGGATTTCGGTGTCGGTGATTTCGGTAATGTTGGCTTTGCCCAAGCGGTCGAGACCGATGAAGCGCATGATGCCGCCTTCGACTTTTTTGTCGTGGCTCATGTGGGCAAGCCATTGTTTGAACGGAAAACGCGGCGGCTCGGTCGGCAGCTTGGCGGCCTGCATGAGTGCGGCGATGCGGGCAGTGTCGCCGGCGGTGGTTTTGCCGAGTTGTTCGGAGAGGCGGCCGGCCAGTACGCAACCTGCGGCAACGGCTTCTCCGTGCAGCCATACGCCGTAGCCCATTTCTGCTTCGATGGCGTGTCCGAAAGTATGCCCGAGGTTGAGCCATGCGCGGATACCTTGTTCGGTTTCGTCGGCGGCAACGATTTCTGCTTTCATTTTGCAGCAGTGATATACGGCTTGGGCGAGTTTTTCGGGGGCTTGTGCCATCAGGTCTGCCATGTTTTGTTCCAGCCATGCGAAAAAGCCGTCGTCGCCGAGAATGCCGTATTTGACGACTTCTGCCATGCCTGCCGAAAGTTCGCGGGGGGGAAGGGTGTGCAGGGTGGATAAATCGGCGAGTACGGCTTGCGGTTGGTAAAATGCGCCAATCATGTTTTTGCCGAGCGGATGGTTGATGGCGGTTTTGCCGCCGACTGATGAGTCTACTTGGCTTAACAGGGTGGTCGGAATTTGGATAAACGGTGCGCCGCGCTGGTAGGTGGCGGCGGCAAAACCTACCATGTCGCCGATAACGCCGCCGCCCAGTGCGATAAGGGTGGTTTTGCGTTCGGCACGGTTTGCCATCAGGCCGTCGAAAATCAGGTTGAGCGTCTGCCAGTTTTTATGTTCTTCGCCATCGGGCAGGATAATGCTGAAATGCGGTACGCCGGCGCGATCCAAGGCCGTCTGTACTTTTTGCAGGTAAAACGGGGCAACGGTTTCGTTGGTAATGATGGCGGCTTTTTTGCCCAAATGGGGTTTGAGCAGCTCGTGGGCGTTGTCCAGCAGGTCGCGCCCGATATAGATGGGATAGGCATGGGAAGGTGTTTGGACGGTTAGGGTGTGCATGGGAAAATCCTAGTATGATTGTCGGCTTGTCTTATGGTTGGGGCGGTATGGCGTGGGTTGTGTTTGCCTGCCGCTTGTGCGTTCTGTTGCCTGTTTTATGGTTGTGCGGAACGGTTTGGTAGGGTTGTGTTCTGCGGAATGATACCGCGTTACTGCGCTTTGTTCAAAGGGGAAACCAAGCTGCCGTAGCCCGTATTTTTGTATGGTTTGCGGCTGGGCGGTTGTGTTTCATTTTTTCATTTCTGTTATCCGACAGTAATGGGTACGAAGTCGGTGCAGCCTGTGCGTTAATGAAAGGCCGTCTGCAAAATGGGGATTTGCAGACGGCCTTGCGGTATTTTGCTGTGTTGCTCAGGCCGTTTGCCGTAAAGCATTCAGCAGGCGGTCAACGGTTTTCTGATAGTTTTCCGACTCGATGACGATGTGGGCGGTTTCGCGGTAAATCCGGTCGCGCATATTGTAGAGTTCCTTGAGTTTGGCCAAGGGGTCTTCGACTTGCAACAGCGGGCGGTTGGTGTCGTGGCGGGTTCGCTCCAGCAGGACTTCGGGTTGGGTATGCAGATAGACGACTGTGCCGTTTTCGCGCAGGCAGCGGCGGTTTTCTTCGCGCAAGACTGCTCCGCCGCCGGTAGAAAGGACGATGTTCCGCTCGGCGGCCAGTTTGTTCAACATGGCGCTTTCCCGATTGCGGAAACCTTGCTCGCCCTCCATGTCGAAGATGGTGGGAATCGATACGCCAGAGCTGCTGCAGATTTCGTGGTCGCTGTCGTAAAACCTGCGCCCGAGTATTTGGGCAACGTGCTTGCCTAAGGTGGTTTTGCCCGCGCCCATCAGTCCGATTAAGATTAAGTTGCCGTTGATGTGTTCCATAACGGCAATTCTATACGATATTGGCAGAAAAGTGTTTTATTTGGAAAATCGGCGGTAGTTTATGCAGGGAAATATTAAAACAGGCATACTTTTTGAAATAAGTATGCCTGTTTGCTGGGTTTAGTAGCGTAAGTTGTTGCCTTGTCCGTCCATAATCCTCGGGGTAATGAAAACCAGCAGCTCTTTGCGCTCTTCGGAACGGGCGCGTGATTTGAACAGGTTGCCGATAACGGGAATATCGCCCAAAAGCGGTACTTTGTTGATGCTGTTGCCGCTGCTTTCTTCGTAAATGCCGCCGATAATCAGGGTGCCGCCGTCTTCGACCATGGCTTGCGTGGTCAGGTTTTTGGTGCTGATACAGAGGGTTTGCACGCCGTCTGTTTGGCAGGCAACAGGGGTGTCGCGGTTGATTTTCACGTTCATGATAATCTGGCCGTCGGGCGTGATGTTCGGGGTAACGGTCAATCCGAGTACGGCTTTTTTAAAGGTAACGGAAGTCGCGCCGCTGGAGCTGGATTCTTGATAGGGGATTTCTTGGCCCGATTCGATAGAGGCTTCCTGACGGTCTTGGGTCAGCACGCGCGGATTGGAGATGGTTTTGGTTTTTTTCTGCGCTTCGGAAGCGGAAAGCTCCAATCCTAATGCGCCTGATGACAGCGAGCGCACCAGTGCTACGGAAGATGTAGCGGCGGCAACGGGCAGGTTGATGTTGGGGCTGCTGCCTAAAGCCGTGCCGCCGTTCCATGTGCTGCCCCAAGCGGTATTGCCGCCGGAGCGGTTGCCGGAGTAGCCGAATTTCAAGCCCAAATCGCGTGAAAAACCGTCTTCTGCTTCGACAATGCGTGCTTCGACCATGACTTGGCGGGCGGCTACGTCTAATTCGTCGATCAGTTTGCGGAATTTTTCGATAACGCTGCGTGTGTCGGTAACAATCAGGGTGTTGGTGCCTGAATCGATGAGTGCGCTGCCGCGCGGACTGAGCAGGGTGTTGCGGTTTCCGCCGCTGCTGCTATTACTGCTGCGTTCGTCCAAACGCAGGATTTTGCGGAACTCTTCGACGTTTTTATATTTCAGTTGGAAGGTTTGCGAATACAGCGGCCCCAATTCGGCAATTTCTTTTTCTGCCTGCAAAAAGGCTTTGTCTTTTGCCAGCAGTTCTTCACGCGGGGCGATGTTGATGATGTTGCCTTGGCGGCGCATATCGAGATTGCGCGCCTGCATCACCAAATCCAAGGCCTGATCCCAAGGTACGTCTTTGAGCGACAGGGTCATTTTGCCGCCTACGGAATCGCTGGCGATGATGTTCATGCCGGATTCTTTGGCGAGAATCTGCAAGATGGTGCGGACTTCGATGTTTTGGAAGTCCAGTGACAACTTGCGGCCTTTGAAGGATTTGGCGGTGAGGCTGTTTGTGCCGTCTGTAAATGCTTCGGCTGATTTCGGGCGGATTTCAAAGCTGTAACGGCCTGCTGCGGAACGGGTTTTCATTTCCCATAAGCCGTTGTTGAGAATGGTCAGCCGGGTGGCGTTGCCCATGCGCTTCAGGGTGATGTTGCGGACGGGGGTGTTGAAGTCGCCGACATCGAGACTGCGTTGGGCTTGTGTGGGCATGGCGTGGTTGTTCAAGGTAATGATGACGCGGTCGCGCTGTTCTTTGATGTCGGGCGTGCCGTCGAATCCCGAAATATCCAGTTCGACAATGCCGCTGCCGCCCGAACCTTTGCGGAAATCGATGTGTGCGGTTTCGGCAGGGCGGTAGGGGGTATTTTCGGGCGGAGAAACGGAGGCTGTGTTTTGGTCGGCGGTTTCGCTGATATATACCCACACTTCTTCGTCGCGGATTTCGGCAGTATATTGTGCGGTTTTATTCAAGCCCAGAACGATGCGCGCGCGGTTGCTGTTTTGCGCGGCGGTGATTTGGTTCAGCAGGGGATCGGCATATTCGAGTACGGATTGCGGCAGCAGAATGCGGGTATCGGCAAAGTCCAATGCAATACGGGTGGGTGTGCCGCTGATAAAGCCGCTGGGCAGGACGACATCGCGGTCAAAGCGGATTTTGATGATTTTCTGTTCGTCGGGCAGGGAAGATACGTTGATGTCGGTAATGTTTCCGGCATATGCCGTCTGCAAAACGGCAGTCATACCCAAACAGGCGAGCAGTGTGGTGATGTGTTTGCGTTTCATAAAGTAAAACCCATTTTGAATCTTGTTTGGTCTGTATGGCAAGCGACAGGCAGTGATTATTCGCCGGTCGGGCTGTTTTGCAGACGGGGTTGTTGTTGGTTTTGCTGCGGTTTTGCGTTGTGTTCGGAGGCTTCTGCCGCATCGGCGGTAAGTTCGGCGCTGCGGTATATCCAGTTGCCGTCGCTGCCTTCTACCAATTCGGTCAGCAGGATTTTTTCGGCGGTAATGCTGCGGATTCTGCCGTGGTCGCGTCCGATGTAATTGCCTGCGGTAACGGTATAGACATGGCCGTCTGCTTCGATATAGCCGGAAGTTTTACCGTTGCTTTCCAATATGCCGACATAGCGCAGTTTGTTGAGGTCGAATGCTTCCAGAGCTTCTTTGCGGCGGTTGGGGTTGGGAGCGTCCAAGCCTTGTGTGCGGTTTTGCAGACGGCGTGAATCGAAGGCGTTCGGGCCGGAATGAGGCGGTGCGGTATAGGTTGCGGCGGCAACGGTTGCGGCTGCTTCAAACGGCGGTGTATCGGCTTTTGCGGCGGCTCGGGTTTGTTCCGTCCATTGTTTTAAATCGTCGTTTGAATGCGAGCAGGCAGCCGTCAGTAGGCAGGAAAGTAAGAAAATTTTGTTCATATGGTTTTGCTACTGCGGTTTAGTCTGTGGCTTCGGTGTGTTTTTCGGAGTGTTCGATGTTTTCGGCGCTTGCTTCATCGGCGGTTTCTTTCCGGGCGCGGGCTTGGTAGGTGGTGGCGGTTGCACTGAGGGTCAGCATGCCGTCTGCAAAACCGGGGGTAGTCGGTCGGGCAATGTTCAGCGTGTCCAGAGTGATGATGCGGGAAAGGCTGCCGACATCACGGGTAAAGTGTTGTAACTGCGCGAATGTTCCGGTTAGGGAAATGGTATACGGCAGTTTTTGAACCGGGCCGTCTGCAACCGGCGCTAAGGGGGTAATGCTGTCCAAGCGCAATCCGTTTTTTGAGGCTGCCTGATGCAGCTCCTGAATCAGGTTGGGAATTTCGGCATCGGTCGGCAATTGGCGCAACAGTTCGCTGAATGCGGCGCGGGTGCTTTCCAATTCTGCCTGAAGGTTTTCCAAACCGGCCGCCTGAATGCTTTTTCGGGTATAGGTTTCGCGCAAACGGGTTTCACGGCTTTGTTGTGCCGCCAGCTCCTCCGATTGGGTGCGGAAAAATGCGGCGTAGCCGAACACTAATATGGCAGCCGCGAGCAGCACGGCTACCAGTAGGCGTGCGGGCAGGCTCAGGAGGTAAAGATCTTTGATGTCTGCGTCTTTGAGCTTTAGCGATGACATTACGGTTGTTGCTCCTGCGGTAGGGTTGTCCGGTTTTGCGGTGTGCCGGTCAGGCGTATTTTCAGGCTGAACTCTTGGTGACTGCCTGTTTTTTTGATGCCCAGCAGCTCGGGCTGCTCAAATGTTCCGCTTGCGGGCAGGGCGCGCATCAGTACGGCGACTTTGTTGTCGTTTGCTGCGCGTCCGCTCAATTTGTAGGTTGAGGAGTCTTCCGCTTCCAGTGAGGTCAGGTAGGTCTGTTCGGGCGTCAGCGTGTTGAGGGAGTCGATGATGCGGGCGGCTTGGTAGCGTTTTCTCTGTAATTCCTCTACCGTTTGCTTTTTGCTTAAAAAATCGGCTTTTTCTTGCTGAAGCTGTTGGATTTCTCCCAAGTTTTGGTCTAATTTGGCAATTTCGCTTTCCAAAAAGCGGTTGCGGTTTTCCTGATTGGCTATGGCGGTGTTGAGGGTGGCGTAAATTACGGCACTCAGGCACAAACCGGTCGCTGCCGCGACCAGCATGAGGATTTTAAACTGTTGCTTGCGCTTCTGCCTGTCGGTTTCGCGGTAGGGCAGCAGATTGATTTTAATCGGTTCTATCATTTACAACCCCCTGAGTGCTAAACCGAAAGCCAAGGTAAGGGACGGCGCGTCTGTTTGCAGTCTGGCCAAGTCGATACGTTCGTTTTTGTCGGCTTCCAATGCGGGGTAAACGCATTGGGCAGGTGTGTTGGTGTGGGCAAAAACAAGTTCCGCCAGTCCGTTTTGTTGTGAGGCGGGGCCGGTCAGTAGGATATGTTTGATGGCGGATTGGCTGTCGCTTGGTTGTGTGGTGTAGTAAAACTGCAAAACCCGCCGGATTTCCTGCGTAATTTGAAGATTGAAGCGGTCGGCTACCTGAATTTGGTAATCGTCGGGCTTGTCGGCGGCGTTTATCGTGTATCGTGCTTGCTCTTCACTGGTTTGGTAGTGGCTCTGGACGAGTTGGTTGAGCTGTTCGCTGCCGATGGCAGTTTCCTGACGGTATAAGATTTCTCCGCTTTGTAAAACCAAGGCATACATTTGGGTATCGTAAATGCCGAAAACGGCGGTTTTTTCGTGTGCCAAATCGGGGGCGTGGCGGTTGAGCCAGTGGGCAACGGCGTTGCGCTGGGCGATGAGGTCGATATCCAGCGCATGAAGCGGCAGCAGGGCGTGTTCAAACATTTCGGCACGCGGCTCGATGTCGTCTTTTTTGCCGGCGGCAATCAGAATTTTCTGCTCTTCGCTACGGCTGTTGGGACGGATTCGGCAGTAGTCGTAATTCATGTCTTCAAACGGCCCGATTTGTGTTGCCTGCATTTCGGCAAAGGTTTCCCAATCGTTTTGAGTGCCGGGGCCGTCTGTACGGTATACGGCGTGTTCCAATGTGGCCATGCTGTGCGGCAGGGCTGCGATAAAAATTTTACAATTGCTTTGTAATTGGGTATAAGTATGTTGCAAATAGGTAACAAGCAAATCGTAGTCTTGGATTTTGTTGCCTTTGATAATATCGGGCGGCAGTTGCGTGATGGCGTATTTTTCCAGTCGGATTTGGTTTAAACTACTGCCTGTAAGTTGAACCATCTTCACAGCATACTGGCTGATGTCGATACCGACGGCGGTACGCCACGGCGCGGAGTTGGTTTTTTTTCCCGCTGTCGGAGACGGTTTGAAATGATTTTTGAATAAGCGCATCGGGGATTTCCCTGTATCATTGTGTCTGAAGCGGTCTGTTTTCCGACCGGCCGTCTGCTAAAATACGGTTTCTGCAAATACAGCGGCAGCGGAGTTTTAATGGAAACTGCTGTCTATTTTACTTTATTTAATGCCGCTAATGGCAAATATTAATAAGTCATGATTAAGAAGATTATAACGACTCTGATCGGTTTGATATTGGGCTTGTCGCTGTTTGGCGCAGGTTTGGTGGCGATTGCGATTTTGGTTACCTATCCCAAACTGCCGTCTTTGGAAAGCGTCCAATATTACCAGCCGAAAATGCCGCTCACGGTTTATTCTTCAGACGGCAAAGTCATCGGTTTGTACGGCGAAGAACGCCGCGAATTTACAAAAATCGAGGATTTTCCCGATGTTTTGAAAAATGCCGTGATTGCTGCGGAAGACAAGCGTTTTTATGATCACTGGGGCGTGGATGTCGTCGGTGTGGCTCGTGCCGTTATCGGCAATGTGGTGGCCGGCGGCGTGCAGTCGGGTGCGAGTACGATTACCCAGCAGGTTGCCAAGAATTTCTTTTTGAGCAGCGAGCGCACGTTTACGCGCAAATTCAATGAGGCGTTGCTGGCATATAAAATCGAGCAGTCGCTGACGAAAGATCAGATTCTGGAGCTGTATTTCAACCAAATTTATTTGGGTCAGCGTGCGTACGGTTTTGCGGCGGCTTCACAGATTTATTTTAATAAAAATGTCAGAGAATTGTCCTTGGCGGAGGCTTCTATGCTGGCAGGTTTGCCCAAAGCGCCGTCTGCATATAATCCGATTGTCAACCCGGAGCGCGCCAAGCTGCGTCAGGCCTATATCCTGAACAATATGTTTGAGGAAGGCATGATTACCATGCAGCAACGCGACCAAGCGATGAAGGAAAAGCTGCATTACGAGCGGTTTGTGCAGAAAATCGACCAAAGCGCGTTGTATGTTGCGGAAATGGTACGCCAAGAGCTGTATGAAAAATACGGCGAAGACGCCTATACCCAAGGGTTTAAAGTTTATACCACCGTCAGCACGGAGCATCAGAAAGTGGCTACAGCCGCCCTGCGTAAGGCTTTGCGTAATTTCGATCGGGGCAGCAGCTATCGCGGTGCGGAAGACTTTATCGATTTGAGCCAGTCGGACAATATTGAAGAAACCGTCGGCAAGCACCTTTCTACGCTTTATACCGTGGACGGTATGATTCCTGCGGTGGTGGTGGATATTACGCGCAAAAACAATGTGGTTGTCCAACTGCCGAGCGGCCGCAGGGTCACTTTGGGCAGCGGTGCGCTGGGTTTTGCCGCCCGCGCCGTCAACAATAAAAAAATGGGCGATGACCGTATCCGCAAAGGTTCGGTTATCCGCGTGAAAGGCAGCGGCGACCAATGGCGCGTGGTGCAGGAACCTTTGCTTCAAGGTGCGCTGGTGTCTCTTGATGCGAAAACCGGTGCCGTCCGCGCTTTGGTGGGCGGTTATGATTACCACAGTAAAACATTCAACCGCGCAACGCAGGCCATGCGTCAGCCCGGCTCTACCTTCAAGCCTTTCGTGTATTCGGCTGCTTTGGCAAAAGGCATGACGGCCTCTACCCAAATCAACGACGCTCCGATTGTTTTGCCGGGCAAAGGTGCGGGCGGCAAGGCTTGGGCGCCGAAAAATGCAGACGGCCGTTATGCGGGTTACATCACGCTGCGCCAAGCCCTGACAGCCTCCAAAAACATGGTATCTATCCGTATTCTGATGTCTATCGGGGTAGGTTACGCGCAACAATATATCCAACGTTTCGGCTTCAAGCCGTCTGAAATTCCGGCTACGCTGTCTATGGCGCTGGGTACGGGTGAAACCACACCGCTGCGCGTTGCCGAAGGCTATACGGTATTTGCCAACGGCGGTTATAAAGTTTCCGCACACGTTATCGATAAAATTTACGACAGCCAAGGCCGTCTGCGCGCCCAGATGCAGCCGTTGGTAGCCGGAGAAAATGCGCCGCAGGCCATCGATCCGCGCAATGCCTACATCATGTATAAAATCATGCAGGACGTTGTCCGTTCCGGTACAGCGCGTGGTGCGGCGGCGGTGGGACGTTCGGACATTGCCGGTAAAACCGGTACGACAAACGACAACAAAGACGCATGGTTTGTCGGCTTCAACCCGAGTGTGGTGACCGCCGTGTATATCGGTTTCGACAAACCGAGAAGCATGGGACGCGCCGGTTACGGCGGTACGATTGCCGTGCCGGTTTGGGTGGATTACATGAAATTCGCCCTGAAAGGCACAAGCAACAAAGGCATGAAAGCACCCGAAGGTTTGGTCAGCATGGGCGGAGAGTATTATATGAAAGAACGCCAGACCACCAGCTCGGAGCTGACTTTGGACAACAGAGGCAGCGTGCCACGCCAGCAGGCCGCACCACGCCGCAGCCGTCCGGCAAATAATGCCAAACCGCAGGAGCAGTCCGGCGGCGGTACACCGGTTGCGCCTAAGCCGAAAGAAACGCCGGTCAATCCGACCAACAGCGGCGGCAGCAGGCAGCTTGATGCCCTGTTTTAACAACCGGCCCGTTTCGGTTTGAAAAAAAGGCCGTCTGCAAATCTGCGAAACCCAATCAAAGGTTTGAGCAGAATTTTGCAGACGGCCTTTTCTGTTTGTTCCTGCTTTATGCAAGCTGTACGGCAACTCACAAGCCGTGCGGATATGTTAGAATCGCCCCATCAAATGATTTTGGAAAACATCATGTCTGAATGGTCTTTGCCCGATTTTGAACAGAAAATCTGCCCGCCCGAAGCCTTGTCCGAGCGTTTGGCGGCCTTGCCACGCCCGTTGGTATTTACCAACGGTTGCTTCGATATTCTGCACCGCGGCCATGTTACCTATCTGGCGCAGGCAAAGTCAGCAGGTACGTCATTGGTGTTGGCTTTGAATACCGATGCTTCCGTGCGCCGTCAGGGAAAAGGCGAAGACCGGCCGATTAATCCGCTGGAAAACCGGGCAGCCGTTGCCGCAGCTTTGGAGAGCGTTGATTTGGTCACGTGGTTTGACGACGATACCCCGGCCGCCTTGATTGAAGCAGTCCAACCTGATGTATTGGTTAAGGGTGGAGACTGGCCGGTGGAGAAAATTGTCGGCGCGGCGGAAACGGTGGCGCGCGGCGGAAAAGTTTATTCGATTCCGTTTTTACATCAAACTTCTACCACTCAAACGCTGGCAAAAATCCGTGCCGCAGAAGCAGATGGGGAAACGGCGCAATGATGTCGCTCAAGCCGCCGCATTGGCAGGTATTGACCGCACTTGCAGACGGCCTGCCGCAGCACGTTTCCCGGCTTGCACGGCTCGCGGGTGTCAAACCGCAGCAGTTGAACGGCTTTTGGCAGCAAATGCCGCCGCACATCCGCGGCCTGTTGCGCCAGCAGGACGGGCAATGGCGGCTGGTGCGTCCGTTGGCACTGTTTGACCGTGAAGTGCTGGAAAAAAGCGCTAAGGCACACGGTTTTCAGACGGCCTTGCTGCACGAATGCGTATCCAGCAACGATGAAATTTTGTCTTTGGCGCGCGAATCGGTGCAAAAAGCGCACAAACACTTGTGTGTCCCCCATTTCCAAAGCAAAGGGCGCGGACGGCAGGGGCGGACTTGGCAGCACCGTTTGGGCGAATGCCTGATGTTCAGTTTCGGTTGGGCGTTCGACAAGCCGCAGCAGGAATTGGGCGCATTGTCTCTGGTTGCCGCATTGGCGTGTCACCGCGCATTGGCGGCATTGGGTTTGAACACGCAAATCAAATGGCCGAACGATTTGGTGGTGGGGCGCGACAAGCTCGGCGGTATTCTCATCGAAACCGTCCGAAACAGCGGCCAAACCGTTGCCGTGGTCGGTATTGGCATCAATTTTGTCTTGCCTAAAGAAGTTGAAAATGCCGCTTCGGTACAGGCACTTTTCCAGACGGCCTCACAGCGCGGCGCATCGGCAGATAAATTGCTGGCAACATTATTGGGCGAATTGGACAGCGCGTTCCGCCGCTTTGAAGAACAAGGTTTTACGCCCATGCTTGCCGATTATCAGGCAGCCAACCGCGATCACGGCAGAGCCGTCCGCCTGTTGGAAGACGGTAAAACCGCATACGAAGGCGAAGTGGCCGGAGTAAACGGGCAGGGCGCGTTGCTGTTGGATACGGCAGACGGCAGAAAAACCATCGTGTGCGGCGAAATCAGTCTGCGCCCGAACGATAACCCGTTGCCGGAAAAAATCGTCCGCAACTGCCGTTATCTGTTGCTGGACGGCGGCAACAGCCAGCTCAAATGGGCATGGGTGGAAAACGGCAGTTTCAGCGAAGTCGGCCGCGCTCCTTACCGCGACTTGGCCAGACTCGGCGAAGAGTGGGCGGAGCGTTCGGAAGGCTTGAAAAAAGTTGTCGGCTGCGCGGTCTGCGGCGATGCGAAAAAAGCCTTGGTGGAAGCACAAATCGGCTGTTCGGTCGAATGGCTGCCGTCGATGGGGCAGGCACTCGGTGTCCGCAATCATTACCGTAATCCTGCGGAACACGGGGCAGACCGTTGGTTTAATGCGCTGGGCAGCCGCCGTTTCAGCAGCAATGCCTGCGTGGTGGTCAGTTGCGGTACGGCAGTCACCACCGATGCGCTGACCGACGATAATCATTATCTGGGCGGAACGATTATGCCGGGATTTCATTTGATGAAAGAAGCAATGGCATTGAAAACCGCTAATCTGAACCGTCCTGTCGGCAAGGTTTATGCCTTCCCCACCACGACTTCCAATGCCTTGGCCAGCGGCATGATGGACGCGGTTTGCGGCTCGCTGATGATGATGCATGGCCGTCTGCAAAACAAAGTCGGCGAGGGCAAGCCGGTTGATGTGGTGATTACCGGCGGCGGCGCGGCCAAAGTCGTGCAGGCGCTGCCGGAAAAGTTTTTAGCAGAGAATAATGTAAAAATTGTTGATAATTTAGTGATTTATGGTTTGCTGAGCTGGATCGGGCAAGCATGAAAAACACATTGACCAGATTGGCTGCGGGGATAGCGGCGATATTGGGAGCGGTATCTTGCGCGCCGTTGGCACCACCTGCGGAACGTGCGCCGGAATGGGTTCACGGCTTGATGATGGAAGATGACGAACCGCAATGGGAACAGATTCTGCACACGGAAACTATTGCCGAGGCAGAATTACCCGTTGGGCAGGCGGCGGATACGGCAGCTGCTTCTTTAGAAGCAGAACCATCGGAAGAACTAAAACTGTCGGAAAAAGCAGAACCGTTGGAAAAATCAGAACCATCGGAGCAGGAGGTGTCGTTGCCTGAGCCGGAAGTGTCGCAATGCCGACCGGAAGTGTTTGCCGAATTTTCCGAGCATGACTACCGCCGTTTGGAAAAACAGCTTTCCCGCTGGCCGCACAATATTGAAAATACATTACCGGTGCCGCACAGCAATCATGCCGCCAAAACATTCCGTGTGTTGCTGCCGACAGAGGGCGATGTGTTGGCGAAATTGGACGATTTGAAACGGCAGGGCTTCAGCGGTACGTTGGTTGACGGCGAAATCAGCACAGGCGTGCACCCCGACCGCTCGTCCGCACAAGTTCAAATTGCCCGTTTGGGTTTGGCAGGGTTTGGCGGCAGCAGGGTTCAGGCGGAATTGGGCGGTATCAGAATCGAGCCGCCGCGCATCAAGATACTTTTCCTGCCGCAAACCGATCAGGATATTGAAGCCATCAGAAAAATATCGGGTGCGGCAGAAAATTGGTCGGTAAAACGCTGCGAATAAATATAGTCATTTAAAATAAGAATGATACAGCGTTGCTTTGCCTTGCCGTACTATGTGTACTGTCTGCGGCTTCGCTGCCTTGTCTCATTCTTATTTTATTCGACTATACAAAGGCCGTCTGCAAATAGGTTTCGGCAAGATGAAAATCTTGGAAAACCATTTTGCAGACGGCCTTTTCTTCATTCTTGCTGGGCATGATGATGTTTGATGTATCGGATAAGCAAGATGCAAGCCGGTATCGCTTTTATCGGCAGGGAACAATATCCTGCGCTGCAAGGGATAGGGTGGATTTATGGTCGCGGTATATTCAATACGGAAAACGTGTCTACATGGTTTCGGCAGATGCAGACGGCATGGCTTTGCGTTGGTAGCCCTTATCTTTCATGCAGGCATCAAATAAGGCGCGGTCGGTGGTGCCGCTGCTTTTGATACATTCGGCAATGGCCTCGGCAGTAGTCAGTTTGCGCGGTTTGGGCGCATGGTCGTTGGAGGCACAGGCACTCAACAGAGCGGCGAGGGCGAGAATCGGGAACAGGTTTTTCATGCTTTGTCCTTTTTCTTGGGGTGTATCGTTATGTAACACAGAATGATCAGGTGTTGCTCAAAGGGAGCGGAACTACTGAAACAACAAGCCTGCCGACCTGTATGGTCTGTACGGTCTGCGGCTTGGCTGCCTTGTCTCATTTTGTGCTTCCCGACACAGTTTACCAGTTTTTGACTTTATCCAAATCATTTTGTGCCAAATGACCTGCGTGTTCACAACGGCTTCGGTAGGTACGGCCTTCCCTGAGGCTGTCGGAAACAAAATCCAAGTGGTTTTGCGCGGTTTGTGCGGCGAGCGCGCTGTTCCCTTCTTTGATGGCTTCAAAGAGCGCGCGGTGTTGGCGGATAAGGGTAGGGCGCGGGTTTTCCGATTGGTTGTCGCGGATAATGGTGCTGCGCGTCTGCCGGTAGAGCATATGGAGCAGGCTGCCGGAAAGATGGCCGAACAGGATATTGTGGGTGGCATCGGCAATGGCTTGGTGGAAGCTGGAGTCGGCTTCTGCCTGATGTTCGAGATTGTTTTCGGCGCAGGCGGTTTCAAAGTTTTCCAGCCAAAAGGCAATGCGTTCGAGGTCCGTATCGGTGCGCCGTTCGGCCGCCAGCCCTGCCATCATGCCTTCCAAATGGCGGCTGAAATCGTACACATCGTGTTCCCAGTGGGAATGTTTGCCCAGCAGCTCCTGCCAGCTTTGCAGAAAGTCCTGACGAGTGCGGGTGGAAACGTAATAGCCGTCGCCATGTCGCGCTTCCATGATTTTTCGCGAGACCAATACGGCTAAGGCTGCACGGACAGACGGACGGGATACGCCAAATTCTTCCGCCAGTACACGTTCGGGCGGAATGCGGCTGCCCTCCGGGTATTCGCCGGAGGCGATGCGTTCTTCCAATACGGCTAAAATTTGGTCGCTGATTTTTTTGGGGCGGATAAATTTGCTCATCTGGTCTGGTCGGTACGGCTGCTTGGCGCGGCGGAGATGGGTGTTGTCGGTTGGTTGGGAAATTGGTCTAACCAATTAAAGCGTATTGTAACGAAGCGGCATTTTTACGGTCAACCGTCTTGGTACACCTGCGCTACGAATGGTTTTGCAGACGGCTGTGTTGATGGTTGATTTGTTTGATATTTCAAATGTTTGATGCCAAAGTATCAGTGTTGAAAGGGGGCGTTTGTGGATAGGCAAAGTTCGGAAAAAAGGCAGTATGATGTGATAGATTTAGCCGAAGTGATGATGTGGTGTGTCTTTGTCTTGCTGAACTTGGCAACAGCAGGCTGGATTTTCTATAATCTGTTTGACCCTTCCCTTCCTTTATTGTCGCTTGTGGTGAGTATGCCGATTGCGGCATTTGCGCTTGTATGTGTTTCGCCTTTGACTGCGGCTATTGCTTGTGTGGCAGGTTTCTTTATTGCAGGCATGCTCACGCTATTCCGACCCAAAACCTGATAATTCCCTGAAAATCCGCTTTATCAGGCCGCATGATAAGCGGAGAATCGGCAGGCATATTTTACAGACGGCATACGCGGTGATGCCGTCTGTAAAATATGCCGTCTGCAAAAAAAACAGCCCGAATGTGATTCGGGCTGTTTGGCTGTGTGGGCGGTAAGATGCGGTTTTGCAGACGGCATTATTGTTGTGTTGCCAGTGCTTTTTGCTGGTGTTGCACCAATTCGGCAATGCCTTTTTGTCCCAACGCAATCAGTTTGCCCAACTCGTCGAGGGAAAACGGTGCGCCTTCCGCCGTGCCTTGGATTTCGATGATTTTGCCGGATGCGGTCATGACGATGTTGACATCGCTGTCGCAGCCGGAATCTTCAGGATAATCCAAATCCAGCAGCGGTACGCCGCCGACTACGCCTACGGATACGGCGGCTACGGCTTCGGTAATCGGGTTTTCGCTGATCAGGCCGTCTGAAAGCAGTTTGTCAACCGCCATTTGCAGGGCGACGAATGCGCCGGTAATCGAGGCGGTGCGCGTGCCGCCGTCGGCTTGGATAACGTCGCAGTCGATTAGGATTTGGCGTTCGCCCAGTTTTTTCATGTCGACCACGGCGCGTAAGGAGCGGCCGATAAGCCGCTGGATTTCTTGAGTGCGGCCGGACTGTTTGCCGGCAGCGGCTTCGCGGCGCATGCGCGAGGCGGTGGAGGCAGGCAGCATGCCGTATTCGGCGGTGACCCAGCCTTGTTCTTTGCCGCGCAGAAAAGGCGGGACATTTTCATCGATGGAGGCGGTGCAGATGACTTTGGTGTTGCCGCATTCGATCAATACCGAACCGTCGGCGTGCGGCAGGAAGTCGGGAGTGATTTTGATGTCGCGCAGGCTGTCGGCGGCGCGGGTCGTGCGGATGCAGTTCATGGGGTTTTCCTTAAAATTTGGTGCGGCACAATTATACCATGCGGGGAATGTGCTATATTCTCAGGTACTTTCACTCGTTATTGATTTGGAAACGGAGTAAAACATGAATATCAAAAGTATGACCGGTTTTGCGAATGTGGCCGGCGAATGCGGCAGCAAACGCATTAATTTGGAAATCCGTGCAGTCAACCACCGTTATTTGGACGTGCAATTCCGTATGCCGGAGGATTTGCGCCATCTGGAAGGCGCGTTGCGCGAGCAGATTGCGGCGGCGGCAGTCCGCGGTAAATTGGAATGCCGCATACAGGTACAGGATATTGTACAGGGCGGGCAGGGTTTGGCGGTAAATCAGGAGTTGGTTGATCGGCTTGCCAAACTCAACAAGCAATGGCGCAAACAGCATGAAGGTTTGGGCAAACTGACGGTGGCGGATATTTTGAAATTCCCCGGGGTGCTGGCGAGCCAAAACGAGGATACGGAAGTGTTTGCCAAAACCGTGCAGGCTTTGTTGTCGCAAGCCTTGCAGGATTTCTCCTCCGCCCGCGCCCGCGAGGGTAAAAAGCTGGCGGAACATTTGTTGCAGCGTTTGGACGGTATGACTGAAATCGTCGATGAATTAAGTAAGAAGTTTCCGGATCTTTTGGAAGCGCATATGGAAAAAGTGCGTGCGCGCTTGGCCGAGGCGGTGGGCAATATCGATAACGACCGCCTGCAGCAGGAATTTGCACTGTTTATCCAGAAGTCGGATGTCGATGAGGAGTTCAGCCGTCTGCGTACCCATATCGGCGAAGTGCGCCGCATTGTTACCGAGGGCAAAGGCAGTGCGGGCAAACGCTTGGATTTTCTGATGCAGGAGCTTAACCGCGAGGCGAATACTTTGGGCAGCAAGGCGATTGCGGCGGAATGTACTCAGGCTTCGGTCGAATTGAAAGTGTTGATTGAGCAGATGCGCGAACAGGTGCAGAATATCGAGTAAGATGATGTCAAAGGCCGTCTGCAAAAACGTATCGGATATTGGGCAGACGCCGGCCGGTATGAAACAAATTCATCTTTAACCTCTGAATTTTTCAGACGGCATTTGCCCGCACAGCCGACTTTGCCGTGCGGGTTTCTGTTATACTGAAAGCCGATAACCGTTTAACAATAACCGTACCGGATATAAATATAAAAAGGATAGCGACATGAGCAAACTCTTTCCCCAAGCCACCCTGCGCGATCGCGCGCCTTACCGTTTCGATATTGTCGGCAGCTTCCTCCGCCCTGATGCCATCAAACAGGCGCGCCGCCAATGCGCGTGCGGCGATTGTTCGGTTGAAGAGCTGCACGCGGTAGAAGATACGGAAGTGGCGCAACTGGTTGCCAAGGAGAAAGCCGTCGGGCTGCCGAATGTAACCGATGGCGAGTTCCGCCGCACTTGGTGGCATTTGGATTTTCTGTTTGAGCTGCTGGGCGTGGAATTGGAAGATACCAAAGAATACAGCACTCAATTCAAAGCGCATATGCACCGCCCGGTAACCTTGAAAATTACCGATAAAATCGCTTTCCCTAAAGTACACCCGTTTATTGACCATTTCAAAGGTTTGCAGAAAGCGGCAGGCGATTATCCGGTGAAATTTACCATTCCTTCGCCGAGTATGTTGCACCTGATTACCTGCGTGCGAACCCCCAATCCCAAGTTGATTGAGCGTTATGCGGGCAATGAGGAGCAGTTGTTTGCCGATACGACTGCCGCCTATATTGATGCCGTCAACGCGCTGTATGCCGCCGGCTGCCGTATTTTGCAGTTGGACGATACCGCTTGGGGCGAGTTCTGCTCGGAAGAAAAACGCGCGCTGTATGCGTCGCAAGGCGTGAACGTGGACGCGGTTGCCAAGCGTTATGTGCAAATGATTAATGAAGTCCGAGCCGCCGCACCTGCCGATATGGTCATCACCATGCATATCTGCCGCGGCAATTTCCGTTCTACTTGGTTCTCCAGCGGCGGTTACGAGCCGGTTGCCGAGATTCTGTTTGGCGGCTGCCATGTTGACGGTTTCTTCTTGGAGTACGACAGCGACCGCGCCGGTGATTTCAAGCCTTTGCGTTTTATCAAAGACCAGCAGGTTGTTTTGGGTTTGGTCACCTCCAAAAACGGCGACTTGGAAGATAAAGCCGTCATCATCGAGCGTATTCAAGAAGCCGCGAAATATGTGGACATCAACCAGCTCTGCCTCAGCCCGCAATGTGGTTTCGCTTCAACGGAAGAGGGCAATGTGCTGACCGAAGAGGACCAATGGAAAAAATTGGAATTGATTCGAGAGATTGTTGATGAAGTGTGGGGCGACAAATAAGCCTGCTTAATCCATCATTCCGATAAAGGCCGTCTGCAAAATGCGGGGTAAGGTTTCAACCGTTTCCGAGATTTTGCAGACGGCCTTTGTTTGCCGGTAAGGTGTTGTGAGGGCTAAGCGGCGGACGGCTCAGCCGAAAAAGCCCATTTTTACCTGAATGAGTTTTTCCAATTCGCGCAGGACGCGGCGGCGGGCGACAAAGAAAATAACATGATCGCCTTCCTGTAAAACCGCTTCTTCATGGTGTCCCATAATCACTTCGTTATCGCGTACCAAAGCGGCAAAGTGGCAGCCGTGCGGCCATTCGACTTCACTGATGCGGCGGCCGACAATCGCAGAGGTATTTTTATCGCCGTGTACCACCACTTCAATCGCCTCCGCCGTACCGCGCCGCAAAGGGTGAACCGCTACGACATCGCCCCGACGGATGTGCGCGAGTATCGAGCCGATGGTAATCAGATGCGGCGAAACGGCAATATCGATTTTATTACCTTCCAGCAAATCTACATAGCTGGAACGGTTGACGATGGCAATCACGCGCTTGGCGCCGAGATTTTTCGCCAATAATGCGGACATGATGTTGTTTTCATCGTCGTTGGTCAGCGCGCAATAGACATCGATTTCATCAATATATTCTTCGGCAAGCAGGGATTCATCGGTTGCCGAGCCTTGCAAAACCAGCGTATTGTCAAGGTTTTCCGCCAACCACTCGGCTCTGCCGGCATTGCGTGAAATAATTTTGATGTCGTATTGGGATTCCAATTCTTTTGCCAAGCGATAGCCGATGTTGCCGCCGCCGGCAATCATGATGCGGCGGTTGCGTGCTTCTTTCGGCCGCAGTTCGCGCATGATGGCGTTGACATTGTCGCTGCTGGCTACAAAAAATACTTCATCGCCTTCGATAATAACGGTTTGCGGTGTGGGCACTATTAAGCGGTTGTTGCGGTAAATCGCACAGATTTGGCAGTCTACACCGTCCGGCAGGTGCGCGTTGATTTCGGCGATTTCTTTATTCACCAGCAAGCCGCCCAAACGTGCCTGCACCACCACCATACGCACGCGGTCGTCTGCAAAATTTAAAACCTGCAACGCGCTGGTGTAGCTCAGTAAGCCGACTAATTGTTCGGTGACCAACTGTTCGGGGCTGATGGTTTCGGTAATGTTGAATACCCCCAAACTGTTACCTTCGCCTTCTTCATCGGTGTCCACGCGGTATTCCAAATATTCGCGGGAACGGACGCGGGCAATGCGGCTCGGGATATTGAATAAGTCGGCAGCGATTTTGCAGGCAACAATATTGGTTTCGTCGCTGCGGGTTAGTGCCAGCAGCAAATCAGCGTCTGCCGCGCCCGCCCGCTCCAGTACAAATGGCGAAGCACCGTTGCCGGTAATGGTTTGTACATCGCAGCGGCTGCCGATGAGTTGCAAGGCTTTCTCATCGATGTCGATGATGGTAACGTCGTTGCTGGGCAGTTGGGCAAGGTTTTGCGCCACCGTAGAGCCGACTTGGCCGCTGCCGAGAATCAGGATTTTCACGATAATCTGTTTGTGAAGATAAGAATAGGGGAATTGTATAACAAAAGGCCGTCTGAAAGCAGCATTGCTGCATTTGCAGACGGCCTTTTCCGCGCATATCGCCCGTGCGGACGGGTTTTACCAGTAGCCCAATATGTTCCACCAAGCTAAGCCGACGGTGGCGAAAATCAGGAGTTCTAAAACGCTCATGATGAAACCGGCTTTCCACCATTCGGTCATGGTGGTGTAGTTTGATCCGTAGATAACGGGAGCAGAACCGGTGGCGTAGTGGGTCAGCGACATCATGATGCCGGTGGCGGCAGCCATCATCAGGGCAAACAGCATGGGCGGTGCGCCAAGTGCCAAGCCTGCGCCGTAGAATGCGCCGAACATGGCGGTAACGTGTGCCGTGCCGCTGGCGAAAACGTAGTGGGCGTAAAGATAGGCAAGCATCAGAAGGGCGCAACCTGCTTCCCAACCCAAACCCATGCCGGAAATACCGGCTTGCAGGGAATCAGATAACCAGCCGATTAAGCCGAGTTTGTTGAGGAAGTTGGCCATCATCACTAAGGCGGCAAACCATACGATGGTGTCCCACGCGCTTTTTTCTTTCAGAGCGTCTTCCCAAGTCAGAATGCCGGTCAGCAAACACAGCGACAGACCGAGAAAAGTGGTGGCGGTGGCGTCGACTTTGATGCCGAACAGCATTTCGGGTACGCCTGCCCACAACAGCAGCAAGATGATGAAAATGCCGAGCATGGTTTTTTCTTCGCGCTTCATCGGCCCCATTTGTGCAAGCTGCTCTTTGGCTAATGTGGTGGCGTTCGGAGTTTGTTTGATTTCGGGCGGGAAGATGAGGTACAGCACCAGCGGCATCAGCAACATGGCAACCAGACCGGGCAGGAGCATGGCCAGAAACCATGTGCCCCAAGAGAGATGAATATCGGAATGGGTGGCTTTGGCAACCAATTCGACCACCAGAGGATTGGGGGCGGTGGCGGTGATGAACATCAGGCAGGTAATGACGTTGGCGTGAAAGTTGACCAATGAGAGGTATTTGCCGATTTTGTTTTCCGTGCCTTTTTCGGGATCGGAGTCGAAACTTAAGGCAATGGATTTCATAATCGGGTGCACAATCGCGCCGCCGCGTGCGGTGTTGGAAGGTGTGACCGGCCCGATTACCAAGTCTGCCAGCGCAAGGCTGTAGCCCACGCCCAGTGTGCGTTTGCCAAACAGGGAAATCAACAGATAGCCGATGCGCATACCGAGGCCGGTTTTCAAGAGGCCGCGGGAAATGATGATGGCGATACCAATCATCCAAATCAGCGAGTTGTTGAGGCTGCTTAAGGCGTCTTTAATGGCTTGTCCGGCCGGATTTTTGACCGGCTCGCCGTCTGCCAGCTCGGGTACGGTCACGCCGGTCAGTGCAACCAGCGTGATGCCCAGAATCGCCATTGCGCCAATCGGCATGGCTTTGCCGATGATGCCGGCGATGATGCCGACAAACAAAGCCAGCAGATGCCAAGCCTGCGGTGATACGCCTTCCGGTATCGGAATGACGAACCAGATAAGCAGCGTCAGCACCAATGCGGCTGCTGCGGGAATCGGCTTAAAGCCCATGTTGAATCTCCTGAAGGATAAAAATATAGTCATTTAAAATAAGAATGATACAGCGTTGCTTTGCCTTGCCGTACTATGTGTACTGTCTGCGGCTTCGCTGCCTTGTCTCATTCTTATTTTATTCGACTATAAAAGTGAAATCGGTTTGCAGACGGCCTGAGATACTTGAGGCCGTCTGCAAAATAATCTTTCGTTGTTTGATGCAAATCCGGAGTGTGTATCGGAACGTTTTATTACCCGTGCGGCAGACGGGTTGCGGATATTCCGGCGGTTGCGGTATGCCTGTATTTCCAATCTGCCTTGATGCCGGGCGTTTTTTCAGACGGCCTCAAACGGATGGGGCCGTCTGCAAAATTACTGTTCCTGTCCGTCCGGCAAGCCGTACTCTTCGGGAAAGGTACGCAAAGAGCTCTGCAATACGGTTACCGCGCCGTCGATCAGGCCGCAGCGGCCGCTGTGCGGCAGCAGCTTGCACAGGCTTTGCAGAGCCTGAAGGTCGTCGGAAGTGCCGATGCCGGTATCAACGCGGTTGAGGAGGCGGGAAAGTTGGAATGTGCCGCCTTTGCAGGGCGGGCACTGGCCGCAGGAGTTGGCGGCGAAAAATTCCACATATTCCGATACTTTCCGCACGACGCTGGTGCCTTCCGAGATGACAATCATCGCGCCGGTGCCGAGGCTGGATTTGCGTTCGCGCACGGAAACGAAGTCCAGCGGTACATCCAAATCTTTGGCGGTCAGAAGCGTATTCGACGGGCCTCCGGTAAATACGGCTTTAAAGGTACGGCCTTCCAGCATGCCGCCGCCGTGGACGTAAATCAGCTCGTGCAGGGTAGTGCCCATCGGCAGCTCGTACAGCCCCGGATTCAGTACGTCTCCGGAGAGTGAGTACAGCTTGGTTCCTGCGGCATCGCCCAAGCCCAAATTCCGATACCATTCGGCACCGTTGGCGAGGATTTGCGGAATATTGGCGAAGGTTTCGGTGTTGTTGATCAGTGTCGGTGCGCCGAATACGCCGCTTTCTGCCGGAAACGGCGGTTTGCGGCGCGGAAACGGGAAATTGCCCTCCAGCCAGGAGATGACGGCGGTTTCTTCTCCGCCGATATAGCGTCCGGAGGTTTTTACCAACTGTAAATCCAACGGTTTGCCCAAATAGTTTTCAATGCGGATGAACAAATCGCTTTTTTTCCATTCTTCGATGGCGGGCGTGAGCGAGGCGATGGATTCGGTTTGGTGCGGGTTGACATACAAAACCGCTTTGTTGGCACGGCAGGCTACGGCGGCAACCAACACGCCTTCGATGACCTGGTGCGGCGTTTCCGCCAGCAGTACGCGGTCTTTGAAGGTGCCCGGTTCGTCTTCGTTGGCGTTGCAGACAACGTATTTGTCACCGTTTTTGCTTTTCGCCGCTACAGCGGCTTCCCACTTGCGCCAAGTCGGAAAACCTGCACCGCCCATGCCGCAAAGATTCGCTTCCTGCAATGTGGCGATGATGTTTTCAGGATCGGCCAAGGCAGCCAGCAGGCCTTTTCCGCCGCCGACTTTGCGCCATGCCGCCAAATCCGCACCGACGCGGCGTGACGGGTGCAGTAGGTTTTGATTTGCCTGATTCATGATTATTCTCCTTGCAAGCCTGCGTGTTCGCGCAAATCGAATTTGCCGTAGTCGGGATAGAGTACCGGTGCTTTGACATCGCTGTGCAGACCGGCACGGGTCATTTCGCGTTGCAGGTTGTGGACATGGTCCACGCCGCCGCGTACTTTTTTCAGCGGCAGGCCGGATGTGGCGGCGGCAATGCCGGCGCGGCGGCCGAAACTGATGATGTCTAAGAGTGCGTTGCCCATCAGGCGGTTGCGCCCGTGAATGCCGCCTGTGACTTCTCCCGCGCCGTACAGACCCGGAACAGAGGTCGAGCCGTCGCCGTTGATTTCCATACCGCCGTTTTGGTAGTGCAGGGTAGGGTGAATCATCATCGGTTCGGCTGCCGGATCAATGCCGCATTTGTGGGCAACGTGTCCCAGCGTAACCAAACGGTTCAATACGTCGGGATCGTTTGCAATCAGACGCGGCGTATCTAGGAAAACACCGGCCTGACCGTCGCGCTCCACGCCCCGGCCTTCGGCTACTTCGCGCAGAATGGCTGCGGCCACGACATCGCGCGGTTGCAGTTCGTCAACAAAACGCTCGCCCAAACCGTTAACCAATTTGGTGCCGGCAGAGCGCACGGCTTCGGAAATCAGCGCACCGGCCAAATGCGGCGGATGGGCGACTCCGGTCGGATGGTATTGGAAGGAGTCTACATCGCGCAGTTTGACACCGATACGGTATGCCATGACCAAGCCGTCTGCTGTCGCACCGTAATGGTTGGAAGTGGCAAATCCCTGCAGATGCAGACGGCCGCTGCCGCCGGTTGCCAATACTACGGATTTGGCATGCACCAAAACCAGTGTGCGTTTTTCCAGATCGTAGAGAATCGCGCCGACACAGCGGCCGTGTTCGTCCGACAGCAGTTCGATGGCGGGGTGGCGGTTGAGCTGGGTGATGTTTTCATCGAGTTCCACTGCTTCGCGCAGCACGCGCATCATTTCCAAGCCGGTAAAGTCGCGGTAGTGCAGGATGCGCGGTACGGTGGTGCCGCCTGCGCGTTTGCGGCTCAGATGGCCGTTGCTGCCTTCGCCTTTGGCCAGATCAAACGTCATGCCCAAGCCAATCAGCCAGCGCACGGCAGACGGTGCGTCGGTTACCATTTGCGCGACCAGCTCTTTTTTCGCAGCGTTATGGCCGCCTTTGATGGTGTCGTCGAAATGTTGCTGCAGGCTGTCGTCGGCACCGACTGCCGCCTGCATACCGCCTTCGGCCATCACAGTATTGCTGTCGCCGATACGCAGTTTGTTGGCCATAATCACACGCGCACCTGCTTCGGCAGCCGACAATGCCGCCGCCGCGCCCGCACCGCCGCCGCCGATTACCAAAACATCGGTATTCAAATGCACGGCACCGGATAAATCGTAGTCGTCAATCAAGGGTTGGCTGGTCAGCAGTTTGGCCAAGTCGGGGTGGCAGTAGTCGCCCGCATTCGGACCGATGGGCAGCTTCACGCGCGCACCGGCTTGGTAGTCGGGATGGTATTTGCTTAATAATTCTTCTTTGGCGGGCAGGTCGCCGCGCAGTTCCAATGAAGATTCGCGCAGGTTTTTCAGGGCGGTTTCGTAATCGATACCGGTCGGTTTCCGAGTCATTACACAGCCTCCTCTTCAAAGGTAACGGTCATTTTGCCGCTGTCGATTTCCTGAAGCCGGCGCATCAGGTCGACAGGGCGCAAAGTCCGCGCAGCCTGCATGCGGCGGGCGAACAAGCCCAAGTGGTTCGGACGGATGTGCTCCGGGCAGGACAAGGTGCAGAGGTTGCACATCACACATTGGTCGAAGGTATCGGAAGCGGCACCGAAATCACCGGATACCACTTGCGCCACTCCTGCCTCCACCTGCAAACCTTTCGGGCAGGCACGGTTGCAGCCGCCGCAATGGCGGCAGTGTTGCGCTTCTGGGAAGGCTTTGGCGGTATCGTCGAGCCAGTTCCAGCCGTCGCCGACTGCTTTGACATCGTAATACTGGATATGTTCCGGAATAAAGTAGTCGATGAAGCTGACCTGCATACCTGCTTCGACTTTGGTTTCGCAGGCGAGGGCAGTGGTCACTTCACGGTCGCCTTCCTTTCGGATCATGCATCGGCAGGAGCCGCATACGCCTTGTCCCATACAGCCGACATTGGCTGTCAGCGCACTGCCCGAGCGGGCATAGGCTTGGATAATGGACGAGTCGGGAGAGGCTTTGACTTCGTGGCCGTCAATGGTTAGGGTAATCAAATCACTCATGGTTGTGTCCTGTTTGGATAACCGCCGGATGTTGCCGCATTTCTCCATGCGGAAAGCGGAGCATGGCGGACATCAAGGCAAATATCCGTTTGCCCCGGTTTGAAAACGGCGGTGGTTAAGATTTGTATTTTTATTACATTTGATTTATTTGAAAATTCTGAAGTGTTGCTTGTAATTTTCCAAATAAATCAATGTTTGTTTTGCAAGGAAGAGTGTAGCAGAAATCAGGGGGATTTTTGAGAAGGAGTGTCGGGAGACGTTTTTACAGACGGCATGAAGGATTGTAAATAAAATAATTGCCCAAAAGGCCGTCTGTAAAATTTAATATTTTGTTTTTTATAGGAAATATGAGTAATTCTTTTGGGTATTTTATATCAGGAAAAATAACGGATACGATTGGATTTTATTATCAGGTTTTTGAGATTGTTTTTATTTGTTTGAAAAGTAAAGTAAAAATTAAAAAGTTGGGCTATCGGGGTGTTTGTTGTAAAGTTTCATAAAGTGACGGAGGTTTGATTTCAGTCAAATTTATTCCGGCAGGCAGGGCTTTTGTTTACACAATCATACCGCTGCCTGAAACAGTCGGTAAGGCCGTCTGTAAATAGACGGAGTTTGCCTTCCCTCCGTCTGTTTTCTCTTAAGCGGGGTTGCTGTGTAGTCGGACAGCACAAAATGGGGCAGGACAGCAAAGCCGCAGACGGTACGGACAGTACAGGACGGCGGACTTGCTGTTTCAGCAGTTTGGTAAAGCCCTCTTTTTGAGCAAGTATCATTTTGTGCCAAAGGACTATAAACTGCCGATTGCAGCTCTCAAACTCTGATAAAAATAATGGGTTATTAAATTCCATAAAAAACCGCAGAATTGATAAAATAGCCGCTTGCCGGAAACGGAATGCGCGTCGGCATCTTTACGGATAACCGAAACATGCCGTCTGCAAACAGAGTGTTTTCACAACCGGAGCGGTGTGGCAAATGAGTTTTGCCTTTCCATTACCCCGATACCAAAAGGAACAACCATGACCATGATCAAACAAGAGGATTTCATCCGCAGTATTTGCGATGCCTTCCAATTCATCAGCTATTATCATCCGAAAGACTATATCGACGCACTCTACGAGGCTTGGAAAAAAGAAGAAAATCCCGCCGCCAAAGATGCGATGACGCAGATTCTGGTCAACAGCCGCATGTGTGCCGAAGGCAAGCGTCCGATCTGCCAAGACACCGGTATCGCCACCGTATTCCTGAAAGTCGGCATGAACGTGCAATGGGATGCCGAAATGAGCGTGGAAGACATGGTAAACGAAGGTGTGCGCCGCGCCTACACTTGGGAAGGCAATACCCTGCGCGCTTCCGTTTTGGCCGATCCTGCCGGCAAACGCCAAAACACCAAAGACAACACCCCCGCCGTGATCCACATGAGCATCGTGCCGGGCGATAAAGTCGAAATCACCTGTGCGGCCAAAGGCGGCGGCTCTGAAAACAAATCCAAACTGGCCATGCTGAACCCGTCCGACAACATCGTCGACTGGGTCATCAAAACCATTCCGACCATGGGTGCGGGCTGGTGTCCGCCGGGTATTCTCGGCATCGGTATCGGCGGCACGCCCGAAAAAGCCATGCTGATGGCGAAAGAGTCGCTGATGAGCCATGTCGACATCCACGAATTGCAAGCCAAAGCCGCATCCGGCGCAGAATTGAGCACTACCGAAGCCCTGCGTTTGGAACTGTTTGAAAAAGTAAACGCACTCGGTATCGGCGCACAAGGCTTGGGCGGCCTGACCACCGTGTTGGACGTGAAAATCCTCGACTACCCGACCCACGCGGCATCCAAGCCGATTGCCATGATTCCGAACTGCGCGGCCACCCGCCACGTTGAATTCGAACTCGACGGCTCAGGCCCAGCGGTACTGACACCGCCCAGCTTGGAAGACTGGCCGGACATCACCTACAGCCCCGACAACGGCAAACGCGTCAATGTAGACGAATTGACCAAAGAAGAAGTGGCCACTTGGAAAACCGGCGATGTACTGCTGCTCAACGGCAAAATCCTGACCGGCCGCGATGCCGCCCACAAACGCTTGGTGGATATGCTCGACAAAGGCGAGCAACTGCCGGTTGACTTCACCAACCGCCTGATTTACTACGTCGGCCCGGTCGATCCTGTCGGCGACGAAGTAGTCGGCCCCGCAGGCCCGACCACCGCTACCCGCATGGACAAATTTACCCGTCAAATGCTGGAACAAACCGGCCTCTTGGGCATGATCGGCAAATCCGAACGCGGCGCGGCAACTTGCGAAGCCATCGCCGACAACAAAGCCACTTACCTGATGGCGGTAGGCGGCGCAGCTTATCTGGTGGCCAAAGCGATTAAATCGTCCAAAGTATTGGCGTTCCCGGAATTGGGCATGGAAGCGATTTACGAATTTGAAGTCAAAGACATGCCGGTAACGGTGGCTGTGGACAGCAACGGCCAGTCCATCCACGCCATTGCACCGCGCCAATGGCAGGCCAAAATCGGTATTATTCCGGTGCAAAGTTAAAAGTAATACAGTATTGCGCGGATTGCGGTAAACAATAACAATCCGCGCCTTAGCAAGCCGTCTGCAAAATGGCTCCTCAAACCTTCTGTTTGGAGGCAGTTTTGCAGACGGCTTTTATGATTGCCATACGGTAGGTTTTGCCAAATATAGTTATTGAATACAGCAGGATACGGCTTTTATAGCCATTTAAAATAAGAATGATACAGCGTTGCTTTGCCTTGCCGTACTATGTGTACTGTCTGCGGCTTCGCTGCCTTGTCTCATTCTTATTTTATTCGACTATACTGTGTTTCATTCTGTATCATGGGGTGATTAAGGCCGTAAAAAAGCCGTCTGCAAAGTAATATGCAGACGGCTTTGAATTTGGTGGGTCCGGTGGGTTTCGAACCCACGACCAAGGGATTATGAGTCCCCTGCTCTAACCCCTGAGCTACAGACCCGGTCAGAGTAGGGGCGTATTGTATCATAAATTACAGCTTGGGCAATGCTGTGTGGAGGAACGGTGTGTTTTATTTTTTATGGCGGGACTGGCGGATGTGTTGTTCGGTAATGGTACCGCCGCCGTTGTCGAAGGCATTCATGACGTAGGTCGCGATGGCGGCGGCATCGGCATCGTTGAGGGCGATGGCGGGCATAAAGCCGTTGTAGGATTTGCCGTTGACTTTAATCGGGCCGTTGATGCCTTTGGTAATGCTGGCGGCAAGTACTTGAGGTTTGTTCATGATGTAGTCGGAACGGTAGAGCGGAGGGAATGCTGTGCCGCGTCCTTCTCCTTGTTTGCCGTGGCAGGCGGCGCAGTTGCGTTCGTAGAGCTGCTTGCCTTTGTTGACGTGGGCGGTTGGGGCGGCTTGTGCTGCTTGCATGGCCGAACATAATAATAGGGTGGCGGCAAAGGTGAAAGTAAGATGCTTCATGGCATGTCCTTTGGCGAAGTAGGGGGCTTTCTTATGGGTTTTATCATAATAGACTAAATGCCGTCTGAAAAGGCTTTTTGCAGACGGCATTTTAATCGAAATCAAGTTGGTATGAGGTTTAGAATGCTTCCCCGACTTTGACGCCGCCTGCGGTGTCTTTCGGTGTGGCAAGTTGTGCGGTCAGGGCTTGGGCGGCTTTGAACTCGGCAGTTTCCATGATGGCTTGCGCTTGTTCGGCGGTCAGGGTGTTTGCCATGTATTGCCAGCGGTTGGCCAGTTCCGGGTTGGCAGGGGCTTGGAAGTTGTGACGCAGCTCGTCCACCAAGTCGGGGCGGTTGCACACGAGTACGATGTCGCAACCTGCTGCAAAAGAGATTTCCGCACGTTCTTTAATGCCGCCGACACCGCAAGCGCCTTCCATGGTCAGGTCGTCTGAAAAAATTACGCCTGTAAAGCCGATGTTGTCGCGTAAGATGGTTTTCAGCCATTTTTCGGAAAAACCGGCGGGGTTGGAATCGACTTGCGGATAAACGACGTGTGCGGGCATAACGGCTGCCATGCCTGCATCGCTGAGTTTGCTGAAAGGAATGATGTCGGCGGCTTCCAGCTCGGTTAAGCTGCGGTCGTCGCGGGGTAAGACGTGGTGGCTGTCGCCTTCTACAAATCCGTGGCCGGGGAAGTGTTTGCCGCATGATTTCATACCGCCTTGGTTCAGGCCTTTTTGTAGCGCCAGCGCCAGTTCGGTAACAATTTCTGCGTCTCGGTGAAAGCTGCGGTTGCCGATGACGGCGCATTGTCCCCAATTTAAATCCAGTACGGGGGTAAAGGATAAGTCGATGCCGCAGGCGGATAATTCGGTGGCCAGTACCCGGCCGATTTTTTCGGCGGTGGCTTTGGCGGTTTCAGGGCCTTCGTTGTCCCACATTTCTCCCAATACGTTCATGGCGGGCAGGCGGGTAAAGCCGTCGATAAAGCGTTGTACGCGGCCTCCTTCGTGGTCGACGGCGATAATCAGCTCGGGCGTGCGGAGGGATTTGATTTCGTTTACCAGCTTTTTGAGCTGCGCGACGTTTTCAAAGTTGCGGCGGAACAGAATCACGCCGCCGACAGCGGGATCGAGCAGGCGTTGTTTTTCTTCTTCTGTCAGACGAAAGGCGTGGACATCGGCCATTACCGGGCCGCGCGGAAGGTTGGGTGTGGTCATATCGGGTCATTCCGTTGTTTTGCAGACGGCATTGTGTAAGATATGCCGTCTGAAAATTCGGTAAAACGAATAAAAGGTTGTTTGAATCAGGCGGTTTGTTTGTTTCGCAACAGTAAAATCAGCACCGCCAAGGAAACACCGGTTACGGCAAAACCGAGCAGGGCGGATTGGGTAAAGCCCAGCGTCAGGAAGCCGACGGCGGAAGCGGCTGCGACGGTCAGCGCGTAAGGAAGCTGGGTGGTGACGTGATCGATGTGGTTACATTGTGCGCCGGTGGAGGAAAGAATGGTGGTATCGGAAATCGGTGAACAATGGTCGCCGCATACTGCACCGGCCATCACTGCCGACATACACGGAATAATCAGACTCGGGTCGATTTTTACCGCCATTGCTGCGGCAATCGGCAGCATGATGCCGAAAGTTCCCCAACTGGTGCCGGTGGCAAAGGCCATGACGCTGCCGAGCAAAAACAGGATAAGCGGCAAAAAGCCCGGATTGATGTTGCCGGCAACCAAGGTGGAGAGGTATTCGCCGGTTTTCATGTCGCTGACAACGCTGCTGATGAGCCAAGCCAAAATCAGAATGGTAATTGCGCCAAACATGGATTTCATGCCCACCCATACGGCACGCGGATAGTCGGCCGTATCAATTTTGCCGAATGTGCAGAGCAGGACGGCCAAAATGCCGCATACGCCGCCGAATACCAGTGAAGTATTGACATCGGTATTTTCAAATGCGCCCAAAATGCTGAACGTTTCCAAGGCTTGTGCGCCGGTGTACATCATGGAAGCAAGGGTTGAGGCAATCAGCACCGCAACCGGAATAATCAGCGCGTAAACACGGCCTGTTTTGCCGTCTGCATTTTCGTGGGCGACATGGTTTTCCTTGAGCGCCGCACGTTCAAGCCGCGCCATCGAACCGATGTCGAAAGAGAAGTATGCCACCACAAACACCATAATCAGCGCAAACAGGGCGTAGTAGTTCATCAGGCTCATGGAAACGAACGCGCCAATCGGCGTATAACCCGTGATGTTGTAGGTAACAAGCAGGCCGGCGATGGTGGCGATAATGGAGGCGCCCCAACTGGATACCGGCATCAAGACGCACATCGGCGCAGCGGTGGAGTCCAAAATATAGGCCAGTTTGGCACGGGAAACTTTGAATTTGTCGGTAACGGGGCGGGCAATCGCGCCCACGGCAAGACTATGGAAGTAGTCGTCGATAAAGGTAACGAATACCAGACAGGCGGTCAGCAGTTTTGCGCCTCTGCGGTTTTTGATGTGGCGTTTTGCCCAATCTGCAAAGGCTTGGTTGCTGCCGGAGAAAGTCAGCAGGGAAGTGAAAATGCCGAGCAGCAGCAAAAACAGCAGGATTTTCGGTTTGTCCAATGCCCAAGCGCCGTCTGCCCATGTAAGGGAGACTGCAAGATTTTTCAGATGGGTTAAGCCGTCCAGAGGGTTGCCGCCTGTGAGCAGCAATACGCCGACGATAACGCCGATGCCCAGCGACAGCAGAACGCGGCGGGTGATAACGGCCAGCGCCAACGCGAGAAATGCAGGGACGACAGAAAGAACCGAATGTGAGTAATCGACTAATTGCATAGTAATATCATAAGGTTGGGTGATATTTTGCAGACGGCGTGTCTGCTTGGAAAACACGCCGTCTGCAAAATATCACGTTGGTATGGTGGCAAACAGCCTTTTGCAGCCATTCTATGGGTAGGTTGCTGCCGGAAGCCTGCGCTGATTGGTTGACGGCAAAATACCCGCCATCTAGGATAAATAGCGGGTATTCTATCATCAAATGACTGAATTATTGCAAATTTAAGGCCAAAAACAGCGTATCGCCGCCGCGCTGTACCAATAAGGGCACATTTTTACCCGAGTTCGCTAACGCTTCGCGGAAAGCGGCTTCGCTGTCCACGGCGATTTGTCCGACAGCGATGATTTCGTCGCCGCGTTTCAAGCCTGCACGCTCGGCCGCACCGCTGACACGGTTGACAATCAAACGGGGTTTGTTGCCGCCGCTGACGATTTGTAGTACCAAACCGGCTTCTTCAACGGCAAAACCTTGTACTTCGGCCGGCTGGTTCGGATTGTCGGGCGTGGCGGCGCCGATTTGCGAGGCGGTATTGGTGCTACCGAGCGTAACTTTAACGGAGACTTTTTCGCCTTTGCGCCACAATTCCAGCGCGACTTCCGTGCCCGGAGGCATGGCGCCGACCATGACCGGCAGATCGCTGGAGGAGCGGACTTCTTCACCGTTGACGCTGCGGACGATGTCGCCGACCTGCAAGCCTGCTTGGGCGGCCGGGCTGTTGGGCATGACTTTGGCAATCAATGCGCCGCTGGCTTTTTCCAAGCCGAACGATTGTGCCAAATCGTAAGAGACTTCTTGGATAATGACACCGAGCTGGCCGCGTTGTACTTTGCCGGTGGTTTTAAGCTGCTCGGCAACATTCATGGCCACATCAATCGGAATGGCAAAGGAAATGCCCATGAAACCGCCGCTGCGGCTGTAAATCTGTGAGTTGATGCCGACAACCTGACCTTTCAGGTCAAACAGCGGGCCGCCGGAGTTGCCCGGGTTGATGGCAACGTCGGTTTGGATAAACGGCGTGTAGTTTTCGTTTGGCAGGCTGCGGCCTTTGGCGGATACGATGCCGGCGGTGACGCTGTTGTCAAAGCCGAAAGGCGCGCCGATGGCGGCTACCCAGTCGCCCGGGCGCAGGTTTTTGGGGTTGCCGATTTTGACGGTGGGTAGACCGGTTGCTTCGATTTTCAGCAGTGCAACGTCGGATTGTGCGTCCGAACCGATGAGCTTGGCGGGATATTCGCGCTTGTCGTTGAGGAGGACTTTGATGTTGCCTTTGCCGGAAACAACGTGTGCGTTGGTCAGGATATAACCGTCTTGGCTGATCACGAATCCGGAGCCGAAGTTGGCATCGGCTTCTTCGTCCTGCGGAATTTCAGGCACGTTGGGCACAAGGCGTTTGAAAAACTCGTAAAACGGATCGCTTTCGGGCACTTGGTTTAAGTCCATGCTGCTGTCGGCAGCATTGCGCGGGGCTTTGGCGGCTTGGATATTGACGACGGCAGGGCCTTCGTTTTGAACCAGTTGGGCGAAGTCGGGCAGCAGCATTTGGACGCTGCCGTCTTTTTCAGAAGGCTCGATACGTTGAACCAGTTCTTTTTCCTGCGGTTCTTCATCGCTGCCGAACCAGCCACAGCCGCTCAACGCGAGCGCGGAAGCGGTCATCAGGGCGATATAGGTGTGTTTGAAGGGAGATGGTGCGCTCACGGCGTGTCCTTTTCGGTATATTTTGCCGTCTGTATGTTGGAGTGGCGCGGCATACAGGCGGTTTGGGTTGGGTGTGTGTTTTGCAGACGGCCTTAATGTGGGAAACATGGTGTGTTTGGATATTATCAAACGCTGTTCCGCTTTTATTGTTGGAAGTGTCCGCCGATGGGAGAAAATAGAATTTTACATTGTGGCGGATTTTTTTCAAGTGTGCGATTTGGAATGGTAAAAGCCGTCTGAAAAATGCGCGGCGGCATATTTTCAGACGGCTTTCCGGCAAGGGTTTACCAATAGCCCAGTACTTTCCACCAAATACCGCCGACTACGGCGAAAATCAGCAGGTTGACCACGCTCATGACAAAACCGGCTTTCCACCATTCGGATAAGGTTGTGAAGCCCGAACCGAAAATAACGGGAGAAGTACCTGTGGCGTAGTGGGTGAGTGTCATCATGATGCTGGAAGCGGCGGCCATCAGCAGGGCAAACAACATCGGCGGCGCACCCAAAGCCACGCCGGTGGCGTAGAAAGCGGCAAACATCGCGGTAATGTGGGCGGTGGTGCTGGCAAACATATAATGCGCGTAGAGATAAGCAAGCAGCAGCAGTGCGGACGCGCCTGCCCAGCCTAAACCGAGTGCGCCGATACCGGTTTCCAACACGCCGGAGAACCAGCCGATCAAGCCCAGTTTGTTCAGGAAGGTGGCCATCATCACCAATGCGGCAAACCAAGTGATGGTATCCCACGCGCTTTTTTCTTTCAGGATGTCGTCCCAAGTCAGCACGCCGGAGAGCAGCAGCAGGGCGAGGCCGATAAAGGCGGTGGTGGTGGCATTGACGGCAAATTCTTCACCGAACAACATCGCCGGAATACCTGCCCACAGGGTGAGCAGCAGGGCGAAAATGCCGAGCATGATGATTTCGCCACGGCTCATCGGACCCATCTGCTTGAGGTTTTCTTTGGCAAATTGCGCCGCATTTGGGGTTTCTTTGATTTCGGGCGGATACATCAGATACAGTACCAGCGGCATAACGGCCATGGCCACCAGACCCGGCAGCAGCATGGCGACTGCCCAAGTGCCCCAGCTTAACGAAATATCGCTGTTGGTGGCTTTGGCGACAATATCGACCACCAGAGGGTTGGGGGCGGTGGCGGTAATGAACATGGCAGAGGAAATCGGATTGCCGTGGTAGTTGACCAACGCCAGATATTTACCCATGCGGTTTTGGGTGTTTTTTTCCGGATCGGAATCATAGCTGGCGGCAATCGCTTTCATCACAGGGTGGATAATGCCGCCGCCGCGTGCGGTATTGGACGGCGTTACCGGCGCGAGCATGAGTTCGGAAATGGCCAAGCTGTAACCGATACCCAGCGTTTTCTTGCCCCAAACGGCGATAAACAGATAGCCGAAGCGTGCGCCGAGGCCGGTTTTCAGAATGCCGCGCGAAATCATAATCGCCACACCAATCAGCCAAATCAGCGGGCTGGAAAAGCTGGAGAGCGCGTCTTTCATCGCATCAGACGATTTTTCGGTGGTTACGCCGGTCAGTGCGACCAGCATGATGGCGACAATCGACAATGCGCCAATCGGCATGGCTTTACCGATGATTGCGGCAATCATGCCGACAAACATTGCCAGCAAATGCCATGCTTGCGGGGAAACCCCTTCGGGGACGGGAATCACGAACCATATCAGCAGCGCCAAGCCTACCGCGATGGCGGAAGGAATGGGCTTGAAGCCTAACTTGTCCATATTTTACTTTCTGTTTTGAGGATAAAAGAACCATGCGCGTGCGAAATACGTTGCCGAAAGCCAAATATTCATATTTGATTGTTTTGCAGACGGCATCATCGCGCTACGCTTTGATGGTATAGATTGTAATCCATCTTGATATTGTAAAGTATGACTTACGGCAAAGTATTCAGGCTTGATAGAGGAAATATATCGGTTTTGGGAAATATTTTCCTGATAAATGATTCGGTGTATGCGTAATATTAATATTAAAATATTATTGTTTATGCCCGTGCGCGACAAAAGCCGTCTGCAAAATGCCCGGTGCGGATTTGCAGACGGCTTTTGTGCGGTTTTGCGGTATCGAGACGGTCAAATCCGGCGGAAAAACAGATTAGCGGTCGATAACGATGCCGCTGCTTTTGTTTTTTTTCTCTTCATCGAGTTTCTTTTGCAGCGTGTCGCAGGGAGTATCGCAATCACAGGCTTTTTCCAAACCCAGTGCGGAAATACCGCCGCAACTGCCTTTGATGGAGCGTTTGGAAAAAATATAACCCAGTGCCATGCCGAAGATGACCAGCAGGAAAAGACCGAACGTCAGGAAAATGGTTTTCATGGAGTATCCTATTGCAGTAATTTTTGGAAGGCGGGCGACATTTCGGTACGGTAGCCGCCGTTGTCCCGAATAATCATCAATACCGCCAAATCGAGCTTGCGGGCAAGATTGAGCGCGTCTTCTTCTCCCAATACGAATAAAGCGGTGGAAAGGCCGTCTGCAGTTGCAGCACTGTCGGCAACCACGCTGATGGAAGCAAGTTTGTGGGAGATGGGGCGGCGTGTGTGCGGATGGATAATGTGCGACAGGCGGCGCCCTTGTTGGTCAACATGGAAATTGCGGTAATCGCCCGAGGTTGCCAAAGAGCGGTTGTCGAGCGGTATGATGACTTGCGTTGCCGTGCCTTGGGTGATGGCAGGTTGCTCGATGCCGACGCGCCATGCTTCGCCCTGTGCATTTTTGCCTTTTCCGCGCAATTCGCCGCCAATTTCGACTAAATAGTTGCCGATGCCTGCCTGTTCGAGATGTTTGGCGAGTTTGTCCACGCCGAAGCCTTTGGCGATAGACGATAAATCCAAATAGACATCGGGGCGGGTTTTGCTCAAGGTATTGCCGCCGTCTTGTTTCAGGATAATTTTATCCGCGCCGGTTTGTGCTGCCGCCTGTTCGATTTCGGTGGCGGACGGTTCGCGCGTAATTTCTTTGTTCGGACCGAAGCCCCACAGGTTGACCAGCGGGCCGACGGTAATGTCCAATGCGCCGTTGGTTAGCGCGTTCAGGCGCAATGCCTCTGCGGTTACGGCGGCAAAATCGGCTGAAACGGGCATGGGTTTGCCGGTATCGTGCATTTGATTGAAGCGGCTGATTTCCGAATCGGCACGGTAAGTGGACATCTGGCGGTTCACTTCTTCCAAAAGCGCGTCAAGCTGCTGCTGTATTTCCTCGGGCGGGGTGCTGATGCCGTCTGCAAGATATTTGACGGTGTAGGTTGTCCCCATGGTTTCGCCTTGCAGGGTAACGGTGGCCGCTGTTTGTCGGGTGCAGGAAGCCAGCAGCACGCCGATGGCTGCAATCAGGAAGAAACGGAAAAAACGCGTAAAGGTCAAAGCCTTGGTTGAATATGCAGACGGCATTGTCGTGAAATCATCAGGCTTGTTCGGATAACACGGCTTCAATCAGCTCCATTGCGCCGTCGTCTGCCAGTTTTTTCGCAACGGCGCGGCCGAGTGTGTCGGCATATTCGGCAGGTGCTTGGGCTTCTGCCTGAAGCACGACTGAACCGTCGGGGTGTCCGACCAAGCCGCGCAGCGTCAGCAAGCCGTCTTGTTCGGTGCAATATGCCGCCAGCGGTACTTGGCAACTGCCGCCCAGCGCGCGGGCCAGTGCGCGTTCGGCGGTTACGCAGGAATGAGTAATGTCGTGGTTGAGCGGTGCCAATACGGGCAGCAAGTCGGTACGGTGTGCGGCGATTTCGATGCCGAGCGCGCCTTGTCCGGCAGCAGGCAGGCTGTCGGCTTCGGAGATAATCAGGCGGATTCGTTCGTCCAAGCCCAAGCGTTGCAGACCGGCGGCGGCGAGGATAATCGCGTCGTATTCGCCGTTGTCGAGTTTGCCCAAGCGGGTTTGCACGTTGCCGCGCAAGGGTTTGATGGTTAAGTGGGGATAACGGGCGCGCAGTTGGGCTTCGCGGCGCAGGCTGGAAGTGCCGACTACCGAGCCTTTGGGCAAATCTTCGAGACGCTCGTAGCGGTTGGATACGAATGCGTCAAACGGGTTGGCGCGCTCGCCGATGGCGGCCAGCGCGAAACCTTCGGGCAATTCCATGGGTACGTCTTTGATGGAGTGGACGGCCAAATCTGCACGTCCGTCCTGCAATGCTTGTTCCAATTCTTTGATAAACAAACCTTTTCCGCCGATTTTTGATAAGGTTTTGTCCAAAATCTGATCGCCGCGCGTAGTCATGCCGAGAATTTCGACTTCACATTCGGGATAGAGGTTTTTCAGGCGGCTACGGATATGTTCCGCCTGCCACATCGCAAGCAGGCTTTCGCGGCTGGCAATCACTAGTTTTTTCGGATTCATGGCGTTTGCACAGGGGTAAACAACAATGGGGTGAGTTTATCATATTTAACGCTTGACGGCTGGTTTTATGGTATATTCGCCTGACTAAAGATTGATTTTGACAACGAAACAAATTTATGAAACGTGCCAAGCGTTATCCGTTTTTGGCTTTGCAGCGCCGCCGCTTCAGCCTGAATTTTGAAAATGCTTCTTCTTTGGCGGATATGCCGTCTGAAAAAGACTTCTACCGCTGGATTTGGCTGGCGTTGAAAGACCGCTTCCGCCGTGCGGACATCAGTCTGATTTTGCTCGATGAAGAAGAGGCGCGCGCCTACAACCGTGATTACCGCGGCAAAGATTATGCCACCAACGTATTGAGTTTCGCGCTCAACGAGGGAGAAATGCTGCCCGGCGAATGTGCAGACGGCCTGTACGGCGACTTGATTATCTGCCCGCAAGTGGTGGTTAAAGAGGCTGCCGAGCAGGGTAAAACAGCCGAACAGCATTTTGCACACCTGACGGTTCACGGCACGCTGCATCTGATGGGCTACGACCATATCGAAGAAGCCGAGGCCGAAGAAATGGAAGCCTTGGAAATCCGCCTGCTTGCGGCAGCAGGATACCCCAACCCCTACCAAGAGGACGAACTGTAAAATGGACGACACGCAGTCGAAACCGAATTTTTTTGAACGCATGGTTTCCCGTTTGGCCGGAGAGCCTGATTCTGCCGAAGACGTGCTCAGCCTGTTGCGTCAGGCGCACGGGCAGGAAGTATTTGATGCCGAAACCTTGTCGCGTTTGGAAAAAGTATTGGATTTTGCCGATTTGGAAGTGCGTGATGCCATGGTAACGCGCAGCCAGATGAACGTCATCAAAGAACACGACAGCTTGGAACGCATCGTTGCCTATGCGGTGGAAACCTCGCATTCCCGCTTCCCCGTTATCGGCGAAGACAAAGACGAAGTATTGGGGATTCTGCACGCGAAAGACCTGCTCAAGCATATTCTTACGCCCGAACAATTCAATCTGCAGGCGGTATTGCGCCCGGCAGCGTTTGTTCCGGAAGGAAAATCGCTCAATACGCTGCTGAAAGAGTTTCGCGAACAGCGCGGGCATATGGCGATTGTGATCGATGAATACGGCGGCGTATCGGGGCTGATTACTTTTGAAGACGTGATTGAGCAGATTATCGGCGAAATCGACGATGAATTTGACGAAGATGAAAGCGAAGACAATATTTTCGCCGTTTCTTCAGAGCGTTGGCGCATTAACGCTGTTACCGAAATCGAAGACATCAACGCTTTTTTCGGTACGGATTACAGCAACGAAGAAGTCGATACCATCGGCGGTTTGGTGATTCAGGAGTTGGAACACCTGCCGGTGCGCGGCGAGAAAGTCGTTATCGGACCGCTGCAGTTTACTGTTGCCCGCGCCGACAACCGCCGTCTGCATACTTTAATGGCGGTTAAAGTGAAAGAATGATGCAGGAGTGATTGAACACGGAATGTTTGGTGTTGCTCAAAGAGGGATTTGACCAAGCAGCCGAAGAGGCAAGTCTTCCCCCGCGCTGTTTGCTGCCTTGTTTCATTCGGTGTTGTTTTGCTATGAAACAGAAAAACAGTTAAAGGCCGTCTGTAAAATGCACCGCTTGTGTGCGGTATTTTGCAGACGGCCTTTTTTATAGTCATTTAAAATAAGAATGATACAGCGTTGCTTTGCCTTGCCGTACTATGTGTACTGTCTGCGGCTTCGCTGCCTTGTCTCATTCTTATTTTATTCGACTATATTTGCAGACGACAACTGCCATGCCGTAAGGGTGATGTATGCCTGTTATCTTTTTTCCGTTACGGAGCGTTGTGCGGCAGAGGTGTATCACGCGCTTATCCGGTTGCCGGTTTTCTTGCAGGCACTTAGGCGCGTTTTGGGTCGTTGGGGCGTAATTGTGCGGCCAAGCGGTCGAGAATGCCGTTAACGAATTTGTGCCCGTCCGTGCCGCCGAAGGTTTTGGTGACTTCAATGGCTTCGTTGATGATAACGGGGTAAGGGGTTTCCGGCATGGCGCTCAATTCATGGCATGCCATCAGTAAAACGGCGCGTTCGATGGGGCTGAGTTCTTTTTCGTCACGGTCGAGCAAGGGGCGGATGTGCGCCATGTAGTCGGCGGTGTTGGCGGCGGCACCGAAAAACAGTTTGGTAAACAACTCTTCGTCTGCTTTGTCGAAATCGTGCAAATCACGGATGTTTTTAGCAACTTCGGGTGCGGCGGTATGGTTGATGTTGGATTGGTACAGGGCTTGTACGGCAAGTTCGCGGGCGCGGCGGCGTGGGGTTTTCATCGGGAAAATCCTTATGGTGTGAAACAGGTTCAGACGGCATAAATGCCGTCTGAAAACAGGGTAATGCAATGTCTGCCGATGTGCTGCTGCAATGTCCGTGTTCGGGTGGGAGCGGCTGGCGGCGGACTAAGCCGCTTGGCAATGCAGGGGCAAAGCCGTAAGGTATCGGCAGGTGTCAAGCAGTTTGCTTATTCGTCTTCGTCGTCGAACTGCTCTTCCAGCAGACGGTTGACCAAGTTGGCGCATTCTACAGCAACTTTGGCGGCATCGGCGGCTTTCTCTTCGATACGGGCAACGGCTTGCTCATCGTTTTCGGTGGTGAGAATGGCGTTGGCAATCGGGATGTTGTAATCCAAGCCGACACGGGTAACGCCGGCACCGGATTCGTTGGATACCAGCTCGAAATGGTAGGTTTCGCCGCGAATGACTACGCCGATGGCAATCAGCGCGTCGTATTGTTCGGAAGCGGCCATGTTTTGCAGCACCAGCGGCACTTCCAATGCGCCGGGTACGGTGGCGACGGTAATGTCTTCATCGGCTACGCCCAAATCCAGCAGGGTGCGGTGGCAGACTTTCAGCATTTCGCTGCCGATTTCGTTGGTAAAGCGGGCTTGGACGATGCCGATACGCAGTTGTTTGCCGTTCAAATCCGGTTCGATGATATTCATGGTCTAATCCTTATCGGGAGGTTTCGGACGGCAGGGCTGAGGCCGGTTTTACCGTTCGAAAAATAAAAGGGCGGAATTTGCAGACGGCCTTCAGGGGGATAATGCCATCTGCAAAAATCAATCTTGGGGCTGCCAGTCGGATACGGCTTGAAAACCGCCGTCTTCGTTTAATTCCCATGCGCTGCCGGCCGGTTGGGTCAGCAGGGCGGTAATGTCGGGGTTGCGTTTGGTAATTTCCGATACGCTCAATACGGTAAAATTGTCGGGATTGTCGGTATATTCGTCGGTTTCGTCACCGCTGAAGAAACGCCAGCCGCTGTCGTGCTCGAATACCGGCTCTTCGCGGTAGAGAAAACCGACAGGTTCGCCCTGCTCGCTGACGGTTTTGGTGGCGATACAGCGGTCGAGTGCGACGGAGAGGGCTTGTGCGAATAGGTTCATGATGTCTGCTCATCGGAAAATACAGGCGGATTTTACACGATTTGGCGGATTTCCGCATGGGAAATGCGTGTTTGGTGGTACAATGCCGTCTGGTAAAAGTGCCGTTTGCAGACGGCGTAATGTTGACGACAGCCTTAAAGTGTTTCGGCATTCCCCGAGTATCGAAACACATTCGGGCTGCTTTTTTTGAAAGTAAGCATGAAATCTGATTTAATCAAACAGCAGGCGCACAGCGTTATTCAGAAATATTTGGGTTATGAGTTCGGCAACATCGAGCTGCTGAAACAGGCGTTGACCCACCGCAGTTTCCACGCGAAAAACAACGAGCGTTTTGAATTTGTCGGCGATGCAATTTTGAACTATACCGTGGCAAAAATGTTGTTTGAAGCCTTTCCGAAATTGAGCGAGGGAGAACTTTCCCGACTGCGTGCCAATCTGGTAAATGAGGGCGTGTTGGCGGAAATCGCTTTGGAAATGAACGTGGGCAACGGCTTGTATCTGGGCGCGGGCGAGCTGAAGAGCGGCGGTTTCAGACGGCCTTCGATTTTGGCCGATGCCATGGAAGCGATGTTTGCCGCCGTCAGTTTCGATGCGGATTTCGGTTCGGCGGAAAAAGTCGTGCGCCGTTTGTTTGCCGAGCGGGTGAAACGTGTCGATCTGAAAAATCAGGGCAAAGACAGCAAAACGGCTTTGCAGGAAGCGTTGCAGGCGCGGCGTATGGCGTTGCCGAAATATCGGATTGAAGAACAAATCGGGCACGCCAACGACAGCCGTTTTGTGATTTCCTGCGATTTGGGGGAAACCGGATTTATTTGTCATGCCGAGGGTGTCAGCCGTAAGGCGGCGGAGCAGCAGGCGGCGAAAACCGCGCTGGAGTGGTTGGTGAAGCATTATCCGATGAAGCGTAAAAAATGAAGATATTGATAACCGCAGCAATATTACTGATGGTGGCGATGGCTGTTTATGCCGCGTATTTGTGGATAAAAGTGTATCGCCGGCAGCAGGGAATCAAACGGGCTTGGGAGGCGCGGCGGGCGAAAATCGCCGAAAGCGTGAACCTGATTGCCATGGCGATGGAGCAGGGGCAGTGCAACTTGTCTGAAGGTGTGTTGCGGCTGAAACCGTTGGCAGAAGTGTTGGCAATCGATTTTGCCGCCTATCCCGCGATGGGGGAGTTGTATGAAATGGTGGCGGAAATGCCGGTTTTGGACGCGCGCAAGCAGCTCAAGCGTAACGAGCGCATGAAGTTGGATTTAATCCGCGAGAGCGGGGAAGCGCGTTTGGAACAGCAGATTTTGGCGGAAGCGGGGCAGTTGCGCGCTGCGGTTGCCCGATGGCTGCCGGAAAGTTGAGTTTGAACGGCCTGCACGGATGCCGCCGTATTGAATCTGCATGATGATGCCGTCTGCAAACAGGTATTTTGCAGACGGCCATGAGCATAACAGAAGAAGACTGCATGGATATTGAAACTTTTTTGAATAATGAAGCGCAACGCAGCGCGGGCTACCGTTGCGGTTTTGTGGCGATTGTCGGTCGGCCGAATGTCGGCAAATCTACGCTGATGAACCATTTAATCGGTCAGAAAATCAGCATTACCAGTAAAAAAGCGCAAACCACGCGCAACCGTGTTACCGGTATTTATACCGATGATACGGCGCAGTTTGTTTTTGTGGACACGCCCGGTTTCCAAACCAACCACCGTAATGCGCTGAACGACCGTTTGAACCAGAATGTAACCGAAGCGTTGAGCGGCGTGGACGTGGTGGTGTTTGTGATTGAAGCCATGCGCTTTACCGATGCCGACCGTGTGGTCATCAAGCAGCTGCCCAAGCATACGCCCGTGTTGCTGGTGGTGAATAAAATCGACAAGGATAAGGCGAAAGACAAATATGCGTTGCAGGCTTTTGTCGATGAAGTATCGGAAGAGTTTGCGTTTGCCGGGCATGAAGTGGTCAGCGCGAAACACGGTTTGCGGATTGCCAATCTGCTGGAAGTGCTCAAGCCGTATCTGCCGGAAAGTGTGCCGATGTACCCCGAAGACATGGTAACGGATAAATCCAGCCGTTTTCTGGCAATGGAAATCGTGCGTGAAAAACTGTTCCGCTACTTGGGCGAAGAGCTGCCTTATGCGATGAATGTGGAAGTGGAGCAATTTGAAGAGGGGGAAGACATTCACCGCATCTACATCGCGGTATTGGTCGATAAAGAAAGCCAAAAGGCGATTCTTATCGGCAAAGGCGGCGAGCGTTTGAAGAAGATTTCTACCGAAGCACGTTTGGACATGGAAAAGCTGTTTGATCAGAAAGTGTTCTTAAAGGTGTGGGTAAAAGTGAAGTCCGGCTGGGCGGACGATATACGCTTCCTGCGCGAATTGGGCTTGTAAACGGCTGAAGCGGTAAAAAAGGCCGTCTGCAAAATGGATTTGCCGAAAAATGATTTCGTGCAAACCTGTTTTGCAGACGGCCTTTTTGCCCGTATGTTTAGCCGCGTACCGATTTCATCAGCCGTTGCTTTTCACGTTTCCAATCGGCTTCTTTCAGGCTTTGGCGTTTGTCGTGTTGTTTTTTACCTTTGGCCAAGCCGATGTCCATTTTAATCCGGCCTTTATGGTAGTGCATATTCAGCGGAACGATGGTGTAGCCGGCACGCTCGGTTTTGCCGATGAGTTTGTTGATTTCCGACTGGTTGAGCAGCAGTTTGCGCTGGCGGACGGGATCGGGTTTGACGTGGGTAGAGGCGGTCGGCAGGGCGGTAATGTGACAGCCTACCAGATAAAATGCGTCTTTTTTCCAGTGGATATAGCTCTCTTTAAGCTGTACGCGGCCGGCTCTGACGGCTTTGACTTCCCAACCTTCCAGTACCAAACCGGCTTGGATTTGATCTTCGATGAAAAAGTCGTGAAAGGCTTTTTTATTATTGGCGATACTCATGATGCTTGTGCTTTGATGATTTTGCAGACGGCTATTTTATCAGTCCGTTTGAAAAATTAAAATGTTTGGGAGGGCGTGGCGTGTTACGGCTGTTTGCTTTCCGGTTGGGAGTTTGGAAAGTATTGGCGGTACAGGCGGTTGATGTAGTCTATGGATTGCGTGTGGTGCGGTTGTAAGTCGGTTTTCAAATCCGACAGCCGCATTAAAATCAAATCTTCTGCTTCGGCAAGCGCGCAACTTGTATTTTGGTTGTGTCGAAGATGGCGGATAAGTATGTCGATGCGTTCGAGCGCGGTATGGTATGCGGTAGGGTTCATAACGGTGGTTGGCGGCCGGGCAATATAAGAATAAGTACGGTATGTATGGTTCTGATACAAATTAACGGCGGTAACGGCGGAACAATGGTGGTTTTGCAGACGGCCTTGGGGCGGACGGATATGAAAAATGGCGGGAATGCCCGCCATATGCTTACGGTTGAACCGTACGACTGATTAAGCAGCTTGGATATTTGCGGCTTGTTTGCCTTTAGGGCCGGTGGTTACGTCGAAAGAAACGCGTTGGCCTTCTTTCAGGGTTTTGAAACCTTCCATGTTGATGGCAGAGAAGTGTGCGAACAAATCTTCGCCGCCTTCATCGGGAGTGATGAAACCAAAACCTTTAGCGTCGTTGAACCATTTTACGATACCGGTTGCCATTAGAGAACTTCCTATACTTTAAAAATTAACAAAACAGCAAATTAGGGCAACGTAAAACCTAAAAGTTCCGAGTTTCTCCCAAAACACATATGCTTAATCGAGTGCCTACTCTGCCGACTGACTTTTTACATTTGTTAAAGATTTTAGTCAAGTATTGTTTGGGAGAAAGTGGAAAATTTATTAAAATAGGAAAAAATACAACAGAAATCCGCTTGAAATGCGGATAATCGGGCGGATATGCCGTCTGTATTTTATCGTGCCGCAGAGGTGCGGTGTGTAAATGTTACGAAAGCCGATAGAGATAATGAACAATCCGACTACCCGTCAAGATTCCGATACGCTGCTGCAACGGCAGGAAACGCCGCCGCTCAAACGCTACGGCGTGTTTCTGCTGAACGACGACTACACAACGATGGAATTTGTGGTCGAAGTATTGACCGAAATTTTTATGCTGGGCGAAGAGCAGGCGGTAGCGGTGATGCTGCTGGTGCACCATGAAGGCAAAGGTCTGTGCGGAACGTATACGCGCGATGTGGCTCAAACCAAACAGCAGCAGGTTATGCAGCGTGCCAAGGCGCAGGAATTTCCGCTGCAATGTATTGTAGAGGAGGTTTAATCCCATGATTTCAGCCGGATTGGAACGGATTTTGCAGTTGCTGTACAGCGAAGCGCGCAGCCGCAGTTATGAATTTATCGGCATCGAGCAGTTGCTGCAGACTTTGATTGAAGAAGACGAGGCTGTTGCCCGCGTGTTGCGCCAATGCGATGCCGATTTGGAAAAACTGTCTTCGCAACTGATTGAAAGTGTAGCGGAAAATACGCCGGTGATTCCCGAACATCTGCTTGATACGACTGAAACGCAGCCTACGCTCGGTTTCCAGCGTGTGATTCAGCGGGCGATGGTGCATACCCAGTCGGCAGGCAAGGCGGAAGTTGCTCCCTTGGACGTGTTGGTCGCCATCATGAGCGAGGCGGACAGCCATGCCGTGTATTTTCTGAAACAGCAGTCGGTTACACGTTTTGATATTTTGCGCTGCATTGCCCACGGAGGCGCGGAAGACGAATCTGCAGACGGCCTGAACGGTGAAGACGACGAAAAAAGCAGCAAGCAAAGCAATCCGTTGGCCGACTATACCCTGAATTTGAATGAAGAAGTCAAAGCAGGACGCATCGATCCGCTGATCGGACGCGGGCATGAAATGGAACGCCTTGTGCAAATCCTGTGTCGCCGCCGTAAAAACAATCCTTTGCTGGTCGGCGAAGCAGGAGTGGGCAAAACCGCGCTGGCCGAAGGCTTGGCTTATCAAATCGTTCACGGCAGCGTGCCGGAAGTTTTGCAGGACGCGGTGGTGTATGCGCTGGACATGGGGGCACTGTTGGCGGGAACAAAATACCGTGGTGATTTTGAAGCGAGGGTCAAGGCGGTCTTGAAACAGCTTGAAGGCGTACCGAATGCGGTATTGTTTATTGACGAAATCCACACCATTATCGGCGCAGGAAGCACCAGCGGCGGTACGATGGACGCTTCCAATCTGCTCAAGCCGGCTTTGGCGAAAGGGGCGTTGCGCTGTATCGGCGCGACAACTTACGATGAATACCGCACGATTTTCGATAAAGACCACGCCTTGAGCCGCCGCTTTCAAAAAATCGACATCGCCGAGCCGAGCGTGGCTGAAACCGTGCAGATTTTACGCGGTTTGAAGCCGATGTTTGAAACCTTCCACCAAGTGCGTTATACGCAGGCCGCGCTGGAAGCCGCCGCAGAATTGTCGGCACGCTATATCAATGAGCGGTTTCTGCCCGACAAGGCCATTGATATTGTCGATGAAGCGGGTGCGGCACAGCGGATTTTGCCGAAATCCAAGCAGAAAAAAGTCATCGGCAAGGCGCAAATCGAAAGTGTGATTGCCAAAGTGGCCAGAATCCCTGAGAAAACCGTATCGAATGACGACAAACAGGTTTTGCAGTTTCTTGCCCGTGATTTGAAAAACATGGTGTTTGGTCAGGACAATGCCGTTGATGCGCTGGTGTCTGCCGTAAAAATGTCGCGCTCCGGACTGGGGCTGCCCGACAAACCCATAGGCTGCTTTCTCTTTTCGGGGCCGACAGGTGTCGGCAAAACCGAAGTGGCCAAGCAACTGGCTTTTTCATTGGGTGTGCCGCTGCAACGCTTTGATATGTCGGAATATATGGAACGCCATGCCGTGTCGCGGCTGATTGGTGCGCCGCCCGGCTATGTCGGCTTCGAGCAGGGCGGGCTGCTTACCGAAGCAGTCGGCAAACAACCGCATTGCGTGTTGCTGCTGGACGAAATCGAAAAAGCCCACCCCGATATTTTTAATGTGCTGCTGCAAGTCATGGATGCGGGCAAGTTGACCGACAACAACGGTAAAAGTGCGGACTTCCGCAACGTGGTGTTGATTATGACCACCAACGCAGGTGCGGAAAGCCTCAGCCGTCCGACATTGGGTTTCACCGCCAAGCGGGAACGCGGCGATGAAATGCAGGCAATCAACAAACTTTTCACCCCTGAATTTCGCAACCGCTTGGACGCCATTATTCCGTTTGCGCCGCTAGATGAAAAGGTTATCGCCAAAGTGGTGGACAAATTCCTGTTGCAGTTGGAAAAACAGTTGCTCGACCGCAAGGTTGAGGCAGAGTTTACCCCTGCTTTGCGTGCTTATTTGGCGGAAACAGGTTTTGATCCGCAAATGGGTGCGCGTCCGATGAACCGCCTGATTCAGGAAAAAATCCGTAAAGTGCTGGCAGATGAGTTGCTGTTTGGCCGGTTGGCGGAAGGCGGTTTCGTGAAAATCGACTGGGACAGCCGCAAAGGAGAAACGGTGTTGAAGTTTCATCAAAACGCCAAAACGAAAGCAAAATAAACGGTTTGCGGATTATTACTGCTTTAAATTAAGGAAAGGCCGTCTGCAAAACAGCGATTTGCAGACGGCCTTTTGATTATCGAATAGCACAAATACCACAAAATATAGTCGAATAAAATGAGAATGAGACAAGGCAGGGAGCCACAGACAGTACAGATAGTACGGCAAGGCAAAGCAACGCAGTATCATTTTCTTTTTAAATGACTATAATGCGGCGTTTTACGAAAAAAGAATACTTGGTTGGGTTGTTGAAACGGTATATCTGCTGCCCCGTACAGTCTGCTGCCTTGCCCCGATTTGGTATGCTTCGGCGGTATATTGAGATAAGGAACTCAGGTGTTTGTCGGGCGGTGGGGCAATGTTTGATACCTGTTGCTGCAACAGCGTATGCAAATCCTGCCATGAGGTTTTGGGCAACAATCCGGCGGGTGGTGATTACGTTTGTTTTTAGTGGTAACGATGGGCGCGCACGCTGCATTGGTAAAGCATACAAAAAGCCGTCTGCAAAACAGGCATTTTGCAGACGGCCTTTTATTTCCGATTCAAAGCGGCGGATTAGTTGCTGCCGACTTTGATTTTTTGCCACAGGTTGACAGTCAGTTTTTTCGCGTCCGCGCCCATTTGCGGCATCACGAAACCGTCTTTCATGTCCTGCTCGTTCGGGAAGATGGAACGGGTGGCAACCAAGGCCGGATCCATTTTTTCGCGTGCAGGCAGGCTGGCCGGAGCGAAGGTTACGAAGTTACCGTTTTTGGCGGCAACATCGGCATCAAGTGTGTAGTTGATGTATTTGTGGGCGTTGGCGATGTTTTTCGCATCGGCGGGAATCAGCCAAGATTCAATCCAGAAGCCCATGCCTTTCGGGGTCAATACATCGATACCGACGTTGTTTTTCACTTCTTCCGAGCGGGCTTTGGCCATGTTCAGGTCGCCGCCGTTACCGGCTGCCAAGCATACGTCGCCGCGTGCCAGCTCGTCAATTACCGACGGGCTGAAGCGTTTTACGTCGGGACGGATTGCCTGCAGCACTTCGGCAGCGGCTTTGATGTCGTTGGCATTGGTGCCTTTCGGATCTTTGCCCAAGTAGTTCAGTACAATCGGGAACATTTCGCTGGGCGTATCCCACAGGGCGATGCCGCAAGATTTCAGCTTGTTGGTGTATTCGGGTTTGAAGAGCAAGTCCCAACCGTTTTCAGGCAGTTCGCCGCCGAGTGCTTCTTTACCTTTGGCGGTAATGGCAAGGGTGTTGACGCCGGAGAAGTAAGGTACGGCGTATTCGTTGCCCGGGTCGGCAGACTCCAGCATTTTCAACAGCTCGGGGTCGATGTTTTTATAGTTGGGAATCAGGTCTTTATTGACTTTTTGATAAGCGCCGGCTTCGATTTGGCGCGGCAGGAAAGCAATGCCGGGTACGACAAGGTCGTAGCCTGATTTGCCGGTCAGCATTTTGGCTTCCAGCGTTTCGTTGTTTTCATACAGGTCGTAGGTCAGCTTGAGGTTGTTGGCTTTTTTGAAGTCTTCAACAGTGGACTCATCGACGTAGTTCGACCAGTTGTAGATGTTCAGGGTGTCGGTAGCGGCGGCTTCGGCATTGGCAGCAGACGCGTTGTCGGCGGCGGCTTGAGGTTGCTCGGCTTTGTTGTCGCTACCGCCGCAGGCTGCAAGTGAAAGGGCGGCCAATACGGCTAATACGGATTTTTTCATACGGGTTGTTTTCCTGATGAAAGGGTTAGTGAAAAGATAACACACCTGCGCCCCAAAATACCCCGGCGCGGTGTGGGACTATTGTAAAGGCAAGCGTGATAAAAATCAAAGCAATATCGGCAATATGGGTGAAGGACGGTTTTGCAGACGGCCTTTGAAGGCGTCCGAATATGCGGGGGTGTGGTTTTTGGGAGAATGTCGGGCGCGTAAGGGGAGATTTCGGGAGAAAAGACTTGCATATAATGGTGTTTGTCTCTAAAATTGCGCGTTTACAGATATATTTTCTTCAGGAGTATTGAATATGGCAAACAGCGCACAAGCCCGCAAACGTGCCCGCCAATCGGTTAAACAACGTGCTCACAACGCCAGCTTGCGTACTGCTTTCCGCACTGCGGTTAAGAAAGTACTGAAAGCCGTTGAAGCAGGCGACAAGGCTGCTGCTCAAGCGGTTTACCAAGAGTCGGTTAAAGTCATCGACCGCATCGCCGACAAAGGCGTGTTCCACAAAAACAAAGCGGCGCGCCATAAGAGCCGTCTGTCTGCCAAAGTAAAAGCACTGGCTTAATCTTTCGCAGAAAACCCGTCGGTGCGCTCTGCACCTTCGTGATGCAAGTGCCCCTGACAAACGCTGTTTTGGTGTTCAGGGGCATTGCTGTATCTGTACGGCTTGTTTTGCAGACGGCTTTTTGAAGTTTTTCGGCAAAGGCCGTCTGCAAAATTCGATATACATTGAAAAATTTCTATGAAACCGACGTATTCTCTTGTATTGGGTGCAACTTTTGCGGCTGCTTTGCCGGCGGTTTGGGCAGAAGGTGCGGTGGCGCTGCATTGTACCGTCATCGACGACAATGCCTTGCGTTTGGCGTGTTATGACAAAATTTATGCGGCGCAACTGCCTCCCCGCCAAGTACCTGTTGCCGAAACGGCAGATGTGAAAGCACCGGTTGATTTAAAGGAAACGGTAAGCGCCAGCTTGGAAAACAAGGAAGCTACGATTGTATTCGACCGGAGCGCAGGGGTAACGGAGGAGGATTTGCAGACGGCAGCGGAGGCGTATACGCCTTTAAGCGTGATGTACGATTTGGATCAGAACGACAGCCGCGGTTTGCTGACCGTGCGCGAGCATAATCCGATGTACCTGATGCCGGTGTGGTACAACAGCAGCCCGAACCGCACGCCCCAATCGCCGACGCGCGGCATCACCATTGAAGATAAGTTTGCCGAACAAAAACGCCTTGAAACCAAAATGCAAGTGTCGTTCAAAAGCAAATTGATGGAAGATTTGTTTAAAACCCGCGCGGATTTATGGTTCGGCTATACCCAGAAGTCCGATTGGCAGGTGTACAACCAAGGCCGCAAGTCTGCGCCGTTCCGCAATACAGACTACGAGCCGGAGATTTTCATTACCCAGCCGGTAAAAGCCGATTTGCCGTTTGGCGGCAAGCTGCGTATGCTTGGGGCGGGTTTTGTGCATCAGTCCAACGGACAGAGCCGTCCCGAGTCGCGGTCGTGGAACAGGGTTTACGCCATGGCCGGCATGGAGTGGGGTAAGTTGACGGTGATTCCGCGCGTCTGGTTGCGTACCGATGTGGAAAACGGCAGTGATGATGACAATCCCGACATCAAAGACTATATGGGCTATGGCGATTTGAAGCTGCAATACCGCTTTAACGATAAGCAGAATATTGCGTCTGTTTTACGCTACAATCCGAAAACCGGTAAAGGCGCGGTAGAGGCGGCATATACCTTCCCGATTAAAGGTAAGCTCAAGGGCGTGGTGCGCGGCTTTCACGGCTACGGCGAAAGTCTGATTGACTACAACCACAAGCAAAACGGCATCGGTCTCGGCCTGATGTTCAACGATTGGGACGGTATTTAAGCCGGTTTGCAGCGTAATCGGCGGAGTGCAGGTCAAATAAGTGCGGAAAATTCTTCCACGGGTTTGCAGTGGTGCGAATTTGAGTGGGATAGGGCAAACAGAGCCTTGCAGAAATTGTTTTCTGTACTTCGCATCACCGATAGGCCGTCTGCAAAAAAGCAAAATGCCGGTATATCGGGAATATTTTCCGTGTCGGAACTCAGCCCGCCTGCACGCTTAAAAAATACTCGTTTCTTATTTCTCTAGCGCGTATAATGTCGCGTTTGCACACAATTTCCATCGAGAACAACATGGCAGAGCAACCGGCCGAAGGCGGCAAAGCAGCCAAGGCATTGAAAAAATATCTGATTACCGGCGTATTGGTATGGCTGCCCATTGCCGTAACCATTTGGGTGATTACCTATATCGTATCGGCTTCCGATCAGTTGATTAACCTGTTGCCGGCACATTGGCAGCCGAAGTATCTGATCGGCTACAACATTCCCGGCTTGGGCGTGATTGCCGCCGTCATCGTGCTGTTTGTTACCGGCCTGTTTGGTGCGAATGTATTGGGTAAGCGTATGCTTCAGGCATGGGACGGCCTTTTGGGGCGGATTCCGGTGGTCAAATCCATTTATTCCAGCGTTAAAAAAGTATCTGAGTCGCTGCTTTCCGACAGCAGCCGTTCGTTTAAAACACCGGTTCTCGTGCCGTTTCCGCAGCCCGATATTTGGACGCTGGCGTTTGTTTCCGGGCAGATTCCCGAATCGCTGGCCAAAGGCTTGCCGCAGGAAGAAGAATACGTTTCCGTGTATGTGCCGACCACGCCCAACCCCACCGGCGGCTATTACATCATGGTGAAAAAAAGCGACATCCGCGAAGTGGATATGACCGTGGACGAAGCCTTGAAATATGTGATTTCGCTGGGTATGGTGATGCCGGAAAAACCCGCGCCCAAAGCCCTGCCGGTGCAGGAAAAAGAAAATATGCCGTCTGTAAATTGACAGGAAGGCGGCTTCTTTTAAAACTTATCTGTAAAACAAACCGTTAACGATATTTTAAATCAAACACAAAAAGGTGATTTTATGCGTACCAACTATTGCGGCTTAATCAGCGAGCAATATTTAGACCAAACCGTAACCGTTAAAGGCTGGGTACACCGCCGCCGCGACCACGGCGGGGTGATTTTCATCGACTTGCGCGACCGCGAAGGCATCGTTCAAGTCGTGATTGACCCCGATACGCCCGAGGCTTTCCAAGCGGCCGATTCCGCCCGCAACGAATACGTTTTGAGCATTACCGGCCGTGTACGCAACCGCCCGGAAGGTACCACCAACGACAAAATGATTTCCGGCAAAATCGAAATTCTGGCCAAAGAAATCGAAGTATTGAATGCCGCCGCCACGCCGCCTTTCCAAATCGACGATGAAAACATCAGCGAAAACGTGCGCCTGCAAAACCGCGTTATTGACCTGCGCCGCCCTGTGATGCAGCGCAATTTGAAGCTGCGTTACCAAGTAGCGATGGGCGTGCGCCGCTACCTGGATGCACAGGGCTTTATCGACATCGAAACCCCGATGCTGACCCGTTCCACTCCCGAAGGCGCGCGCGACTATCTCGTGCCCAGCCGCGTACATCCGGGCGAATTTTTCGCGCTGCCGCAATCGCCGCAACTGTTCAAACAACTCTTGATGGTGGCCGGTTTCGACCGTTACTACCAAATCACCAAATGCTTCCGCGATGAAGATTTGCGCGCCGACCGCCAGCCCGAATTTACCCAAATCGACTTAGAAACCTCGTTTTTGAACGAGGACGAAATCATGGACATTACCGAAGGCATGGCCAAACAAGTGTTCAAAGACGCGTTGGGCGTGGATTTGGGCGATTTCCCGCGCATGCCTTATGCAGAAGCCATGTTTTATTACGGCTCCGATAAACCCGATATGCGCATCAGCCTGAAATTCACCGAACTGACTGATTTGATGAAAACGGAAGAATTCAAAGTCTTCCGTGGCGCAGCCGATATGAAAGGCGGCCGTGTGGCAGCCTTGCGCGTGCCGGGCGGTGCGAAATTAAGCCGTAAAGAAATCGACGAGTACACCAAGTTTGTCGGCATTTACGGCGCAAAAGGCTTGGCTTACATCAAAGTCAACGACGTAACCAATCTGAGCAACGGAGAAGACAGCGGCCTGCAATCTCCGATTGTGAAATTCCTGTCTGAAAACGCCCTGAAAGAAATCATCGGGCGCACCGGCGCGCAAAACGGCGACATCATCTTCTTCGGCGCGGACAAAGCCAAAATCGTCAATGAAGCCATCGGTGCCTTGCGCATCAAAGTCGGCTTGGAACACGGCGCGGAAAACGGTTACTTTACCGACGAATGGAAACCGCTGTGGGTAGTCGATTTCCCGATGTTCGAATACGACGAAGAAAACGACCGCTATGCCGCGATGCACCATCCGTTTACCTCGCCGAAACCGGGCCATGAAGATTTGATGGCAAGCGATCCGGAAAACTGCTTGGCACGCGCCTACGATATGGTTTTGAACGGCTGGGAAATCGGCGGCGGTTCTATCCGTATCCACCGTGCCGAAGTTCAGGAAAAAGTATTTGCCGCTCTGAAAATCACACCGGAAGAGCAGCAAAACAAATTCGGCTTCCTGCTCGACAACCTGAAATTCGGTGCGCCTCCGCACGGCGGCTTGGCCTTCGGTCTCGACCGTTTGGTGACGCTGATGACCGGCGCGGAGTCTATCCGCGATGTGATTGCCTTCCCGAAAACCCAACGCGCCCAATGTCTGCTGACCAATGCGCCGAATGCGGTTGACGATAAGCAACTGCGCGAATTGAGCCTGCGCCTGCGTCAAAAAGCAACGGAAAATAAAGAAGCGTAATTCATACTCAAAACAAGCCGTCTGCAAAATCATGTGTAAACGAGAAAGTGCGTACACCTGATTTTGCAGACGGCTTTTTATAGTCATTTAAAATAAGAATGATACAGCGTTGCTTTGCCTTGCCGTACTATGTGTACTGTCTGCGGCTTCGCTGCCTTGTCTCATTCTTATTTTATTCGACTATATGATGAAATGTGGCGGATAAGCAGAAAACGGATAAGTTGCCGTTTCAATTTGAATGAAAAACGGAATAAATAAGGCTGTTTTGTTGCATGTTGTGTTATGCGGCAATAAAAAAGGCCGTCTGCAAAACTATGTTTAAATTTGCAGACGGCCTTTTTTCAAGTAGGATTGATATGGCTGTTTGGCGCAGAATGCTACATCGTTGCCGCCCTTGCACAAAGAGGGTTTGGGCAAGTCCAAGTTACTGAAACGGCAAGTCTGCCGGCCTGTACCATTTGTGTAATCCGTACAGTTTGCGGTTTTGCCGATGGTCTCACGCTGCATGGTTGAACCATAATTTGCATGGCTTATTTTTTACCTCCTTATCCTGCTTTGTGTGGTCAGTTTATAAAAAAGGCCGTCTGCAAAATTATATTTAAATTTGCAGACGGCCTTTGGGGAGAATAAAACGCTTAACGTGCGGGAACAGTACCCATGCGCTGTTTCAATGAAGTTTGCGGTTCATTGAACAGGCTGGCGTAATAAGTGGCATTGGTCATGACTTTTTTCACATAGTCGCGCGTTTCGTTGAACGGAATGGTTTCGGCATAAATCGCACCTTCCAACGGCGTATTCGCCTGCCATCTGCGCGCGCGGCTCGGGCCGGCGTTATAGCCTGCCGTTGCCATCACTTCGTTGTTTTGCAGACGGCGGCGTGCATCTGCCATATACCATGTACCCATGCGGATATTTCCGTCCATGGTATAAAGTTCGCTGCTGTTCATGCCGATTTTGCCGGCGATTTCCCGAGCAGTGGCGGGCATGACCTGCATCAGACCTTGTGCGCCGACGTGCGATTGCGCGCCCATTACAAACCGGCTTTCTTGGCGGATTAGCCCGTAAACCCAAGCGGGATCGACGCCGGCTTGTGCGGCATAGCGGACGGTGGTGTCCTTAAACGGAGAAAGATAGCGCAGATTGTAGTTCAGCTTGTGGTCGGTGCGGTCGGCATTGTTGATGGCCATGTCGTAAAACTGATTGTCGTAGGCAACTTGTGCGGCGGTCAGCAGGTTGTCTTCGCTGAATCCGCGTGTGGCAAAACGCCATTCTGCTTGGGCTTGCGAGCGCATTTTGCTGTTGCCTGTTGCCTGTGCGGTTTTGAACAGCACCAAAGCACGGTTGATGGCACCGTCTTTCGCCATGCGGTTGACATCGCTGCGACGGGCATCGGCAACATTGTTTTGGGTGCTTACGCGGCGGCCGAGTTCTTCCATGGCCATCAAAGCGTAGAAATTGCGGCCGGAAGCAGCAGCTTTCTCATACAATGGTTTGGCGCGGCTGCCGTTGCCCAGAGCGGCATGGCTGCGGGCCAGCCAATATTGCCAAGTCGGGTTGTTTTGCAGTTTGGCGGGCATGGATTGGATAATGCCGGCCAATTCGCCCCAGCGTTGCAAACGCAAAGCTGCTCGTGCATACCATTCAAGTTGTTCGTCGGTAAGTTGTTTGCGGTCGGATACGCGGTTGTAGTAGCTCAGGGCGGTTGCCATATTTTGGCTTTGCGCCTGATAGTGTCCCAGTACGCCCCAAGCAAAATCTGCTTGTGCGCGGGTCAAATTGCTTTCCATGGCAGACAGGGTAGAGGCTGCGGAAGCGGATTTGCGGGCATTTTTACCGATAACGCTCAACAAGCTGTATTCCTGAGTACCTTGTACGCTGCCGTCCAGCGGATTGCCTAATGCGGCAGCAAGGTTGCGCGCATCGGTGGTTTGGCTGTTGGAAAGCAGACCGCGCACGCGCCGCCATGCGTCATCGGTGTTCAGGCGGCCGGAAGCGGCAGCGGCTTCAACCAAACGGGTGCAGCCTGCGGGCAGGCGGCCGGTTGCTTTGACCAGCTCCGCTGCCTTGCTGTAATCACCGTTGTGCAAATCGGCATAGCATTGGACTTCTTGCGCTCTGCCTTGGGCGTTCAGTTTTTTGTATTCGGTTTGGAATGTTGACCATTGACCGCGTGCGCCGAGGTTTTTCAGCCATTCGTTGCGGACGTTTTCCGCCATCGCGCTGTCGCCGGCCTGTGCTAAAAATTGCTGCGGCAGCATATCGTCCCCGCGTTTGGCGGCATCCAAGGCACTTTGATATTGGCTGAAATCGGACAATATTTTGGCTTCCGATTCGCTGTGCCGGTTCGGAATACTGTCGGACGGGCGGTTTGCGGTTTGGACTTCAGGGGCGGCAGCAGGTTGGTTGTTGCTGGAGCAGGCTGCCAAAAGTGAAGCGGCAAGCAGGGTAAGGGATACGGTCAAGGTGGGATTGAACTTCATGACGGCTTTCTGATTAGAGGTTAATCGCGGCATTTTAAATGATTTTGCCGAGTGTTGTCGGTGGAAGGCGGAATTTTACATTGTAAAATAAAGGAAAATTTGCCCGAGTGCGGCTGCGTGGGAACGGCTGTGGTCGGGAATTTGTCTGCATTCAGTCTGAAACGGGGCGGGCAGGACATGATTTGTTTGATGTGGCTGCACTATGCCTGATTTGCAGACGGCCTTGCTGCACGTTTGTTGGAATTTCAGCGATTCACCGCGCATGATTTATTGTCAATATATTCGGTTTCGTATCAACAGGCCGTCTGCATTTTGGGCAAACTTTTATTGCTCTTCCCTCGTTTATACATGCAGCGGGAAAATTGTTTACAGCAGCCCGGCAAATTCAAAAAATGCCCGATATGCGGCGGTTTTTTTATCCAAACTCAAGGGATAGGCGCGTGAAGTAGAGGGTAGGCGTGTCAGAGTCAGTTTTCTATTGGCAAACGGAAAATCGATGGTTTCGCCGGTTTTCGGCAGCTTGATTTTGCTATCCGACAGTCCAAGCAGGATTTCCGTTGCCTTGCCGCCGGTGGTGCAGATATGGCGGCAATCCGGCATCTGCTTTAACACATCTGCCAGCGGTACGGCTTCGACAACTTGCAGGAATTTGTCGGACGCATTGTCTTGAGTGCGTATGGCTTTCCAAACGGTGGGGCAGGAGGCAATGCCGCGTTCGTTGAGAAAAGCGGTAATTTTATCGCCGTCAAATGCTTTTGCAGACGGCCTTTTGAAATAATCCGCATCGTCAAAAAAGATACGCCCGAACACGCGCCACATATCATTTTGGAAATTCGGATAGTGAAACTGCATGGCGCGTTTGTCGTCTTTGGGGGGAAACGTACCCATCATCATGACCGTGGCTTGGGGCGGTAAAACGGGCGGGAAGGGGTGGGTTTCGATTTCGGGCATGGGGAGCTTTCTTTAGAATGGAAATGACGTTTTTCAGCTTTACAACAACGCAAGGTTCGGGAAAATTTTCCTATCTGAGCACAAAATGTTCTGCCAAAATGCGGCAACCGTCGGCCAATAAAGGCAAGCAGCCTATGATGGCAGGAAGCAGCAGGTATTTTATCTGTTTTTCCGCCTTCCACATTTGATCGGCATTGGTGGCAACAAAATAAATCCACGATGTACCCGCTACCCATACCATCAGCCAAAGCACCCACTCGTTTCCCGCTTCAAATACAACACCGGATAGCAACCGATACGGTAAAAGAAGAAAAAACTGTATCAGCATCACAGACAAGGCCGTCTGCTTACTGCTGAAGTTAACCGCTTTCCCGTTCTTATAAAGAAAAGAATCAAGCAATATCCTGATGGCCTGATACCAAACATAATAAAATAAGAGTGCTGCCGGCAAAAGCAGCCATGCCGCATACTCAACCGCGAAAAACGGTGTCACGAAACCGCCCCGACAAACGCCCTAATCTTCGCATGGTCTTTCACCCCGCCGCGCTCTTCCACGCCGCCGGATACGTCCACCGCCGCTGCGCCGCTGATGCGGACAGCTTCGGCGACGTTTTCGGGAGTCAGGCCGCCGGCGAGTATCCACGGCTTGCCTGTGTATTCGCGCAATAAGTTCCAATCAAACTGCAAGCCCGTGCCGCCGTATTCTTCGGGGTGGTACGCATCGAACAAAATGGCCCGGGCGTGGGGAAAACGCGCCGAGGCCGTCTGAATATCGGCTGCTCCGCGCACGCGCACGGCTTTGAGATAGGGGCGGTCGAATTGGCGGCAGAAATCATCGTCTTCATCGCCGTGAAACTGAATCACATCAATGGGCACTTGGCGCAAAATCTTGCGGATGGTGTCCGCCGTTTCGTTGACAAACAAAGCGACTACGCTGATGAAAGGCGGCAGCGCATTCACGACGGCTTGCGCTTGGGCAATGGTTACGGCGCGTTTGCTTTTGGCGTAAAACACCAAGCCGACTGCATCGGCACCGGCTTGCGCGGCGGCTCGTGCGTCTTCAGGGCGGGTAATGCCGCAGATTTTGGTACGGACGGTCATGTTTTTCCTTTGCTGATGAAAGATGGCAGATGTGGTGTTGTTATTTGCTTGTTTTAAAAAGGATATTCATGAGGTGGTTCGGGCAGGGTGTTCTTCCTGCCTGTATTTTGCAGACGGCCTTATTATAGGGGAAGAGGGGTGCGGGTGCAGCAGTATTCTTTCCCGTAGGACACAATCGGGTATAATCGTTGTTGAATGCTGCCTTTGTGCGGCGATTTTAGGAAAAGTTATGAACCCTGAAAACCCGAATCCGCTTCCGCCGCGCGCATCGTTGCGGCAGAACAGTATTTATCTGCTGCCTAATTCGTTTACGATTGCGGCATTATTTTCAGCTTTCTACGCCATTACCCAATCTATGCACGGCAAATATGAAGTGGCGGCGATTGCGGTGTTTATTTCCATGCTGCTGGACGGCATGGACGGCCGCGTGGCGCGCTGGACCAACAGCCAAAGCGCTTTCGGCGAGCAGCTCGACAGCTTGGCGGATATGGTCAGTTTCGGCGTTGCTCCTGCGCTGATTGCTTATAAATGGCAGCTTTGGCAGTTTGGGCAGGTCGGTTATTCGGTGGCTTTTATTTATTGTGCGTGTGCCGCGTTGCGTTTGGCGTTGTTCAATACTTTAATCGGTAAGGTGGACAAACGCTGGTTTATCGGCATTCCCAGCCCGACGGCGGCGGCGTTGATTGTCGGGCTGATTTGGGTAAACCACAGCGTCGAGCGTTTTCCCGCGGTGGAATGGTGGGCTTTGGGCATTACGTTGTTTGCCGGTATTTCGATGATTGTGCAGATTCCGTTTTGGAGTTTTAAAGAAATCAATATCCGCCGCAAAGTGCCGTTTATGGGCATGGTCGGGGCGGTGCTGGTGCTGCTGTTGGTCACTTGGGAACCTTCGCTGGTGCTGTTTCTGTTTTTCTTCGGTTACAGCCTGTCGGGTTATGTGATGGCGTTGCGCCGTCTGCTGGGCAAACGCAAGGCCGTCTGAAAAATGTGGCAATGGGATATCGTGCCGGTTATGCTGGCGGTCGGTGCGCTGTCGGGGCTGACGGCAGGATTGTTCGGGGTCGGCGGCGGTTTGGTTTTGGTACCGGCCATGTTGTGGATTTTCCAGCTTCAGGGTTGGGAAGGGGCACACAGCCAGCACGTTGCCATCGGTACGGCGTTTGCGGTCATGGTGTGTACGACCTTGTCCGGCGTTTGGGCGCAGCATAAAAGGCAGGCGGTAGACTGGAAAACGGTAGGGCTGATGGTGCCGGGCATGGTGTGCGGGACGCTGGCGGGTTCGATGGTGGCGAAATATCTGCCGAATGATGTTTTGCAGGTGTTTTTTATCGTGTTTGCCGTTGCGATGGCGGTTAAGGTGTTGGCGGATGTCAAACCCAAACCTTCGCGCAGTTTGCCGAACAAAGCGGCTTTGGCGGGAATCGGCGGTGTGTTCGGCATGGTTTCCAGTTGGGTCGGTATCGGCGGCGGTTCGCTTTCCGTACCGTTTTTATTGTATTGCAATGTGCCGGTACACCGCGCGGTTGGTACATCTTCGGGCTTGGCATGGCCGATTGCGCTGGCGGGGGCTTTGGGCTATCTGGTTGCGGGTTGGTATGTGGAAGGATTGCCCGACGGGACTTTGGGTTTTTGGTATCTTCCGGCGGTGGCGATTTTGGGCGCGACAACGGTATTGTTTGCGCCTGTCGGGGTCAAATTGGCGCACCGTTTGCCGGACAAGCGTTTGAAACAGGCGTTCGGTTGCCTGCTGCTGTTTATCGCGCTGCGGATGTTATGGCGTATGTGGACGGAATAAACGCGGATATTTGGGAAAAGGCCGTCTGTAAAATGCGTTGGCAATAGAGTTTGCTGCATTTTACAGACGGCCTTTTGATGTTTGAGCCGGTGGTTTCGATGAATCAGGCGTTGGTTTTTAACGCTGCGGCTTCACGGGCGAGACGGGTGATGGTATCCCAATCTTTGTTTTGCACGGCGGTTTTCGGGGTCAGCCACGAGCCGCCTACACACAAAACATTCGGCAGGGCGAGGTATTCGGGCGCGGATTCGAGCGTAATGCCGCCGGTGGGGCAGAAACGGACATCGGCATAAGGGCCGTAGAGGGCTTTGAGCATGGCTTTGCCGCCGACTACTTCTGCAGGGAAGAGCTTGAGGGTGTCGATGCCGTGTTCCAAAGCCAGCTGTACTTCGCCCGGGGTGGCAACGCCGGGAATCAGAGGAATGCCGCTGTTGTGGCTGGCTTTGGCCAGAGATTCGTGCAAGCCGGGGCTGATGGCAAATACCGCGCCTGCATCTTCGACTGCTTTGAGCTGTTCGGAATTGGTTACAGTACCTGCGCCAACAATGGCTTGCGGTACTTCTTTGGCAATCAGGCGGATGGCTTCGACGGCAACCGGAGTACGCAGGGTGATTTCCAAGGTGGGAATGCCGCCTGCTACCAAGGCGTGTGCCAAATCGACGGCGGTGTGCAAATCGTCAACCGCCATAACGGGAACGACTGCACCTGCGCTCAGGATTTCGCGTGGAGTGAGTTGGGACATATTCAGTCTCCTTAATCAAATCATTGGATTTGCAGACGGCATAAAAGAGGATAAAGGCCGTCTGCAAAATAATGCAATATGCCGTGTGATGGATACGGTATCAGGCAAACTCGCCGCCGAAGCTCATCGCGCCGGTTTCTGCGCTGCTGGCCAGAGCGCGGAAGTTGGCGAACAGTTCGCGGCCGCAACCTTGCCGGTTGGCGTTTAAATCGGCGGTTTCGGTTTCGCGGGCGTTCCATTCGTTTTCGCTGACCAAAACATTTAATTCGCCGGTTACGGAATCGAAACGGATTAAGTCGCCGGTGCGGATTTTGCCGATGCCGCCGCCCATCAGTGCTTCGGGCGTAATGTGGATGGCGGCAGGCACTTTGCCCGATGCGCCGGACATTCGGCCGTCGGTAAGGAGGGCGACTTTGAAGCCGCGGTCTTGCAAAATACCCAAAGGCGGCGTGAGCTTGTGCAATTCGGGCATACCGTTGGCGCGGGGGCCTTGGTAACGAACCACGCAGACAAAATCACGCTCGAGTTCTCCACGCTCGAATGCTTCCAATACTTCGCGCTGGTCGTTGAACACGATGGCGGGCGCTTCGATGATGCGGCAGCCTTCACGAATGGCGGAAACTTTGATGACCCCGCGGCCGATATTGCCTTTCATCAGGCGCAGACCGCCGTCGGGTGAAAACGGATTATCGGCTTTACGCAGGATTTCTTCATTGCCGCTTTCTTGAGGCACGTCGCGCCATTCGAGTTTGCCGTCAATCAAGAACGGTTCTTTGGTGTAGTGGCGCATACCGCGACCGACTACCGTGTCCACATCGTCATGCAGCAGGCCGGCATCCAGCAGCTCGCGGATAACGAAAGGCAGACCGCCGGCAGCGGCAAAGTGGTTGACATCGGCTTTGCCGTTCGGATAAACGCGGATCAAGAGCGGAATAATGGAAGAGATTTCGTCAAAATCGTTCCAATTCAAAATCACGCCGGCTGCACGCGCCATGGCGACCAAGTGCATGGTGTGGTTGGTCGAGCCGCCGGTGGCCATTAAGCCTATCAGTGCGTTGATAAATGATTTTTCCGTCAGCATTTCGCCGAAAGGTTTTGCCGTGCCGTTGCGGATACCTTGTGCCAGATGTGCAGCACCGTAGCGGGTAAGGGCTTCGCGCATTTCGGTGTAAGGGTGGACGAAGGCGGCGGCCGGCAGGTGTACGCCCATCAGCTCCATCATCATTTGGTTGGAATTGGCCGTTCCGTAAAAGGTACAGGTGCCGGGGCTGTGGTATGAACCCATTTCGCTTTCCAGCAAGGCCTCTCTGCCGACTTTGCCTTCCGCAAATAATTGGCGGGTACGGGCTTTTTCTTTATTGCCGATGCCGCTGGACATCGGGCCGGCCGGCAGGAACAAGCCGGGAATGTGGCCGAACGACAATGCACCGATCATCAGGCCGGGAACGATTTTGTCGCACACACCCATATAGAGACTGCCGTCGAACATTTGGTGCGACATGGCGATTGCGGTGCTCATGGCGATGACATCGCGGGAAAACAGCGACAGCTCCATGCCGGCATAGCCTTGGGTAATGCCGTCGCACATGGCGGGTGCGCCGCCGGCAACCTGTGCGGTTGCTCCGTATTTCTGCGCTTCGTCTTTAATCCAATCGGGGAAATCTTTAAACGGCTGGTGTGCGGAAACCATGTCGTTGTAGGTGGTAACGATGCCTAAGTTCGGTACGGTTTCCTGCAACATTTCGATTTTGATGGATTTGGGCATGGAAGCATAACCGTGCGCCAAATTGCTGCAACCGAGTTGGCTGCGTTCCAGATGGCCTTGCTGTTTGGCATTGCGGATTTTGGCGAGGTATTTTTCGCGGGTAGGGCGGCTGCGCTCGATAATACGTTGAGTTATCTCGGCTAATTTCGGGTGGAGTGGGGTGGTGCTCATGGTTCGGTCGCCTTTCAATGGGGAGGTCAACGGAAAATTTGCGGTTGCGGCCTGCTTCATGCCGTCTGCAAAACGGTGTGGCGGTTGTGAGATAGGGGTATGCGGCAGATTTTTTATTCTGCCGGACGTTATGTCGGGATATTATAATACAAATATTGTAGTTTTGTTACAGTAATATGATTGCCGTTGAAATTTGATTTAATCCGAAACGGAAAAAATGCAGACGGCAAGGCAGAGAAATTTTTTAAACTTAAGTCAAATAAATTCTGCAAAACAGGATAGACAAACCGTGTAGCCCTGTGTAGTATTACTACTCGTTTACCGGCAGGTCTGCATGGTTGCCCGATTGTTTGCGCTTCGAGCTTATTGAGTGTGAATATAGATGATTTTATTGGATTTTAAAAGCAAATCGGGCTGGAGAAGAATATTATAAAGGGCGCAAGCCTTTCCTTGATGAAAGATGAAACAATGAATACTCAAACCAATTTCGACATGGTGCTGTTTGGCGCGACCGGCGATTTGGCGATGCGTAAGCTGTTGCCTTGTCTGTATCAGGCGCATGTTGCGGGTTTGCTGCATCCTGAAGGCAGGATTTTGGGTGTGAGTCGCAGCGAGTTGGATGGTGCGGGTTTTTTGGCGAAGGTGGAGAGTAATGCCAAAATCCATATCAAACAGAATTTTTCAGACAGCCAATGGGCATCTTTCATCAAGCGTATCGATTATCTGACTGTTGATGTTACCCGTGCCGAGCATTTTGAAGCGTTGGGAGAAAAGGTTAAAGCGCGCAGGCAAACGGAAAATGTCGTGGTGTATCTTTCTACCGCTCCCAAGTTCTTCGCACAAGCCTGTGAAAATCTGGCCAAAGTCGGTTTGAATGCCGATAATGTGCGGGTGGTTTTGGAAAAACCGCTGGGTACGGATTTGCAGTCTTCGCAACAAATCAATACCGATGTGGCGAAATACTTTAAAGAAGAACAAATTTACCGCATCGACCACTATCTCGGCAAAGAAAGCCTGCAAAACCTGCTGGCGTTGCGTTTTGCCAACATTATGTTCGAGCCGTTGTGGAACAACAAATACATTGCCAGCGTGCAGCTTACCATTGCCGAGCAGTTGGGCGTGGAGGAGCGCGGCGAGTTTTACGATATTACCGGCGCATTGCGCGATATGGTTCAGAACCATTTGATGCAGATGCTGTGTATGACGGCAATGGAACGTCCGGCCAGCTTGGACGCCGATGCCGTGCGCGATGAAAAGGTTAAGGTCATCAAATCGCTGAAACCGCTGACGGTGGAATCGGTTAATGAAAATGTCATTCGCGGGCAATATACTGCGGCGGAAGGCATGAACGGCTATTTGCAGGAAACGGACGTACCTGCCGGCAGCTTTACCGAAACGTATGTCGCCATCAAAGCCGAAATCGAAAACGAACGGTGGGCAGGCGTGCCGTTTTATCTGCGTACCGGCAAGCGTATGGCAGGTAAAGTGGCAGAAATCGTGTTGAATTTCCGCGATTTGGACAGCCATATCTTCGACGGCAGCCAAACAGCCCCCAACCGCTTGGTGATTGAATTACAGCCGTCCGAAAGCGTACGTCTTTATACGCAGGTGAAAACGCCGGGGGCAGGCAATAATGTCGAGCCGACTGCCTTGAGCGTGGACATGGGCAAGGAAATCCCGGGCCGCCGTCAAGAAGCATACGAGCGTTTGCTGCTGGACGTTATCAACGGCAAGCTGGCGTTGTTCAACCGCCGCGATGAGCTGGAAGCCGCTTGGGAATATGTGATGCCGATTTTGGAAAACTGGGCGGAAAATACCCAAGCACCGCATGGCTATCCGGCGCATTCATGGGGACCGGAAGCCGCCCGCGAGCTGTTGGCACGCGATGGCAACCGATGGCATGAAGAGCAGTAATATCCGGCAATAATATTGGAATGTGCAGCAGAAACGGTTGCGGCAGCTAAGCTGATTTTGCAGACGGCCTTTGTGATGGCCGTCTGCAAAATGCGGAAATTTCTCCGGCGTTTTGCAAAGTGAGCAATATCCGGCAGACGGCATAAGGGTTGTTTCCCACGTTTCTCTGCAAACCGAAATCCGCTGCTTATGCGGTGCGGAGATTTTCAGACAGTATAAGCGGTTTGAATGCCGTCTGGAAAAAAGAAAGGAACATGATGTTTACTTGGTACGAATATGAAAACGCCGCTGCTGCCGCACAATTCTTGGCAGACAGCGTAGCCGGAGCGCTGCAACAGGCTTTGGCAGAAAAAGGCGAGGCGGTGCTGGCGGTGTCCGGTGGCCGTTCGCCTATTGCTTTTTTTGAAGCCTTGTCGCAAAAGGATTTGGACTGGAGCAAAGTCCGTATCGGTTTGGTGGACGAGCGTATCGTGCCGACTGGTCATGCCGACAGCAATACCGGCTTGGTACGCGAGTATCTGCTGAAAAATAAGGCAGCGGCCGCAACGTGGATGCCCATGGTAGAAGACGGAAAAACTGAAACCGAATTACAGCCCGATGAAGTGGTTGGCTTTGCCTTGAAACATTACAAACAGCCCGATGTGCTGGTGTTGGGCATGGGGGGCGACGGGCATACGGCTTCGCTGTTCCCGCAAGCGCCGCAATTACAGACGGCAATCGATTTGGCGGAATGCCCCGCATTGGTACATACCACGCCTGTTACCGCTCCGCATGAGCGCGTGAGCATGAGTTTGGGGGCGATTGTCGGTACGCCGCATATTTACTTGGCCATTCAGGGCGAAGAAAAAAAAGCAGTATTCGATCGGGCTGCCGAACACGCTTCAACGGTTTATCCCATCAGCCTGATTTTGCATCATGAAGGAGCGGACTGCCATGTCTTCTATGCACACTGATAATCCGCAGACGGCAAATGCATGGCCGCGTTTGGTGGCCGACATCGGCGGTACCAACGCCCGCTTTGCTTTGGAAACCGCACCGCAGCAAATCGAGCAGGCGGAAGTGTTGCCGTGTAATGATTACGATACCGTTGTGGACGCGATTCGCGAATATTTGAAACGTGTCGGCAATCCGAAAATCGCCCATGCGGGTATCGCCATCGCCAACCCGATTTTGGGCGATTGGGTGCAAATGACCAATCACCATTGGGCGTTTTCCATTGAAACCACACGGCAGGCTTTGGGTTTTGAAACGCTGGTGTTCCTTAATGACTTTACCGCTCAGGCCTTGGCAATTACCTGCACCGCCGAAAAAGATTTGGTACAAATCGGCGGTACCGAGCCGAAAGAAAACGCACCCAAAGCAGTCATCGGTCCGGGTACGGGTTTGGGCGTGAGCGGATTGATTCCGAGCAATGCGGGCTGGGTGGCATTGGCGGGCGAAGGCGGGCACGTCAGCTTTCCGCCGTTTGACGATGCGGAAGTGCTGATTTGGCAGTATGCCAAGCAGAAATTCGGTCATGTGTCTGCCGAACGCTTTTTGAGCGGCGCAGGTTTGTCGCTGATTTACGAAGCATTGGCTGCTAAAGAGGGCGTGACGCCGGCAACGCTGACTCCCGCACAAATCAGCGAAAGCGCATTGGGCGGTTCGTCGCCTTTATGCCGTCTGACTTTGGATATTTTCTGTGCCATGTTGGGTACGGTTGCTTCCAATCTGGCGCTGACTTTGGGCGCAAGCGGCGGCGTGTATTTGTGTGGCGGCATTATTCCGCGTTTTATCGATTACTTCAAACAATCGCCATTCCGCAGCCGTTTTGAAAACAAAGGCCGTTTCGATGCCTATCTTGCTGCCATTCCGGTGTATGTGGTGTTGAGTGAATTTCCGGGGCTGACCGGTGCGGCGGTGGCTTTGGAAAACCACTTGCAGAATCATGCACCTTCCCGTTTTGCAGACGGCATGTCTGCGGATTTTGGGAAAACAGCTCAGGATAAAACGGAATAAACAGCATTCCTAAACGGCAGTATGAGGCAATACTGCCGTAAATATATGGAAAGGTAAGAAAAATGTTAAGTAAAATCAGTGAGTCATTGGCAGGCTTGTCCGGTGCGGAGCGTAAAGTGGCCGAAGCTGCATTGGCAGAGCCGAAGTGGTTCGTCCATGCTGCGGTGGCGGAAATCGCGGAACGTGCATCGGTAAGCCAGCCGACTGTTATCCGTTTCTGCCGCAGTTTGGGTTATAAAGGATTGCCGGAATTCAAACTTGCGCTGTCGGCCAGTATCGGCCATGAAGGTATGCCGTATGTGCATGAAGAGTTAAACGCTGATGACGACATCGGCAGCGTGGTGGAAAAAGTATTGGGAAATGCGGCTGCCTCGTTGTTGGGCGAGCGTCGTTTTTTGAAAGAAACCGAGCTGGAAAATGCGATTGCTACTTTGATACATGCCCGCCGTGTAGAGTTTTACGGTGTCGGCAATTCAGGCATTGTGGCTCAAGATGCACAGCACAAGTTTTTCCGTTTCGGCATATCTACCGTTGCCTATGTTGATACCCATACGCAACTGATGGCGGCTTCGGTATTGAGCGATAAAGATGTGTTGGTGGCCATTTCCAATACCGGCTCTTCCATCGAGCTTTTGGATGCTGTCAGTATCGCGAAAGAAAATGGAGCGGCAGTTATTGCGGTAACCCGTGCCGATTCCCCGTTGGCGCAACTTGCAGACTGCGTATTGAGCGTGGCGACGCAGGAAAATGCCGAGCTTTATACGCCTATGGTTTCCCGCCTGCTGCAATTGGCGGTCATTGATATTCTGGCCATTGGTTTGGCATTGCGTTTGGGCGACGAGGCCAGCCTGCAGTTGCAGAAAAGTAAGCGCAGTATCCACAGCAAACATGTCGGATACCAAAATAAAGATTAAAAATAACAAGGACTAAAAATCATGAGACACCTTCACGACTTACCGAGCTGGTCGAAATTGTGGAAACATTTCGACGAAACCAAAACCGACCACATGCGCGATATGTTCGAGCAAGACCCGCAGCGTGCCGAACGATATTGGCTGCAGGTGGGCGGTTTGACTTTGGATTATTCCAAAAACCGGATTACCGATGAAACGCTGTCGATGCTGCTGGATTTGGCAAACGAGGCAGGTGTGCCGGAACGTATGCAGCAGATGTTCCGTGGTGAAAAAATCAATACGACTGAAAACCGTGCGGTTTTGCATATCGCGTTACGCAACCGTACCAATGCGCCGATTATGGTGGACGGTGAAGATGTGATGCCGAAGGTTAACCGGGTGTTGCACCGTATGGGAGAGTTTTCGCATGAGGTTCGCAGCGGCAACTGGCTGGGCTATACCAACCAAGTGATTACGGATGTGGTCAATATCGGTATCGGCGGTTCGGATTTGGGGCCGTTGATGATGTGCACCGCGCTCAAACCATTTGGCCACCCCCGTCTGCAAATGCATTTTGTGTCGAATGTGGACGGTTCTCAACTGAGAGATGTGTTGACGAAAGTCCACCCGGAAACCACGCTGTTTATCATTGCCTCCAAAACATTCACTACTCAAGAAACGCTGACCAATGCGCTGACTGCGCGCGAGTGGTTCTTGGCGCATGCGGGCAACGAAGCGGCTGTTGCCAAACATTTCGTAGCCGTTTCAACCAACAAACAGGCAGTTGCCGAGTTTGGTATCGATACGGCCAATATGTTTGAGTTTTGGGACTGGGTTGGCGGACGATACAGCTTGTGGTCGGCAATCGGTTTGCCGATTATGCTGTATTTGGGTGAAGAAAATTTCATTGAAATGCTCAACGGCGCACATCTGATGGATCAGCATTTCATCAATACGCCGCTGGAGCGCAATATGCCGGTTATTCTGGCGCTCATCGGCATTTGGTACATCAATTATTATGGTGGCGGCAGTCATGTTATCGCACCGTATGACCAACATTTGCACCGTTTGCCGAAGTTTATCCAGCAGCTTGATATGGAAAGCAACGGCAAGCAGGTGACCATCGACGGCAAACCTGTCGAGCACGAAACCTCGCCGATTATTTGGGGTGAAACCGGTATCAACGGCCAACACGCCTTTTTCCAATTACTGCACCAAGGTACGCATATTACGCCGATTGACTTGATTGCTTCATTGGCAAAACGCAGCAATCTCAAAGGCCACCACGAAATTTTGTTGGCAAACGTGTTTGCACAGGCGGAAGCGTTTATGCGCGGCAAAACTCCGGAAGAAGCCCGTGCAGAATTGCTGGCTCAAGGCTTGGACGAAGAACGAGTTGAAGAGCTTGTACCGCATAAAACGTTTTCCGGCAACCGCCCGACTAATCTGATTTTGATGAATCAGGTCAATCCGCGGAATATGGGCAGCTTGATTGCCATGTATGAACATAAAACCTTTGTTCAAGGCGTGATTTGGGGCATTAACAGCTTCGACCAATGGGGAGTAGAACTGGGTAAACAGTTGGCAAAAACCATTTTGGCTGAGCTGAACGGTGAAATCGAATTGCAAAAACACGACAGTTCTACCGCACGCTTAATCAGCACTTACCTGAATGCCAATAAATAACAGCAGTTATCATCGGAAACGCTGTATTTGGATTTTGATTGCTGTAATATAAATAAAAGCCGTCTGCAAAAGGCACATCAATCTGTTTATGATGGAATGTGGCTGTTTTGCAGACGGCTTTTTGAATAAAAATAGAGGGAGATTGTTAAATAAAATAGCAAAGGGGGATAGTTTTTATTGCATGGTTATTCAAATAAAGACAACATAGCGCTGTAACATCTTACACAGAATCAGGTACAGCTTGAATTTTATAGTCGAATAAAATAAGAATGAGACAAGGCAGCGAAGCCGCAGACAGTACACATAGTACGGCAAGGCAAAGCAACGCTGTATCATTCTTATTTTAAATGACTATACTGTCCAAAGATGGTTTTATTGTTCAATAAAAAAGGAGAAACCGAGGTTTCTCCTTTTTGCTTGATGGCCATTAGCCGCCGAAATCGTCCAGCAGGATGTTTTCGTCTTCCACGCCCAAGTCTTTGAGCATTTTGATAACGGCTTGGTTCATGACCGGCGGGCCGCACATGTAGAATTCGCAGTCTTCCGGTGCCTCATGGTCCTTCAGGTAGTTTTCGTACAAGACGTTGTGGATGAAGCCGGTGTAGCCTGTCCAATCGTCTTCCGGCAGCGGGTCGGAAAGGGCGACATGCCATTCGAAGTTGTCGTTTTCGGCGGCCAGACCGTCGAAATCTTCAACGTAGAACATCTCGCGCTTGGAGCGTGCGCCGTACCAGAAGGAGATTTTGCGTTTGGATTTCAGGCGTTTGAGCTGGTCGAAAATATGGGAGCGCATCGGAGCCATACCCGCGCCGCCGCCGATGAAGACCATTTCGGCATCGGTGTCTTTGGCGAAAAATTCGCCAAAGGGGCCGGAAATGGTAACTTTGTCGCCCGGTTTCAGCGACCAGATGTAGGAAGACATCTGACCCGGCGGTACGTCGGGCTGGCGCGGCGGCGGGGTGGCAATACGCACGTTCAGCATGATGATGCCTTTTTCTTCCGGATAGGAAGCCATGGAGTAGGCGCGCAGAATCGGCTCGTCGACTTTGGAAACGTAACGCCACAAATCGAATTTGTCCCAGTCTTCATGGTATTCTTTGGGAATATCAAAGTCTTTGTAGGCTACGGTGTGCGGTTCGGCTTCAATCTGGATGTAGCCGCCGGCACGGAAGGGCACTTCTTCGCCTTCGGGAATCGCCAGTTTGAGTTCTTTAATAAACGTGGCTTTGTTGTCGTTGGAGATAACGGTGCATTCCCATTTTTTTACGCCGAATACTTCTTCCGGCACTTCAATGTCCATGTCGGTTTTAACGTTGACCTGACAGGAGAGGCGGCAGCCTTCGCGTGCTTCGCGTTTGCTGATATGGGAAAGCTCGGTCGGCAGGATGTCGCCGCCGCCGCTTTTGACGACGACGCGGCATTGTCCGCAGGAACCGCCGCCGCCGCAGGCCGAAGGTACAAAGATACCCTCGTTGGCCAGCGCACCCAAGAGTTTGCCGCCGGCAGGCATGGTCAGCTCTTTTTCGCCGTTGATTTTGATGGTGATGTCGCCTTCGTTCACCAGCTTGGATTTGGCAAACAGAATCAGGAGTGCCAATACCAAGATGATGCCGGTAAACATCACAATACCTAAAATAATTTCCATTGTGTGCTTTCCTTATAACTGGATGCCGGAGAACGACATAAACGCCAGTGCCATCAGGCCGGCGGAGATAAAGGTAATACCCAGACCTTTCAAGCCGTCAGGTACGTCGGCGTATTTCAGTTTTTCGGTAATTCCTGCCAGAGCGACAATCGCCAGCATCCAGCCGATGCCTGCGCCGAAACCGTAAACGACGGATTCGCCGAAGGTGTATTCGCGTTGCGCCATGAAGGATACGGCACCGAAAATGGCACAGTTTACGGTAATCAGGGGCAGGAAGATACCGAGTGCGTTATAGAGGGCTGGGAAGAATTTGTCCAAAATCATTTCCAAAATCTGCACCAGCGCGGCAATCACGCCGATGAAGATGATGAAGCGCAGGAATGTCAGATCGATGCCCGGTACGAGCGCACCGTCTTTCAACAGCGAGTACACGATTTGGTTGGCGGGTACGGCCAAGCCCAATACGACGGTTACGGCTACCCCCAAACCGAATGCGGTGGACACTTTTTTGGAAACCGCCAAAAAGGTACACATTCCCAAGAAGAAAGATAAGGCCATGTTCTCGATGAATACGGACTTAACGAATAAGCTCAGATAATGTTCCATGGATTATTTCTCCACTTGCTCGGGTTTCCAAGTGCGGAGCGCCCAAACCAAGAAACCGATGATAAAGAATGCACTCGGTGCCAGAAGGAACAAACCGTTTGCCTGATACCAGCCGCCGTCTTGGACGGTTTGGAAAATGGTCATGCCGAATAATTTGCCCGAGCCGATCAGCTCGCGCAGTGTGGCGACGACAATCAGAATCAGGCCGTATCCCAAACCGTTGCCGAAGCCGTCGACAAAGCTTTCCAACGGCGGTTCTTTCATGGCAAATGCTTCGGCACGGCCCATCACGATGCAGTTGGTGATAATCAGGCCGACGAATACCGACAGCTGTTTGGATAATTCGTAGGCAAAGGCTTGCAGGAGCTGGTCAACCAGTGTGACCAGCGAAGCAATAATCGCCATCTGGACGATGATGCGGATGCTGTTGGGGATGTAATTGCGCATCAGCGAAATGAAAAAGCTGGAAAAAGCAGTTACAAAAGCAACGGAAATACCCATCACAATGGCGGTTTCGAGTTTGGTGGTTACCGCCAGTGCCGAACAGATGCCCAATACTTGCAAGGCAATCGGATTATTGTCGATAAATGGCGAAAACATTAAGTGTTTCAGTCGTTTGGTATCAGCCATTATTCTGCTCCTGATTTCAGTTTGGCCAGGTAAGGTTTGTAACCGTTTTCACCGAACCAGTAGTTGAACGAACCTTGTACGCCTTTGGTGGTCAGCGTTGCACCCGACAAGCCGTCTACACCGTGTTCCGTATCCGTGCCGGCTCCCTTGCCGACGCGGATGGCGACATTGCCTTGTTCGTTGTAGAGTTTTTTGCCGACGAATTTCTGCTGCCACAGCGGATTGGCGATTTCACCGCCCAAGCCGGGGGTTTCGCCCTGTTCGTAATAGGTGATGCCGTTGATGGTATTGCCGTCGGGCCGGACGGATACGAAGCCGTACATCACCGACCACAGACCGTTGCCGTGCATCGGTAAGACAATCTGGTTCACTTTTCCGGATTCGTCTTTTACCAGATAAACTTCTGCAAGTTTGGCACGGGTTTTGAGTCCTGCAAAATCGTCTTCGGGATTAATGTTGATGCTTTCTTCCGGTTTTTTGGCGGCTGCACGGGCATCAAAGCCTGCCGGAGCTTCCACATATTCGCCGGTTGCCAAATCTACTGTACGCGGTTCGATACGTTCCGCATAAACTTTCGGAATATCGGTACCGGCTGCCAACAGACCGGCAACGCTCAAGATATAACTTTGCTTGTCTCTGGCTTTTTGTTCGTTTTGAATCGGCTTGAGGCCGACGGCGGAACCCGCCACAACTACCGAACAAACCAGACTCACTGCAATGACGACGGCAAGCGTGCCGCCGAAGCTGTCCTTATTGAATTTAGCCATTGGTGCGTGCCTTTCTGCGTTTGATATTTGCTCGGGCGACGAAGTAGTCGAAAATCGGTGCGAACAGGTTGGCAAACAGAATTGCCAGCATCATGCCTTCGGGATAGGCGGGATTGACCACGCGGATCAAAACGCACATCGAGCCGATAAGCGCACCGTACCACCATTTGCCGGTGTTGGTAAACGAGGCGGAAACAGGGTCGGTTGCCATAAACAGCATACCGATGGCAAAGCCGCCGACGACCAAATGCCAATACCACGGCATAGAGAACATGGCGTTGGTTTCCGAGCCGATGGCGTTGAACAGTAATGAGGTGGCAATCATACCAAGCATCACGCCCGCAATAATGCGCCAAGAGGCAATGCGGGTGAAGACGATGAATGCGCCGCCGATTAACAGTGCCAAAGTCGATACTTCGCCAACCGATCCCGGAATATTGCCGATAAAGGCATCCATCCAAGTAACCGCTTCTCCGGTGGCGGTGTTTTTCAGCCCCGCCATGCCGCCGGTTGCCCATTGGCTCAGTGCGGTTGCACCGGAAAAGCCGTCAACAGCCGTCCAAACGGTATCGCCGCTGATGTTGGCGGGATAGGCGAAAAACAGGAAAGCACGGCCGGCAAGTGCCGGATTCATGAAGTTTTTGCCTGTGCCGCCGAAGACTTCTTTTGCGACAACCACGCCGAAGCTGATGCCCAATGCCGCCTGCCACAAAGGCAGGGTAGGAGGGACAATCAATGCAAACAAAATAGAAGTGACGAAGAATCCTTCATTGATCTCGTGTTTTCTGATGGTGGCAAACAAAACTTCCCAAAAGCCGCCCACCACGAAGACGGTGATGTAAATCGGCAGGAAGAAAACCGCTCCGAACAGCATTTTGCTGAACCAGCCCGCATCGGCTGACATATCGATGCCCAAAGAGGCGGCCAGTGCATAATGCCAGTCGTTGGCGATGTTTTGTTGCAGCAGTTCGGGGGTCAGCGCGCCGAAGGCCTGTGCGCCGACGTTGTACATGCCGTAAAACATGGCCGGAAAAAGTGCCAGCCACACCAAAATCATCATGCGTTTGGAATCCAAGGCATCGCGGACGTGCGAAGCTTTGCGTGTAACCGTACCTTGGGTGTAGAAAATCGTAGCTGCCGCCTCATACAGGGCATACCACCTCTCATGTTTGCCGCCCGGTAGGAAATGCGGTTCGATTTTTTCCAAAAAATGTTTCAAGCCCATCATCAGCCCTCCTTCTCAATCGTATCCAGCACCTTGCGCAGGAGCGGGCCGTATTCGTATTTTCCCGGGCAGACGAAGCTGCACAGGGCCAAATCCTCCTCGTCCAGCTCCAAACAGCCCAATGCCTGCGCACTGTCGGAATCGCCGACAATCAAATCGCGCAGCAGCAGGGTGGGCAGGATATCCAGCGGCATGATGCGTTCGTAAGTACCAATCGGTACCATCGCGCGGTCGCCGCCGTTGGTGGCGGTATTGAATTTGAACAGTTTGTTTTTCAGGAAGTGGCCCAGTGTCGTGCGGGTAATCGTAAATTTATCCGGCTGCGGCGATACCCAGCCGAAAAACTCTTTGGCGCGGCCTTCTTCAATGACGGAAACCTGAGTGTGGAAACGGCCCAGATAGTCATGTGCGCCCGAAGCAATGCTGCCGTTGAGTACCGAACCGGAAATCACGCGGTTGTCCGCATCTTCCAGCTCTCCGGCGGTGATTTGGGAAACTTTCGCACCAGCCTGCGTGCGGATCAGGCGCGGCTTTTTCACTTGCGGACCGCCCAAGGCAATCACGCGCTCGGAGTGCAGACGGCCTGTGGTAAACAGCAGGCCGATGGCAATCACGTCTTGATAACCGATAGTCCATACCGTTTTGTTTGCACCGACAGGCTCGATAAAGTGGATATGCGTACCGCTCAAACCCGCAGGATGGGGGCCGGAAAATTCGTGTTCCGAAATATTGGCGGCGGCTTCGGCAGGAATATCCGCGCCGGCTGCTTTGCATACATGCACCGTGCGTCCGGTCAGGCAGGCCAATACGCGCAAACCGCAGCGGAACGCCTCAGCCTTGTCCGCAATGACTACGGCGGGATCGGCAGCCAGCGGATTGGTGTCCATGGCATTGACAAAAATTGCAGCAGGCTCCGCATCGACCGCGGGCGTTTTGCTGAACGGACGGGTACGGAAAGCCGTCCACAGACCCGATTGAATCAGATTGGCGCGGACTTGTTCTCCGGACAGCGAAGCAAGTGCCTCGGGCGCATATTGGTCGAACGTGATTTCCTCATCGCCGCCGATGCGGATAACCACGGATTGCAGCACGCGTTTTTCACCACGGTTTACGGCGGTTACCGTACCTGCTGCAGGAGCGGTGAACACCACGCCCGGGTTTTTCTTGTCTTCAAACAATACTTGGCCTTTTTTGACGGTATCTCCTTCACGAACCTTCATTGAAGGTCGCATACCGACATACTCTTCGCCAAGCAACGCGATTTCGGTAATGGCCGGACCGTCGTAGACGGTTTGCTCCGGTTGTCCTGCAATAGGCAGGTCCAAGCCTTTCTTTATCTTAAACATAGATGCGTTACTTTTGATGAGGGTTAAAAATCACGGCAAGGTATCTGATGGGGTGTTTCTACTGCCAGACTGCCATGTTGTTTGTAAAACATCAGGCGGAAACCGTAGAAATCATCAGTCAGTATCAGATACAATAAAATCCCTTCATTTTAACAGGAAAACGTCTTTTTTTGTCAGATTGTGCAAGATTTTTTCATGCAGATGTGAATGCAAACCAAGCAGTATAAGGGATAGCTGGTTTGGGGCATTAAAATCGGAGCAGGCGGGCTTGGGAGTGTTTGGAAAGGGAGAAAGGAAATATAATCAAATGATACAGAATGGGAAAATGCGGTCAAACCGCGACAGTATGGCGATACAGGGGCGGCGACTTACTGCTTGAGCCGCTTGCTTAGATTCTTCTTTGGGTAAGATACAGCAACACCGTATTGTTTTGTGGCAGGTGGCTACCAGTATTATGATGGAATGTTTCAGTTATAATGGATTGGTCGGTTTATATGGTTGATATGTTTCTTTAAAAATAGAGGACTGATGGCAGGAAATTTGTTTGCAAAGTAGGAGAAAAACATAAAGGCCGTCTGCAAAATCGGTATTTTGCAGACGGCCTTTATTTTGAAAAGCTAAGCAGTCAAATAATCAATACATGCCTTCGCGCTCTTCACGGGTGCTGATGTAGATGTTTTTCACTTGGGTGTAGGCAGCCAACATCATTTTGTGGGTTTCGCGGCCGATACCCGAGGTTTTGTAGCCGCCGAACGGCGCATGGGCAGGCAGGCGGTTGTAACAGTTGACCCATACGCGGCCGGTTTCGAGTGCGCGTGAGACGCGCAGGCAGCGGTTGATGTCTTTGCTCCAAACCGCACCGCCCAAGCCGTATTCGCTGTCGTTGGCCATTTTGACGACTTCTTCTTCGGTTTTGAATTTAATCACGGTCGCAACCGGGCCGAAGATTTCTTCCTGCGAGATGCGGCTGCTGTTTTCCGCTTCAATCAGGGTAGGCTCGACAAAGGCACCGCTTTCCAACGAGCCTTCGACTTTTTTACCGCCGGTGATGATGCGGCAGCCTTCCTGTTCGCCGATTTTGACGTATTTCAAAATGGTTTCAAGCTGACCGGCGTTGACTTGGGCACCCATCTGGGTGTCGTCTTCCCAAGGCAGGCCGACTTTGACTTTTTTAAACTCTTCCGCCAGCGCGGCGACAAATTTGTCGTAAATTCCTTCCTGTACGAAAATGCGCGAACCGGCGCAGCACACTTGGCCTTGGTTGAACAAAATACCTTTTTGCGCACCTTCGAGGGCTTTGTCAAACGGCATATCGTCAAAGAAGATGTTGGCGGATTTGCCGCCCAGTTCCAAAGTTGAGGGAATCAGCATTTCGGCGGCGGCGATGCCGATGCGGCGGCCGATTTCGGTGGAGCCGGTAAACGCCAGCTTGTTGAAGCCTTTGTGGTGCAGCATGTATTCGCCGGATTTCGATCCTTTGCCTGTGATGACGTTGAATACGCCTTTAGGCAGCAGGTGGTTGATTTTTTGCGCGAAAGAAAGCAGGCTCAGCGATGTGCTGGAAGAGGGATGCAGCACGATGGTACAGCCTGCGGCCAATGCGGGGGCGATTTTCCAAGCAGCCATCAGGAAAGGGAAATTCCACGGAATAATTTGGCCGACCACTCCGATGGGTTCGCGCAAAACCAGCGACAAATCTTCTTCGTCAAGCTGGGTGGCTGTACCTTCTTCGCCGCGGATGACACCGGCAAAGTAGCGGAAATGGTCGGAAGCGAGCGGAATATCGGCCGCACGGGTTTCACGGATGGGCTTGCCGTTGTCCAATGTTTCCTGCAGGGCAAACAATTCCGCATTTTCATCAATGATGTCGGCAATTTTGTTCAGAATCGCCGCACGTTCGGTAACAGTGGTTTTTTTCCAAGTTTTAAACGCTTCTTGCGCGGCGGTAACAGCAGCATCGACATCGGCATTGCTGGCATCGACAAATTTCGCCAGTTCTTCGCCGTTTGCCGGATTGTATGAAGTAAGCAGATTGCCTTCGCTGCCTTTGGTCCATTCGCCGTTAATCAGCAGGCCGTACTCTTTGTCAAAAACATTCAAGTCTTTTGCCATGGTGTTTCTCCTTTTGACAGATTGTTCCGAACTTCAACTTTTTATCCAACCTGAGCAAAATGCTCGGAAAACAGCATATTCTTTTTTTTCGGAGGATTCAAGAACTAAAAACTAGGTTTACCTTGCATTTTGCATATGTAGTTTTGCAAGAAAAAGAAAAAATACGGTACGGTGGGCGTTTTTGGGGAGAAAGGACGTTTTTGCAGACGGCCTGAATGATTTTTCTTTGGGGTATGTGTAAAAAAATTCCATGGATAATCTAATAAAATTTAACAAATATTATCCTTTTTCTCTGCGCGGACTGCTATTGACAAGCACATGCCGCAGATTTATTCTGAAACCAGTAGCCGGAAAGCCTGCCACCATCCGGCAGCCGCTACTTTTCTATTCACAACAACAAACTCAAGGAGCGTAACCATGAAAATGCGTGCAGTGGTTGTAAATCAGGCAGTTGAAGGTGATGTAGAAGTTGTAGAACGGGACATCCGTCCGCTGGAATTTGGTGAGGCCTTGGTAGAAGTCGAATATTGCGGCGTGTGCCACACAGACTTGCACGTTGCTGCCGGCGATTATGGTGAAAAACCCGGCCGCGTGTTGGGACACGAAGGCATCGGTTTGGTAACGCAGGTTGCAGACGGCGTGAAAAATCTGAAAATCGGCGACCGTGTCAGCATTGCATGGCTGTTTAAAGGTTGCGGTTCGTGCGAATACTGTAATACCGGCAGGGAGACTCTGTGCCGCAGCGTATTGAATGCCGGCTACACTGCGGACGGCGGTATGGCGACACACTGTATCGTCGATGCTGATTACGCGGTGAAAGTGCCTGACGGCTTGGATCCGGCGCAGGCTTCCAGCATTACCTGTGCGGGCGTAACCACTTATAAAGGCGTTAAAGTATCTGGTGTCCGTCCGGGACAATGGCTGGCCATGTACGGTGCAGGCGGTTTGGGCAACTTGGGTGTGCAGTATGCGAAAAAAGTATTCGGCGCACATGTGATTGCCATCGACATCAATGACGGCAAACTGGCTTTTGCCAAAGAAATGGGCGCGGACATTGTCATTAACGCTGCAAAAGAAGATGCCGCCAAAGTGATTCAAGAAAAAACCGGCGGTGCGCATGCGGCGGTGGTAACTGCAGTATCTAAAGCTGCATTTAATTCTGCCGTGGACTGCGTGCGCGCAGGCGGTCGTGTGGTTGCCATCGGTTTACCGCCCGAGTCTATGGATTTGTCGATTCCGCGTATTGTATTGGACGGTATCGAAGTGGTCGGCTCTTTGGTCGGTACGCGCAAAGACTTGGAAGAAGCATTCCAATTCGGTGCGGAAGGTTTGGTTGTACCTTTGGTGCAAAAACGCCCGATTGAAGATGCGCCTGCCATTTTCCAAGAAATGCGCGAAGGTAAAATTACCGGCCGTATGGTCATCGATATGAAATGCGCTTGCGGCCATAATCACTAACAGGTAGCGCATTATCTCAAGCCGTCTGAAAAAGTCTGCACAACAGGCTGATTTTTCAGACGGCTTTATCGTTTTTGAGCGGCGTGATTTGCCGTTATAATCAGCTCAAATCCGAAAGAAAACAGTATCGGTATGCCTGTATTCATGCGGATACCGGGTTTACTGCACAGATTTTTCCTTTATAAATGTTTATATTGATGATGAGGGTAAAGTTGTTCAGTTTGTTGTATTGTATTTTGATTATTTCAAATCTGTCATCCGGTTTTGCTTTGATAGGCATCGGAGGCATTGGATAAACGGAAGATTCTATGACTTATCACTACCGCCGCACCCTGCCTGATGTGCCCTTGGATATTGTCGGCGACGTACACGGCGAATTTGCCGTGTTCCAAACTTTATTGGAACATTTGGGCTACCGTGACGACGGTTTCCACCCCGACGGGCGCAAGTTGGTGTTTGTCGGCGATTTGTGCGACCGCGGCCCCGACAGCCCCGCCGTGCTGGCATGGGCGGAGCGGGCGGTGGAGGCGGGTTATGCCTTTGCCGTGCTTGGCAATCACGAATTGAATCTGCTGGTTTGCGATGCCAAAGACGGATCGGGTTGGTTTTTTGACCGGCGCGCCGACCAAGATGCGGCCAATTATGCGCCGTGGCAGCGGGCGAAACCGCATGAAAAAAGCGGCATGAAAGCATGGTTGGAAAAGCAGCCGCTGATTTGGGAGCGGGACGATATCCGCGTCGTCCATGCGGCATGGCTGCCGGATACCTTTGCCAAACTGGATGCGGCGGCGGGGGAAGGATTGGTGGAACAATACCGGCGTTTTGATGAGGAGTTGAAAACCGCACTGCAAAACGAGCATTGGTATGCCGGTTATTTATACGAACAGGAGCACTATGCGGCTTGTGCGGAAAATGCGGCCCAAATGCCGCCGCCGATGCCCGCAACCGCCCGATACGATTTTGCCAGAAGCCGGATGCACCCGATACGCGCCCTTACCAGCGGTGTGGAGCAGCTTTCCGCCAAAGCATTTTATGCGGGCGGACGCTGGCGCGGTACGGAACGCTGCCCGTGGTGGGAGGATTATCGGGAAGAAATACCGGTGGTCATCGGGCATTATTGGCGCGCGTGGAGGCCGTCTGAAAATCCGGCGGCTGCCGGGCGCAATCTGTTTCCGGTCAAACCGGACGCGTGGCACGGTGCAAAGCGCAATGTCTTCTGCGTGGATTTTTCCATCGGCGCAAGCTGGCGGGTGCGCAAATATCCGCAAAAATATGCCGGTGCCGCATTCCGCTTGGCCGCATTGCGTTGGCCGGAAAAAATCTTAGTGGCGGACAACGGGGAAACTTTGGTGATGAAATAAATTCGGACAGCAAAGGCCGTCTGAACAGGACGGCGGAACCGGTGGTTCCGCCGCATCATGTTCAGACGGCCTTTTTATCCGCCTTGCGCCGGTTTGATTGCAACGGCCCGCACCCCAAAGGCCGGACACTTTTCAAATCAAATTCAGACGGCTTGAGACCTTTGCAAAAAAATAGGAAAGAACCAAAACTGATTGCAGGGGCGGGTTTTACACCCGCCCGAAGTTAATCAATACCTTGAAAGTTACCACTTCAAAAATCCCAAGCGGGCGGGTGTAAAAACCGCCACTGCAAGCCCTTGTCATGAATTTTGCAAAGGTTCCGGCCTGAAAACTTTGCAAAACTGTTTGGGCTTTGCAATTCCGCCACGCTGTTCGGGCAGCCTGAAATCTTAGCTGCCGTTATTCCCGCGCTGGGGGGAATCTATCTGTCTGCCTATGAATCCATTGTTTGAAAACGGTTTCTTTATGTTGGGAGACGGATAAATCCCTTATGCGGTATCTCCGGGGCGGATACCGAAAACGGCAAGTATGACGCCCGGCCGGTGCATAAGGGATTGGGTTAATCATGCTGACTGTTTCATACATAAGCAAGGAGCAAGGTATGGCAAAACTTTATGCCGAAATCAGTAAAGCCGAAAAGCAAGACGGCACGACTGGCGTATCGGGCTGTGCTTCCGGCGGCACGATGTCGGATTTCGGTCGGATGTCAAACCGGCAAATGCTTGTTTTTGGGTTTTGCCAAGATTCAGGCCTGTCCGACTACAAGTCAAACACTGCCGTAACCGGCGCATGATCGCTCGGCCGCTCTTGCGCGCGCGCATCCAAATCGACGGTTACGTCCTGCAGCAGTGCGGAGAGGGCGGGGCTGATGAGCTGGTGGTCGATACGCAGGCCGAGTTTGCGTTGGAACATTGCTCCGCGGTAGTCAAACCAAGTGTAAAACGCACCTTCGGGGCGGATTTGGCGCAATGAGTCGGTCAGTCCTAAGTCCAGCAGGTTTTTGAACCAGCTCCTCTCTTCTGAGGAGCAGTGGATTTTTTCATGCCATTTTTCGGGATCGTAGCAGTCGGCATCGGCCGGGGCGATGTTGAAGTCGCCGAGCAAAACCAGTTTTTCATGGCGGGCCAGCTCGCCGCGCACGAAGTCGGCCAGCGCGGCAAACCATTGTCTTTTGTATTCGAATTTGGGGCTGTCGAGGGCTTCGCCGTTGACACAATAGACATTGATGACGCGCACGCCGTTTACGGTGGCTGCAATCACGCGCCGTTGCGGATCGTCGGGCAGGGCGGGCAGGCCGGTGTGTACGTCTTGCAGCTCGTGGCGGCTGATGAGGGCAACGCCGTTGTAGGTTTTCTGGCCGCTCCATACGGCGTTCCAGCCCATCATTTGCAGCGCGGGCGCGGGAAATTTGTCTTGGTCGAGTTTGAGTTCCTGCAAAGCCAAAATATCCGGCTGGTTGTCGGCCAGCCAGTTTTGTACCTGCGGCAGGCGCACGTTGAGGGAATTGACGTTCCAAGTGGTGATTTTCATGGTGCGTTCCATTGAGAAGACGGGTAATGCCGTCTGTAAAATAGGGTTGGGCTAATCGGACTGTTTCGTTTGAAAATGGGAAACGGCAATATTTTACCGCAAATGGCGTATGGGAAACGGGATAAAATGCGGTTGCGGTTTCAGTTGGGACAATCGGGAGGTGTTCGGCAAGCTGCCTGTATTTGAACGGTAACAGGCTAAACGGTATGTTGCCGCTTGTCCGGCAGATTGCGGAGTGTGTTGAGAATGGCGGCGGTGTCTGCGGAAATCAGGCGGTATTCGAGTACGCGGTGGTAGCGGGTGTAATCGACTATGCCTTCGCTGCGCATTTTGGCCAAATGGTTGGAAACGACTGTTGCTGGCAGCTTGAGGGTTTGGGCCAGTTCGTTGATGTTGCGGTCGCCATCGAGCAGGGTAAACAGAATCTTCATGCGTTCTGGCTGGGCAATCAGTCGGAGCAGGGTGGTGAAGTAGTGGTTTTCCATAGCGTGGGGGGTGCAGCAGATGTGTTTGTTGGAACAGATAATTGTGCTTTGAATGGGACTGTTTTTATCGCCGGATTACCTGAAATGAGGTCAAACAGCAAAGCCGCATATAAGGTATGGGTTGGCAGACCTGCGGTTTTTCAGCAGTTTGGCAGGCACTTTCTCCGAGCAAAGGTGTGGCAGCGCTGTATCATTTTGTGTTCAATGACGATGTTGATGGGTTATGTCGGAGTCAGAACAGTTTGGTTTTTATTCTTTGCCTATTATCTGTGGCCGGCATGGGGGTAGTTTTTGTTTAAAGTGCGGAAGTTTACCCGAGTGTGCCGGCAGCGGGGGCGGGTAAAGTGAAAACAAGGGTAAATAATTGTTATTATAAAACAATATAAATAAATTAATAGAATTGTTTAATTATTTGAGAATAAAAAGCCGTCTGCAAAAACCTTGTGAGGTGTAGCGGTAATTTGCAGACGGCATATTGCGGGATTTTCGGGCACTCGGGCGGTTAAGCGGACAATTTGATGGCCAATTCGGCCAGACGGCGGCCTTGTGCAAAAGCGAGTTCGGCTTCTTCGTCAGTCAGTACCGCTTGTCCGTCGCTTCCGGCAACGTGGCTTGCGCCGTAGGGTGTGCCGCCGCTGCGGGTGTGGCTGAGTGCGGATTCGGAAAATGGAATACCGCTGATGATCATGCCGTGGTGCAGCAGGGGCAGCATCATGCTGAGCAGGGTAGATTCTTGTCCGCCGTGTATACTGGCGGAGCTGGTGAAGACGGAGGCAGGTTTGCCGGAAAGTTCCGCGCCCAGCCATTGCGGAATGGTGCCGTCGATAAAGTATTTCATGGCGGCGGCCATGTTACCGAAGCGGGTCGGGCTGCCTAAGGCGAGGGCGGCGCAGGTTTTGAGGTCTTCGGCCTTGGCGTAGGGTGCGCCGTTATCGGGAATGTCGTTTTCTACGGCTTCGCAAACGGTGGAAACTTTCGGTACGGTACGCAATACGGCTTCACAGCCTGCTACGCTTTCAATGCCGCGGGCGATTTGGCGGGCAAGATTCAGGGTGCTGCCGTGCTGGGAATAGAAAAGAACTAGAATTTTCAAGGGATTTGGGTTCATGGGCGGATTCCGTTAGAATAGGGCAATAGGCCGTCTGCAAAATAAATAGGAAAAGATTATGCTGTTTTTAAGCCGTTTGCAAGAGTTGTTGCAAGGGAAGTTTTTCGGTTTTGCTGTATTTGTGGTGCGCCGCTTCCATGAGGAGCGTGTACCGCAGGTGGCGGCAAGCCTGACGTTTACCACGCTGCTGGCATTGGTGCCGGTATTGACGGTTACGGTGGTGGCGGCTTCGGCGTTTCCTGTGTTTGACGAATGGTCGGATACCTTCGTGCAATTTGTCAACCGCACGATTGTGCCGCAGGGCGCGGATTTGGTGTTTGACTATATTAATGCGTTTAAAGAAAAGGCAAAAGGGCTGACGGCCATTGGCAGTTTGATGTTGCTGGTAACGTCGCTGATGTTGATTCAGACGATAGACGATGCGTTTAACCGTATTTGGCGGGTAGGCACGCGGCGGCCGCTGATGATGCAGTTTTTGGTGTATTGGGCACTGTTGACATTCGGCCCGTTGTCGTTGGGCGTGGGGGTATCGCTGTTGCTGGGATTGATGCGGGACAGCGGAGTAGAAGCCGATACTTTTTGGGCGGAATGGCTGAAAACGGCCGCTTCGGTAGGGTTTGCGACATTATTGCTTTGGGGCTTGTACCGTTTTGTGCCCAACCGTTTCGTACCGGCGCGGCAAGCCTTGGCAGGTGCTTTGGTCACGGCGGTTTGTTTGGAAATCGCGCGTGCGCTGTTTGCTTGGTACATGGGCAGGTTTGATGGTTATGCGTCAATTTATGGCGCATTTGCCGCTGTGCCGTTTTTTCTGCTGTGGTTGAATTTATTGTGGTCGCTGGTGTTGGCCGGTGCGGTGCTGACTTCTTCGTTGTCGTATTGGCAGGGTGAGGCGTTCAGGCGCGGTTTGGATGCGCGGGGGCGGTTTGACGATGTGTTGAAAATCTTGCTGCTGCTGGACTCGGCACAGCAGGAGGGCAGAGCCATGCCGATACAGGAGTTCAGACGGCATATCAATATGGGCTATGACGAATTGGGCGAATTGTTGGAAAAATTGGCGCGACACGGTTATGTGTATGTCGGAAAGCAGGGCTGGGTGTTGAAAACCGGAGCGGAAGCCATCGGCTTGGCGGAGTTGTTCAAGCTGTTTGTATACCGTCCGACCGCATTGAGAAAAGATCATGTCAATGAGGCGGTGAGCAACATTATGCAACCTTGTCTGGATACCTTGGATATGACGCTGGCGGAATTTCGCAACCATGCCGGCCATGCGGAAAGGCCGTCTGCAAAACAGACGGCCTGAAGGATAAACGGTTTCTTTAAGATGGGGGGGGCGGAGCAGGAATAACGGCGTTTTTCAGACGGCCTTTTGTTCGGTTTGGTTTAACTTCTGCCGTACTTTTTCCCAAACAGCCTCCAGCGGAATGGCTTTGAGCATACGGTTTGTATTGCGGGTATCGATGGTTTCCGGATTTGGCAGTTCGCCGAAATCTCCAGCCCAGATTATTTCGGCATTTTCCGAATACGGACGCCAGCGGCTTACCCAACTCGGGCCGAACAGCGCGACTTGGGGTTTGTCGAGTGCGGCGGCGATGTGCATGGGAACGGAATCTACGCCGACAAACATTTCTGCGCCTTCAATGGCCGCCGCCAGCTCGCGCAGATTGATGTTGCCGGATAAAGTCCATACGTTTACGCCTGCGTGAATCTGCAAACTTTCGGTAATGGCTTCCAATATGGCTTGTTCGGTTTTGTCGGGTGAGGCGGTTAGGACGACGTTTCTGCCGTGGTTGAGCAGCAGTTGCACCAGTGCGGCGCTTTTGTCGTCTTCCCAACATTTAAACAGCCAGCGCGAACCCGGGTGCACCAATACATAAGATTCTTCGTTCCAGCCTTGTGCGCGCAGCTTTTGACGCAGGCTGATGCGGGTATCGTTGCTGACAACCATCGATACTTCCGCTTGTATTTCGTGGGGGTGAATCAGCGGCGGAAGAATGTTCAGATGGCGGTCGACCACATGATGCGTCCAATCCAAATCGGGGTTGACGAAATCATGGCAGAAACGCCATAAGGCATTGTCGCGTTTGCTGTAAGCCAAGCCGATACTGCTTCGGGCGCAGTATTTGGCGATGATTGCCGCCCGCCATTGGTCGGAAAGGTTGAACGCCCAATCGTAGCCGCGGGCTTTCAGGGCGAGAAACAGGTTTTTCTCATGGGTAAACTGCGCGCGTTTGCTTTGTTTTTTCCAATCGCGGTCGATGGTAAAAATTTGGGTAATCAGCGGATTGTCGCGGATAATGTCGGCTGTTTCCCGATAAACCAGCATATCGATTTCACAGTCGGGAAAACGCTGCTTGACGGCGGCGGCAACGGGTGTGGACAATAATACGTCGCCGTGGTGCCGCAGCTTGATGATAAGGATTCTGTTCGGTCGGGCTAGGGACATGGTTGTTCAGACGGCATAAAATGTAAAGACGATACGATTGTAAAACGGATAAGCATTTTAGGGAATTGCTCCGGATAGTGAAAATGTATAAAAAACACATTTTGCTGCAGGGGCGGCAGTTAAGGCCGTCTGCTTTTTGCTTCAAACGGCTATCTTTTAAAATACTGCTTTTGCCATCATGGAGGATTTATGGCGCAACATACTGTGTATCTTGCCGGAGGCTGTTTTTGGGGGGTTGAGGCTTATTTCCGCCGCATTGCCGGTGTGCTGTCTGCCGTATCGGGTTATGCAAACGGGCGTACCGAAAATCCGTCTTATGAAGAGGTTTGCCACCGCGATACGGGGCACGCGGAAGCCGTTGCCGTTACTTTTGATGAGGCGGTTATCGGATTGGAAGCCGTGTTGCAACATTTTTTCCGTTTGATTGATCCGACTTCGCTCAACCGCCAAGGCAATGATGTCGGTACGCAATACCGCAGCGGCGTGTATTACACCGATCCTGCCGATGAAGCGGTGATTGCGCGGGCATTGCAGGATTTGCAGGCAAAATATCCGCAGCCGGTGGTAGTGGAAAACCTGCCGCTGCAAAATTTTTATCCTGCTGAAGATTATCATCAGGATTATTTGGGTAAAAATCCCAACGGTTATTGCCATATCGATTTGCGGCTGGCGGCAAAACCTTTGGCGGCGGATGCGGTTGCGTCGCGAGTGTTTGAAAGGCCGTCTGCAAATGATATTCGTACAATGCTGACGGCGGAGCAGTATTATGTAACGCAGCAGAGCGGTACCGAACGGCCGTTTTCCCATGAATATGATGATTTGTTTGCGGCGGGAATTTATGTAGATATTGTCAGCGGCGAACCCTTGTTCAGCTCTGCCGACAAGTTTGATTCGGGTTGCGGCTGGCCGAGTTTCTCACGCCCGATAGACCGCAAATATATCGCTGCATACCGCGACAACAGCCATGGTATGCAGCGTATCGAAATCCGCAGTGCCGTTGCGGATTCGCATTTGGGACACGTTTTCCCGGACGGCCCTCAAGCCTCTGGAGGTTTGCGCTACTGTATCAACGGTGCAAGCCTGCGCTTTATTCCTTTGGCCGACATGGAGAAAGAAGGATATGGCGAATGGAAATATTTGGTTGAGGCCGTCTGAAAATTATTGTTTTGTTCAATACGATTATGATCAGTATTTTTGATATTTTTAAGGTGGGTATCGGCCCTTCGAGTTCGCATACGGTCGGGCCTATGAAGGCTGCCGCTGCATTTGCTGCCGCATTGCTTCAGGAGGGGTTTAATGAGGATACCGCGCGGATTGTTGTTGAAACCTACGGCTCGCTGGCGCTGACCGGTCAGGGGCACGGTACGTTTGATGCTTTATTGTTGGGATTGGAAGGCAGTTTGCCGCATGATATTCCGTTGGCGGATATTCCTGAACGGTTGCGGCGTATCCGTAATGACCGGGTGTTGTATCTGAACGGCAGGGAAATTGGTTTCGATGTGGCGGCCGATATACAGGTACACGGCGACAAGGTTTTGCCGAAACATCCCAACGGTTTGTGTTTTACCGCCCAAAATGCAGACGGCATGGTACTGAAAAAACAGGTTTATTACTCGGTGGGCGGCGGTTTTATTGTGACCGAAGAGGCATTTGGGGAAGAAACGGGCGTACAGGCGGAAGTACCTTATCCTTATGCGAGTTGTGCCGAATTGCTGGCACAATGCCGTCTGAACCAGCTTAATATTTCCGAAGTGGTCTTGGCAAACGAGGCGGCATTGGCCGGTTGCAGTGAAGCAGAAGTCCGCCGCCGTGTTGCGGAGATAGCAGATGTGATGGAGGCTTGTATTAAACGGGGTTTGGGCGGAGACGGCGAATTGCCCGGCGGTTTGAATGTCCGCCGCCGTGCCCCGCAGCTTGCGGCCAAACTGCGTGTGTTGCGGGCCAGTGAAATCGTCAATACCCAGTTGTGGCCGATGGTTTATGCCATGGCGGTAAACGAGGAAAATGCTTCCGGCGGCAGGGTGGTTACCGCACCAACCAACGGAGCGGCAGGCATTATCCCGGCGGTACTGTATTATTTCCGGAAGTTTAATCCTCATGCCAATCAAGAGCGGGTGGAAGATTTTCTGCTGACCGCCGGTGCAATCGGTATTCTGTATAAAACCAATGCGTCTATTTCAGGCGCGGACGTGGGTTGTCAGGGCGAAGTTGGCGTAGCCTGCTCGATGGCAGCGGGGGCATATGCAGAAGTAATCGGCGGCACACCGAAACAAGTGGAAAATGCCGCCGAAATGGCGATGGAGCACCATTTGGGTTTAACTTGCGATCCTGTTGGCGGGCTGGTGCAGATTCCTTGTATCGAACGCAACGGCATTGCAGCCGAGAAGGCACTCAAACTTGGCACACTCGCGCTGTTGGAAGACGGCATGGATAAAAAAGTTTCTTTAGACGAAGTTATTCAAACCATGCTGCAAACCGGCAGGGACATGAAAGCCACTTATAAAGAAACCTCGTTGGCAGGGTTGGCGGTAACCTTGCAGAAAAAAGCCGTACCGGTATCGGTAAGGGTGGTAGAGTGCTAGAAAAGTAGCGTTTTTGAACAATAAGGCCGTCTGCAAATAGTACCATGCTGTTTGCAGACGGCCTTTTATTGATTTTTGGCTATTCGGGCAGTTTCAAAAAATGCTCACGGTAATAGCGCATTTCCTCGATACTTTCCAAAATATCATCTAATGCTTGATGAGAACCCCGCTTAACAACCCCTTTGGCAAGAGAAGGATGCCAACGGCGGGCAAGTTCTTTTAAGGTAGATACATCAAGATTGCGGTAATGGAAATAGGCCTCCAAGCGCGGCATATATTTCAACATAAAGCGACGGTCTTGGTGTATGGTATTGCCGCACATCGGCGTAGCCTTTTCCGGTATCCAGCTACGCATAAAATCCAATAATTCCTGCTCTACCTCGGTTTCCGTATATTTTGAATCACGCACACGCTGAGTCAGCCCGGTACGCCCGTGGGTAGCAGTATTCCATTCGTCCATACCGTTTAAAACTTCATCACTCTGATGAATCGCATATACCTCGGACTGCGCCAACACATTTAAATCCTGATCGGTAATAATCATCGCCACTTCAATAATACGGTCGTTTTCAGGAGACAGCCCTGTCATTTCCATATCAAGCCAGCAGAGATTGTTCGCATTTTGGGTCATTTGAAAACCTTTTATCAATTATAGTCATTTAAAATAAGAATGATACAGCGTTGCTTTGCCTTGCCGTACTATGTGTACTGTCTGCGGCTTCGCTGCCTTGTCTCATTCTTATTTTATTCGACTATATATTCGGAGTAAAAGAACGGATAATTTAGCTGAAACTATGTTTTTTGCTTGAAGAGTTGTTTTTTGATTGCCTTTCAGTTCCCCCCCCAGTTTCCTCCCACTCACCATTTTTATTCAAATTTTCTGAAACAAAATTTCCTTACCAAACAGAGAGATGGGTATTTCCCCGATTTTATTTGCGTTTTTAGGGTTGACCGGGGTGGTTTAGAGGGGTATAGTTCGGTTCTTCGCTGCTTCGGCGGTGAAAGCGAACTGTTTATTATAGCAGATTTATTTGGAAGTTTTAAGCTGGTTGGTAAAAAACATTTGACAAATAAAAACAAGCTGTAGTAAAATTCGAATTTAGCTCTTTAACAAACAGATTACCGATAAGTGTGAGTGCGGAAAGCCTCACACTGCGACAAAAACAGACAAGATGTAGAAATTCTATATCCTGTCGGTTTCTTTGAAGCAGACCAGAAGTTATTAAGTTAGAGATTGAACATAAGAGTTTGATCCTGGCTCAGATTGAACGCTGGCGGCATGCTTTACACATGCAAGTCGGACGGCAGCGGGGAAGTGCTTGCACTTCTGCCGGCGAGTGGCGAACGGGTGAGTAACATATTGGAACGTACCGAGTAATGGGGGATAACTGATCGAAAGATTAGCTAATACCGCATACGCTCTGAGGAGGAAAGCAGGGGACCTTCGGGCCTTGCGTTATTCGAGCGGCCAATATCTGATTAGCTGGTTGGTGGGGTAAAGGCCTACCAAGGCGACGATCAGTAGCGGGTCTGAGAGGATGATCCGCCACACTGGGACTGAGACACGGCCCAGACTCCTACGGGAGGCAGCAGTGGGGAATTTTGGACAATGGGCGCAAGCCTGATCCAGCCATGCCGCGTGTCTGAAGAAGGCCTTCGGGTTGTAAAGGACTTTTGTCAGGGAAGAAAAGGGAGATGCTAATACCATTTCCTCATGACGGTACCTGAAGAATAAGCACCGGCTAACTACGTGCCAGCAGCCGCGGTAATACGTAGGGTGCGAGCGTTAATCGGAATTACTGGGCGTAAAGCGAGCGCAGACGGTTACTTAAGCAGGATGTGAAATCCCCGGGCTCAACCTGGGAACTGCGTTCTGAACTGGGTGACTAGAGTATGTCAGAGGGGGGTAGAATTCCACGTGTAGCAGTGAAATGCGTAGAGATGTGGAGGAATACCGATGGCGAAGGCAGCCCCCTGGGATAATACTGACGTTCATGCTCGAAAGCGTGGGTAGCAAACAGGATTAGATACCCTGGTAGTCCACGCCCTAAACGATGTCAATTAGCTGTTGGGCAACTTGATTGCTTAGTAGCGTAGCTAACGCGTGAAATTGACCGCCTGGGGAGTACGGTCGCAAGATTAAAACTCAAAGGAATTGACGGGGACCCGCACAAGCGGTGGATGATGTGGATTAATTCGATGCAACGCGAAGAACCTTACCTGGTCTTGACATGTACGGAATCCTCCAGAGACGGAGGAGTGCCTTCGGGAGCCGTAACACAGGTGCTGCATGGCTGTCGTCAGCTCGTGTCGTGAGATGTTGGGTTAAGTCCCGCAACGAGCGCAACCCTTGTCATTAGTTGCCATCATTTGGTTGGGCACTCTAATGAGACTGCCGGTGACAAGCCGGAGGAAGGTGGGGATGACGTCAAGTCCTCATGGCCCTTATGACCAGGGCTTCACACGTCATACAATGGTCGGTACAGAGGGTAGCCAAGCCGCGAGGCGGAGCCAATCTCACAAAACCGATCGTAGTCCGGATTGCACTCTGCAACTCGAGTGCATGAAGTCGGAATCGCTAGTAATCGCAGGTCAGCATACTGCGGTGAATACGTTCCCGGGTCTTGTACACACCGCCCGTCACACCATGGGAGTGGGGGATACCAGAAGTAGGTAGGGTAACCGCAAGGAGTCCGCTTACCACGGTATGCTTCATGACTGGGGTGAAGTCGTAACAAGGTAGCCGTAGGGGAACCTGCGGCTGGATCACCTCCTTTCTAGAGAAAAGAAGAGGTTCTCCGCATTCACACTTATCGGTAAACTGTAGAAGATGCAAGAAGAAGAGCAACAATATTCGATAGGATATATTGCTCACGACCTTGGGTTTGTAGCTCAGCTGGTTAGAGCACACGCTTGATAAGCGTGGGGTCGGAGGTTCAAGTCCTCCCAGACCCACCAAACACATACTGGGGGCATAGCTCAGTTGGTAGAGCACCTGCTTTGCAAGCAGGGGGTCATCGGTTCGATCCCGTTTGCCTCCACCAAAAAGACTTCACAAATTAAAATAAGCTGCTATAATCGCCGCTCATTTTAATTTGCGAAGTCGGACAAAGTCCGCAAGCATCGATCTTTAACAAATTGGAAAGCCGAAATCAACAAACAAAGACAAAGTTGGTCGGATTGGATAGAGAACGGTTGCGACCGTTTAACATCTCTTTTAAGCAAAGCGCAAGCAAAGCTAAAAAGAAAAACAAACCGGCCACAGTATTTGGGTGATGATTGTATCGAGTTGTTCCCGAAACACAAAAGGCGGGAACAATACACAACAAAGCAGTAAGCTTTATCAAAGTAAAAATCTCTAGTCCCTGTTCTAGTCAACGGAAGAGCGGATTAAGTCAGAGAGGTTCTTGAAATGATAGAGTCAAGTGAATAAGTGCATCAGGTGGATGCCTTGGCGATGATAGGCGACGAAGGACGTGTAAGCCTGCGAAAAGCATCGGGGAGCTGGCAATAAAGCTATGATCCGGTGATGTCCGAATGGGGAAACCCACTGCATTCAGTGCAGTATCCATACCTGAATACATAGGGTATGAGAAGCGAACCCGGAGAACTGAACCATCTAAGTACCCGGAGGAAAAGAAATCAACCGAGATTCCGCAAGTAGTGGCGAGCGAACGCGGAGGAGCCTGTATGTGATAGCCGTTGAGATAGAAGAACAAGCTGGGAAGCTTGGCCATAGTGGGTGATAGCCCCGTATTCGAAATCTCATCGGTGGTACTAAGCATACGACAAGTAGGGCGGGACACGTGGAATCCTGTCTGAACATGGGGGGACCATCCTCCAAGGCTAAATACTCATCATCGACCGATAGTGAACCAGTACCGTGAGGGAAAGGCGAAAAGAACCCCGGGAGGGGAGTGAAACAGAACCTGAAACCTGATGCATACAAACAGTGGGAGCGGACTTGTTCCGTGACTGCGTACCTTTTGTATAATGGGTCAACGACTTACGTTCAGTAGCGAGCTTAACCGGATAGGGGAGGCGTAGGGAAACCGAGTCTTAATAGGGCGATTAGTTGCTGGGCGTAGACCCGAAACCGAGTGATCTATCCATGGCCAGGATGAAGGTGCGGTAACACGCACTGGAGGTCCGAACCCACGCATGTTGCAAAATGCGGGGATGAGCTGTGGATAGGGGTGAAAGGCTAAACAAACTCGGAGATAGCTGGTTCTCCCCGAAAACTATTTAGGTAGTGCCTCGAGTAAGAGACTGATGGGGGTAAAGCACTGTTATGGCTAGGGGGTTATTGCAACTTACCAACCCATGGCAAACTAAGAATACCATCAAGTTGTTCCTCGGGAGACAGACAGCGGGTGCTAACGTCCGTTGTCAAGAGGGAAACAACCCAGACCGCCAGCTAAGGTCCCAAATGACAGATTAAGTGGTAAACGAAGTGGGAAGGCCCAGACAGCCAGGATGTTGGCTTAGAAGCAGCCATCATTTAAAGAAAGCGTAATAGCTCACTGGTCGAGTCGTCCTGCGCGGAAGATGTAACGGGGCTCAAATCTGTAACCGAAGCTGCGGATGCTAGCAATAGCATGGTAGGGGAGCGTTCTGTAGGCCGAAGAAGGTGTGTTGTAAAGCATGCTGGAGGTATCAGAAGTGCGAATGTTGACATGAGTAGCGATAAAGCGGGTGAAAAGCCCGCTCGCCGAAAGCCCAAGGTTTCCTACGCAACGTTCATCGGCGTAGGGTGAGTCGGCCCCTAAGGCGAGGCAGAAATGCGTAGTCGATGGGAAACGGGTTAATATTCCCGTACTTTGATTCAATGCGATGTGGGGACGGAGAAGGTTAGGTTAGCAAACTGTTGGAATAGTTTGTTCAAGCCGGTAGGTGGAAGACTTAGGCAAATCCGGGTCTTCATAACACCGAGAAGTGATAACGAGTGTCTACGGACACGAAGTAACCGATACCACGCTTCCAGGAAAAGCCACTAAGCTTCAGTTGAATCAGAACCGTACCGCAAACCGACACAGGTGGGCAGGATGAGAATTCTAAGGCGCTTGAGAGAACTCGGGAGAAGGAACTCGGCAAATTGATACCGTAACTTCGGGAGAAGGTATGCCCTTCGATGTGAAAGACTTGCTCTGTAAGCATTGGAGGGTCGCAGAGAATCGGTGGCTGCGACTGTTTATTAAAAACACAGCACTCTGCTAACACGAAAGTGGACGTATAGGGTGTGACGCCTGCCCGGTGCTGGAAGGTTAATTGAAGATGTGAGAGCATCGGATCGAAGCCCCAGTAAACGGCGGCCGTAACTATAACGGTCCTAAGGTAGCGAAATTCCTTGTCGGGTAAGTTCCGACCCGCACGAATGGCGTAACGATGGCCACACTGTCTCCTCCCGAGACTCAGCGAAGTTGAAGTGGTTGTGAAGATGCAATCTACCCGCTGCTAGACGGAAAGACCCCGTGAACCTTTACTGTAGCTTTGCATTGGACTTTGAAGTCACTTGTGTAGGATAGGTGGGAGGCTTAGAAGCAGAGACGCCAGTTTCTGTGGAGCCGTCCTTGAAATACCACCCTGGTGTCTTTGAGGTTCTAACCCAGGTCCGTCATCCGGATCGGGGACCGTGCATGGTAGGCAGTTTGACTGGGGCGGTCTCCTCCCAAAGAGTAACGGAGGAGTTCGAAGGTTACCTAGGTCCGGTCGGAAATCGGACTGATAGTGCAATGGCAAAAGGTAGCTTAACTGCGAGACCAACAAGTCGAGCAGGTGCGAAAGCAGGACATAGTGATCCGGTGGTTCTGAATGGAAGGGCCATCGCTCAACGGATAAAAGGTACTCCGGGGATAACAGGCTGATTCCGCCCAAGAGTTCATATCGACGGCGGAGTTTGGCACCTCGATGTCGGCTCATCACATCCTGGGGCTGTAGTCGGTCCCAAGGGTATGGCTGTTCGCCATTTAAAGTGGTACGTGAGCTGGGTTTAAAACGTCGTGAGACAGTTTGGTCCCTATCTGCAGTGGGCGTTGGAAGTTTGACGGGGGCTGCTCCTAGTACGAGAGGACCGGAGTGGACGAACCTCTGGTGTACCGGTTGTGACGCCAGTCGCATCGCCGGGTAGCTAAGTTCGGAAGAGATAAGCGCTGAAAGCATCTAAGCGCGAAACTCGCCTGAAGATGAGACTTCCCTGAGGGTATAACCCTCCTGAAGAGTCGTTCGAGACCAGGACGTTGATAGGTCGGGTGTGGAAGCGCAGTAATGCGTGAAGCTAACCGATACTAATTGCTCGTGAGGCTTGACTCTATCATTTGAAGAACTTCAGATGAAAGCTTACTGATAAGCGATACAACATTACCGAAGTTGATTAAAGAATAAATAAGTGCAGGAGACTGCATAACGGCTTAACCGATTTGTACAGTTTAAGTTTGGCGGCCATAGCGAGTTGGTCCCACGCCTTCCCATCCCGAACAGGACCGTGAAACGACTCAGCGCCGATGATAGTGTGGTTCTTCCATGTGAAAGTAGGTCACTGCCAAACACCCATTCCGAAGCCCCTGACATCATGTCGGGGGCTTTTACTTTGTTGCTTGCCGGGTAGCGGAGATATGGGGGAGGTATGGAGTATGGTGTTGCACAAGTCAGACAGAAGATTGCTGTGCTTCGGCAAAAGGCTTGAAGCACTTGGGGGCTTTATTTATGATGGGGTTGTAGGCGGTATCCGCTCGGATGCCGGGTTGACATCTTGATAACAGAAGGAGAAAGCTCATGAAAAAATTCCTGTTCGGTGCGCTGGCTGCGTTGGCGGCAGGCTTGTCGTTGGCGGCGGTAAACATCAATACGGCCGCTCAGAGCGAGTTGGAGGCCCTGCCGGGCATCGGCCCTGCGAAAGCCAAAGCGATTGTGGCCTACCGTCAGCAGAACGGCGGTTTCAAAACGACGGAAGAGCTGAAGAATGTGAAGGGTATCGGTGAGGGAATTTATGGCAAACTGAAGGCCGAGGTCACGGTGGCGCCGGTACAGAACAAACGTAAGGCCGTGCCGGCTAGCAAGTAGGCTGAACGAAGAACCCGGAAAATCACCGGGGAAAAAGCCGTCTGCAGATCGACCATAGGTTTGCAGACGGCTTTTATAGTTAATTAAAATAAAAATAGGACATTAATGCAGCAGTAAAATTATCTGAACCGGGCAAAACCGAACGCATATATTTTTTAATATTTGCCCATGTTTTCTCTATCGGATTCAATTCGGGAGAATAAGGTGCAAGCGGTAGAATTTCATGTCCGCAACGATGTGCCATCTCTTGCAAAATACTTATTCTGTGAAATCTTGCATTATCTAAAATAATCAATGATTTTGGCGGCAAATCAGGCAACAGCATGGTTTCAAACCATGCTTCAAAAAAAGTACTGGTCATGGTGTTTTGATAAACCATGGGTGCAATCAGTTTTTGCCCGATTTGTGCAGCAACCAATGACAACCGTTGATATTTCTTTCCACTTATCTTGGTTTTAACCATTTGCCCTTTGGGGTTGCGGGCGTAGGGGGAAAGAAATAGGTATCGAATCCTGTTTCGTCCAAATAAACCGGTTGATAATCCGAAAATTGAGCTAATCGGGCTAAATAATGCGCTACTTTCGAAGGGTCTTGTTCTCTGTAAGTGGTGGTCTTTTTTTACGTGTGATACCCAGCTTTTTGAGTGCATAAAAAACAGCTTGGGCTGTGCAGTTAAACACTTGGGCGATTTCATGTAAATGGGCATCAGGATTCTGACCGACATATTGTTTGAGTTTTTCTGTATCCAGCTTGGCAGCATTTTGTCCTTTCACTTGATGTTTCAGGCTGCCTGTTTGCTTTTCCAGTTGTATCCAAAGATAGAGTGTATTTCTTGATATGCCGTAGGTCTTGGCTGTTTGGCTGGCGTTATTACACTGCTTGTAATGGTTCAATGCTTTTTCCCGCAAATCTATTGAATATGCCATTTTTTTACTCAAAATAAATCAGAATTGTACTATTTTATTTTTAAATTATTATATTTACTTGTGGTCTAGGTGGATTCGGTAGAACTGGGCTTAGGAGGGGTCTTTTAAATGGTATATTTGGGTTACTGCTTCGACAAGATGGTTATCTCCTGAACCGGCTTTATTAAGTGTTCGGGTTGGAGAGTGCAGTAATTTATTGGTTAATTGAATGGATAGGCGTTCTAATACTTCTTCGGGAGGTGTACCTTTTGAGAGCTGTTTCATGGCATTTTCCAATACTGCCCGGCGTGCTTTTTCTCCTTCATCACGTAAGGCTCGAATCAGGGGTACGCTTTGACGGCTCTTTTGCCATTCGATAAATTCTGCTACTTTTTCTTCGACCATCGTTTCGGCAGCGGAAGCAGCTTTTTGTCTGGCTTCTTTACCGCTTTGGACAATTTCTATCATGTCGTCGACTGTATAGAGATAGGCATCGCCCAGCTCTCCCACTTCGGCTTCAATGTCGCGAGGAACGGCAAGGTCCAATAGGAAAACAGGAATGTTATGACGTTTTTTTAAGGCGCGCTCTACCATTCCTTTACCGACGAGGGGCAACTGGCTTGCGGTAGAGGAAACAATTACATCGTATTCGTGTAGAATGCCGGGCAAATTTCCGAGTAAGCATGGTTCTGCATTGACACTGAGTTTGTCGCACAACTCTTGGGCACGGGGCAGGGTGCGGTTGGCTACGGTAATCAGTTTTGGATTTTTGGCGGCAAAGTAGGTAGCAACCAGTTCGATCATTTCTCCCGCGCCGATGAATAAGACATTTAAATCGGCAATGTTGGGGAAAATTTGTTCTGCCATTTTGACTGCAGCGGAGGCCATCGATACGGAGTTTTCACCGACAGCGGTATCGGTACGAACCTCTTTGGCTACTGCAAAGGTTTTTTGAAACAGGGCGTTCAAATGGCTGCTCAGGCTTTGCTGTTCTTGTGCGATGCGGACAGCTTCTTTGATTTGACCGAGGATTTGCGGTTCTCCCAATACCATAGAGTCCAAACCACAGGCTACACGAAAGGCATGGCGTACGGTTTCGTTACTGTTTAAGGTATAAAGGTAGGGGAGGATTTCGTTGATGGGAAGTTCGTGATATTGCGCCAGCCATTCGATGATGGATTCGGTTTCGCCGACACAATAAAGTTCGGTACGATTACAGGTAGACAAAATTACCGCTTCTTTTGCTGCGTGGCTCTGTGCCAGATTATGCACGGCTTCAGGCAGGTTGGCAGCAGTAAAGGCCAATTTTTCGCGTATGCTTAAAGGTGCGGTTTGGTGATTGAGACCGACGGCGGTAAGTTGCATGAGATATTTGGATTATGGAGTGTGTAGGGCAGTATTATAGCGTAAACCGACTTTGAAATGAATGCTTTGCTTGTTTGGGAAATACCGATGATAGTGGCTTTTAATGGTTTGCTGTCATGAAATTCGGCTAAAAGGCCGTCTGCAATTCGATAGGTAAATTGCAGACGGCCTTTGGCGGATTGGAAGAAGCGTATTCAGACTGCTTGAGCTTCTTCTGTTAAGAAACCGCGTAGTTTTTGCATGGCTTTGGCTTCGATTTGACGGATACGTTCGGCGGATACGCCATATTCGGCAGCCAGTTCGTGTAAGGTTAATCCGCCATCGTCTTGCAGCCAGCGGGTTTCAACAATGCGGCGGCTGCGCTCGTCGAGTTGGGCCAAAGCATTCTGCAAGCCTTCGGTTTGCAGTGCGTAGTGAGCCTGCTTGGCGATTTGGTTGGTCGGTTCGGAGTCGTTGTCGGCCAACCAGTCGATAGGAGCGAAGTTATCGTCATCATCGTTGTTGTCGGCCATGATGGCAATGTCGTGGCCGGTCATGCGTTGTTCCATTTCCAAGACATCGGAAAGTTTCACGTCCAAATCATCGGCAATGGCTTGTGCTTCTTTCGGCGAGAGTGCGTTCAGGTTTTTACGCATGGAGCGCAGATTGAAGAACAGTTTGCGCTGGGGCTTGGTGGTGGCTACACGAACCAAACGCCAGTTTCGCAAGATAAATTCGTGGATTTCTGCCTTAATCCAATGGACGGCAAATGAAAACAAACGGGCACCGCGTGAAGGCTCGAAACGTTTGACGGCTTTCATCAAGCCGATGTTGCCTTCTTGAATCAAGTCAGCTTGGTTGAGCCCGTATCCGTCGTAACCGCGCGCGATGGATACGACAACGCGCAGATGGGAGAGTATCAGTTTTTTTGCTGCTTCCAAATCGCCTTTGAGCTGGCGTTCGGCAAGATTGTGTTCTTCCTCGGCAGTCAGCATGGGAATGCTGTTGACAGTATGAATGTATTGCTCCAAGCTGCCGTTGCCGCTTTGGACGACGGGTAATGCAAAAGCGTTATTCATCAGAGGTGTTTTCCTTTTGTATGTTGCCGCTTGCGGACGGCTGTGATGTGTGCTTAGTGGTAGAGTATAACACCGCCGGCCTTTTATGGCTATCAAACTTCTATATGGTAAACAATCAGTGTTCGATAGCTTGATTTGTGTATTTTTTGAAAACCGATTGCTTTTTAATATTTGAGTGAATTACTCAGGATATATTCATTCTATTACAAACAGGAGTGAATGTAAATGGTTAAAAATGATTTGTTGATAATGGGTTGTCTGAATAGTATAGTCGAATAAAATAAGAATGAGACAAGGCAGCGAAGCCGCAGACAGTACACATAGTACGGCAAGGCAAAGCAACGATGTATCATTCTTATTTTAAATGACTATATGTTGGGAAAACATTTAAAAAAAAGGGGGTGGCTGACTGGCCACACCCAAACACACACACATCAAGAGGAAAGAGATAAGGAAATACTTCAATATGAAGGATAACAAATCAGGAGGTATACAAATGAGCAAAATGCTTATCAGATACTATGGTAAGCATTATAAGTGAAAATCGTTTTTAGATTTTGATACAAATCAAGTTCATGCGAATCGGGTGGTGCAAGACAAGAAAAAAGCCGGAATGCCGTCTGCAAAAACGGCGGTTGGAGCCGTGTTGTTTATTCCGGCGGTGCGGCGTTGAAAATATCGGAAGAAAAGGCATCTTGGTTCAAGCTGCATTGTTGGCAGAGAAAGTCTTGTGCGGCGGTAATCATTTTTTCAGAACCGCAAGCGTAAACATCGTATCCGCTCATGTCGGTATGGTCTTGCGCGGCAGCGTGTTGAACGTAACCGCGCAAGCCATTCCAGTTATGATCCGGTTGGGATAAAACGGGGGTAAACGTACTGTTTTGCAGACGGCTTATTAATTCGGCAGCTTCTTCCGGTGCATATAAATCGTCGGCTTTGCGTGCGCCCCAGTAGAAATGTACTTCGCGGTTGGTGTTTAAGCGGATAAGTTTGAGAAGCATACTGCGTATGGGGGCATAACCTGTTCCGGTGGCGAGCAGGATAAGGGGGCGGTTTGGCTTGGAGAGTGTCGGGAATGTGCCGAGAGGTCCTTTGAAACGGACGATGCTTTGGGGTTTTACAGACGGCATATCGCTGAATATCATGTTGGAACAAATACCGTTTGTACGTTTGCGGATATGCAGTTCAATCATATTGTTGTCTGCCGGCGAGTTGGCGAGCGAATAACTGCGGCTGATGTTGCCGGGAAGTAACAGGTTGATATATTGCCCCGCTTGAAAGACAAAGGTCGGAGCTTTTGGCAGAGTCAGCTTTAAGATGGCAACATCGTGTTTGAAAGTAATGGAGGAGACACGTGCAGGCAGGGTTCTGACAGGCAAGGTTTCATGCCCCGAATAATTGGGAATGTTGATTTCGGAATTGCTTTCGAGTGTGGCACAGCACATCAGGATTTTACCTTGTGCTTCCTCTTCTTGCGTCAGTGCTTTGCCGGAATGTTCTTTCATCACGGCTTTGCCGCTGATTAATTCTGCTTTGCATTGTCCGCAAAAACCGCTTTTGCAAGAATGAGGCAGATTGAGGTTTTGGCGCTCGGCGGCGGCCAGAATGGTTTCGTGTTTGCGGACGCTGAATGTGGTTTGGTCGGATAAGGTAACGGAATGGGTCATGCTGAATATTTAAGGGATTGATGTGTTGTGTGATGGTTGTGGTGAGCTAAAACAAGAAAGATGCGCTGTTGCGCGCTCGGAGTTTTGCTCCGTTTTGCTTTTATGGTAGATGATGGATGCAGTTTGCCTGTGGAGTGGCATGAAAACTTATGAAGGCCGTCTGCAAATCGCTGCATTCGTTTTGCAACGTGATTTTACAGACGGCCTGATGGGTTATTTTGCATAACACGGAATGAAATCAAGCGGCAGGCAGTACAAATAGTACGGGTTGGCGGACTTGCTGCTTTGGTGGCTTGGCAAGCACCCTTTTAAACAAGGTGTGGCAATGCCGTATCATTCTGTATCAAACAACAAAACAATATACGGGGGAGCGTTTAGCCCAGCTTCGCTTTCACCAACTCTTGCACCTGCGCCGGATTGGCCTTGCCTTTGCTGGCCTTCATCACTTGGCCGACAATCGCGTTGAGGGCTTTTTCGTTGCCCGCTTTAAACTGCTCGACGGCTTTGGCATTGTTTGCCAACACTTCGTCCACCATTGCTTCGATGGCGCCGGTGTCGGTGATTTGTACCAAACCGTGTTTCTCGATGATTTGTTCGATGGAGGCTTCCGGTTCCGCCCACATCGCTTCAAAGGCCTTTTTCGCCAGCTTGCTGCTCAAAGTGCCGTCTGAAATTTTGCCCACCAGTGCCGCCAAGCGTGCGGCGGTAATCGGGCTGGCTGCCAATTCCAAGCCTTCTTTGTTCAGCGTGGCCGCCAGTTCGCCGTTCATCCAGTTAGCTACCAGCTTGCCTTGGCCGCTCGCTTTGGCCGCTTCTTCAAAGAAGGCTGCCTGAACACGGCCGGCGGTGAGCAGGCGTGCGTCGTAATCGGATACACCGTATTCCGCCACAAAACGCGCCGCCATTTCTTTCGGCAACTCGGGCATTTCCTCGCGCGCTTTCTGCAACTGGCCGTCTGAAATGATAACGGGCAGCAGGTCGGGATCGGGGAAATAGCGGTAGTCGTGCGCGTCTTCTTTCAAGCGCATCACGCGGGTTTCACCCTTGTCGGGGTCGAACAGCATGGTTGCCTGCTGCACTTTGCCACCGTCTTCCAAAATCTCGATTTGCGCTTCCACTTCGTAATTGATGGCGGCTTCCAAGAAGCGGAACGAATTCAGGTTTTTAATTTCGCGGCGCGTGCCGAATTCAGACTGGCCTTTCGGGCGCACCGATACGTTGGCATCCACGCGGAACGATCCTTCCGCCATATTGCCGTCGCAAATGTCCAGCCAAGTCACCAAGCCGTGCAGGGCTTTGGCATACGCCACCGCCTCGGCGGCGGAACGCATTTCCGGCTCGGACACCACTTCCAACAGCGGCGTACCCGCGCGGTTCAAATCGATGCCCGTCGCACCGCTCAAACCTTCGTGCACCGATTTGCCCGCATCTTCTTCCATGTGCGCGCGGGTAACATTGATGGTTTTCACCTCGTCGCCCACCACGATTTCCAGCTTGCCGTGTTCCACAATCGGCAGATCCAACTGGCTGATCTGATAGCCTTTGGGCAGGTCGGGATAGAAATAGTTTTTGCGGTCGAACACGTTTTTCTGATTGATTTTCGCATCCAACGCCAAACCCAATTTAATGGCTTTGGCCACCGCCTCGCGGTTCATCACCGGCAGCACGCCCGGCAGCGCGCATTCCACCACGCTGGCATGTGCATTCGGCTCGGCACCGAACGCGGTCGACGCACCGCTGAAAATTTTGGATTTGGTGTTTAATTGGACGTGGATTTCCAGTCCGATTATGGTTTCCCAGGTCATGGTTTCATCTCTTTAACAATTAAAATTTTCTAGTAGCCCAAGCGCAATAAATCAGTTTGTAATTGCACACCCCACGCTGGCAGTTTTTCGCTCAGTTGCGTGATGCGGGACTTAGTCAGCCAAAAGATAAGATTAGGCTGCTCATAGGAGTTGTCGTACACAAAGACTTCATGGCAAAGCGGCAGAGCTTGCAATAAATGCTTTGAGGCCGTCTGAAAACGTCGGCGTACCGTGTTGCTGTCAATAAAATGCCCACCCGCTTTGGCTCGTGCGGCCATACGAGCTAAGTTAATAGCCGCATCATCCACGGCAACATCATTCAAACGCACATGAAAGCCGTTTTCGTGCGCCGCTTTCATACGTTGCAAAATGGAGCGGCCAGACAAGGTGGATTCCATTGAAAACGACAAGTGCTGCTGTATTGCGAATTGAAACAGGCTGATGGCTTTTCTGCCTGCCTCCATATCGGCAAGGCGCGGGTGGGCAGGCTTAATCTGCGTTGCGATATGGTCTGAATCAATCACGATTTCAACGGCATCGTGATTGAACGTCCGCAATGTCGATTTGCCTGCGCCATTGATACCGCAGTAGAAAATAGCCAAATTATTCGGCATATTGCACCACTTTTTCCGTGCCGTCGGGGTGGTGTTCGACCAAATCACCGTTGGCGCGGCGGAATGTCAGCACTTCCTGCCGCTTTTTGGCGGCCATCCAAACGGCAAACTGTAATTGCAGTTGACGCTGTTTTTCCACGATTTGTTCGAGCGGTGTCATGCCGGTATTTCCTTTCAGACGGCCTGAGTCTTTTCAGACAGGCGTTTTCGTATGCCAATCGCTGTTCATCTGAATCTGATGGGCAGCGTTTAGCAGCTTGGCTTCGCTGAAGTAATTGCCAATCAGTTGCACGCCCACGGGCAGGCCGTTTGTACCGAAACCTGCCGGCAGGCTGAGGGCGGGGAGGCCGGCAAGGTTGACGGATACGGTGTAGATGTCCGACAGGTATGCCTGAACGGGATCGGTGTTCAGGCTGCCCAGCAACGGAGCGGTGGTCGGGGCGGCGGGGCCTAAAATCAGGTCGCAGTCTTTCAATGCCGTCTGAAAATCGTTGGCAACGAGGCGGCGCAGTTTTTGGGCTTTGAGGTAGTAGGCATCGTAGTAGCCGTGGCTCAAAACGTAGGTGCCGATCATGATGCGTCGTTTCACCTCGCTGCCGAAGCCTTCGGCGCGGGTGTTGCTGTACATTTCTTCCAAATCGCCGAATTGGGCGGCACGGTGGCCGTAGCGCACGCCGTCATAGCGGGAAAGGTTGGTACTGGCTTCGGCGGAGGTCAGTACATAGTAGGCGGGAATGGACAGCTCTGTTTTCGGCAGGGAAACTTCTACCGTTTCCGCACCTTGCGCCTTCAGCAGGCCGATAACCTGCTGCAATGCCGTCTGAACATCAGTACTGTTGTTTTCACCGAAATATTCCTTGGGCAAACCTACTTTCAAGCCTTTCAACGGTTGGTTCAAATCGCGGGTGTAATCTTCTTTTGCACGTTCCAAGCTGGTGGAGTCGCGTTCGTCGAAGCCTGCCATGGCGTTGAGCAAAATCGCGCAGTCTTCGGCGGTTTGCGCCATCGGACCGGCTTGGTCGAAGCTGGAGGCATAGGCCACCATGCCGAAGCGGGAAACGGTACCGTAGGTCGGTTTGATGCCGGTGATGCCGCAATGCGAAGCGGGCTGGCGGATGGAGCCGCCGGTGTCCGAGCCGAGTGCGGCAGGGGCAAGGCGCGCGGCGACAACGGCTGCCGAGCCGCCGGACGAGCCGCCGGGAACGTGTTCCAAATTCCACGGGTTTTTGGTGGCACCGTAAAACGAGGTTTCGTTGGTCGAACCCATGGCAAATTCGTCCATATTGGCGCGGCCGAGCGTCACCATACCTTCGTCCAGCAGGTTTTGCACCACGGTAGCGGTGTACGGCGAGACGAAATTGTCCAGCATTTTGCTGGAGCAGGCACTCTTCCAGCCGGTTTGGCAGAAAATATCTTTAAAGGCAATCGGCACACCGGTAAGTGTGGTGGCTTGGCCTGCAGCGATACGCGCATCGGCAGCGCGGGCTTCGGCGAGGGTTTTTTCTTTATCTAAAGTAATGTAGCCGTTGAGCGCGGGGTTTTTCGCATCGATGGCGGCAAGATATTCGGCGGCCAGTTCGACAGCGGAAATTTGTTTGGACTGCAACAGCTCGGAGGCTTGTTTGAGGGTGTATTGGGGCATGGCGGTATCTTCGGATTCGGGAGTTGGAAGGCCTGTCTGAAAAGTTTTCAGACAGGCATTGTTCGGCGCATTGGTGTTTTTCAGACAGGCATTTCATTTTTTAAACAAGCCTGTCTGAAAACCTTATTCTTCAATCACCTGCGGCACGATATACAGACGGTTGCGCACTTCGGGGGCGACGGCCTGATATTCGGCGGCGCGGTCGGTTTCGGTAACTTCGTCTTCGCGCAGGCGCAGGGCGGCTTCGTGGGGGTGTGCCATCGGCTCTACCCCGTTTGTATCAACGGTTTGCATTTTCTCAACCAGTGTGAAAATGTCGTTTAGCTCCTGAAGAATCTGCGTTTTTTCATCGCCGTTGAGTTTCAGGCGCGAAAGGCGGGCGATTTTTTCCACGTCTTGTAAGCTTAAAGCCATAAAAAATCCTTGTTTGATAGCCAATTTACCCTGTGATAGGGTATCATTGCGTTCATCTTCATATATAAACGAAGAATTATAACCGAAAAATTCAAGGGGTGGCATGGTGTTTTTCGGGCTTTCTCCGCCGTTTGCCGGTGGTAAGGCCGTCTGCAAAAGTATTGTTGCCAAAAGATTGAGTATCTCGTCATTATCATTATCGGGTTTGCCGCGTTGAAACCGTGGCGTGCCCAAACTCAGGTATTTTCATGTTTCGTTTGTTTTCCCGTTTTTTTTCCAATGATATTGCCATTGATTTAGGTACGGCAAACACGCTGATTTATGTGCGCGATAAGGGAATCGTCTTAGATGAACCTTCTGTGGTGGCGGTTCAGGCTGTTGCAGGCGGCAAATCCAAGATTATTGCCGTGGGTACGGAAGCCAAAAAAATGCAAGGTCGTGCACCGCGCAATATCGAAATTGTCCGTCCGATGAAAGATGGCGTGATTGCTGATTTTGACCTGACTGAGCGTATGTTGGGTATTTTGATAAAAAAAGCAACCGAAGGCCGTTCTTTCCTGCCGCCGCGGGTGGTGATTTGTGTACCGGGCGGTTCGACTCAGGTCGAACGCAAGGTTATTCGTGATTCAGCGTTTGCTGCCGGCGCTGCCGGTGTTTATCTGATTGAAGAGCCGATGGCTGCTGCCTTGGGTGCGGGTTTGCCGGTTGAGGAAACTGCTGGCTCGATGATTGTCGACATCGGCGGGGGAACGACTGAAATCGGTATCTTGTCGCTTGGCGGTATTGCTTATTCGGATTCGGTTCGGGTAGGCGGCGATGCCTTTGATGAGAGTATTGTCCATTATTTGCGCCGTCAGCGAGGCGTGTTGGTCGGCGAGGCAACGGCTGAAGACTTGAAAAAGAAAATCGGTTCGGCTTTTGAGTCTGATAATAATATCGGCGCATTGCGGATTAAAGGCAGGGACGTAACCGAGGGTACGCCTAAGTCGCTGACGGTTACTTCCGATGAAATCCGTGAGGCATTGGGTGGGCCGCTGGAGCTGATTGTCCGTGCAGTGCGCTTGGCATTGGAGCAGGCGCCTCCTGAGTTGGCCGGTGATTTGGCAGACCGAGGTATCATGCTGACGGGCGGCGGTGCGCTGCTGCAAGGTTTGGATACTCTGCTGGCTGATGCGACCGGCCTGCCGGTGGGTATTGCCGGAGAGCCACTGAATTGTGTGGCTTACGGTGCAGGCAAGGCTTTGGATTGTATCGGAAAGTGGGATGCCGTATTTGCGGATAATCCTTAATACGGAGCAGAGATGAGATCGTCGTCTTTGCGCTTTGGTGGCGCGGAAAGAAAAAAACTGCTGTGGCGCTTTACCGGATATGTTGTGTTGGCGGTGGCGTTAATGCTGCTCGACAGTCGTTTTGCCGCGGTTCAGACTTTACGTCAAGCGGCGGCTACTGCGATGTATCCATTGCAATGGTTGGCCAACCAGCCTGTTCGCTTGTACCGTCATGTGGAAAATCTTGCCCGTTCGCAGGCGGATTTATTAAGCCAAAACCGTGAGCTGTTGGAAGAAAACGGCCGTCTGCAAATGCGTTTGCAGCGCGATCAGGTGAACCGTAATGAGCTGGCGGAGTTGAAAAAGCTGTATGCTTTACAGCAACGTGACATTGGCGCGGTAGTTGGGGCGGAAGTGATTTCCAACGGTAAAGATCCTTTATCGGAAAAGCTGATTCTTGATAAAGGCAGTATTCAAGGCTTGTCCGAGGGTGATGCGGTTATCGATCAGAACGGCCTTATTGGTCAGGTTACACAGGTTCAGCCTTATAGTGCGGAAGTGACGCTGATTTCCGGTAAGAGAAGTGTGGTGCCGGTTATGGTGGCGCGTACGGGGGAGCGAAGCCTGATATATGGCAGCGGATCGAACGTGGAATTGCGTTATTTCCCAATGGCTTCCGATTTGCAGCCGAATGATGTATTGCTGACTTCGGGGTTGGATAGCGTGTATCCGCCGGGTATTCCTGTGGCTACGCTTGGTAAGGTGGTGCGTGCTTCGGGTACGCCTTATTATGAAACGGAACTTGTGCCGTTTGCGGGATTGCGCGGCAGCAGGTTTGTTTTGGTTTTGCCGTCTGCAAATAACAATAATAAATAATACGGGTAGTTCATGAACGAGTTAGACGACTTTGCTGTTCCGGTACGGCTGCGTACCATTGTGATCAGTTTTGTACTGGCATTGTTGCTGGATTTAATGCCGTTTCCGTTTGAAATGTTTTTTTGGCTGCCGGAATGGACAGCCTTAACACTGCTTTATTGGTCGCTGCACCGTCCGCAATGGAGCGGTATGGGCGTAGCGTTTGTGTTGGGGTTGCTGGTTGATGTAGGGACGGCGGCGTCTTTGGGTTTGCATGCGCTTTCTTATACGGTAATGGTGTTTTTTGTCTTGCGCTACCGTCGCCAAATCATGTTGTATGGTTATGCTATGCAGATTTTTGCTGTGTTGGCGGCATTATTGTGCAACCAAACCGTGCTGGTTGCGGCACGTCTGTTTCTCAATCATCAGATTATTACTTGGCACAGTTTGCTTGCTCCAGTATCGGGAGCATTGGTGTGGCCGCTGTTTAGTCAGATTTTGATGATGTTTTCCGCTTCTTCCCGCCGTATCCGCTGATTATGTTGAAAAAACCGTTTTCTGCAGGTTCGGTTCAAAATTCTACTCCCGAACACAAAGTCAGTATTCCTACCAAACATACCGCTGCCGACCGTCCTGATTTTCTCTTGCGGCTGCTGGTGTCGTTTGCTTTCATCGTATTATTGTTTGCCGTATTGTTGGCACGCTTTGTTTATCTGCAAGTCGTGCGTCATGACGATTTTTCCGGCAGAGCCTCCAGCAACCGCATTATGCTGATTCCTACGCCGCCGGTTCGCGGCGAAATCGTCGATGTCAACGGTGTACCTTTGGCAAGAAATTATTCTGTTTTCTCATTGGAAGTAGTGCCCGGCCGTATCGAGGGCAAAATAGATGATTTGATTGAAACGCTCCGGCAGTATGTGGAGATTACGCCGGCCGATCTCAGGCGTTTTCGGAAATACCGTGAAACCTACCGTAAATATGAAAATATTCCGCTTAAATTAAAGCTGAGTGACGAAGAAGCAGCCAAATTGGCGGTACATCTGCACAAATATCCCGGAGTGGAAGTAAATGCCAGAACATTCAGAGAATATCCTTACGGCAAGCTGACTTCGCACTTTTTGGGGTATATCGGGCGCATCAGCGACCGTGATCAGGAAAAATTGAAAGAGCAGGATTTGACTGCGCTGTACCGCGGTACGACCCATATCGGGAAATCCGGTCTGGAAAGTTATTATGAGCACCAGCTCCACGGTATTCCCGGCTATCGTGAGGTAGAAAAAGATGCATACGGCAATATTGTCAGGGTTTTGAAAGAAGTACCGCCGAAAATGGGGCAAACGCTGCGTTTGGGTCTGGATATACGGGTGCAGCAGGAGGCCGACCGAATTATGGGTAATCGGCGCGGGGCAATGGTGGCTCTCAATCCGCAAAACGGCGATGTGTTGGCATTTGTTTCCAAACCTTCTTTTGATCCCAATTTGTTTATTGACGGTATCGACAGCGAGACATGGAAAGCATTGAATGAGGATTGGCAGCGTCCGCTGATTAACCGTGTTACGCAAGGTCTGTATCCTCCGGGATCGACGTTCAAGCCGTTTATGGGCATGGCTTTGCTGGAAAGCGGCAAAATCAGCCAAAGTACGGTTGTACCCGCTCCGGGAGCGTGGAGCATTCCGGGCAGCAGCCATATTTTCCGCGATTCGGTACGCAGGGGACACGGTACGGCCAACTTGAGCAAGGCCATTCAAGTTTCTTCCGATACGTTTTTTTACCGCTTGGGCTATGAAGCCGGGATTGACCGCATTTCCCCCTATCTTGCCAAGTTTGGCTTGGGTGTGCAGACGGGCATTGATTTGCCGCACGAATACAGAGGTATTCTGCCAAGCAGGGAATGGAAAGCGAAACGTTTTGCCAAAGCCAAAGATCCGAAGACTAGGGAATGGGGCGCAGGGGAGATGGTATCGGTCAGTATCGGCCAAGGCTATAATGCCTATACTCCGCTGCAAATGGCGCACGCTACCGCTTCGCTGTCGAATAACGGTGTGGTGTACCGGCCTCATCTGGTGAAGGAGTTGCTGGATTACGGCAATCGGGAAATAACCCGAATCAACCCGAAGCCTTCCTATCAGATTCCGTTTAAATCAGACAATTTTGAATATGTGAAAAACGCAATGGCGAAAGTTTTGAAGCCGGGAGGAACAGCTTGGCGTATCGGCGGAGCACCTTATACCATGGGCGGCAAAACCGGTACGGCGCAAGTGGTGCAGATTAAGCAGGGTAAAACCTACAATGCGGCGGCCTTGCGCGAGCAGCATCGCGACCATGCATGGTTTATTTCATTTGCTCCGGTGAAGAAGCCGGAAATCGCCCTTGCCGTGATTTTGGAAAACGGCGGCTGGGGTGCGAATGCCGCACCGTTGGCGCGCAGTCTGACTGACTTTTATTTGCTGGATATGAAGCAGAATAATCTTCCTGCTTGGGTTGAGGGTAACAATATCTCTGACAAGTTGCCGGAACATAGGCAAAGGCCGTCTGCTTTTCAGGCGGCCTACGGTGTAGGAGGTTTGCAGGATAAGGAAGAACAGGTGGATTCCACGGGAGGCCGGTATGAGTGAGTATTCCGATAAGCAAGGTGCTGCCGGTAATCCTGCATGGGCTGCCGTTATCCGCCACTTGCGCCAGCCGTTTGATTCATGGCTGTTTTTCTCCATGCTGGCGGTTTATATCATGAGCCTGTTTCTGCTGTACTCGGCGGATGGGCAGGAATTTGGGCAGTTGGAAAACAAAACGCTGCATACGGTATTGGGTTTTGTGATATTGTGGATTGTGGCCGCCGTTCCGCCGCATCAGATAGCAAAATTTGCCTTGCCTGTTTATTTGGTTGGGGTGTTGCTGCTGGTCGGTGTAGAAGTAGCGGGGGTAACGGTAAACGGTTCGACGCGCTGGATAGATTTGGGTATCCGAATCCAGCCTTCGGAAATCATGAAAATCGGCCTGCCGATGACGGTTGCTTGGTATTTCCAGCGTTATGAAGGCAGGTTGCGCCGCCATCACTATTTGGCCGCCATACTGTTGGTTGCCGTGCCGGTTGCGCTGATTTTGAAACAGCCAGATTTGGGAACGGCGATATTGATTACGGCTTCCGGGCTGTTTGTTATTTTTTTCGCCGGGCTGTCTTGGAAAGTGATTTTTGCTGCGGCTGCCGCGTTTGTTGCCGCCTTGCCGTTATTATGGAATTACGGGTTGCACGATTACCAGAAAACGCGGGTGCTGACGCTGCTCGATCCGACCAAAGACCCTTTGGGCAGCGGCTACCACATCATTCAATCCATGATTGCCATCGGCTCGGGAGGCGTGTGGGGCAAAGGCTGGCTCAACGGTACGCAAACTCATCTGGATTATATTCCTGAAGCGACAACCGATTTTATTTTTGCGGTTTATGGTGAAGAGTTTGGTTTGATCGGCAATATTCTGCTGTTGTCGGTATACTTGGTTATTCTCGGACGGGGGCTGTATATTGCCGCCCGCGCGCAAAGTTTGTACAGCCGCGCTTTGGCCGCCTCGCTGACCATGACGTTTTTCTGTTATGCTTTCGTCAATATGGGTATGGTCAGCGGTATTTTACCGGTTGTAGGCGTGCCGTTGCCGTTGGTCAGTTACGGCGGCACGGCGACGATTTCGATAATGATGGTGCTGGCACTGCTGATGGGGATTGCCAATGAGCGGAAGTTCAACAAAGGAAACGGATAAATGGAGCTTGGTGTTGAAATTACCAAATTGATATTGGCATTTATGGTGCTGATTAACCCGTTCAGTGCGCTGGCGATTTATCTTGATTTGACGCGTAATTACAGTTCGCGCGAACGCCGCAGGGTAGCGCAGGCAGCTGCATTGACGGTATTTGTCGTGATTTCCGTATTTGCAGTATCGGGTGGTTTTTTGTTGAAGTTGTTAGGCATCAGTGTCGGATCGTTCCAAGTGGGCGGCGGTATTTTGGTTTTGCTGATTGCGATTTCGATGATGAGCGGCAACGACAATCCTGCAAAGCCTGATTTGGGTACCAGCGAGGAAAACGCCATTACCGTAACCGCGCCGAAAAACAACGGCATGGCTGTTGCAGTTGTGCCGATTGCCATTCCGATGATGATTGGCCCCGGCGGTATTTCTACCGTTATCATTTATGCTTCTGCCGCCAAGCACTATTGGGACATTATTTCCATTATCGCGGCCGGATTAATTATCAGCACGGCTTGCTGTATGACACTGATGGCGTCTGCCAAAATCAGCAAATGGCTGGGCGATACCGGCCTGACTATTCTCAACAGGGTAATGGGCATGATGCTGGCGGCGGTATCGGTGGAGATTATCGTTGCCGGTTTGAAAACGATTTTTCCGCAATTGGCCAATTAAATCTTCCAAACCTAAACATGCCGTCTGCAAAAACCGTATTTTGCAGACGGCATAAAAGTAAATTTTCGCAGTATCGTCGATGGAAACGGCTGTTCTTGTTGCATAAAAACAAAAATATCTGCAAATGTTTTCAGACGGCCTGCCGGATATTTCAATTCACGCACGACCACTAAAGGAGCCACAATGTTTCAAAGCCTCAATGCCGCTGATGGGCGCGAACTGTACCGCCGCGAAGCGCAGACTTGGCTGCAGTTTGCAGGAGAGTTGGCAGAGTTGAGGGAGCGGCAGCGGCAGTTTGCCGCTTTGGGCGTTACCGAACGTACCGCGCGGCTGGCCCAATTTGCCGACCGCTTGGCGGCAAACCAAGAACGTTTGGCGGAAATGGTGTGTGAGGAAGTCGGCCGGTGTCTGCACGAATGCCGCGCCGAACTGAATAAATCAGTCGAGCTGATTCGCTATTACGTCCGTCTTGCGCCCGAACTTTTGGCACATAAAACCATTGCCACCCAAGCCAGCTTGAGCCAAGTACGCTTTGAGCCTTTGGGTACGGTATTGGCGGTAATGCCGTGGAATTATCCGGTGTGGCAGGTGTTGCGTTTTGCCGTACCCGCCGTTTGCGCGGGGAATGCCTGCGTGGTCAAACCTGCGCCGAGCGTGGCCCGTGTGACCGCCGCGCTGTTTGAAGTGGCCGGTGCTGATTTGCCTTTGATTCCGGCGTGGCTGAATCATGAAGATACGCTCAAAGCCATCGAGCATACCGATGCCATGGCATTTACCGGCTCGACCGAAACCGGCAGACTGTTGGCGGCACATGCGGGCAGCCATTTGAAAAAAACCGTTTTGGAGCTTGGCGGCAGCAATGCGTTTATTGTGATGCCCGATGCCGATTTGGCGCAGGCGGCCAAAGATGCCTGTTATTCCCGTTTCCGCGATGCGGGCCAGTCTTGCAATGCGGCCAAGCGCATTATCGTTGCCGAAGCAGTTGCCGATCAATTTATTCCTTTGTTTTTGGCAGAGTGCGCCAAGCTGAAAACCGGCAATCCCAAGCACCCCGATACCACTTTGGCACCGCTGCACCGTTCGGATTTGCGCGAGAAAGTCCACGGCCAAGTGGCGGATGCGGTTGCTCATGGTGCACAATGTTTGACGGGCGGGGAAATTCCGGAAGGCAGCGGTTGGTTTTATCCGGCAACGGTATTGGATCGGGTAAATCCGGACTGCCGCGTTTATCATGAAGAAGTATTCGGGCCGGTTGCCATTTTGCTGCGGGCGCGTGATGAAATGCACGCGATTACGCTGGCCAATGATTCGCCTTTCGGTTTGGGTGCGTGTATTTATACCGCCGATACGGAAAGAGCTTGGCAATATGCCGAAAAGATTCAGGCCGGTTCGGTATTTATCAACCGTCATACCAGCAGCGATTTGCGCCTTCCTTTCGGTGGAGTGAAAGCTTCAGGCTATGGGCGGGAGCTTTCCGAGTTTGGCTTGTATGAATTTGTGAACGTCAAAACCTATTGGCAGAAATAGCGATAGGATAAAAGGCCGTCTGAAGTATGGAAATTGCAGACGGCCTTTTTATAGTCGAATAAAATGAGAATGAGACAAGGCAGCGAAGCCGCAGACAGTACACATAGTACGGCAAGGCAAAGCAACGCTGTATCATTCTTATTTTAAATGACTATATGTTTGAATTTCGGTTTGCAGCGTTGGATTACTCGGAATAAGACGAGGCGGTCAATCCACAGACAGCTACGGATAATACGGATTGGCGAATCGGCTGCTTGAACAATTTGGTTAAGGGTTTTCTTTAAGCAAGGTATCGCAACGCCGTACTATCTGTACTGTCTGCGGCTTCGCTGCCTTGTCTCATTCTCATTTTATTCGACTATAATTAAGCGATGGGGCGGATACGAAGCAGGATAGGAAAAAAGCCGTCTGCAAAATCCATCGGATTGGAAATATGTTTTTCCAACCGGTATTTTTGCAGACGGCTTTATCGTGTTTTATGCCGGATTATTGTTAGGCGGCAAAACGTTTGGCTACTTCGTCCCAGTTAACGATTTCCCAGAAACCTTTCAGGTAGTTCGGGCGGCTGTTGCGGTAGTCGATGTAGTAAGCGTGCTCCCATACGTCGCAAGTCAGCAGCGGAGTGTTTTCGGTAGTCAGCGGGGTAGCGGCGTTGGAGGTAGATACTAAGTCCAGCTCGCCGGCAGGGGTTTTCACCAGCCATGCCCAGCCTGAGCCGAATGTGCCGGCGGCACAAGCGTTGAAGGCTTCTTGGAATGCCTCGAAGCTGCCCCATTTGGCATCGATGGTAGCAGCCAAATCGCCGGAAGGTTTGCCTTGGCCTTTAGGCGTGAAACCCAGCCAGTAGAAGGTGTGGTTCCATGTTTGGGCTGCGTTGTTGAATACGCCGCCGGTAGATTTTTTCACGATTTCTTCCAAAGGCAGGTTTTCAAATTCGGTGCCTTTGATTTGGTTGTTCAGGTTGGTGATGTAGGTTTGGTGGTGTTTGCCGTAGTGGTATTCCAGTGTTTCTTTAGACAGGTGCGGCTCCAGAGCGTCCAGAGCATACGGCAGTTGCGGCAGTTGGTGTTCCATTTCAGCACTCCTTATGGTTTGTGTGTTGTATTGTCGGCGAGGGTTCATTCTGCTGTTTCATTTTGCAGACGGCCTCTTCTGCTATTTTACCTGCGCTGTGTTTAAAAAACCAATAAAACTTGCGCTGCGCTATAATAGTGCATTCTTATTTGTTCTGATTTGGAAATCCGTTATGGACGATTATATGGAGAAGCTGCCTGAAGACAGGGAAATCAGCGCGTTGTCGCTGCCGCCGCATTCGATGGAGGCTGAACAGTCGGTTTTGGGCGGCCTGCTGCTGGAGAATGCGGCGTTTGACCGTATTGTCGATGTCGTTGGTAGTGAAGATTTCTACCGCCACGAGCACCGGTTGATTTTCCGTATCATCGCCAAGTTGATCAACGAACACCGTCCGGCCGATGTGATTACGGTGCAGGAAGCCTTGGAGCGTAATGAAGAGCTGGAGGCGGCAGGCGGATTCAATTATCTGATTACGTTGGCGCAGAATACGCCGTCGGCGGCGAATATCCGCCGTTATGCCGAGATTGTGCGCGAGCGTTCGATTATGCGCCAGCTTGCCGAAGTGGGTACGGAAATTGCCCGCAGTGCCTATAATCCTCAGGGGCGGGACGCGGGGCAGTTGTTGGACGAGGCGGAAAACAAGGTATTCCAGATTGCGGAAAGTACGGCAAAATCCAAGCAGGGATTCTTGGAAATGTCGGAGTTGCTGGAAGAAGTGGTCGAACGGATCGATATGCTGTATTCGCGCGACAATCCCGACGAGGTAACGGGCATTCCCACAGGCTTTATCGACTTGGACAAGAAAACATCAGGTTTGCAGCCGGGCGATTTGATTATTGTTGCCGGGCGGCCGTCTATGGGTAAGACCGCATTTTCGATTAATATTGCCGAATATGTGGCGGTAGAAGGCAAGCTGCCGGTGGCGGTATTTTCGATGGAGATGGGCGGGGCGCAACTGGTGATGCGTATGCTCGGCTCGGTAGGCCGCCTCGACCAGCATGTTTTGAAAACGGGACGTTTGGAAGACGAGCATTGGGGGCGGTTGAACGAAGCGGTGGTCAAACTTTCCGATGCGCCCATGTATATTGATGAAACGCCGGGCTTGACCGCATTGGAACTGCGCGCCCGTGCCCGCCGTTTGGCGCGACAGTACAACGGTAAGCTGGGTTTGATTGTTATCGACTATCTGCAACTGATGGCCGGTTCGGGGCGCAGCGACAACCGCGCGTCTGAGTTGGGCGAAATTTCCCGTTCGCTCAAGGCTTTGGCGAAAGAGCTGCAGGTGCCGGTGATTGCTTTATCCCAGTTGAGCCGTACCGTCGAGCAGCGTACCGACAAACGGCCGATGATGTCCGACTTGCGGGAGTCGGGCGCAATTGAGCAAGATGCCGACCTGATTATGTTTATGTACCGCGACGAGTATTACAATCCTGAATCTCCGGTTAAAGGCTTGGCGGAATGTATCATCGGCAAACACCGTAACGGCCCGACGGGTAAAGTGTTCCTGACTTGGATGGGGCAGTTTACCAAGTTCGACAATGCTGCCTATGTTCCCGAATCCGCGCTGATGGAAGATTAAAACTTCCTTTTGCTGTTGCCAACCGCCTGATGGTGCACGACCATGTTTCACAAATCCGAAGGCTTTACTTTTATAGAAATGCTGCTGGTGCTGGTATTGTCTGCGATTGTTGCCGTGATTGCGCTGCCGAACATGGGCGGCTGGGTGTCGGGCGTGCGTGCGGGCAACCGTGCACAGCAGATTGCAAACCTGCTGCAGTATGCGCGCGGCGAAGCGGCAAGGTTGAATCTGCCGGTATATGTCTGCCCCGCGCAAATCAGGGTGGACGGCAGAGAGCAGGGTCAATGCCGTCCGGAAAACAGGGAGCAGGGTATGACGGCATTTGCCGATGCCAACCTGAACACTTATTACGACGATGACCGTAAAGACTTGTCGCTGAGAACGGTTATCCTGAATACAGACGGCACGCAGGGTGCGGAGAAGAAAACCGGCTACCGCTATCAAATCTGTTCGCATGGCGGCGGCAACTGTTCGGATACCGATAATGTCATCTGGGCATATTATCCTGACGGCACATTCGGATACAGCAGCCGCAATGGCGGCAAAAGCAGCTTTACCTTTGGCGGCGGTTATCTGCGTGTTGTGGTGTCGGAGGCGGCGGGCGCGGAAGATAAAGCCTCGGCAGCGCGTTCCGCCATTGTTGTTGTCGATTCAGGCGGCAGGGCGGAGGTGTGTGCGAAAGCAGATGAGCGCGCCGTTTGCCGCTATCCCGACAGCTAGCGGACGGATTTGGAAAATCGGCTGAACATACAATACGGCAGATAAGTATGATGATGAACATAAAGGGGAAAGCAACGGTATGCCGTCTGCAAAACGGGCAGCAGGGCGTAACGCTGATTGAGGTACTGGTGTCGGTATTCGTGCTGACAGTCGGTATCTTGGCATTGCTGTCGGTGCACTTGCGGGCGGTGTCGGGCGTGCGCGAAGCGGAAGGGCAGAGCGCGGTATCGCTGGTGGCGCAAAATCTTTTGGAAGGCATGGCGGCAAATCCGGTATTGATGGCGGAAAATGCAGACGGCCTTCAGGCAAAATCATACCGCCATTATTACCGTTCAGGGCAGGCGGCGGCTTGTGCGGCGGATTATTCGGCCGTGATGACGGCAACAGAGCTGGCAGCCGTGCAGTTGTGCCGTTTCCAAAACGATTTGGCGGCGGTATTGCCGGAAACAGCGGTGTATTATGCCGTCTGCAAAGACAGCTCCGGCAATGCGCCGACCGTGGTAAACGGCAGGTTCAACCCCCGCTGCAACAACAGGGGGGAGATGACGGTAATCAAAACCGCATGGCTTGCTGATTTGGAAACGGAAAATGCGGAAACGGCGGGCAGTTTGACGCATTCGGGCGACAGTGCGGTTTACACCTTCCAAGTCAGGTTGGCGGAATAATGGACAACAGAAATACGCGCATTCATATCCGTTCGGGCGGATTCAGCCTGATGGAATTTTTGGTGGCCAGTGCACTGGGCATGATTGTGCTGATTGCGGCCACTTCAGGCTATTTCGATACGCGTGCGCTGGATAAAGCTGCCGGGGAACGCACTGTGGCGCAACAGGATTTGCGGCGTGCGGCGGATATGCTGGTGCGTGATGCACATATGGCGGGAAGTTTCGGCTGTTTCGATATGCGCGGTGCGGCAGGCAGTGCGGTTCGCGGAGATGATGCGCTCGATATGCTTCAATCTTTGCAGACGGCAGGGCAGACTTCCTTGCAGGCCGTCAAAGCATCGGCTTCGGCAGCGGCGTTGAACACCGGCGGTTTTACGGCAACAAGCAGTGCGTTGGTCTTTCTATACGGCGAACCGGCCGGAATGATTTATCAGGCAGATGAAGAAATTGCCGCAGGCGCGCCGGTTGTGTACAGCTCGTGCGACCGTATTTTCAGACCGTCCGAGCATTTGCAGACGGCAGCGGAAATCCGTGCGGCATTGGGTATCGGCGGAAATTCGGACGGAGAAGTTTCTGTGATGCGTTATACGCCTGCCGCGTATGCTGTAGGGAGCGCGGACGGTCAGGAAGGATTGTACCGCTTTGTTTTGGGGCTGGACGGGCGTTGGGGCAGTCCGCAATTATTGGTGAAAAACATCTCATCGTGGAATGTATCATATCTGTATGCTGCGGAGTGCCGTTCAGATGGCCATGCAGAATTGTTCGAGCATACGCATACCGTCCGTGCGGGTGAAACGCCTGCGCTTATCCATATCCGTTTAAACGGCGGTAAGGTGGGAGAGGCGGATAATGCCGTTGTGGCGCCCGTTATCGAAGCGGCGGTCGGAGGAGGCAGTTCATGCGCCAAGCAGGTACGTTGAAAATGCGGAAACAGCAGGGATTTGTGCTGTTTATCGTATTGATGGTGATGATGGTGGTGGCGTTGTTTGTGGTGGCCGCTACCCAATCGTACAATACCGAACAGCGTATCAGTGCAAACGATACGGACAGGAAATTCGCGCAATCGTTGGCGCAGGCGGCATTGCGTGCCGGAGAGCGCGAGGTGTACGCATTGGGCAGGGAAAATATCCGCTTCAGCAGCGAGTGTGCTGGGGGAATGTGTACCGCAGTCGGTTCGGTCAGCCCGCCGGACAATCTCAGAATCAGTATATCCGGTTCGCCCACGGTTGCCGCTTGGGAGAGAATGTGCGGCAATGTATTGTGTGTGGAGCGTAACGGAAAGCGATACGATGTAGGCGGTTTGAACCAGAACCGTGATTCGCGTTACATTATCGAATTTATCAAGTTTGATGCGGAAACCGGTATCGAAGTGTACCGTGTAACGGCCAGAGCCAAAGGTAAGACAGCCAATACGGTAGCTTGGGCGCAGGGCTATGTCAGAAGGAGACAGAATTTTGTCGGATACGCGGAAGGATAAGGGCTTTACGCTGTTAGAGATACTGTTGGTGCTGGTGTTGGTCGGCTTGCTGGGTATGTTTGCCCTGCCGGCCTACCGGCAATATGTCGAACGCGGGCGGCTGGCGCAGGCGGCGGTCGATTTAACCGCAATCAATCAGGCATTTAAAACAGTAAGGTTGAAGCAGCCTGCACAGTCAGACAGCGAATGGGAAAGCCGTCTGCAAAATATCACGGAAGCCCGGCAGAGTGCTTCGCAGGTTGATAGACACTACCGTTATGAAACGGTATGGGAAGCCGATGGCGGAATCCGCCGCTACTATCTGCTGGTGTTGCCTCGGGCAGAGAGCAGCGGCCAACTTTCGTTATGGGCGGATGCTGTCGGCAATATTTACCGCTGTACGGACGAAGCGGCGGCGAGAAAGCGGTTGCGCGAATTTGCAGACGGCGTTGGGTGTGAAAAGTTGTAGTTCTGCAATATCCAAGCGGTATTTTTCGGGGCATTTGTGCCGATACATGATTGTGGAGCTGGAGCAGTTGTTTGCTGCGGCGATAAAACGTACAACAGAGAACCACTAATCCATATAGAGATGTTCCGCCGGCAGAGCTTAAGGTTCGGGCAGCTATCCACATGAAGACTTGTTGGATATAATGCCGGTAAAATGACACCCTGTGGATACGGCCGTTTCAATTTGGCCGGATACGGCGTTGTCGCTGCTTGCCGCATGGTTTGTACTTGCTGTGCGCGGTTTGTGCCTTGTTTGAATCCGAAGCGGATTTTCCCTTTAAAACCGGGTGGGCAGGCATTGCCTGATACAGAGTGAAGAATGAGGCGGCGTTGAGGCCGCCGTATCCCGAATACGGAAGGTAAAGAAATGCCGTGGAATATTCCCATATTGCTGACATGGCTGCGCGTTTTGCTGATACCGGTTTTTACCGTATTGTTTTACCTGCCCGGCGAGTGGGTAAGCATACAGACGGTAAACTGGATTGCTGCCGCCATTTTTGCCACAGCCGCCGTAACCGATTGGTTTGACGGGTTTTTGGCGCGACTGTGGAAGCAAACTTCTGATTTCGGAGCGTTTTTAGACCCCGTTGCCGATAAGCTGATGGTGGCGGTGGCATTGCTGCTGCTGGTCAGCTTGAACCGCACTTATGTGATTTTTGCCATGATTATTATCGGCAGGGAAATTACCATTTCTGCATTGCGCGAATGGATGGCGCAAATGGGCAGGCGCAGCAGCGTGGCGGTAGCTACCATCGGCAAACTGAAAACCGCCGCGCAAATGGTAGCGATTTTGCTGCTGCTTATCGGTTTGGAAGACTTTCACGGCTTAAATTTGATTACCATCGGCAATGTGTTGATGTTTGTTGCATCGGTGCTGACTATTTGGTCGATGTTTTATTATCTCAAAATGGCGTGGAAAGAATTTAATTAGAATAATTAAGCAGTTTGCAAAAATTCAGATAAAACGCTTGACGCAATCGGTCAAATCCATAATAATAGCGTCTTTCTTGCCAGCGGTAAGAAAATTAAGATTAGATTTGGGCGGGAATAGCTCAGTTGGTAGAGCGCAACCTTGCCAAGGTTGAGGTCGCGAGTTCGAGACTCGTTTCCCGCTCCACTTAAATTTAATCACTCCTGCGGGAATAGCTCAGTTGGTAGAGCGCAACCTTGCCAAGGTTGAGGTCGCGAGTTCGAGACTCGTTTCCCGCTCCAGTTTATTGTTCAGATGTTTTCTCAAATGCGGGAATAGCTCAGTTGGTAGAGCGCAACCTTGCCAAGGTTGAGGTCGCGAGTTCGAGACTCGTTTCCCGCTCCATTCCATAAAACATTTGAATTTGCGGGAATAGCTCAGTTGGTAGAGCGCAACCTTGCCAAGGTTGAGGTCGCGAGTTCGAGACTCGTTTCCCGCTCCAAATAGCAGCCTGCTTGAGCGATGAAGCGGCTCTTAAGTTTGGCGAGATAGCAAAGTGGTTATGCAGCGGATTGCAAATCCGTCTACGCCGGTTCGATTCCGACTCTCGCCTCCACTTCTCCCTTGGCGGGGTGGCAGAGTGTTTATGCCATAAGGGGTGCAACCTTTATGTAGGCCGGTTAAAATCCGCGCCCCCGCCTCCAGTTTGATTGTTTTACCATGCGGTAAAGCAACAGCCCGGATGGTGAAATAGGTAGACACAACGGACTTAAAATCCGTCGGGGCTAAACACCCCGTGCCGGTTCGATTCCGGCTCCGGGCACCAATTCATACCGTCTTGATGTAAAAAGATGATACCAGATTTTAGAAAGCAGCTTGTTTGAACAAGCTGCTTTTTTGTTTGTCTAAAGTAGGTATCGGTATCGGCGAAAAATAAGAAATGCCGTCTGCAAATATGTGGAATAAGGCGCGGCATATGCCGTTATTTGATACGGTATGATACCGCGTTATTATAGTCATTTAAAATAAGAATGATACAGCGTTGCTTTGCCTTGCCGTACTATGTGTACTGTCTGCGGCTTCGCTGCCTTGTCTCATTCTTATTTTATTCGACTATATGTCTTGCTTAAAGAGTGCGTAAGCTGCCGAAGCAATAAGCCCGTCTATCTATACCGTCTGCACAGCTTGCGGTTTCGTGGTCTTGTCTTATTTTGTTTTATCCGACTATGTTCGGGTTGGAGGTAAGAAAGGCCGTCTGTAAAGATGGGGGTGTGGTACTCATAGATTTGCAGACGGCTTTGACGGGTTTGACAGGGAGTCGGGCGTGCTGGGGCGGTTGATTTGGGCATAATGTATATGCCGCCGTTGTGTATGATTTTTATGTTGTTTGCATGGAGATTTCAGTCCGACTATGGAAGCAGGGTGGGGCGGCTGTTTGCTGTTTTGCAGACGGCCTTTGCCATATATCGGCGAAACTGCTACACTAGGCGGATTATTTTATAGGCAGATAAACTGAATTATGAAAGACGAAGAGCAGAGTAGTTTGATACGCCGCCCTGCACCTGTGTCTGAAATGCCGGCAGCCCGACAGTATTGCAACCGTCTGGCTGCTTTGTTACGTTTATAGGAAAGAAAACATGGATTTCAGTTGGTTGGCCGATCCGCATACTTGGATAGGCTTTGCAACGCTTCTGATACTCGAAGTGGTTTTGGGTATCGATAATTTGGTTTTTGTGGCGATTCTGGCAAACAAGGTCAAGCCGTCTTTGCGCGATAAGGCGCGGATTGTCGGCTTGGGGCTGGCAGTAATTATCCGCATCATCATGTTGGGCTTTATGGCGCACATCATGACGCTGACCCAACCGCTGTTCCAACTGGGCAGCATGAGCGTTTCCGGTAAAGACTTAATCATGTTCGCCGGCGGTATCTTCCTGCTGTATAAAGCAACCACCGAGCTGCACGAGCGTTTGGAGGGGCATAACCAGTTTGCCGTTGCCGACAACCAGAAAAAACACGCGCCGTTTTGGGGCGTGGTCATGCAGATTCTGATTTTGGATGCGGTATTTTCCATTGATTCGGTGATTACTGCCGTGGCGATGGTGGATCATATTGTAGTGGCGATGGCGGCGGTAGCGGTGGCGATGGCGGTGATGATTACCGCGAGTAAGCCGTTGACCGAGTTTGTCGATAAACATCCGACCGTCGTCATGCTCTGCTTGGGCTTCCTTTTGATGATCGGCTTCAGTCTGATTGCCGAGGCGTTCCACTTCCATATCCCGAAAGGGTATCTGTATGCGGCCATCGGTTTCTCGATTCTGATTGAGGTGTTTAACCAAGTATCGCAGAAAAACAGCCGTAAAAACGACTACATCAGCAGTTCGTGGCGCAAACGTACCGCAGAAAACGTTCTCGGCATGATGGGCATACGCGAAAGCGTGTTGGCTAAAGCGGGAGATAAGGCGGAAGATGACGCTCATTTTGAAGAAAATGAAAAGTCCATGATTCGCAGCGTTCTGACTTTGGCGGAACGTCCGATTATGGGGGTAATGATTCCGCGCCGTGATATTGAGCGTTTGGACATTTCCCAAAGTCGGGAAGAGCAACACGCGCAACTGCAAAATACACCGTACAGCCGCTTGTTGGTGGTGGGTAAAGCAGGGGTGGACGAGCCGTTGGGCTACGTTAATAAAAAAGATTTGCTGGTGCAGCTTCTGGGCGGCGGCGAGATGAATATTCAGACGGCCTTGCGTCAGCCTTTGGTGTTGCCGGACAGTACCACCGCATTGAATGCCATCGAATTATTCCGCCAAAGCAGCGCTGATTACGCGCTGGTGGTCGATGAGTTTGGTGCGGTGCTGGGCATGGTGACCATGAAAGATTTGTTTGAAACCATTGCCGGCGAGTTCCCTGAAGAATTTGAGCGTGAAGAAGAGCCTGTGGTGCAGGAAAACGCTGATAACAGCCTGACAGTAGACGGTGCGCTGGAATATGTCGAACTTGTTCCGCAGTTGAATTTGCCGGCCCAAGAAGAAGATGCGGACTTCCATACCGTAGCGGGTTTGATTATGGAAGAGCTGCAAAGCATTCCTGATGTCGGTGATTTTGCCGATTACCACGGGTGGCGTTTTGAAGTGGTCGAAAAACAAGGCCAGCGTATCGAGCGTGTGAAAATCAGCAAGCTGCCGGAAGAGTAGCGAAAGAGCCGCAATGCCGTCTGCAAATATGGCCGTACTATCCTATTTGCAGACGGCATTGCAGCAGTATCGGCAAGCCTTGCCGCACGGGTTTATTTGAGAGAGCCGACTTGTGAACGAATTTGATTTTATTCGCCGCTATCTGCAACGGCAGCAGCCGGACGATAACCTGATACTCGGTATCGGCGATGATGCGGCGGTTATCCGCCCCGCTTTAGGATTCGACTTGTGTTTTAGTAGTGATATGCTTTTGAAAAACAGGCATTTTTTTGCTGATGTTTCGCCTGAAGACTTGGCGTGGAAAGTATTGGCGGTCAATATTTCCGATATGGCGGCGATGGGCGCAAAGCCGCGTTGGGCATTGTTGAGCGCGGGTTTGCCCGAATTGTCGGAAGATTGGCTCAACCGTTTTTGCGGCAGTTTGTTTGCATTGGCCGACCGGTTCGGCGTAACCTTGATTGGCGGAGACACCACTAAAGGCGATTTGGTGTTTAATGTAACCATCATCGGCGAGTTGCCGCAAGGAAAAGCATTGCGGCGCGATGCAGCGCAGGCGGGAGACGATATTTGGGTCTCGGGGCGCATAGGCTTGGCGGCCGCGGCATTGAATTGCCGTCTGCAAAACTGCACCTTGCCGACAGCTCTTTATCAGCAATGCGAAGCCGAGCTGTTGCGGCCGGAGCCGCGTGTGGCATTGGGGCAGGCGGTATTGCCGTTTGCACATGCCGCTCAGGATATTTCGGACGGCTTGGCGCAGGACATCGGCCATATTTTGAAGGCTTCGGATGTCGGTGCGGAATTATGGGCAGATGAATTGCCGTCGCTGCCCGAGTTGAAAACCGTTTTAACCGAAGAACAATGGCTTGCCTATACGCTGGCAGGCGGCGATGATTACGAATTGGTGTTTACTGCGCCTGTCGGAGCGCGCGAAGCGGTAGCTGCGGCGGCAGAGTGCAGCGGCACGGCGGTTACGCGTATTGGTACAATCAATGATACAGGCCGTCTGCAAATTATCGGTTCGGACGGTAAGGAAATCAAACTGACTGCTTTGGGATTTGATCATTTTGGCTGAATTTAAACCTGATTTTGCATGGCTCCGGCAGCGTCCGTTGTGTTTTCTGGCATTTGGTTTCGGCAGCGGATTGGCACCGAAAGCGCCGGGTACGTTCGGTACGCTGCCGGCACTGCCGATGGCGTATGTATTGAATATGCTCGGCATCACGGGCTGGTGGTTGGCATTGTTGTGCGGTGTTTTGTTCGTATGGGGCATTCGGATTTGTAACCATGCCGAGAATGAGCTGGGGATACAGGATTACGGCGGTATCGTTTGGGACGAAATCGTCGCCATGTTGCTGGTGTTGGCGTTTGTGCCGTTTGCATGGCAATGGTGGCTGGCGGCATTTGTGGTTTTCCGCTTATTTGACGCGCTCAAGCCGTGGCCGATTAAATGGTTTGATGCACGGGTACACGGCGGCTTCGGTATCATGTTGGACGATTTGATTGCTGCCCTGATGAGTCTGCTGGTATTGAATTTTGTGCATTGGGCTGTATAGATTTTATTTTATTGTTGTTTGCCATAAGCGCGATACGGCGTTTGTATGTTGGTGCGCTGCCCGCGTTGATTGCTTTAAGGCACGCCGATTGTGTTCTGTTGTAGGGTGATTTTAATCGAACGCAATTCAGCCCGCTATCAAAAGGCCGTCTGAAAGATAATTTCTTGCAGACGGCCTTTTGATGATGTGAGTGTAATATTGTTTGCAATTTAAGGTTTTTGGTGTTTTTTGCTGAGAAAAGTTAATTATTTTTAAAAATTTTTTATTATTTATATTCATATATTTATTTTAAATTTTATGAAAAACGGGCATTCTTTTCCTGCTTGCGTTGATTGTTGCATTGCATTTTTTAACGCTTTATGCTGAAATGCAGCCATCAAAAAAACAAATCTTAAGGAGGAGTCATGGAAGCCTTAAAATCGTTTTTCGAAGTTGTGAGCGGCTGGGTATGGGGGCCGGTGATGCTGGTGCTGCTGGTCGGTACCGGCGTTGTGCTGACCGTTTTACTCAAAGGCTTGCAATTCAGTATGCTGGGTTACGCGCTCAAACAGGCGTTTTGCCCGAGCAGCCGAAAAGAAAAAGGCAATAACCATGAAGGCGATATTTCCCACTTCGGCGCGTTGATGACTGCGCTGTCGGCCACCATCGGTACGGGTAATATTGCGGGTGTGGCCACGGCGGTTGTCGTGGGCGGACCGGGTGCAGTGTTTTGGATGTGGATTACCGCAATTTTCGGTATGGCAACCAAATACGGCGAAGGCGTATTGGCGGTAAAATACCGTGAAGTCAATAAAAAAGGCGAAATGTCCGGCGGCCCGATGTACTACATTCAAAACGGTTTGGGTAAAAACTGGAAATGGATGGCTTTCGCATTCGCCCTGTTCGGTACATTTGCTTCATTCGGTATCGGCAGTTCGGTTCAGTCCAACTCCGTAGCCCAGGCGGTAGAAACCAGCTTCGGTATCAATCCGAGCTATACCGGTGTGGTGCTGACGGTATTGACGGCAATTGTCGTGTTGGGCGGTATCCGCGGTATTGCCAAAGCTGCTTCGCTGATCGTTCCGGTGATGGCGGTATTGTATGTATTGGGCGGTTTGGTCATTATCCTGTTCAACTTGGACTTGGTTGGTCCTGCCGTCAGCTTGATTTTCTCTGATGCCTTTACCGGACAGGCTGCTGCCGGTGGTGCGTTGGGCGCGGTTATCCGCTACGGCGTGGCACGCGGTGTATTCTCCAACGAAGCGGGTATGGGTTCTGCGCCGATTGCTGCGGCTGCGGCCAAAACAGACCACCCTGTGCGTCAGGCTTTGGTATCGATGACCGGTACATTCTTGGATACCATCATTGTATGTTCGATTACCGGTATCGTCTTGGTAATGGGTCTGATGGGTGCCGGCGGTGAGTTTATCAAGCCGGAAATCAGTGGTGCTGCTCTGACAACCACGACTTTCGATAAGCTGTTGCCGGGTCCGGGCGGTCTGGTTGTAACCATCGGTTTGATTTTCTTTGCATACTCAACCATTTTGGGCTGGTGTTACTACGGCGAAAAATGTGCAACTTATGTATTCGGCGAAGGTTTTGCCAATGTGTACCGTGTCGTGTATGTCGGTTCGGTTATGCTGGGTACGGTATTGAGCTTGGACTTGGTATGGCTGGCTTCCGATACGTTCAATGGTTTGATGGCTTTGCCGAACTTGATTGCTCTGTTGCTGTTGGCTAAAGTGATTGTCAGCGAAACGCGCGATTTCAAACAGAAAATCAATAGTGGAGAGCTGCCGCGTTAATCGTTTTTGATTGAATATTGGTAAAAAGGCCGTCTGCAAAATGGATTTTGCAGACGGCCTTTCGTATGCGCGTTTGGTTGTGTTATTTCAATAAATATAGATTTAAAGCATGGATTTGTATAGTCATTTAAAATAAGAATGATACAGCGTTGCTTTGCCTTGCCGTACTATGTGTACTGTCTGCGGCTTCGCTGCCTTGTCTCATTCTTATTTTATTCGACTATATTTCACAACATTGTGCTGCTTTCAGACGGCTGTTTGCAGTAAAGCATGCTGTTTGACCGTATCCATCGAGATGTCAACAATGCGCGGGGCAACTTGGTTCAGCTCAAACGATACGGGGGAAGTCAGCCATTGTACGAGCAAACCGTCTACCACGGATTTCAGGTAGATGATGGTGGTTTCGGTATCGAGCTTCGCCGGTAGCGATTGCTGTTTGATACAGTTTTGCAGAATGGCATCGAACTTTCCGTGCCAAATCAGGCGGTATTTTTCCATCAGCGCGACAATGGCTTCGTTTTGTGCGGTGTATTCGCATTTGGTAAATAATACGGTGTAAAACTTTTTGTGTACGGTGTTGTTTTCAACCCGTTCAAAAAACTTCAGCAGCGTCAGGCGGAGGGTGGAGAGGTGGTCGCCGTCGCTGCATTCCAAATCTTTTTCAAGATACTCTTCTATATCGTTGCAGACGCGCTGGAACAGGCTGTCGAACAAATCTTCTTTATTTTTGAAATGCCAGTACAGTGCACCGCGGGTAACGCCGGCGGTTTGGGCGATTTCATTGAGCGAGGCGCGTGCCACACCTTTTTGGTAAAACACTTCCAATGCGGCAAGCATCAGGTGTTCTTTGGTTTTCAGGGCCTCGATTTTGGTTTTTCTCATGGCGTGTTCCGCTGGGTTTCAAGGTGGGAGAAATGTAAAGATACGGTGATGATTATAAAAAATTACAGTGGTAATTATAAAAAATTACTTTAATCCATGCAACGGTGTATGTATAATATCGTCTGAAATTTGCACAATATTGCCCGTTTGTCTGGATTTGTTCTAGATTTGTACCTGTATTTCCGAAAAAACAGCGGGAATGCGGGTACGTTTGCATGGATATTGTGTGTAACAAACTTACAGCCCCTGATGGGGAAGCCCTATTTAATTTAACCGTGAATACAGGAATCGTCATGACTTTTCATTCCGCTAAAGTGTTGCGCGTTGCCGCTGTTGCCGCTGCAACCGCACTGGCCTTGTCTGCCTGCGGCAAGGGTGAAGATGCCGCCCAACAACAGCGTGCGGCCGCCCAGCAGGAGCATATCCCCGAAGTCGGTGTTGTTACCGTATATCCGCAAACCGTTTCACTGACCACCGAATTGTCGGGCAGGTTGGAATCTGTCCGTAAGGCGGAAGTACGCGCCCAAGTAGGCGGTATCATTGAGAAACGTTTGTTCCAAGAGGGTAGTTATGTCCGCGCCGGCCAGCCGCTGTACCAGATTGACAGTTCGACTTACGAGGCTTCGTTGGAGAGTGCGCGTGCGGACTTGGCTTCTGCGGAGGCAGCCTTGGCTAAGGCCAATGCGGATTTGTCGCGTTACCGTCCGCTGGTTGAGGCAGATGCCATCAGCCGTCAGGAATATGATGCGGCTGTTACGGCCAAGCGTTCCGCCGAAGCGGGCGTGAAAGCGGCAAAAGCCGCCATCAAGTCTGCCGGTATCAGCTTGCGCCGCAGCCGTATCACTGCGCCGATTTCCGGTTTTATCGGGCAGTCTAATGTTTCTGAGGGTACGCTGGTAAACGCGGGTGATACCCAAGTATTGGCCACTATCCAGCAAACCAATCCGATGTATGTCAATGTAACCCAGTCGGCAACCGATATTATGAAGCTGCGTCAGGATATTGCAGACGGCAAGCTGCAAACGGTCAACGGCGGTGTTGAGGTTGATATTAAGTTTGAAAACGGACAAACCTACGGTCAGAAAGGCCGTCTGCTGTTTGCCGATCCGACTGTAAACGAAAATACCGGGCAGGTAACGCTGCGTGCGGCTGTTCCGAATGACGACAATGTCTTGCTGCCCGGTTTGTATGTGCGCGTTTTGATGAATCAGGCAGACGTTGCCAATGCGTATGTGGTGCCGCAACAGGCGGTGACGCGCGGGGAGAAAGATACCGTGCTGATTGTGAATGCCCAAGGCGCGATGGAGCCGCGCGTGGTAACGGTTGCACAGCAACAGGGCAGCAACTGGATTATTACAGACGGCCTGCAGGACGGTGACAAAGTGATTGTGGACGGAACCATGATTGCCGGTATGATGCAGGCGAAAAAAGTAACGCCGAAAGAGTGGACGCCGCCGTCTGAAAAAGCCGTACAAGCGCAGCAGATGCTGTCTGAAGAAGCTGCTTCCGGTATGCAGACGGCCTCCGAGCCTGAAGCCGCCGCCGCTTCCGCCAAAGCGCAATAAGAGGGATAAGTCCAATGTCTCAGTTTTTTATCAACCGCCCCATCTTCGCATGGGTAATCGCAATCTTCATCATGATTGCTGGTGTGATCGGCATCCAAAAGCTGCCGGTTTCCCAATATCCTTCCGTGGCTGCGCCCACCATCGTGCTGACGGCGACTTATCCGGGTGCTTCCGCGCAGGTGATGGAAGACAGTGTGTTGTCGGTTATCGAGCGCAATATGTACGGCGTGCCCGGTTTGGATTACATGACCACTTCCGCTACCTCAAGCGGTGCAGGTACGGTAACGCTGACCTTTACGCCCGATACCAATGAGGATTTGGCTCAGGTAAACGTGCAAAACAAACTTTCCGAAGTCACCGCCTTGCTGCCTTCCACCGTGCAGCAAAACGGCGTGATTGTATCGAAAGCGCGCGATAATTTCCTGATGGTGGTGATGCTGTCGTCCGACACCAAATCCACCGAGGAAATGGCCGACTATGCCCAGCGCAATATTATTCCGCAGCTTCAGCAAGTGGAGGGTGTGGGTAATGTGAACCTGTTCGGCTCGCAACGCGCCATGCGCGTGTGGGTCGATCCCAAGAAGCTGGAAAACTTCAATCTGTCGTTTGCCGATGTCACCAGTGCCATCCGGGCTCAAAACGCGCAGATTTCCGCTGGTGCCATCGGCGCACTGCCTGCCGTTGAAGGCCAAACCATTACAGCCACCGTTACCGCGCAGGGCCAGTTGAAGACGGCTGAAGAGTTCGGCAAGATTATCGTCCGCTCCACGACTTCCGGTGCGAATGTGTATCTGAAAGACGTGGCCGATATTGCCCTCGGCAGCGAAAGCTACGGCTCGGGTACGCGCCTGAACGGCAAGCCGACCGTCGGCATGGGCGTATCGCTCTCCGCCACCGGTAATGCCATGGCCGCCGCCTCGGAAATTAAAAAACGCATGGCGGTGATGGAGAAATACCTGCCCGAGGGCGTGACTTGGAGCACGCCTTACGACAGTTCGACTTTCGTTTCCCTGTCGATTGAAAAAGTGGTGCACACCCTTTTGGAAGCGGTGGTATTGGTGTTTATCGTGATGTTTGTTTTCCTGCAAAACATCCGCTATACCCTGATTCCGACCATTGTGGTGCCGATTTCGATTTTGGGCGGTTTCGCCGCCATTTCCTATTTGGGCATGTCGATTAACGTGATGACCATGTTTGCGATGGTGTTGGTCATCGGTATCGTGGTTGATGATGCGATTGTGGTGGTGGAAAACGTCGAGCGGATTATGGCCGAAGAAGGCCTGCCGCCGAGACAGGCCACCAAAAAAGCGATGAGTCAGATTTCCGGCGCGGTAATCGGTATTACCGCCGTGTTGATTTCGGTATTCGTGCCGCTTTCCATGCTCAGCGGTGCCAGCGGTAATATTTACCGCCAGTTTGCCCTGACCATGGCTTTGGCGATTGCCTTCTCCGCATTCTTGGCATTGTCGCTGACACCGGCATTGTGCGCCACCCTGCTTAAACCGATTCCGAAAGGCCATCATGAGAAAAAAGGCTTCTTCGGCTGGTTTAACCGCAACTTTAACAAAGGTGCGAAAAAATACGAGGGCATCGTCGCGCGCGGTTTGCGCAAAGTCGGTCGGATGTTTGTGATTTATGCGGCTTTGGGCGCGGTGGCGTTTTTTGTGATGAGCCGTTTGCCGACTTCGTTCCTGCCGAATGAAGACCAAGGCTTCGTGATGGTGTCGGTGCAGCTGCCGGCGGGTGCGTCCAAAGAGCGTACTGAAACGACCTTGGCGGGGCTGACCAACATCGCGATGTCCATGCCCGAAGTAAAAGATATTCTGACCATTTCCGGCTTCAGCTTTTCCGGCTCGGGGCAGAATATGGCGATGGGCTTTGCGATTTTGAAAGACTGGTCGGAGCGCAAAGCACCGGGCAGCGATGCCGAATCGGTAGCCGGTAAGATGACCGGTGCGCTGATGGGTACGGTAAAAGACGGTTTTGCCATCGCCATCAACCCGCCGCCGATTATGGAACTGGGTAATGCTTCCGGCTTCTCGTTCTACCTGCAAGACCGCAACAACAACGGCCACGAGGCATTATTGGCCAAACGCAACGAATTAATCGGCAAAATGCGCCAAAACGCCGCCATGTTCGACGGCTCGAATGTCCGCTCCAGCGGTTTGGAAGATGCGCCGCAGCTGAAAATCAGCATCGACCGCGAAGCCGCTGCTGCACAAGGCATCAGCTTCGACAGCATCAACAGCGTATTGGGTACGGCTTTGGGTTCGTCTTATGTCAACGACTTTCCGAATGAAGGCCGTCTGCAACGTGTGATTGTGCAGTCTGCCGCCAATGCGCGCATGCAGCCGGAAGATGTGTTGAAACTGACCGTGCCGAACAGCTCGGGCGTGGCCGTTCCGCTTTCTACCGTGGCCAGCGTATCTTGGCAGACGGGTGTCGAACAGAGCCAGCGTTTCAACGGCTATCCTGCCATGCCGATTACCGGCGCACCGGCTGCGGGCAAATCGACCGGCGAAGCCATGGCGGAAGTGCAGCGTCTGGTGGACGAACTCGGCGGCGGTTACAGTTTGGAATGGGACGGACAGTCGCGTGAAGAGGCCAAAGGTTCGTCGCAAACCAACATGATTTACGCTTTTGCCGCCATATCCGTGTTCTTGGTACTGGCCGCCCTGTATGAAAGCTGGTCGGTTCCGCTGGCGGTGATTCTGGTGGTGCCTCTGGGTATTTTGGGTGTGGATGCGGGCGCGCTGCTGCACGGCAACTCGCGCGACATCTACTTCACCATCGGTATGATTACGGTGATGGGCTTGAGTGCGAAAAACGCGATTCTGATTATTGAGTTTGCCAAAGACCTCCAAGCCCAAGGCAAGAGCGCGCTCGAGGCTGCGATTGAGGCGGCGCACCTGCGTTTCCGTCCGATTTTGATGACTTCGTTTGCCTTCATTTTGGGTGTGGTGCCGATGTATGTTGCCACCGGCGCCAGCTCCGCCAGCCAGCGTGCCATCGGTACGGCGGTGTTTTGGGGGATGCTGGTGGGTACGTTCCTGTCGGTATTTTTGGTGCCGATGTTCTATGTGGCGGTACGCAAGTTGTTCAAACCGTCGCAGCACGAACTGGAAATTGCCCAGCAGGAGCATGCCGCACATGAGGCATTTGTATCCGATAATCCGGAAAGCAATAAGCATTAAGCAAACAAAGGCCGTCTGAATATTCGCGTTGACGTGTTTTTCAGACGGCCTCGAGGAACTTGATATGAACCATACAAATTTCAAGCCGGTATTCGGTATGTTGGCCGCTGCCGTCTTGTCGGCCTGTACCCTGATGCCCAAATACGAGCAGCCTGCCGTAGCCGTGGCAGACACTTTCAAATACGATACCGCCGAACCGGGTATTCAGGCAGCCTCTTTGGGCTGGCAGGACTATTTTGCCGATCCGCGCCTGCACAGCCTGATTGAAATCGCGTTGGAACGCAATACCGATTTGCGCCAAGCCGTATTGAATGCCGAAATCTACCGCAAGCAATACATGATTGCGCGTAACGACCTGCTGCCGAGCATCACCGGTACCGGCAGCGGCAGCCGTTCGCGTACCGCCGCCGATTTGAGCGGTACCGGTAATGCCCGTGTCGGCGAAGCATACAGCGTCGGTTTGGGCGTGGCCGCTTACGAATTAGACCTGTTCGGCCGCGTGCGCAGCAACAGCGAAGCCGCTTTGCAGGGCTACTTCAGCAGTGCCGCCAACCGCGATGCCGCACACCTGACTTTAGTGGCTTCCGTCGCCAAAGCCTATTTCAACGAACGCTATGCCGAAGAAGCCATGGCATTGGCGCAGCGCGTACTGAAAACCCGCGAAGCTACCTATGACTTATCCAAGCTGCGCCATAAAGCCGGTGTCATCTCCGCAATTGATTTGCGTCAACAGGAAGCATTGATTGAGTCTGCCAAAGCCGATTACGAAAATGCCGTGCAAAGCCGCGAACAGGCGCGCAATGCCTTGGCAACATTGATTAACCGCCCCTTGCCTGAAGATTTGCCGCAGGGGCTGCCTTTGGGCAGGCAGTTCAAAATCAGCCGCCTGCCTGCGGGTTTGAGCTCTGAAGTGCTGCTCAACCGTCCTGACGTGCGGGCGGCAGAGTTTGCCCTGAAACAGGCAAACGCCAATATCGGTGCGGCGCGTGCGGCATTCTTCCCGAGCATCAACCTGATTGGTTCGCTGGGTACGGCTTCCACCGATTTCGGCAATCTGTTTGAAGGCCCGAACCGCACTTGGTCGTTCGGCCCGTCCGTCAGCGTGCCGATTTTCAACTGGGGAACCAACAAAGCCAATCTGGATGTAGCCAAGTTGCGCAAAGAAGCGCAAATCGCCGCATATGAGGGAGCCGTGCAATCTGCTTTCCAAGACGTATCCAATGCCTTGACCGCGCGCGAACAGCTCGACAAGCGTTACAACGCGTTGACCAAGCAAAGCCGTGCTTACAGCGATGCGCTGCGTCTGGTCAACCTGCGCTACAAACACGGCGTATCCAGCGCATTGGATTTGCTTGATGCCGAGCGCAGCAGCTACGGTGCCGATACCCAAGTCTTGGCCGCACAGCTCACCCGCTTGGAAAATCTGGCCGATTTGTACAAGGCCTTGGGCGGCGGTTTGAAGCGTTTCAGCAACGACGTACAATAATATAGTCATTTAAAATAAGAATGATACATCGTTGCTTTGCCTTGCCGTACTATGTGTACTGTCTGCGGCTTCGCTGCCTTGTCTCATTCTTATTTTATTCGACTATACTTATTTGACGGTAAAGGCCGTCTGCAAAATCGGCATATCGGTTTTGCAGACGGCCTTTTGTTGTGTTTGGTAGCAAAATTATCTTCCTGTATAATCTCTTGTTCAGCGAAACAATTTAAATGTTTGAAAATAAAATTAAACAGGATAGGAATACCGCCATGACAGAAAACATCGAGCGCGACAGTATGCAGTATGACGTTGTAATTGTCGGCGCAGGCCCTTCGGGTTTGTCGGCTGCCGTCAGGCTGAAACAGCTTGCCGAACAAGCGGGTAGGGAGCTTAGCGTTTGCGTGGTGGAAAAAGGTTCGGAAGCGGGGGCGCATACCCTCTCGGGTGCGGTGATTGATCCGACTGCTCTAAACGAACTCTTTCCGGATTGGCGGGAACGCGGTGCGCCGCTGAAACGCAGCGTTACCGAAGACAAAGTGCTGTTTCTTACCGAAACCAAAGCGTTTCCGCTGCCGGTAACGCCGAATTTCAATAACAGCGGCAATTATATTATCAGCGCAGGGGAGTTGGTCCGCTGGCTGGCGGAGCAGGCGGAAAGTCTCGGCGTGGAAATTTACCCGGGCTTCGCCGCCGCGGAAATTCTGTATCATGAAGACGGTTCGGTAAAAGGTATCGCAACCGGCAATATGGGTATCGGCAAAGACGGCGCGGCCACCGATAATTTCCAGCCCGGCATGGAATTATGGGCGCAGCAAACCATTTTTGCCGAAGGTTGCCGGGGTTCGTTGAGCAAGCAGCTAATCGAGCGTTTTGCGTTGGATAAAGACAGCCAGCCGCAAACATATGGCTTGGGCATTAAAGAAGTATGGGAAGTGCCGTCTGCAAACTGCCGCCCGGGTTTGGTGATGCACACCGCAGGCTGGCCGTTGGACCGTAAAACTTACGGCGGATCGTTTATTTATCATTTGGACGACAACAAAATCGCCGTGGGTTTTGTGGTCGGGCTGGACTACCAAAATCCTTATCTTTCTCCGTTTGAAGAGTTTCAGCGTTTCAAAACCCACCCTGCCGTCTGCGAAATGTTCAAAGGCGGCCGCCGTATTGCCTACGGTGCGCGCGCATTGGTGGAAGGCGGTTTGCAAAGCCTGCCCAAGCTGACATTCCGAGGCGGCATGCTGGTTGGCGATGCGGCGGGTTTTCTGAATATGCCGCGCATTAAAGGGCTGCATACGGCCATGAAGTCGGGTATGCTGGCCGCCGAAGCTGTTTTGCCGTTGCTGGATAATTTGGAAGAAAGCGAATGTTTGAGCGGTAAGGAGGCGGTGCAATACCAACACCTGTTTGAGCAAAGCTGGGCGTATGAAGAGCTGTATGCCGCACGCAATGTGCGCCCCTCGTTTAAATGGGGCGTGTACGCAGGATCGCTTTATACCGGCATCGACCAAGTATTGTTTAAAGGCAAAGCGCCGTGGACGTTGAAGCACCACGGCAAAGACCACGAATCTTTGCAAAAAGCGGCCGACTGCACGCCCATCGTTTATCCGAAACCGGACGGTGTGTTGACCTTCGACCGCTTGAGCAGCGTGTTTCTTGCCAACACCGCCCACGAAGAAAACCAGCCCGACCATCTGACCCTGAAAAATCCGCAGGTGATGATGGACATCAACCATAAACAATATGCTTCTCCGGAAACGCGCTATTGTCCGGCAGGCGTGTACGAAATCGTAGAAGAGGGCGGCGCGCCGAAATTGCAGATTAACACTGCCAACTGCGTACACTGCAAAACCTGCGACATCAAAGACCCGACCCAAAACATCGTGTGGATATGCCCCGAAGGAGCGAGCGGCCCGAATTACGGCGCAATGTAAACGTCGGCAGGTAAAAGGCCGTCTGCAAAAAGCCCGATACGGCTCGAGCAATGGTAAGGGAAATGTTTGGCCCGTTTTTCCGGCGATGTGTCGGCACGAATTTGCAGACGGCATAAGGAAAGGTTTTCCGCGTTGCCGTATGGGAAAGATTGACCGCTTTGCCCGACCGGAACAGATGGGTGTAAAAAACTGTCCGCTGTCGGGAAAAAAGCCGTCTGCAGATGATACAGACGGCTTTTTCGTTTAGAATACCGTCTTTTAACGCGAGTAAACGCATGATGAATTGTCCTATCTGCCGCGCCGAAAACGAAGATATTCTGCTGCAAACGCCGAAGTTGCGCGTGATTGCCGTGCACAACGAAGCAGGCGCGCCCGCATTCTGTCGGGTAATTTGGCAGCAGCACGTTGCGGAAATGACCGACCTTTCCGCAGAAGATCGGGCGGAAATCATGGAAGCGGTTTACCGCGTTGAAGCGGCCATGCGCCAAGTGTTGAAACCTGCCAAAATCAATTTGGCGAGCTTGGGCAATGTTGTGCCGCATTTGCATTGGCACGTTATCGCGCGTTTTGAAAACGATGCCAACTTTCCCGCGCCGATTTGGGCGGCGGCAGAGCGCGCGCACGGTATGTCGCTGCCGCAGGATTGGGTGGCTCAAGTACGGGCATTGCTGTAAGCAGACGGTCTTGAGCGATAACCGATAACCGATATGCCGGCATAACAGCCAAACCGTAATGATGGCAACAATCGGGCGGATATTGCGGATTGGAATGCAGGCAGTGATACGCTTGCGCCGCTTTTTGAAGTTTGCTTGGAGAAACTTTGCTGTTTCCGTTTGGCGAATCCCGATTCAGACCATCGGTAGTATTTCAGAACATCATTTGCAGACGGCTTATTCCCGAAAGGCCGTCTGCAAATACACCATTTGAGGATTTTATGATGACTTGGCAACCTACACGCCGCCATTTTCTCCGTGCAACGGCTGCTGCTGCCGGAGCGGGGCTTTTGAGCGCCTGCGGCAGTACGCCTGCGCCGAAACCTACTGTCAACCGAACCAATGTGAAAGGTCAAGCCGTGCCGCAACGCCGTCCTTCTTCCGGTGACACCGTCTTGCGTGTTGTTGCCCCGTCCGGCTTTGCCGAATCTGTCGAACGTGTCGAGCTTGGCCTGAGCCGTCTGTATCATGCCGGTTTTACCGTTACCAACCAGCAGGCCGGTATGCGCCGCTACCAGCGTTTTGCCGGAACGGATCGTGAGCGTATCGACGATTTTCAGGCTGTTGCCGCAGGGCGCGTGCAAACGCCGAAAGTGTTGATGGGTTTGCGCGGCGGTTACGGCGCGGCGCGTTTGCTGCCCAGCATTGATTTTGCTTCCTTGGGCGCACGGATGCGCGAGCGCGGTACGCTGTTTTTCGGTTTCAGCGATGTGTGCGCTATTCAGCTTGCTTTGTTGGCCAAAGGTAATATGATGAGTTTTGCCGGCCCGATGGTGTATAGCGAATTTGGCCGGCCGGAATTGAGTACCTATGCCATGGATTCGTTTATCCGCGGTACGACCAATGCTTCGCAAACCATTGATGTGCCTACCATTCAGCGTAACGATGTGAATGTGGAAGGTGTGTTGTGGGGCGGCAATCTGAGTGTGCTGACTTCGCTCGCGGGCACGCCGTATCTGCCGGATGTGTCGGGCGGTATTTTGTTTTTGGAAGATGTCAGCGAACAGCCTTACCGTATCGAGCGTATGCTGAATACCCTGTATTTGTCGGGCGTATTGCAGAAGCAGCGTGCGATTGTGTTTGGCGATTTCCGCATGGGAACGATACGCGATGTGTACGACTCCAGCTATGATTTGTCGGCGGTCATCAACCAAATCCACCGCGTTGCGCGCGTGCCGGTGCTGACCGGTTTCCCGTTTGGCCACATTACCAATAAGGCGACGTTCCCGTTGGGGGCGCATGCCAAAATCCGCAGCACGGGTAACGGCGGCTACTCGGTTACGTTCAGCGGTTATCCGACCCTGAATGCCGCTGCTCTGAATCTGGACAGCCTGCTGCCGCCGCCGATGCCGGTGTTTGAAAGCGTCCCGTTTGGCGGCGTTATCGACGAGATTACTGAATAAAAGGTTTGATGCCGTCTGTAAAATGCCTGTTCGGGCAGGATTTGCAGACGGCATTTTGTATGGTTCGGCAGGTTGTGGCGAACCGTGATACAAGAAAGGGAAATCATGACGTTGCATACCATTGCCGTTTATTGCGGTTCGAATTTGGGTGATACGCCTGATTACTGTCGGGCTGCCCGTGAGATCGGACGGGTGATTGCCGAACGCGGCAGCCGTTTGGTTTACGGCGGAGGTAAAATCGGCTTAATGGGCGAAGTGGCGGATGCGGTTTTGGCGGCAGGTGGTGAGGTTGTCGGCGTTATTCCGACTTTTCTCAGGGAAAAAGAAGTGGCGCACCAAGGTTTGACCGAATTACTGGAAACGCCGGATATGCCGAGCCGTAAAAATAAAATGATTGAGCTTGCCGATGCGTTTATTGCGCTGCCGGGCGGTATCGGTACTTATGAAGAGTTGTTCGAGGTATTGTCGCTGGCGCAGTTGCGGCAACATGCCAAGCCCGTAGGAATATTGAATATCAACGGTTTTTTTGATCCTTTGCTGTTGATGATGAAGCAGACCGCCGACAGCGGCTTTATGCCTCAGGCCAATACCGGCTTGCTGTGTGTGGCGGACAATCCGCAGGAATTGTTGCAGAAAATGACGGATTACCGTTTTACCGATGCGCCCAAGTGGGTTGAACCGGAATGGGCGAAAAAGGCCGTCTGAATTTATAATCTCGGTTGACAATAAGGGTTGGAATCATGAGTAATACCCCTCCGAATTGCGCCATACTCGGCTTCGGCTATCTCGGCAGACCGCTGGCGCAGAAACTGTACGAGCGCGGTGCGGAAGTGGCGGCGGTCAAGCGTAGTCTGTCTTCGGACGACATCAACCTGCCGATACGCTTGGATACTGCCGACTTGAATCATCCGGATGTTTTTCAGGAGGCGTTTTGGCAGCAATATTGGGCAGATAAAACAACATGGTTTTGCCTGCTGCCGCCGTCTGCATTAAAAGATTATTGCGGTTCGCTGCGGCAATGGGTGGCGTTGGCAGAGCAGTTCGGCGTGCAGCATATTGTGTTCTGCAGCAGTACCGGCGTTTATGGCGAGCGCGTGCGCGAATGTGACGAACATACGCCGCCCGAGCCGCAAACCGATAATGCGCGCCATATTTTGGCGGTGGAAACGCTGCTTTGGGAAAGCCGTATTCCGAATATCGATATTTTACGTTTGGGCGGTTTGTATTCCGCCGAACGCCATCCGGTAAGCCGTCTGCTTTTGCAGAAAAACATCAGCGGCGGCAAGCGGCCGGTAAATGTCGTGCACCAAGACAGGGCGGTTGATGCGCTTTTGCAGACGGCATTCGACCCGCAAGGCAGGAAGCTGCGGAATATTGTCGAACCCGACCACCCCGGCCGTGCCGAATTTTATGCTGCCGAAGCAGCCAAACTCGGTTTGCCGCCTCCCGATTTCAATCCGGAAGACATCAGCGGCGGTAAGATTGTCCGCAGTATTTTTCAGGATAGGCAAGCGTAACGGCGGCAGGTGTATGTTTCTTGCCGCACCCCGCCGCAAAATGTTGCAAAACGCTATATTTCCCTGTCGTAAGCCTGTAAAATTACTTTTTTCAGACGGCCTGAGAACGCATTATGTCCGCCTTACTTCCTATCATTAATCATCTGATTCAGCAAAATCCCGAACATCAGCAGGCACTTGCCGCTTTTGCAGGCAAAAGGCTGCGTATCGATATGTCGGGTTTCCGTTTTCAGGGGCAGATTGACGGGCAGGGATTTCTGGCGTGCTGCGAAGGTGAGCCGGATACCGAAATCCGCTTCCGCAGCAGCGCCATTCCCAAGATTCTGCAAGGCCGACAACCCGGCGTGGGCGATATTTCTCTGAGCGGCGATTTGATGCTGGGAATGTCGCTGTTGCCGATTTTCGGCGCGCTTCGTTACGATGCCAATCAGGATTTGAATCGTTTGTTTGGAGAGTCGGCAGGAGCGGACATCGGGATTCGTGCCGCACAAATAGGCGAAACGGTACGCAAAATCGGCTTGAGCCTTGCCGAGCAAATCGGTGAGTTTTCGCGTGAACCCGAATCGCCCGTTATCGATCAGGAAACCTTGCTGGCATGGCTGGAAGAAGTGGATAAACTGCGCGACGATGTTGCCCGCCTGAATGCGCGTCTCGACCGCTTGGAGCGGGATATTTGGATAGATTAGCCGCCATTTCCGAGCCGTTTGCAGACGGCCTCCTTTCGATTTAAGCCAATTTGACTTGGAAAACCGCCAGCCATGAAAAGTCCGTTCCGCAATATCGGTATCGTTACCCGCCCGAATACGCCTGAAATCGAACACACCGCGCATAAGCTCATCGAGTTTCTGCGCCTTGAAGGATTCGGTATTTATTTGGATGTCCAAAGTATCGAAGAACAAGCGGTTTACCCTGAAGATGCCGCCTGCTGTCAGGCCGCCAGCAAAGCCGAATTGGGCAAGTATTGCGATTTGGTGGTGGTACTCGGCGGCGACGGTACGTTTCTCTCCGTTGCACGGGAAGTTGCGCCGCGTGCCGTGCCGATGATCGGTATCAACCAAGGCCATCTCGGTTTTTTAACCCAGATTTCGCATGAAAGCATGATTGAAGGCTTAACGCCGATTTTAGGCGGAAAATATCTGCCTGAAGAGCGTGCACTGCTGGAAGTATCGCTGGTTCGCAACGGTGAAATATGCGACCGTTCGCTTGCACTCAACGATTGCGTGCTTTCGCGTGGCGGTGCGGGGCAGATGATTGAATTTGAAGTATTTATCAACCGCGAGTTTGTGTACACCCAGCGTTCGGACGGTTTGATTGTTTCTACGCCTACCGGCTCGACGGCTTATGCTTTGGCGGCAGGCGGCCCGATTTTGCAGGCAGGTTCGCGCGTGTTTACCTTGGTACCGATTTGCCCGCAATCGATGACTAACCGCCCGATTGCTGTGGCAGACAGCAGCGAAATTGAAATATTAGTGACCAAAAGCGGTGATGCCCGTGTGCATTTTGACGGACAGTCTTTCTTGGATATACACCATCTCGACCGTTTGGTTATCCGCCGCTACCATAATCCGCTAAGGGTATTGCACCCGACTGATTACCAGTATTACCGTACCTTGCGGCAGAAGCTGCATTGGGGTGAGCAACTGGTGTAGTCGGATAACTCAAAACGGGAGAAGGAGGAAAAACGGCAGATGGTACAGAGCGTATGTATCGGCGGTTTGCTTAAGCTCTTTTTTCGGCAAAACGCAGCAATGCCGAAATGCCGAGTGATTGTGTGTGGCATAATCCGATTGGTTTTGGCTTGTGTGCGGCAGGATAGGGTGCGGGCGGAGACGGGCAAGCCGTTTGGGCGGTATTTTGTTTGATTGAACGGGTGCGGATCTTGAATAAGGCCGTCTGCAAATCGGCAGCTTGCATGATTGTATGCTGCTTGGATTTGCAGACGGCTTTTCACTTTGCTGTTGGGGATATTCCCTGTTTTGTTTTTTTGAAATGTTTTAACGCTGGTCGGATTACCTGAATTTTTGGTTTTATTCAGGCAGATTCACTATTATTATTTTTTATGTTTGGTTAAAAACAGTTAAGCGGCAGGCGTATAATAATGCGCGTTCAGTTTTATAGTCGAATAAAATAAGAATGAGACAAGGCAGCGAAGCCGCAGACAGTACACATAGTACGGCAAGGCAAAGCAACGCTGTATCATTCTTATTTTAAATGACTATACTTTCAGCAGTTATCCGAAAGAAGTTGTGAATATGTCTGCAAGTCCTTCGCGTCAAACATGGTCCAGCTGTTTGACGTATATTTTGACGGTTGCCGGTGCAACGGTCGGTTTCGGTGCTACTTGGCGTTTTCCGTATTTGGTCGGTGAAAACGGCGGCGGCGCGTATGTGTTTTTATTCTGTATTGCAATGATTGTGATCGGTATTCCGATGATTTTGGTGGAAAATGTTATCGGCCGCCGAAACAAAGTGAATGCTTTGGACGCGTTCGGCGGCAGTATGAACGGCAAGCCGGTAGCGAAAATATGGAAAGCAGTGGGCTGGGCCGGTTTGCTCGGCGCATTCGGCATCATGGCGTATTACATGGTGCTGGGCGGTTGGGTCATCAGCTATATCGTGAATATCATCGGTGGCGGTTTGGATATATCGCGCCCGGTAGATGGCGGCATGACCAAGGCTTTTTTTACCGAACATATTGAAAACAGCCCGTGGGAAATTGCGTTTTATACTTTGCTGTTTGTGGCGGTTAACCAGTGGATTTTGGTTAAAGGGGTCATCGGCGGTATTGAAAAAGCGGCAAAATATTTGATGCCGCTGCTGTTTGTGTTTCTGATTGCGATGGTGGTGCGGAATGTTACGCTGCCGGGGGCGATGGAAGGGATTGTGTTTTATCTGAAACCGGATTTCAGTAAAATTACCGCCGAATTGTTTGTGTTTGTTTTGGGGCAGGTATTTTTTGCGCTGAGCTTGGGTTTCGGTGTGATGATTACTTTGTCGAGCTATTTGGACAAAAACGAAAATCTGGTGCAAACGGCAGTCATCACGGCGATTACCAATACGTTGATTGCGGTGTTGGCGGGCTTTATGATTTTTCCGTCGCTGTTCAGTTTCGGTGTTGCGCCAAACTCGGGGCCGACGCTGGTGTTTCAAAGCCTGCCGATTGTGTTCTCGCATATGTGGGCAGGATCTGTCTTTGCGGTGATTTTCTTTTCGCTGCTGCTGATTGCCGCGTTGACAACGTCGCTGACCATTTACGAAGTATTGGTAACAACAATTCAGGAAAAAACCAAAATCCGCCGCAGTATGGCGATTACGCTGGTGTTGGGCGGCATTTTTCTGTTGGGCAATATCCCGTCGATTTTGGGCTACGGCCCGTGGAAGGCGGTATCGCTGTTCGGCATGAATATTTTTGATGCCTTTGATTTTATCAGCGGGAATATATTGTTTATGTTGACTGCATTGGGCTCGGCATTGTTTGTCGGCTTTGTGATGAAAGACGAGGCAAGGGACGAGCTGCGCTACCGAAACAATCATACAACGGTAAATATTTGGTTTTATTATGTAAAATATATCGTGCCGCTGGTTATTTTGCTGATTTTTGTCAGCAATCTGCTGTAAGTGTTGGCAAAGGCCGTCTGTAAATCCGATTTTGCAGACGGCCTTTGCATGGTTTGTACGGCGGTTTTGAATTACAATATCAGCCCGACAGTATCAGGAATGTGCTTTATGCGAAAATTGGTTTTGCTGGTTGCGGCAGCTTCGGTTTTGGGCGGTTGCGGAGAGGCCGGACAAAATGCCGTATCGGATGCGGTGCAGCAGCAGTTGCGGAGCGGCTTTGTTCAGGCAGCGGCGGAGCAGTGCCTCAACCGTATTCCCGAACACCCTCTGATTGACGGGGATAAGGCCAAAGAGGTTTGCAACTGTACGGCAGACAAATTGGTGAATGAGGTTTCGGCTGCCGATCTGTCGTCCATTATCGACGGTAATATCGGCAGTGAAATCGGTACGAAAATCCAAACCGCAGCCATGCAGTGCCTGACGGAAATGAGCGGCATGGCCGGCGAAACGGCAGCTTCGGCGGCGCAATAAAGGCCGTCTGAAAATTTGAACAGATGAGACAGACTAAGAAAAGAGACTGATATGACGACACTCGCGCAATTTCTTCCGCAACACCTGCAACAACACAATATTGCTGTCGAACTGGGCAGCGTATTGGAAACCGTGGTTGCGGCCTGTACCGACATCAGCGGCAAAGTCCGCCTCGGCGCGCTTTCGGGCGTGCTGGGCATGGCGGGTACCGGCAATGTGCAGGGCGAAGATCAGAAAAAATTGGACGTTATCGCCAATGATATTTTGATTCATGCTTTGAAGGAGAATACGCAGGTAGCAGGTTTGGCCAGCGAAGAAGAAGATACTTTTGTTGCAGCGCATACAGACGGCAAGTATTTGGTATTGTTTGATCCGTTGGACGGCTCTTCCAATATCGATGTCAATATCTCCGTAGGCACTATTTTTTCGATTTTGGCCAAACCGCAAGGCGAATTGGCGACTGAATCATTCCTGCAAAAAGGCAAAAATCAGGTAGCGGCAGGGTATGTTTTGTACGGGCCGCAAACGCAGCTGGTGTTTACCCTGAAACACGGCGTATTCGTGTTTACCCTGAACGAACAAAACGAGTTTGTGCTGACGCAGGAAAATCCCCAAGTACCCGCAGCAACCAAAGAATTTGCCATTAATATGTCCAACCAACGCCACTGGCTCGCGCCGATGCAGCAATACATCGCCGAGTTGCTGGCAGGGGAAACCGGCGTGCGCGGCAAAAACTACAATATGCGCTGGGTGGCCAGCATGGTAGCCGAAATCCACCGTATTCTGATGCGCGGCGGGGTGTTCATGTATCCGCAAGATACGCGCGATTTAAGCAAACCCGGCAAATTGCGCCTGATGTACGAAGCCAACCCGATGAGCCTGATTTTAACGCAGGCAGGCGGCGCGGCAAGTAATGCGTTGGAAGCCATGTTGGATATTGAACCGAACGGCTTGCACCAGCGTGTAGCCGTGGTGATGGGCAGCGCGGAAGAAGTTGAGTATGTCAACAAACTGCATCAGACTGCCTGATTTCGGACAGCGTTAACAGCCTGTTAGGATACAAGAAGCCGTCTGCAAAATCGAATAGCGGTTTTGCAGACGGCTTTTGTTTGGAAAAGCGTTGGAAGAGTGCCCAAAATATAGGAGCGGATACATTTTGCAGACGGCAAAACAAAGAGATGTGGCGTTGATTTGCGCGGTTTAAAGTTTTGGGGCAGACTGCCGAAACCCGAAACCCGAAACCCGAAACCCGAAACCCGAAATCTGCCGTCCTGTTCGCATACCGTTATCTGTACGGTTGATGATTTTGTAGCCTTGTTCGTTTTGCGTGCTTCGCCGTATGTTGCGGTGCGGTTTTACGATATTAAGCCGTACGGTGTTTTTTGCGGCGCAGCCATTTGGTCAAGATGCCGCCTTCCCAGCCGAATACCACGGAAAGCGCATACAGCACCCCGCAGCACAGGATAATCGCCGGGCCGGACGGAATCTCAATATGATAAGAAAACAGCAGTCCGCACAGTCCGCAGAATAAAGCCAATACGACAGACAGCGCAATCAGCGATCCCAGATTTTTGGCCCACAGCCGTGCCGTAATGGCGGGCAACATCATCAAGCCGACCGACATCAGCGTGCCCAAAGCCTGAAAACCGGCCACCAGATTCATAACCACCAGTATCAGAAACAAAACGTGCCAAAAGCCGCCTTTGCCGCCAACGGCCTTTAAAAACAAAGGATCGATACTTTCCAATACCAACGGGCGGTACATCACCGCCATCAAAACGATGGTAATGCTGGCGGAAACCGCAATCAGCAGCAATGCGGGAATGTCCACCGCCAACACCGAACCAAACAATAAATGCAGCAAATCCACGCTGTCCCCGTTTTTGCTGACCAAAACTACACCGATGGCGAGGCTGGAAAGATAAAACGCCGCGAAATTGGCATCTTCTTTCAAGCCGGTAAAACGGCTGACCAAACCGGCCAGCAGCGCCATCAGCAAACCGGCCGCAAAACCGCCCGCACTCATGGCCGGCAGGCTCAATCCGGCAAACATATAACCGACGGCCGCACCGGGTAAAACGGCATGGCTCAAAGCATCGCCAACCAAGCTCATGCGGCGCATCACCAAAAACACGCCTACCGGTGCCGCGCTCAAGGCGAGACAGAAAATCGACGCCAGCGCATAGCGCATGAAGTCAAATTCGATAAAAGGCGAAAAAATCAATTCGTAAAAATTCATGATATGTTCGGATCAGATGCCGTCTGCAAAACGGCGTTCGGACGGCTCAAACCGCACACCAATCAGTCGATTCCTGCTTTTGCATGGCTGCGTTTGCTTGGGAGAGATATTCATCGGTCAATACTTTTTCGGTAGCACCGGCAGCGATTTTGTCCCTTGCCAGCAGCAGCGTATGGGCAAAGTAGGCGCGTACCTGCTCATAATCGTGCAATACCGCAATCACCGCCTGCCCGTCTTGGTGGCAGCGGCGCAAAACGTCCAACAGCGCATAAGTGGTTCGGGCATCGACAGCGTTGAAAGGCTCGTCCAACAGCAGGAATTTTGCATCTTGCGCCAGCATTCGTGCAAACAGTACGCGCTGGAATTGCCCGTTGGACAAATGGGCAATTTGGCGGTCGGCGAAGTCGCGCATTTCCACACGTTCCAACGCCGCATAAACCCGCTCGCGCTGTGCGGCGGTTACGCGGCCGAAAAAGCCGATTTCATACCACAAGCCCATTGCCGCCAGCTCGAATACCGTCATCGGCTGGCTGCGGTCGATTTCCGATTGTTGCGGCAGGTAGGCGATGTCTTTGCGTTTCAGGCCGACCCAGTGCACACGGCCGGTATCGGTTTTCTGCAAGCCCATTACCGCCTTGAGCAGCGTGGATTTGCCGGCACCGTTCGGGCCGAAGATTGCCCACATCGTGCCGTCGTCAAACGCCATATCGACATGGTGTACGGCAGGGCGGTGCTGGTAGCTGACGGTTAGGTTATCGACAACAATACTCATGCGGTTGCCCAAAAATACAGACACCATATCGCTGCAAGGGCGGCAAGCGCAATCAGTAAGCGTTGGATAAGTCCGGTAAGTAGAATGGAATTCATGACGGTAAAATATCAGACGGTATATGCGAGAAAAGGCCGTCTGCAAAACGGGAAATATTAATCAAAAACGAATGATACTGTATAACATCATACTTGTAAATGCGGCGGACAGGGCATTGACAGTCCGGCTAGAGCGGTGAAACAGTGTGAAGCAGATGATATAAGAAGTAGGGAAAAGGAAGCGTTTGATTGTTGGGGAGATGCTGTAACTCAACACAGCAAGACACAAGATGATAAACCGCTAAGGTGAAGATGGTAGGGACGGTGGGCGGGCAGTTTCGGCAGTTTGGTCGGTTTCCCTTTTTTGGGCAGGGTAACTAGAGGCGGTCATGTTTGATGGTCAAGGAATATAGAAAAACCATTGAATTTAATAAATTTTTTCCTGTAAGCCAATAAAACAAATCAGGCAGGGAGGCGGACGGTACAAGCGGAAGGCGGGTTGAGAACTTTGCATAATTCATGACAAGGGCTTGTGGTGGCAGGTTTTATGCCCGCCTGCTTGCTTGGGCTTTTTGAAGTGGTAACTTTTCAAGGTATTCAATTTTCGGGCCGGTGTAAAATCTGCCCCTACTATCAGTTTGAGTTCGTTTTCTGTTTTTTTGCAAAGATCTCGGGTTGTTCAAACGGCTTGATTGCTTTCTTGCTTTGAACGGGATAATCCTAATAGAACAACTTTTTAATTTACGATAAGGTATTGATGAGGTCTATATTTGTGTAAATTATTTCGTTTTCAGTAAAAAAGGCCGTCTGCAAAACGGATTTGCAGACGGCCTTGATGATGCTAAGAAGGATTATTGTGCGGCAGAGGCAGTTGAAGCGGCTTCGGCTTTGGCGCCTTCGGCGGCGGCTTCACCCCATACGGCAGGGTATTTGTAGCCTTCAAAGCGTTGGTGTGCGTAGGCTTTGAATTCTTCCGAATTGTAGGCTTCTTCCACGTCTTTCAACCATTGGCTGTCTTTGTCGGCGGTTTTCACGGCTGCCCAGTTGACATAAGCGAAGCTCGGTTCTTGGAACAGGGTTTCGGTCAGTTTCATGCCGCTGCTCATGGCGTAGTTGCCATTGACCACAGCAAAATCAACATCGGCGCGGCTGCGCGGCAGCTGGGCGGCTTCCAGTTCTACAATATTGATTTTTTTAATATTCTCGGAAATGTCGTTTTTGGAGGCAGTCAGCGGGTTGATGCCGTCTTTCAGTTTGACCCAGCCCAGCTCGTTCAACATCACCAGCGCACGGGCGAAGTTGGAAGGATCGTTGGGCGCGGAAACGCTGCTGCCTTCTTTGACTTCATCCAAGGATTTCAGTTTGCCCGGATACAGACCCAGAGGTGCGGTCGGTACTTGGAAGGCTTCGGTAATGTCTAATTTGTGCTCTTTTTTGAAGTCGTCCAGATAAGGTTTGTGTTGGAAGACGTTGATGTCCAATTCGCCTTCGGCCAAAGCCAGATTCGGGCGGACGTAGTCGGTGAACTCAACCAGTTTGACGGTGTAGCCTTTTTTCTCCAAAGCAGGCTGGATGTGTTCTTTCACCATGTCGCCGAAATCGCCGACGGTGGTGCCGAATACGATTTCTTTTTTCTCAACGCCGTTGTTTGCAGCGGCAGAAGCATCTGCTGCGGCAGGAGCGGTTTCTTTTTGGCCGCCGCAGGCTGACAAAGCCAAAGCCAAGGCAGCCGCAGAAAGGGTTTTGAATAAGGTGCTTGTTTGCATGGGATAACTCCTGATGGAATGGTTTTGATTGTTAATACAGATATATGCAGCCGTTTATCATATCATGCCGTCTGCAAAATCATTTAATAATTTTTCAGACGGCATTTATAAATAAAAATACTATCGTTTGTCTAATTTTCGCGAAATCCAGTTGCCGGTACTCTGTATCAGAATAACCAGTAAAACCAAAATTGCCACGATGAAGATAATGACTTCGGTTTGGTATCGGTAGTAGCCGTAGCGGATGGCCAAGTCGCCCAAACCGCCGCCGCCGATCATGCCTGCCGCCGCGCTGTATGACAGCAGGCCGATGGCCAGCACGGTAATGCTGGATACCATTCCGGCGCGTGCTTCGTTGAGCAGCACTTTGCGGATAATCGTCATCGGCGATGCCCCCATGCTGGTGGCGGCTTCGATAACGCCGCGCGGTACTTCGCGCAGGTTCTGTTCGACCAGTCGGGCGAAATAGAACAAGCCGGATACGCTCAATACCAAGGAGGCGGCAATCGGACCGATGGTGCTGCCGACGATGGCGCGGGTGGCCGGAATCATGGCAATCATCAGGATAACGAAAGGAAAGGCGCGCATCAGGTTGACCAGATTGTCGAGCAGGAAATTCAGCGGTTTGTTCTCATGCAGTTGATGGCTGGCGGTAACAAACAGCAATACGCCCAGCAAGGTGCCGAAGATGACGGCGAATGTGGTGGAAAGTCCGACCATGACGAAAGTTTCGCCTAAGGCTTGCAGGATTTCACCCTTCATGCCGGCGATGGTGGACAGGGCTTGTTCAAAAGTCAAATCAGCCATCTTAATCCTCCCGAATCAGTTCGCGCCCGATTTCCGATTGGGCGTGGATTTGGTTGTTGCGCACTTCCACGACTTCCAGCAGACGGCCTTTGTCCAACAGCGCGGCGCGGTCGCACAGGCGGCGGATGACGCTCATTTCGTGGGTAACGATGACGATGGTCACGTTGAAACGCTTGTTGATGTCTTCCAAACATTCCAAAACGCTGCGGGTGGTGGCCGGATCGAGCGCGGAGGTCGGCTCGTCGGCAAGAATCACCTGCGGATTGGAGGCAAGGGCGCGTGCGATGCCGACGCGTTGCTTTTGTCCGCCGGAAAGCTGCGCCGGATAATGTCCCGCACGCTCCTGCAAACCGACGATTTCCAAGCATTCCGCAACGCGCGTTTTGATTTTTTCAGACGGCCAGCCGGCGATTTCCAGCGGAAAGGCGACATTGTCGGCAACGGTGCGGTTGCTTAACAGGTTAAACTGCTGGAACACCATGCCGATATTTTGGCGCGCCGCACGCAGTTGGGCGGCATTGAGCGAAGTCAGCTCCTGGTTGCCAACCGTAACTTTGCCGGTATCGGGGCGTTCCAAAAGGTTGATCAGGCGCAGCAGGGTGGATTTTCCCGCGCCGGAATAGCCCATCAGGCCGAAAATTTCACCGTCTTTAATTTCCAAATGAGTTGGCTCGACGGCGGTGAACCAAGATTTATCGCGGGTTTGATACCGTTTGGAAACATTGTCCAAGATAATCATAAAACTTCCGAATACAATAAAAGCCCGATGTGCGGCACAACGGGCAGGAAACGGCGGCTATTCATTTTATTCATCAAACGAACGCTTTAGCTGTTTATGCCCGCAAGCTGTGTCAAATCGGCATGTAAAAATGGTTTTTTATTCTAGCCGAGCGTGGCGGAAGTGTCAATGTTTTATCGGTATTTGCGGTGGCACTGAGGAAGTGGGGGCGGCAGGTTCTGCAGAAAAATGCACAATATGGTTCGGAGTGGCTGCCGAACTTGATAGGACAGGGTGGTTGCCGATATACTTCCAGACAAATTTTGCAGACGGCATGGGAAAGGCCGTCTGAATATTTCGATAAAGGACAACGATGTTTCAAAATTTTGATATGGGCGTATTTTTGTTGGCTATTCTGCCGGTATTACTGGCGATTACCGTACATGAAGCCGCCCATGCTTATGCCGCGCGTTATTGGGGCGACCGCACTGCCGAGCAGATGGGACGCTTGACGCTGAATCCGCTGGCGCATATCGATTTGGTTGGAACGGTATTGGTACCGCTGTTTTTATTGGCGGTGTCCGCTCCGTTTCTGTTCGGTTGGGCAAAACCCGTACCGATTGTGCCGCGCCATTTCCGCGATGTCCGCATGGGCTGGCGCATGGTGGCGTTTGCCGGACCGCTGTCGAATCTGGTGATGGCGTTTGCTTGGGCGGCAACATTCGGCTTGGCACGCTATGCGCCCGAGGCATTTCAGTTTCCGCTGTCGCAAATGGCAAATTACGGCATCATCATTAATGTGATGTTGTTTGTATTGAATATGCTACCGATTCCACCGTTGGACGGCAGCAAGGTGGTGGACAGCTTCCTGCCTGCACGGGCGTCCATGCAGTATCGGAAAATCGAACCTTACGGCATGTGGATATTGTTGTTTTTGGTCATGAGCGGTATGTTGGGTACGATTATGTGGCCGTTTGCCGGTACTTTGTTGTCGGTGATGAAAACCTTTGCCGGATTATTCGGTTAAATCCGTGTTCCAACGATTCCGAGCCGTCTGAAAAATCAGGCGGTTTTGCGTTATAATAGCCGTCTATGCCGTCTGCAATTTTTCAGACGGCCTGTTTATTCACGGTACTCAAATTTATGAAACCTTCTATTCTAGAAAAATTACAACAACTTGCCGACCGTTTGGAAGAAGTTACCCACCTGCTCGGGCAGCCTGAAGCGACCGACGACATGGACAACTACCGCAAACTCACGCGCGAGCACGCGGAGCTGACGCCGGTAGTGGAAGTGTTCAGCCAATATACTTTGGCGCAAAGCGATTTGGCCGATGCGCAGGAAATGCTGCAAGACCCTGAAATGAAAGAGTTTGCGGCGGAGGAAATCGAAGCGGCGCAGCAAAAAATCGACACGCTCGACACGGAATTGCAAAAGCTGCTGCTGCCCAAAGATGCCGATGACGATAAAAACATCTTTATCGAGGTGCGCGCGGGTACGGGCGGCGACGAAGCCGCACTGTTTGCCGGCGATTTGCTGCGGATGTACAGCCGCTACGCCGAGCGCAACCGCTGGCAGGTGGAAATCGTGTCAGCGAATGAGAGCGAGCTGGGCGGGTATAAAGAAGTCATCGCCCGTATCGTCGGGTTGGGCGCATACAGCCGTCTGAAATTTGAGAGCGGCGGCCACCGCGTGCAGCGCGTTCCCGCCACCGAAAGCCAAGGGCGCATCCACACTTCAGCCTGTACCGTTGCCGTGATGCCGGAGGCGGACGAACTGGAAGAAATCGAGTTGAACCCGGCCGATTTGCGTATCGACACCTTCCGCGCATCGGGTGCGGGCGGCCAGCACATCAACAAAACCGATTCCGCCGTGCGGATTACCCACCTGCCGACGGGCATAGTGGTGGAATGTCAGGACGGACGCAGCCAGCATGCCAACAAGGCGCAGGCGATGAAAGTATTGGCGGCGCGTTTGAACGATGCGCAAAAGCGCGAAGCGCAAGCCAAAGAAGCGGCGGAACGCAAATCATTAATCGGCAGCGGCGATCGCAGCGAGCGTATCCGCACCTACAACTACCCGCAAGGCCGCGTAACCGACCACCGCATCAACCTGACCCTGCACAAATTGGATTTCATTATGGACGGCGATTTGGAAGAGCTGACCGGCGCGCTGATTGCCGAACACCAAGCCGAGCTGCTGGCGGCGATGGGCGATTGAGGATTAAAACGAATAAAAAGGCCGTCTGCAAATTTGGTTTTGCAGACGGCCTTTTTGTATAGTCATTTAAAATATAGTCATTTATAGTAATTTAAAAATAAAACAGTACAATTTTGATTTATTTTGAGTAAAAAATGGCATATTCAATAGATTTGCGGGAAAAAGCATTGAACCATTACAAGCAGTGTAATAACGCCAGCCAAACAGCCAAGACCTACGGCATATCAAGAAATACACTCTATCTTTGGATACAACTGGAAAAGCAAACAGGCAGCCTGAAACATCAAGTGAAAGGACAAAATGCTGCCAAGCTGGATACAGAAAAACTCAAACAATATGTCGGTCAGAATCCTGATGCCCATTTACATGAAATCGCCCAAGTGTTTAACTGCACAGCCCAAGCTGTTTTTTATGCACTCAAAAAGCTGGGTATCACACGTAAAAAAAGACCACCACTTACAGAGAACAAGACCCTTCGAAAGTAGCGCATTATTTAGCCCGATTAGCTCAATTTTCGGATTATCAACCGGTTTATTTGGACGAAACAGGATTCGATACCTATTTCTTTCGCCCCTACGCCCGCAACCCCAAAGGGCAAATGGTTAAAACCAAGATAAGTGGGAAGAAATATCAACGGTTGTCATTGGTTGCTGCACAAATCGGGCAAAAACTGATTGCACCCATGGTTTATCAAAACACCATGACCAGTACTTTTTTTGAAGCATGGTTTGAAACCATGCTGTTACCTGATTTGACACCAAAATCATTGATTATTTTAGATAATGCAAGATTTCACAGAATAAGTATTTTGCAAGAGATGGCACATCGTTGCGGACATGAAATTCTACCGCTTGCACCTTATTCTCCCGAATTGAATCCGATAGAGAAAACATGGGCAAATATTAAAAAATATATGCGTTCGGTTTTGCCCGGTTCAGATAATTTTACTGCTGCATTAATGTCCTATTTTTATTTTAATTAACTATAAAATAAGAATGATACAGCGTTGCTTTGCCTTGCCGTACTATGTGTACTGTCTGCGGCTTCGCTGCCTTGTCTCATTCTTATTTTATTCGACTATATTTTATCGGTTTTGATGTTTATAACAGTTTAAAACGGCAATAGGCGTTTCTCAATCGGAGGTATTGTTGTGGTTTTGATGTCTATCTGCTTTGCATGGTGGTGTGTGATGGTATGGTCGGGAATGGCAGTAAGGCTAGGATTCCGTCAGCCAGCCGCGCCGTTTGGCCAATTCTAAAATTGCCCGCTTGTTTGATGGGGAAAATACTTTTTCTGCTGCTTCTGTAAAGGGCAGCCATGCGTGGCGGACGTGTTCTTCGGGCGATAGGTTAATCGGGGTATCACGATTGATTTCGGCGGAGAAAAGATGTTCCCGGTTTTCAAATACTCCTTCGGGATAGCGGTGCCGCCAGTGGTGGTAGATTTCGTAAACGGTGCTGTCGTGCCAATCGGACAAGCTGTTTTCCGGCAGGGAAATTCCCGTTTCTTCTAAAACTTCTCGGCGGGCGGTTTCGGCTATGGTTTCTCCGGCTTCCTTGCTGCCGGTAACGGATTGCCAGAAACCGGCCGGTGAGGAGCGCTCGATCAGCAGGATATTGCCGTCTGTATCATGCAGGATAACTAGAGCGGAAACGGGATATTTGAGCGGTTTGCTCATTCGCGCTCCTGTTTTGCAGACGGCATTTCGGCGTTAATCAGGCGCACTTCACGTTGGGGATAGGGAAATTCAATGCCTTGTTGTGCGAATTGACGGCGGATTTCCAACATAATATCGGATTTTAAACCGCCCAAGCCGTTTTCGGGATCGCTTACCCAATAGCTGAGGCTGAGGTTGATGCCGTCTGCGGCAAAGTCGGTAACCAGTGAGGAGGGGGCGGGGGAGGTGCGGACGCGCGGTTGCGAAGCTGCAACCTGACGAAGTATTTCCAAAGCCTTATCCAAATCGGAATCGTAGGCAATCTGTACGGCAAACGACTGCATCAAGGTGCGGTCGGTATAGGATTCGTTGATGACGGTGGAGGTCATGAAAGTTTCGTTGGGAATCAGGGCTTCTGTGCCGTTTGCGGCGCGGAGTACCACAAAACGCGATGTGATTTGGGTAACATTGCCGCTGAAGCCGTTGACGTTCAGCCGGTCGTTAATGCGGATAGAGCGGTCGCCCAAAATGATGAAGCCGGAAATGTAGTTGCTGGCGATTTTTTGCAGGCCGAAACCTATGCCGACGCCGAGTGCGCCGCTGAATACGGATAAAACCGTTAAATCGATACCTACCAGCGGTAAGGCAATCAATACGGATAAAACCACCAATGCCGTGGTAATGATTTTCGATAAAATCATGCTCAGGTTGGCATTGAGGCGGCTGTGGCTCAAGCGCTCGCCAATCAGTTTGGCCAGCCATAAGGCAGCAACCATCAGGATACAGATCCATACGATGCCGCTCAAAATACTGTATAGGTTGAGTGTTACCGAGCCGACATTGAAGCGGACGTTTTGCAACAGCAGGATAAGCGAATCGTCCAAACCGGAAACCCACAGCACAAATCCTGCCCACAATACCCATGCAACCAGCCGTTCCAGCCAGTCGGACATACGGTTTTGCGGCAATGCGGCGTGGACGATGGCTACCGCCGCACGGATTAATACCATCCATCGTGCCGCCAAGGCCAAAAGTTGCAGCCAAACGGCGGGTTGCCCGTAATGTCGGGAAATCGCCAAAGCGGTAACGGCAAATACCAATATCAGCAACGGCCAAATCAGCCGCTGGCGCAAATGGCGAAGCAGCGCATAGCGTGGCGGACGTTGGTTGAGGCGGCGGTTGATGACTCCGGAGAACCAAAATGCGGCGGCGGCAAGCAGAAACGATAAGGCCAAATCCAGCAATCCGTTCGGTTGTTTGAACGAGTGCTCCAAAAAATTGGCGGTAAAGTCTTGGCGTGCAAACAAACTGTCAACAAAATGAATCATAGCGGCCGGTAAAATGAACAATACGGTTACAAACTGCGGCGGAATCCAACCGCTTTCAGAATATGCGTGCGGCTAACACGGTCGTCGCCATCAAGGTCGGCAATCGTGCGGGAAACGCGCAAAATACGGTGGAAGCTGCGCGCCGACAGTGACAGCTTTTCAATCATGGCAGCCAGCAGTTCGCGGGCATCTTGGTCGATATCGGCGTGATTGTCCAATTCCGAAGGACTGAGGGCGGCATTGGTTTTGCCTTGTCGGGCGTATTGCTTGTCCCGCGCGACCAATACGCGTTGCAATACAGTTGCGCTGTTTTCGCCCTCTTGGGCTTGGGTCAGCTCGGCAGCGGATAAAGCAGGCACTTCGATGACGACATCAATACGGTCGAGCAGCGGGCCGGAGATTTTGCCTCGGTAACGGGCAATGCTTTCAGGCGTGCAGCGGCAGGGTTTGGCGGGGTGTCCGAGATAGCCGCAGGGGCAGGGGTTCATTGCGGCAACAAGCTGGAATTTGGCAGGATACACTGCTTGGCGTGAAGCGCGGGAAATATGGATTTCGCCGTTTTCCAGAGGCTCGCGCAACATTTCCAATACTTTGCGGTCAAATTCGGGCAGTTCGTCCAAGAATAAAACGCCGTGGTGCGCCAAGGAAATTTCTCCGGGGCGGGGATCGGAGCCGCCGCCTACCATTGCGGCGGCGCTGGCACTGTGGTGCGGCGAACGAAACGGGCGCGCGGGATTCAATTCTTGCTGATGGTTGGGCAGCAAAGAGCGCAGTGCCCACACTTCTATCAATTCTTCTTCAGTTAAGGGCGGCAGGATACCGGGCAGTCGTTGCGACAGCATGGATTTGCCCGTACCCGGAGGACCCATCATTAAGAGGCTGTGTCCGCCCGCCGCGGCAATTTCCAAGGCCAAACGGGCAGTGTGCTGGCCTTTGACATCGCGCAAATCGAGCAGGCTTGAATGTTCAGACGGCTTGGCACGGACTTCGCACGCCGCTTGCGCCAGCGGTTCGATGCCGTTGAGGTGTGCGGCGACTTCGCCTAATGAGCCTGCACCGTAAACTTCGATGCCTTTCATGACCGCCGCTTGCGCTGCATTTTCAGACGGCAGGACAAACGCGCGCCCGGCCTGCATTCCCTGCCACGCCATTGCCAATGCGCCGCGCACGGGGCGCAGCAGTCCCGACAAAGCCAGCTCGCCGGCAAATTCGTACCGGTTCAGTTGTTCGGCGGAAATTTGGCCGGAGGCGGCCAGAATGCCGATGGCAATCGGCAAGTCGAAACGCCCCGACTCTTTGGGTAAGTCGGCGGGGGCAAGGTTGACGGTGATTTTTTTGGCAGGAAAGTCGAAGCCACTCTGGATAATCGCCGCGCGCACGCGGTCGCGGCTTTCTTTGACTTCGGTATCGGGCAGGCCGACGATGTTGAATGCGGGCAGGCCGTTGGCAAGATGGGCTTCCACTTCGACCAACGGCGCATTCATGCCGCTGAGGGCGCGGCTGTAAACCAGTGCGAGCGACATTTTTGCAGACGGCCTTAGTTGTTGCTGTCTTCAACGGTTTCGGCAGCTTGTCCGATTTCTTCGGAAACGGCTTGGGTTTCGGTAGTCGGATTTTGTGCTGCTTCCAAACGCGCCAGACGGGATTCCAATTCAATCAGTTTGGTGCGTGTTTTAATCAGCACCTGCTGCTGGATGTCGAATTCTTCGCGGGTGACCAGGTCCATTTTGCTGAACGCGCTGCCGAGCATGGCTTTGACGTTTTTCTCTACGTCTTTGGCGGGACTGTTGGCGATGGTTTCGCTCAATTTGGAGGTCACTTCTTCAAACAGGTTTTTGCCGAACATTTTGCGTTCCTTTACTGGAATAGGGTGGGGGAATGAATGGGGTTTATTGTAGCAGGAAAAGGCCGTCTGCATGTATGGCGGAAAATTTTAATTTTGTTTCCGCATTTGCTGTGCTGCAGTCGGATTCAAAATGTGCAGACGGCCTTGGGGTTTGCGCGGTTTTCCAATCTTTGAGTTTGGGAAAATTGAATGCGCGGCCTGAACCACGCATTCGAATAGTCGGATAACACAGAACGAGACAAGGCGGTAAAGCTGCAGACTGTACGGATTGTACGGGGCGGCGTTTTTGCTGCTTCGGCAGTTTGGTCAGTCCCTGCTTGGGGCAAGGTGCAGCAACGCCGTGTTATTCTGTGTTAAATGACGATATGGCCTAAAGTCCTGCTTGGCTTACAAACCTGCAGCGGCTTTCAATTCTGCCGCTTTATCAGTGCGCTCCCAAGTAAATTCCGGCTCTTCGCGGCCGAAGTGGCCGTAGGCGGCGGATTTACTGTAAATCGGGCGCAAGAGGTCGAGCATTTTGATGATGCCTTTCGGGCGCAGGTCGAAATGTTCGCGCACGAGTTTGTTCAACTCGGCTTCGTTGAGTTTGCCTGTGCCGAAGGTGTCGATGGAAATCGAAGTCGGTTCGGCGATTCCGATGGCGTAAGAAACTTGGATTTGGCATTGCGTTGCCAAACCGGCGGCTACAATGTTTTTCGCCACATAACGGCAGGCATACGCGGCCGAACGGTCGACTTTGGAAGGGTCTTTGCCGGAGAATGCGCCGCCGCCGTGCGGAGCTGCGCCGCCATAGGTATCAACGATGATTTTACGGCCGGTCAAACCGCAGTCGCCTTTAGGGCCGCCGATAACGAATTTTCCGGTGGGATTAATCAGGTATTTGGTGTCGGCAGTCAGCATTTCGGGCGGCAATACCGGCTTGATAATCTGCTCGATAACGGCTTCGCGCAACTCATCGTAGCCGATGTCTTCGCTGTGTTGGGTGGATAAAACCACGGTGTCGATGCGTTTGACTTTGCCGGTTTCGCTGTCGTACACGCAGGTTAATTGCGCTTTGGCATCGGGACGCAGCCACGGCAGGCGGCCGTCGCGGCGCAACTCGCTTTGGCGTTGCATCAGGCGGTGGCTGTAATAGATGGCAAACGGCATCAGTGCGGGGGTTTCGTCGCAGGCGTAGCCGAACATCAGCCCCTGGTCGCCCGCGCCCTGGTCTAAGTCCAAGCCCTCGCCTTCGTTGACGCCTTGGGCGATGTCGGGCGATTGCACGCCGTAATTCAGCAATACTTTGCAGCTTGCCGCATCAAAGCCCAGCCCGGGGTCGTTGTAACCGATGCGGGCGATGGTGTCGCGGGCGACTTGCTCGTAATCGACTCGGGCGGTGGTGGTGATTTCGCCCGCCAAAACGCATAAACCGGTAGCCACCAAAGTTTCCGCAGCCACGCGCGCTTTCGGGTCTTGCGTGAAAACCGCATCCAAAACCGCATCGGAAATTTGGTCGGCTATTTTGTCGGGATGGCCTTCGGATACGGATTCGGAGGTAAACAGGTATTCGCTCATTGTTTGTTCTTTCTTGATAAACAGGCCGGCTTTCCGCTCGCACGGCAGGTATTCAGACGGCCTTTTATATTTCAATAACCAAGCGGCAGAAGTTGCCGCACCACACTGTTTGAATGCGCTTCAGCGTTCAAACAGGCAAGGAATCCATTTTGTACAGACAAAAAAATTCCCGCATTAAGCGGGTTTGGATTGCTCTGGCGAGCCACATCGGCCAGACGGCCGTCCACCTTACCTTTCACTGTGAAAAAGCAGGTTGGCATGGAATTCCCAACTCTTAATGCAGCGGCGATGGTAACAGATTTCATTATCCGCCGCAAGATTGGTGCCGTCTGAAAACCGTATTTTCCGGTTTGCAGACGGCCTTTGCAACAAGTGCAGACAATCTGCTTCTTTTCTGCCTTCGGGCCGTCTGAAATTTTGGTTTCCCAGCGTTTTCCATTACAATCCGTTTACGCTTTTCAAACGCCTGATGGTTATGCAGACTCTGGTTATTTTATTGTTTAAATTTTTCGCCGCATTGCCGCTGCCGTTTTTACACGCGCTGGCGGTCTTGTGGGGCGGTATTGCCTACCGTGTTTTACATAAAGAACGCGCACGCGCGTCCGCCAACATGATCCAAGCCGGTTTGCCGGCCGACGAAGCGGCGGTCAAAGCCGTATTCCGGGAAACCGCCAAAGGCGCGCTGGAATTGCCCGTTGCCTTTTTCAGACGGCCTGAAGAGATTGAGAAACTGTTTACCGAAGTCCACGGTTGGGAACATATTCAGACGGCCTTGGATAATCGGGAAGGGCTGTTGTTGATTACACCGCATATCGGCAGCTACGACTTGGCAGGCCGCTACATAAGCCAGCAGCTGCTGTTTCCGCTCACTGCCATGTACAAACCGCCGAAAATCAAAGCGTTTGATGCTGTGATGCAGATGGGGCGGGTGCGCGGCAAAGGCAAAACCGCACCGACCAACCTGCAAGGTGTAAAGCAGGTGATGAAAGCCTTGCGTGCTGGCGAGGCGACGATTGTCTTGCCCGATCATGTACCTGCGCCGGAAGAGGGCGGGGACGGTGTGTGGGTGGATTTTTTCGGCAAGCCGGCCTACACCATGACGCTGGCAGGCAAGCTCGCCCAAGTCAAAGGGGTGAAAGCCTTGTTTTTTGTCGGCGAACGCCTGCCCGGGGGCAAAGGCTTCGCGCTGCACATCGAGCCTTTGCAAGGCGGGTTAAACGGCGATAAAGAACATGATGCGCGCTTGATGAATCAAAATATCGAATACTGGATACGCCGCTTTCCGCAACAGTATCTTTTTATGTACAACCGCTACAAACACCCGGCCGGTGCGCCGCTGCCGCCGGAAGTCGGGGAGAGTGGTTGAGATGATTGTGGTGCCGGCAGGAAGTTTGTCGGGTTGAATATGCCGTAAAGTATAGTCATTTAAAATAAGAATGATACAGCGTTGCTTTGCCTTGCCGTACTATGTGTACTGTCTGCGGCTTCGCTGCCTTGTCTCATTCTTATTTTATTCGACTATATTAAAAGGCCGTCTGCAAAATGCGATTTGCAGACGGCCTTTATGCGCTTTATTTCTCCGTGGGAGGGTGTTTGTTCGCTTAATGCTGCCCCTTGTGGAGTATGCAGCCGATAACCTGCGTGAAGCAGCCGCTGCAAGGCCGCATCATTGTGTATCACCTTTCGGGAATAGGGAGATACTTCTTTTAACCGCACATTGTTGGCTGGTGAAGACCATATGGGAACAAAAATGTCCGCCTGACGGTGAAACACAGAGGAACATCTCAGGCGGTAGGGATTGGCGGATTTGCTGCGCCGGCCGTTTGACGGCAACTTGTCTTGAGAAGCAGGCGTTGCAACGCTCTACCGCCTGCTTTCATGATTTTGGCATGATTGGTACGCCGGCGTACGGTAAGGTCATTCGGCGCACTATCTTGCCTGTTGCCGGTATCCGATACCGCCTGATGTCTGCATGATAGCGTGCGGTTACAGCAGGGCTTGAATGTCGCTTTCGATTTCGGACGGTTTTACGCTGGGGGCAAAGCGTTCGACGACTTCTCCGTTGCGGTTAATCAGGAATTTGGTAAAGTTCCATTTGATGTCGCTGCCTTCGCGTTTTTCGCCCAGCGAGGCCAGTTTGAGCAGCAGGTCTTTGAAGGTGTGGTTGCCTTGGTCTTCGGTTTTTTGGGTTTTCAGATAGGCATACAGCGGGGCGGTGTGTGCGCCGTTAACGTCGATTTTGTCGAAGATTTTGAATTTTGTGCCGAATTTCATTTGGCAGACTTGGGCGATTTCTTCACTGCTTTCGGGAGCTTGTTCGCGGAACTGGTTGCAGGGGAAATCGAGAATTTCAAAGCCTTGTTCGGCATATTTGTCGTACATTGCTTGCAATTCTTCGTATTGCGGGGTCAGGCCGCAGCGGGTGGCGGTGTTGACAATCAGCAACACTTTGCCACGGTAGTCTGCCAGTGAAACATTGTTGCCTTGCGTATCTTTTACGGTGAAATCGTAGAGGGTCATGTTTGTTCTCCGTATGGGAAATGCCGTCTGTAAAGCCGTCTGCAAACGGGTTTGGTTTGTCTGATATGAAAAAACACCGCCTGAAGGCGGTGTTTGGGATAAATTATTTACGCAGACCCAGACGGGTAATCAGGTTGCGGTAGGTGTCCGGTTGGGTACGGCGCAGGTAAGATAACAAGCGGCGGCGTTGGCTGACCATTTTCAACAGGCCGCGGCGGCTGTGGTGGTCTTTTGCGTTGGCTTTGAAGTGCGGGGTGAGGTCGTTGATGCGGAAAGTCAGCAGCGCAACTTGTACTTCTGAAGAGCCGGTATCGCCTTCTTTGCGTTGGAAGTCTTTAACGATTTGTGCTTTTTGTTCTACGGTCAATGCCATGGTGGAAATACTCCGAAAATAAGATGAACCTTGCCGGTTCGGACAAGTTTGCCAAGCCGTAACCTGTGCAAACTCCTGATTCTTTTTTTGCTTGAAAAAAAGATTGGCGATTATAGCATGGTTTTCAGGCGGATTGCACGGAATTTTTGATGTTCCGGCTGTATGCCGAAAGGTAAGGCCGTCTGCAAATATGCACTCGGAGGGCGGATCGGCAATCCGGTGTATTTGCAGACGGCCTTTATTGGCGTTTATGCGTTGGTTTCGTCCAAACGGAAGGCTTTGTGCAGTACGCGGGTGGCCAGTTCCATGTATTTTTCGTCAATCAATACGGAAACTTTGATTTCGGAGGTGGAAATCATTTGGATATTGATGCCTTCTTCGGCCAGTGTGCGGAAGATTTTGGAGGCCACGCCTACATGGGAGCGCATGCCCATGCCGACGGCGGATACTTTGCAGACGGTATCGTCGCCGTCGATGTCGGTGGCGCCGATGCTGTCTTTTTGTTTGTTCAGGAGCTCCAGCGTCTGCTTGTAATCGCCGCGCGGTACGGTAAAGGAGAAGTCGGTTGTGCCTTCGTTGCCGACATTTTGGATAATCATGTCCACTTCGATGTTGGCATCGGCTACCGCGCCTAAAATCTGGTAGGCCACGCCCGGTTTGTCGGGTACGCCGCGCACGTTGATACGGGCTTGGTTTTTATCGAATGCGATACCGGTAACGGCAGCTCTTTCCATGTGATTGTCCTCTTCAAAGGTAATTAGGGTGCCGTTGCCGCCGTCTTGGAGGCTGCTCAATACGCGCAGGCGTACTTTGTATTTTCCGGCAAATTCTACGGAGCGGATTTGTAAAACTTTCGAGCCCAAGCTCGCCAGCTCCAGCATTTCTTCAAATGTGATGGTGTCGAGGCGTTTTGCTTCGGGCACGACGCGCGGATCGGTGGTGTACACGCCGTCGACATCGGTATAGATTTGGCACTCGTCGGCTTTGAGCGCGGCAGCCAGTGCGACGGCGGAGGTGTCCGAACCGCCGCGTCCCAAGGTGGAAATATTGCCTTCGCTGCTGATGCCTTGGAAACCGGCTACGATGACCACGCGGCCTGCTTTCAGGTCGTCCAGCAGTTTGCCGCTGTCGATGTCTTCGATGCGGGCTTTGGTGTGGGCGGTGTCGGTTTTGACTGCAACCTGCCAGCCGGTGTAGCTTTTGGCGTCAACGCCGATGTTTTTCAGCGCCATGGCCAAGAGGCCGATGGTTACTTGTTCGCCGGTGGACAATACTACGTCCAATTCGCGCGGGTCTGGAATTTCCTGCATTTCATGCGCCAGTGCGACCAAGCGGTTGGTTTCGCCGCTCATGGCGGAAACGACTACGACCACGTCATGACCTTCGGCGCGGAATTTGGCCACACGTTTGGCTACGTTTTTGATGCGCTCGGCGGAACCTACTGAAGTACCGCCGTATTTTTGTACGATTAACGCCATTTTTTCGTGCTTTCTATGGTTTGAGGATTACGATTGTAAACAATCCGGCTATTATTACTATTTTTTACATGAAAGACAAGGCTTGGCGGTGTTTATCTGTCTAAAAGTCTGCCGAGGGTGAGGCAGACGATTGTTTGAGCATAGGAGAAGGCGGTATTTTGTGGCATAATCGCAGGGATTGATGAGAAGAATAACCGACAGCCGCAGCTTGGTTTTTTGTTGCGGCTTTCCCTGTTTTGCAGACGGCCTGACAAACGAGAAGGCCGTCTGCAAAAATGAGAAAGAACAGTAAAAATGAATCCATTTGCATCACTGGGCTTGGGCAGCGAAATCGTATCCGCCCTGACCCAACAAGGGTATGAAACCCCGACGCCGATTCAGACGGCAGCCATTCCGAAAGCCTTGGCAGGCCATGATTTGCTGGCGGCAGCCCAAACCGGAACGGGCAAAACCGCCGCCTTCATGCTGCCCAGTCTGGAGCGTTTAAAACGCTATGCCACGCCCAGCACCTCTCCTGCCATGCACCCCGTGCGTATGCTGGTGCTCACGCCGACACGCGAGCTGGCCGACCAAATCGATCAAAACGTGCAGGCATACATTAAGAATCTGCCGCTGCGCCATACCGTATTGTTCGGCGGGGTGAATATGGACAAGCAAACCGCCGATTTGCGTGCCGGTTGCGAAATCGTCGTTGCCACTGTCGGCCGTCTGCTCGATCACGTCAAACAGAAAAACATTAATTTGAACAAAGTCGAAATCGTGGTATTGGACGAAGCCGACCGGATGCTGGATATGGGCTTTATCGACGATATCCGCAAAATCATGCAGATGCTGCCCAAGCAGCGGCAGACGCTGCTGTTTTCGGCAACTTTCTCACCGCCCATCCGCAAGCTGGCTCAGGATTTTATGAATGCGCCGGAGCGTGTGGAAGTGGCCGCCCAAAATACGACCAACGCCAATGTCGAGCAGCATATTATCGCGGTGGACGCGCTGAAAAAACGCAATCTGCTCGAGCGTTTGATTGTGGATTTGGACATGAACCAAGTCATCGTGTTCTGCAAAACCAAGCAAAGCGTCGATCAGGTAACCCGCGATTTGGTGCGCCGCAATATCGCCGCACAATCCATTCACGGCGACAAATCACAGCAAACCCGCCTCGAAACGCTTAATTCGTTTAAAGAGGGAACTTTGCGCGTTTTGGTGGCAACCGATGTGGCCGCGCGCGGATTGGACATTGCCGAGCTGCCTTTCGTCATCAATTACGAGCTGCCGACCCAGCCGGAAGACTATGTGCACCGCATCGGACGCACCGGACGGGCGGGCGCAGACGGGGTGGCGATTTCTTTGATGGACAAAAACGAACAGAAAATGTTTGAGGCCATCAAAGAGTTGACCGGTAATGATTTGAAAGTCGAACGTATCGAAGGTTTCGAGCCGCAATGGTGGGGGAACGACGGTGCGGCAGCGGAGGCGGATAACCATATGCCGTCTGAAAACCGCCGCAGCCGTTATGAACGTAGCGAGCGCAGCAACAGCCATGCGAAAGGCAGCGCGCGGGGCGAACGTGAAAAAGTACAAACCGCCGACAAGTACGACCCGGGCGCGGCGTGCAGCAAAATCAGCGGCCGCCGCCGAAACCGCCGCGAACGCCAGCCTTGCGCGCTGTTGCAACCTAATTACGGTGCTTAAACAAGCTGCTCAAAGCCGTCTGCAAATCGGATGTGATGTGCAGACGGCTTTTGGTTTGTTGCGGCGCTTGGGGGGAATAACCGGCAATTTACAGACGGCATTTTGCAGACGGCATTGCCGGCAGGTTTGTGCAGCTTGCAATGCGGCGGCGGGTTTAAGTTTAATCGTTGTTTGATACAGAGTGATACGGTATCGCTGTGTCTTGTTCGGGGTGGGGTGGCTTAAGTTGTTCACTGTTGAAGCAGCAGCTCTGCCGGCCTGTATGTTTGCAATGTTTGTTATGCGGTTGTTTTGTTTTTATAGTCTTTTAAAATAAGAATGATACTGCGTTGCTTTGCCTTGTCGTACTATTTGTACTGTCTGCGGCTTCGCTGTCTTGTCTCATTCTCATTTTATTCGACTATATTTTATTCGGCTGTATGTATCCGCCCGAACCATCAGACAGGCGCTTGGCATGGCGGCTGCGGCTGCGTGCGGGAAAGTTGGTTTCCGCACATTGCTGCCGGATTGGGGTTTGCGTTTGGACGGCAGAACACATCGCTAGGGCGGTTGAATGAATATAATTCATATAAAGGGGAAAATTTCGCGTTTGCAAGGTAATGATGCTGCCGTTATAGTCCGAACTTAATCTGAATAAGGCGGTACGGTTTGTACGAATGCCGTCTGCAAATAGAAAAATAAAAGGTTTAGTAATGGATTTACGACAAAAAATTGCCGATAACCCGATGAGCGGTTATCAATGGTTGGTGGTTGCTTTGGCGGTGCTGCTGAATATGCTGGACGGTTTCGATGTGTTGGCGGTGGCGTTTACGGCAAAAAGTATTCAAACCGAATTGGGTTTGGACGGTACGCACATCGGTACGCTGATGAGCGCGGGCTTGCTGGGCATGACGGTAGGATCGGTATTTCTTGCGCCGCTGGCCGACCGTTTCGGCCGCCGTCCGCTGCTGATTGTTTCGACCGCATTGTCCGCATTGGGTATGCTGATGACTTATTTTGCTCAAACGGTGGAAGGCATTGCTTTATGGCGTGTGGTAACCGGTTTGGGCGTGGGCGGTATCCTGCCGTGTACCAATGTGATTGTCAGCGAGTATTCCAATAAAAAATGGCGCGGTTTGGCGATTGCTATTTACGCTTCCGGATTCGGTATTGGTGCGATGTTGGGCGGTATGTCGGCTGTTGTACTGCAAGACAGTTACGGCTGGCGTTCCGTATTCCTGATTGGTGCGGTGCTGACCTTGGCCGCGGTACTCGTATTGATGGCGCTGCTGCCCGAATCGGTCGAATATCTGTTGGGCAAACGCTCTGCCGAAGCGAAAAAACAACTGGATAAAATCGTTGCCAAAATGGGCTTGAGCGGCGACTGGACATTCCCTGATGCAGCAGAGCAGGTAAAAAAAGCCAAAGTATCGGCCTTGCGCCTGTTCGAGCCTTCTTATATTAAAACCACATTGTTGATTTGGCTGGCGTTTATTACCGTGATGGCGGCATATTACTTTATCAGCTCGTGGACACCTGCGTTGCTGGAGGCGGCCGGTATGGCGAAAACACAAAGCCAAACCGTCGGCATGGCGATTTCTATCGGTGGGGCAATCGGTTCGCTGGTGTTCGGTGTGTTGGTCAGCCGCTGGACGCCGCGTACGGTGCTGATTGCCTTCGCATTGGCGGCGGCCGGTTCGGTATTTGCCTTCCTTTCCGCAGGCTCTTTGGCATTGGCGCTGGTATTCGCCGTGGTATTGGGTGCATTGATGAACGGCTGTATCGCCGGTTTGTACACCATTAATCCGACTCTGTACGCGGCGGATTTCCGCAATACCGGCGTAGGCGTAACCATCGGCGTGGGGCGTTTGGGTTCGATTTTGTCGCCCATGATTGCGGGCGGTCTGTTGGATGCGGGTTGGGCAAAAGACGATTTATATGGTGGTGCGGCTTTGGTGATCGCGCTTGCTGCAATCGCTATTTTCTTTCTCAAACCTCGCATACAGCATTAATTGATGCCTTAAAAGCCGTCTGCAAATCATTGAATCCGATTTGCAGACGGCTTTTTGTATTTAAATTTCACATCAGGCCGTCTGTAAAAAGAGCGCGGGCAGACGGCGTATTTACAGACGGCCTTAACAGGTTTTTTGATAATGTTGCGGTGAATCAAACTTCTAGACAAACATCGGTATGTCCCGCTTGTCAGCAGGAAGGTTTTAAAACATAATATCCGTTGATACAAAATTTAAATATTATTACAAACCGCGCGCCGCAATCCCAAGCCGCAGTTTGAAAAGGAAAGACCATGAAAGTAACCAGTTTCGGCGAAGTGTTGTGGGACGATTTTCCCGAGGGCAAAGTATTGGGCGGTGCGCCGTTGAACGTCATCGTCAGAATGCAGTCGCTCGGTGCGGATGCCAGTATGATCAGCCGTTACGGAAATGACGAAGACGGTCGCGAATTATTACGCAGAGTAGCGGAAAAAAACATCAAAACCGACTTGATGCAGCAATGCGGCGAATGCCCGACCAGTCTGGTTAAAGTTTCTTTGGATAAAAACGGCAGCGCCTCCTACGACATCGTGTACCCTTGTGCATGGGACAGAATCCGCTTGCAGGAGGAAGCCGTCCGCCGCGTTGCCGAATCAGATGCCTTTATTTTCGGCAGCTTGGCCACGCGCGACGAAATCTCACGCAATACCCTCGATCAGTTGCTCGAACACGCCAAATTCAAAATCTTCGATGTCAACCTGCGTAAACCGTATTACGACACCACCCGTCTGCTCGAGACCATGAAAAAAGCCGACATGATGAAGCTGAACGACGATGAGCTGTACGAGCTTGCCGAAGCATACGGCTCTCCGTACCATTCCATCGAACAGAATATCGAATTTATGGTTCGGCTTACTGGTGTCAAAATCCTGTGCATTACCCTCGGCAGCCACGGAGCGGCGCTTTATAAGGACGGCAAAATCTACCGCCACAGCGGATTCCGCGTAAAAGTGGCCGATACCGTCGGCTCGGGAGACAGCTTCCTCGGCGGCTTGAGCTACAAACTGCTGGATAACGCCGATCCCCAAGAAGCCGTTACTTTTGCCTGCGCCCTCGGCGCACTCGTTGCTTCGCGCCACGGTGCAACACCGGAAATTTCGCTTCAGGAAATCGAAAACTTTATGAATCCGGTGTAATCATTCGGATAGTCCAGTACATGACAGATAAAAAGGCCGTCTGCAAAATGCCGATTTTGCAGACGGCTTTTTGATTAATCATTCATTATGTTGTTCGGGTACAACGTTGAAAACAGCCATCTGGCTATTTGTACGGGCGGATATATATAGTCATTTAAAATAAGAATGATACAGCGTTGCTTTGCCTTGCCGTACTATGTGTACTGTCTGCGATTTCGCTGCCTTGTCTCATTCTTATTTTATTCGACTATAGTTGTTAAAAATAAGAATGCAATGGGGTTTCAGCATCTTCCTAGGGATACAGCTTATTGCTTCGGTCTGATTTTGTCAGATGATATTACAACTGTTTTTCTACACTGATAAACCATTGCAGATTTTTTCGTGAATAAAAACCGCTCATGTTACTGTTGATTTTTTGATAGCGCACATTAAGTTGCGGCATGAAACCATGCCAAGTAAATTTATGGTGCCACAAAGAAGTATTTATTTGATATTCATGGTCTTTTCGGTTGAAATGGTAAACCAGTGATCCCGGGGCATCAAAGGTGCGGCGCGCGTAGCTCAAGTTGGCACGCATACCTAAACCGTTTGGAAAGGTTTTGATGGTTCCCAGATGAACACTTTTACGTATTGAGGACTGTTCGGTTTCTTCGGCCAATTCGTGATTCCAGCCGGTTCCGACATAGGATAGCCATCGAGGAGAGACAGTATGAAATAATGTGGTTTGGAAATGCGGAGTTCGACTGTTGTAACGGCTGGCAATGTGTTCGTCATGGTAAGTTTTCCAATACTGTCCGCTGCTCAGCATGAGGCGGAAATTATTGTTGAAACGATGGCTATAGGAGACATTTGTACCAATGACACGGTTGTAGCGGCTGCCGCCCAACCAGTTTTGTTCGGCAAAAGGTGTTACCCTCCAAGCATATCGGCTGTTTTGAAATTTATAACCGGCAGAGAGCTTGATGGTTTGTTCATTATATTCCTGATTATCCCAGTAATGTACGCCGTTGCCGCCAACCTCTAAATGGGCAAAGTGGTTACCGTTAAGGTTTTTTTCGCCAGAAACACTTAAGCCGTATCGGATTCCGTGTGCACTTTGTGGTAGGCTGTCGGCAGTTTTTTGCCAAGTTTTTCCATTGATTTCAATGGTTCGTGCCTCTGTTGCATTGTTTACATTGCCTGTTGTTTTATATTGTAACGAATATCAGGTTGCCAATTTTGGGCAGTATTTATGGAATTTATATATTGCTCGGTAATCTTCTGCATATGGGAAGGCAAAAGGGGGAGAATATGCTGAAATTCTTCATTTGCTTCGATATATTGTTTATTCTCAAACAGCATTACCGCTAAATCAAAACGTGGATAAAGTAATTTTGGATATTTTTTTAAGATGTTCCGATACAAGGCAATGGCTTCATCGTGGCGCAGTTGTGAACGGTACAATGCGCCCAATGCGTATTGGTAAAGGATTTCATCATGATTGGGTAATAAGGCGTAATGCTCCAGTAATAAAGGTAATGCTTGCCAATTTTTATCAATAATCGCTTGATTAACTTTAGTTTCTAAAATATTACCGTGAATGATTTTGTTTGAGGGATATAGAGTTTCGTTGGGGCGGTAATTATTGGATAAAGGGTTGGCCGGTAAAATTTCGGAAGATGGCGTATCAAAAAATACCGGCGTGGGAACATGTAATACTTCAGGCTCAACATCGGCATAAACGGCAGTAGAGAATATGCAGGACAAAAGAAAAATTGGACAGCGATACATCATGATGTATTTCCAAGTAGAGTAAAAAATTTGGTTATTCGGAATAAGAACGATATGGCGTTACTGTGCTTTGTTTGATGATATAGTCATTTAAAATAAGAATGATACAGCGTTGCTTTGCCTTGCCGTACTATGTGTACTGTCTGCGGCTTCGCTGCCTTGTCTCATTCTTATTTTATTCGACTATAAAAGCCGTCTGAAAAACAAATGTTTGTTTCTAGACGGCTTGTTTTCAGATAGAGAAAGGTTATTGGATTTCACCACGTTTGCCGCCAAAGCCGGCAATACCTTCATGGTTTTGGTTTTGTCGATATTCTTCTTTGGAAACATCATACAATACGCCGGCAACTTCTTCGGCGTTAGGGCCGTATAAGCCGATGAAGTAGCTGCCGGGTTTTCCGTTGATATCAGCATCTGCGTGGATGAGCGTTTTGTTTAATGTTTCCAGAGAGCCTTCTTTCAAAATAATATTGCCCAGTTGCAATCCGGTGATGCTGCCGTTGCCGCTGCGGTTGTTGAAATCAATGGTGTAGGACATTAGACCTTGTGAGTTCTTATCAAAGGCAGCACCTTCGTAAACAGCACGTCCTTGTGTCGGAATGGCATTTTGGGCGGTTGCTAAACCACGAATATCATCAAATGCAATGACAAATTCATTTGATTCGTTTTTAACAGTATTGTTTTCCATTGCAACAGAATTTACCCAACCTGTTACGATTGAATAAGGCATTGAGTAGGCTTTTCGGATTTGATGTATGTAAGTATGCTCTTTTGTTGCTTCATCATATATTTCTAAAACATTTTCATGAAAGCCTGGTTCAATAACATACTCGCCAGAAAGAATTTCTTTTCCGTCTACATAGAATCGGGTATTTTTAGATGGAGGCTCCATTCCCAAGTCCTTGAAGAAAGCGGAGATTTCTTGCGAGGCATCTAAATTCCTGGTTTTACTTTCAAGCACCGTGTCGCGGTATTCTTCAGGTACTTCCTGTAAGGCTGTGGCGATACGTATATCATCATTGATTTTAATTTTTTCAGCGGCAGCTTTCTCAGCGGCAGCTTTCTCAGCGGCAGCTTTCTCAGCGGCAGCTTTCTCAGCGGCAGCTTTCTCAGCGGCAGCTTTCTCAGCGGCAGCTTTCTCAGCGGCAGCTTTCTCAGCGGCAGCTTTCTCAGCGGCAGCTTTCTCAGCGGCAGCTTTCTCAGCGGCAGCTTTCTCAGCGGCAGCTTTCTCAGCGGCAGCTTTCTCAGCGGCAGCTTTCTCAGCAGCGGCTTTCTCAGCAGCGGCTTTCTCAGCAGCGGCTTTCTCAGCGGCAGCTTTCTCAGCGGCAGCTTTCTCAGCGGCAGCTTTCTCAGCGGCAGCTTTCTCAGCGGCAGCTTTCTCAGCGGCAGCTTTCTCAGCGGCAGCTTTCTCAGCGGCAGCTTTCTCAGCAGCGGCTTTCTCAGCAGCGGCTTTCTCAGCGGCAGCTTTTTCAGCAGCAGCTTTTTCGGTGGTGGTTTTTTGTATTGCTGTTTGTGTATTTGTTGAAATAGATGCAGGATTACTATTATTACTGCTACAAGCGGTTAGGCTAAGTGCAATAATGGTTAGAGCACTAATTTTCTGCAATGGATGTAGAGACATGACATTTCCTTTATTTGCTTTGTTTTGAAACATATCCAATTTGTATTATTAACTGTTTGCTTGTTTTTATCAAGTAAATGGTTTTTATAATAAACTGTTTTGTTGCTAAATAAAAACAGGGTTTCGCCATAATCGGTTTATGCATACCGAACAAGAAAAAACCGATTTCAGCTTAAGGCTGCGGACGGCATTACAGTTGGCGGGGTTGGCTTCTCTTTCAAACGCTAATCTTGCCAACCGCTTTAATTTGAGACATCCCAATCAACCTGTCAGTACACAAGCAGTTCATTATTGGTTGGTCGGACGGTCTATTCCTACACAGGATAAGATTGAAACTTTGGCAAAGTGGTTGAACACCAGTGCGGATTGGCTGCGCTATGGGCGGGTAGATACGGGAGAAATGCGGATTACAGATGAAGAAATGTTGCTGCTGAAGTCTTTTCGCCAACTTTCTCCTGTGAAAAGGCAGGCATTGATGGTCTTGTTAAAACAAGAGTAGGATTGATAAATTAATTAATGATTTGATTTGATTTGATTGTATTTTATACGTTTGTAAGTATATAAAAAGGCCGTCTGCAAAATGCCGATTTTGCAGACGGCCTTTTTATATGCTGTTCTCGAAAGGATTAAAGATGGTCTTTTTGCGCGAGGATTCTGCGGCTGCCGTTGTGGTCGGCGGGGGTAACGATGCCGGCGTTTTCGAGGGCGTCCATCAGGTTGGCGGCGCGGTTGTAGCCGATTTTGAGATGGCGTTGCAGTGCGGAAATGGAGGTTTTTTTGCTTTCTAAAATGAAGGATACGGCTTGGTCGAAGAGGTCGTCGCTGTTTGCATTGGGGTTGACGATGTTGGTGGTTTCCAAAGCGGCCTCACCGCTGAGAAGGCCGTCGATATAGTCCGGGGCGGCTTGTTCGCGCAGGTGTGCGGCAATGGCATGTACTTCTTCGTCGCTGGCAAAGGGGCTTTGCAGGCGGATGGGTTCGGCGTTGCCGGGCTGCAGGAACAGGGCATCGCCGAGGGAGAGCAGGTTGTTGGCGCCGTTTTGGTCGATGATGACGCGGCTGTCGATGCTTCCGGCTACGGTGAAGGCCAGTCGGGTAGGGACGTTGGCTTTAATCAGACCGGTAAAGATGTCGGAAGTCGGTTTTTGGGTGGCGATAATCATGTGCATACCTGCTGCACGGGCTTTTTGTGCAATGCGGGTAACTTGGGTTTCGACTGATTTGCGTTCGGTCATAATCAGGTCGGCAAATTCGTCGATAACGATGACGATGTAGGGCAGTTTGGCCAATGGTTCGGGGTTGTCGGGGGTAAGGCTGAACGGGTTGTGCAGCGGTTTGCCGTTTTTCTCGGCTTCTTCGACTTTGGCGTTGAAGCCTTCCATGTTGCGTACGCCTGCGTGGGCAAGCAGGCGGTAGCGTTTTTCCATTTCGGCAACGCACCAGTTCAGCGCTTGGCCTGCTTCGTTCATTTGGGTGATGACGGGGCTGAGCAGGTGGGGAATGTCGTTGTACGGCGCCAGTTCGATCATTTTGGGGTCGATCATGATGAAGCGTACTTCGTCGGGGGTCGCGCGGTACAGGATAGACAGAATCATGGCGTTGATGCCGACTGATTTGCCGGATTTGGTCATGCCGGCAACCAGCATATGCGGCATTTGGGTTAGGTCGCCGAATACGGGGGTGCCGGAGATGTCTTTGCCGAGTGCAACGGTGAGCTTGGACTTGGCTTCGGCAAAATCGGGTGAGGCAAGCATTTCGCGCAATAAGACGCTTTGGCGTTTGGCGTTGGGGATTTCTATGCCCATTGTGCTTTTGCCGGCAATGCTTTCGACAACGCGTACGGCGGTGGCGGGCAGGGAAAGCGGACGGGCAAGGTCTTTGGCGCAGGATACAATCTGGCTGCCCCGCACGCCTTGTGCGGGTTCGATTTCAAAGCGGGTGATGGTCGGGCCGCTGGTGGCGGACACGACTTCTACGCCGATGTTGTATTCGGCCAGTTTGGATTCGATGACGGCGGCGGTGCGCTCCAATTCGGCCGGGTCGATGGTAATGGTTTCTTCAGACGGCATGGAGAGCAGGGAAAGAGAGGGTTTTTGGTACTCTCCTGCTGTTTGGGGTTCTTCCGGCGTTTCAAATAGTGATGTTTGGATTTTGGGCGGCGGTGCAACGGTAAGCGGGCCGGATTTGCGGTTGCTGCTGCTGCCTTCCAAACGCGGCACGGGGGCGGCGGTAATGGTTTGCGCCTCTTTGATCATGCGGCGGGTGTTTTTTTCATCGGGAAGTTCGGCGGCTTCGGCTTTGGCACGGCGGTTGTCGTTGATTTTTTGTTTCAGGCTGCCGAATGCGTTTTCTGCACCGCGGCCGGTTTTGGCCAATACTTCCAGCCAAGAAACTTGCGTGAGCAGGGAAACGGCCAAGAGCAGGACGACAAGCATAATCAGCAGGCTGCCGGACGTGCCGAGCAGCCACGCCATGCCTGCGCCGGCGAAGTTGCCGACCAAGCCGCCGGCACCGACGGGCAGGCTGTCTGCCAGTTGGTTTTTGAGTGCGAAGTGTTCTAAAACGGGGCTGCAAACCAGCAGCAGGGCCAGCGCGAGCATGGCGATGCCGTGGTTGTAGGGTTTGTGGTTTTCTTGTTTTTGGAAGAGGCGGAAGTTTTTATACAGGAAAACGCATGAGGCAATAATCCACCACCAGAATGAGAGACCGAACAGATAATAGCCGATGTCGGAGAGATAAGCGCCGAACAATCCGCCGAAATTGATGGTTTGGCCGACATCGGGCATGCTGCGTGACCATGCGGGATCGGCCATGTCGAAACTCAACAGGGCAATGGCAAGGTAAACGGTAACGACCAAGCCGAACAGCCACAGGGTGTCGTTAATCAGATTGGCAACGTGTTCCGGGCGTGCTTTTTTTTCTTCGCTTTTTTGCAGGGCTTTGGCGGCTTTGAGGCTTTCGGAGAGTTTGGCGGACTGCTGGGTGGCCGTTTTGCTGCGGCGGGCGGTTGGTTTGGACTTGGCAGGTGTTTTTTTGGCGGTCATGTTCGGGCGTGGGCAAAAGGCCGTCTGCAAAACGGCAGGGTTGCGTGAATAAAGATTGTGGATTATACCGTAGAAGCAGGGGGATATACAGCAGAAGGCCGTCTGTTTGCAGACGGCCTTCGGGCAGATTGGAGAAATTTATTTCATGGCGTTTGCCAACATACGGACATTGTAGGTGTACATACCGATATAACTGTTGGCCGGTGCCTTGCCCAGCGCGTCGGAATAAAGTTTGCCGCTGATGCGTACGCCGGTTTCTTTGGCGATGCGGTTAATCATGCGCGTATCTTTGATGTTTTCGGCAAATACGGCTTTGATGCCTTCGCGTTTGATTTGGCGGATAATCGAAGCCACTTGTTTTGCAGACGGCTCTGCTGCGCTGCTGACGCCTTGCGGGGCAATAAAGTTGATTTGATAACGCTTGGCCATGTAAGCAAAAGCATCATGTCCGGTCAGCACTTTGCGCTTGCCGGCGGGAACGGAATCGAAAGCGGCTTGAGTATCACGGTGGAGTTTTTTTAATTGGTTTTGATAAGCGGTCAGGCGTTGGCGGTAATAGGTTTTGCCCTCGGGGTCTGCCTGAATCAGCGCGTTGCCGACATTTTCCGCATAGGTAAGCATTAAAACGGGGTCTGTCCAAACGTGCGGATCAAATTCACCGTGGTCGTGGTGGTGTCCGTCGTGGTCGTGATGATGGTGGCCGCCTTCTTCGGCTTTTAATGCCTGAATGCCTTTGGCTGCTTCCGCATACGGGACTTTACTTTGCTTGACGGCGCGCTGCACGTCGGCAGCCTCCAAACCCAAGCCGTTGAGCAAGACCAATTTGGCCGCACGGATTTTTTTGATGTCGCCGCTGGTCATGTGGTAGGCATGGGAATCTTGATTGGCTCCCACCAGATTTTGAACATTGACGCGGTTGCCGCCGATTTGTTTGGCAACGTCGCCCAAAATGCTGAAGCTGGCGACAACAGGCATGGGTGCGCCATAGGCTGTACCGCTTAATAAGGCTGCCAGTATGCCGAGTTTCCAAAATTTCATTCTTGCCTCCGTTTTGATATGGTATAACATTATATAAGTTTAAATGAGTATGTGGTTTTAAGCAAGACCAAGGCCGTCTGCAAAATGACTTGATCGGACACGGACTTGCTGTTTTATCCGAAGATGCTATTATCCGCTTTACTGTTAACTGATAAGCCGTATCCATATGATGACCGAAACAGAATTGCAGACTTTCTTGCACCGCCATATTCCTGCTACTGCCGCGCTGGGATTGGAAGTAGCGGAATGCAGCAGGGAGCAGACGGTTGTTACACTGCCGCATCTGCCTAACCGCAACCACAAAAATACGGTTTTCGGCGGCAGCATCGCATTGGCGGCAACGGCGTGCGGGTGGGCGGCAGTGCATTGCGCTTTGCCTGAAGCGGCGGGGAATATCGTTATCCAGCAAGGGGAAACGCGTTATCTTCGTCCGGCGCGCGCGGGTTTGACGGTGATTACGCGCAATGCAGACGATGAAGCATGGAAAGTCATGCGTGAGATGTTCGGACGGCGCGGCAAAGGAAAAATCGAATTGTATACGCAGGTTTTTTCAGACGGCATTTTGGCGGCGGAATTTCGCGGAAAATATGTAGCGTTGAAAGAATAATCGGCCGGCTGCACAAAAGGCCGTCTGCAAAATACCCATGATGATTGGTACAGAACCGTTTTAGGCATGAGCTATTTAATCGAAATCGAAAACCTCTCCGCCTCATTTCCAAACAAGGAAGTGCTGCACGATATTTCCCTCAATATCCGCGAGGGCAGGAAAACCGCGCTGGTGGGCGAGAGCGGCAGCGGCAAAACCGTGTTGGCGCAAGGCATTATGCGCCTGAATCCGTCGGTGTCGTTTGGCGGCCGTCTGAAATTCGGCGGGCGCGATTTGCTCGCTTTGCCGGAACGAGAATTGCGCAAGCTGCGCGGGCGGGAAATCGGCATGGTGTTCCAAGAGCCGATGACGGCTTTGAATCCGGTGGTGCGGGTGGGCAGCCAGATTGCCGAGGTTTTGACGCTGCATTTGGGGCTGACGAAAAAAGCGGCATGGGCGCGGGCGGTGGAGCTGTTGGCCGAAACCGGCATCCGTCAGCCCGAAGAAAAAGCGTCGGCGTATCCTTTCCAGCTTTCGGGCGGGCAGCGGCAGCGGGCGATGATTGCGATGGCGGTGGCGGCGGAGCCGAAACTGTTGATTGCCGATGAGCCGACTACCGCGCTGGATGTGGCGGTGCAGGCGCAGATTTTGGATTTGCTCGCGCGTTTGCAGGCGGAAAAAAACATGACCCTGCTGTATATCAGCCACGATTTGAACTTGGTGCGCCGTTTCGCCGACGATGTGGCGGTGATGCGCTGCGGCGAAGTGGTGGAGCGGGGCGAAATGGCGGCGGTATTTGCGAATCCGCAGCACGAATATACCCGAATGCTGATGAATGCGGGTACGGTGCGGCGGGTTGTGCCGTTGGCAGACCATGCGGCGGCGGTTTTGGAGGCGGAGCAAATCAGCGTGGCGGTCAAGGAAAGCGCGGGATTGTTCCGCAAACGCGACAAAGTGCTGCTCGAGCCGGCGGATTTCGATTTGAAGGCCGGTGAAACGCTGGGGGTTATCGGCGAGAGCGGCAGCGGTAAAACGACGCTGGCTAAGGCACTGATGCGGCTGATGAAGTCGGAAGGCCGTCTGAAAATCAACGGCGGGGCGTGGCAGCCGTACATGCGGCGGGAAATCCAGATGGTGTTTCAGGATCCGTTTGGTGCGTTTAATCCGCGTATGAATGTGCTGGAGATTGTATCGGAAGGTTTGAAAGTGCATGAGCCGCATTTGGATGCGGCAGCGGTGCGGGCGCGGGTGGTGGAGGTGTTGCGGCAGGTCGGTTTGCCTGAAGAAGTGCTTTACCGTTATCCGCATGCGTTTTCCGGCGGGCAGCGGCAGCGGCTGGCGATTGCGCGTGCGGTGGTCGTGCGCCCGAAAATTTTGGTATTGGACGAGCCGACCAGTGCGCTGGACGTGCATTGGCAGCAGCAGATTTTGGACCTGCTTGCGGATTTGCAGCGGCAATATGGTTTGAGCTTAATTGTCATCAGCCATGATTTGGCGGTTATCCGCGCTTTGTCGCACCGCGTGATGGTGTTGAAAGACGGCAGGGTGGTGGAACAGGGCGGCTTGGAGGAAGTGTTTGCCAAACCCAAATCCGACTATACACAAAATCTATTATTGCATTCGGCTACTTGAAATTTCCCGATATAAGCCCTATTCTGAAACCTATCAGACAACCTCCACGTTGAAAGGAATGATTTATGAGCAGCGAATTGATTGTACATGCTACCGATGCCAGCTTCGAACAAGATGTTTTGAAATCGGAAGTACCGGTATTGTTGGATTTTTGGGCTCCTTGGTGCGGTCCGTGCAAAATGATTGCCCCGATTTTGGACGAAGTGGCTGCCGAGTTTGAAGGCAAGTTGAAAGTGGTGAAAATCAACATCGATGAAAACGAGCAGACTCCTGCTCAATTCGGCGTGCGCGGCATTCCGACTCTGATGGTGTTTAAAAACGGTGAAAATGTTGCGACTAAAGTCGGCGCATTGGCCAAAGGCCAGTTGACTGCGTTCATCAACGCTTCCATCGCTTAATCGGTTTCATTAACCAAACAAAAAAGGCAGAATATTCTGCCTTTTTTGTTTGGATATACCGCGAAAGGCCGTCTGTAAATCAGGGGTGCAACAATCTCTGTTTTGCAGACGGCTTTTATGGTTGTTTCGTCAGATGAATACGGCGTTACGGCACATGGTTGTGCAGCATTGTACTGCCTGATGCGTTGTATCAATCCGGTGAAACGGCTGTGCAAACGTTTAATCTGCCGATGTTCAGGCTTTCAGCAGCTCTTGCAGTTCGCCCGCTTCGTACATCTCCATCAGAATATCGGAGCCGCCGATAAATTCGCCGTTTACATACAGCTGCGGAATGGTCGGCCAATCGCTGTATTCTTTAATGCCTTGGCGGACTTCGTCGTTTTCCAATACGTTGACGGTTACATAATCGGTACAGCCGGCCGCGTTGAGAATCTGTACGGCACGGGAAGAAAAACCGCATTGCGGAAATTGTTTCGTACCTTTCATAAACAATACGACACGGTGGGTGGTAACAACTTCTTTGATTTGCTCTTGAATGCTCATGTGCGTTCCTGAAAATTGTTGAGGGAAGACTCGTTTATTATACCTGCTTTACGGGCATTTAAAATGATTGTTTTGTAAAACCCGTTTGCGGGCATAGGGAAATGCGCGTAAAGATACAGACGGCAAGCTACGGGCAATTTGGATAAGGATGGGTGGGCTTGCCGTTGAAACTTGGTCAAGCTGCCGCTTTGAAGCAGACAATATGATGGCTTTTATGCGGTTTCATGAGGGTATGCCTCATGCCGTCTGCAAAATATAGTCATTTAAAATAAGAATGATACATCGTTGCTTTGCCTTGCCGTACTATGTGTACTGTCTGCGGCTTCGCTGCCTTGTCTCATTCTTATTTTATTCGACTATAGTGTATTCATGCCGTCTGTAAAAACAGGGCAATAAAAAACGGAATGGTTATGCACCATTCCGTTTTGCAGACGGCTTTAAGATAAAGATTAAAGCCGTATGACAAGGATTACACGTTTACTTTTTCGGCAACTTCGTTGTACGAATCGATTTCGTTGAAGTTCATATAACGGTAAATCTTGTCGCCGTTTTCATCGATAATGCCGATATTGGCTTGGTACTCTTCCACGGTCGGGATTTTGCCCAGTTTCGAGCAAATTGCCGCCAATTCCGCAGAGCCCAAGAATACGTTGGTGTTTTTACCCAAACGGTTCGGGAAGTTGCGGGTGGAAGTCGACATCACGGTAGCACCTTCGCGTACTTGTGCTTGGTTACCCATACACAGCGAACAACCCGGCATTTCCATGCGGGCACCGGCGCGGCCGAGCACGCCGTAGTGGCCTTCGTTGGTCAATTCCTGCGCGTCCATTTTGGTCGGCGGTGCCATCCACAGGCGTACCGGAATATCGTTTTTGCCTTCCAGCAGTTTGGAAGCGGCACGGAAGTGGCCGATATTGGTCATACAAGAACCGATAAACACTTCGTCGATAACCGTACCGGATTTTTCAGACATGAAGCATACGTCGTCCGGATCGTTCGGGCAGGCGATAATCGGTTCTTTGATGTCGTCCATGTTGATTTCGATTACGGCTGCGTATTCGGCATCTTTGTCCGCTTCCAGAAGTTGCGGATTGGCCAGCCATGCTTCCATGGCTTTGATACGGCGTTCCAAGGTGCGCGGATCTTGATAGCCGTCTGCAATCATGTTTTTCATCAACACGATATTGGACTTCATGTACTCGATAATCGGCTCTTGGTTGAGTTTCACGGTACAGCCGGCGGCAGACCGCTCTGCAGAAGCATCAGACAATTCAAATGCTTGCTCGACTTTCAAATCCGGCAGACCTTCGATTTCCAGAATGCGGCCGGAGAAGATGTTTTTCTTACCGGCTTTGGCTACGGTCAGCAAACCTTGCTTGATGGCGTAAAGCGGAATGGCATTGACCAAGTCGCGCAGGGTAACGCCCGGTTGCAGCTTGCCGCTGAAACGGACCAATACGGATTCCGGCATATCCAAAGGCATCACGCCGGTTGCGGCGGCAAAGGCCACCAAGCCCGAACCGGCAGGGAAGGAAATACCCAGCGGGAAGCGGGTATGCGAGTCGCCGCCGGTACCGACTGTATCGGGCAGCAACAGACGGTTCAGCCAAGAGTGGATCACACCGTCGCCCGGACGCAGCGACACACCGCCGCGAGTGGAGATGAATTCAGGCAGCTCTTTGTGGGTCTTCACATCGACCGGCTTCGGATAGGCGGCTGTGTGGCAGAACGACTGCATCACCAAATCGGCAGAGAAGCCCAAGCAGGCCAAGTCTTTCAACTCGTCGCGGGTCATCGGGCCGGTAGTGTCTTGAGAGCCGACAGTGGTCATACGCGGCTCGCAGTAAGTACCCGGACGCACGCCTTGCCCTTCGGGCAGACCGCAGGCGCGGCCGACCATTTTTTGCGCCAGTGTGAAACCGGCTTTGCTCTCGGCAGGTGCTTTAGGCAGACGGAACTTGTCGGAAGCGGGCAAGCCCAATGCTTCGCGCGCCTTGGCGGTCAGGCCGCGGCCGATAATCAGGTTGATGCGGCCGCCGGCTTGGACTTCGTCCAGCAATACTTGGGATTTCAACTCGAATTCGGCAACGGTTTCACCGTTTTTCACGATTTTGCCTTCGTAAGGCAGAATATCGACAACATCGCCCATTTTCAACGCAGATACATCGACTTCAATCGGCAGTGCGCCGGAGTCTTCTTGGGTATTGAAGAAAATCGGTGCGATTTTGCCGCCCAAACATACGCCGCCGAAGCGTTTGTTCGGAACGAAAGGAATGTCTTCGCCGGTATGCCAAATCACAGAGTTGGTAGCCGATTTGCGGGAAGAGCCGGTACCGACCACATCGCCGACATAGGCAACCGGATGGCCTTTAGCTTTAAGTTCTTCCAATAATTTAATCGGACCGACTTCACCCGGTTTGTCGGGATTGATGCCGTCGCGCGGGTTTTTCAACATCGCCAGCGCATGCAGGGGAATATCGGGACGAGACCATGCGTCGGGAGCCGGAGACAGGTCGTCGGTATTGGTTTCGCCGTCTACTTTGAACACGGTAACGGTAATTTTTTCAGGAACGGTGTCGCGTGAAGTAAACCATTCGGCATCCGCCCAAGATTGCAATACTTCTTTGGCAAAGACATTGCCTTTTTCGGCTTTTTCCTGAACATCGTGGAAAGAATCAAACATCAACAGGGTATGTTTCAGGCCTTTTGCCGCAATCGGAGCCAGCTTGTCGTTGTCGAGCAGCTCAATCAGCGGATGGATATTGTAGCCGCCGAGCATGGTACCGAGTAATTCGGTAGCGTATTCCGGAGAAATCAATGGGCTGGCAACGCTGCCTTCGGCAACGGCCGCCAAGAAAGAGGCTTTTACTTTGGCCGCATCGTCCACGCCGGGCGGTACGCGGTGCGCTAACAATTCAACTAAAAACTCACCTTCTCCGGCAGGAGGGTTTTTCAACAGCTCGACCAAATCGGCCGTTTGCTGTGCGGTCAGAGGAAGGGCGGGAATACCGAGGGCTGCACGCTCGGAGGCGGCTTTGCGATAGGCTTCTAACATCTCTTTGTTCCTTTAGGGTGTTTTTCTTCTGGAAGACAAATATTTGTATCAATACAAATGATTTGCAGTTAAAGATTGTAAACAATCTCCGCTACTCAATCATAGACGAAAATTGTCTGATTGAAAATAGGCTTGTTGTCGAATGTAATAAAGATTTTTTATAAAAAGGTGCAGGCCGTCTGTAAATTTGATTTTGCAGACGGCCTTATGCGGGCGTTTGGTGGAATCAACGCTGCATTTGGTACAGTTTGGCGATGTTTTGTGCGGCGGAAACCAAATTGGAGCGGCCGTTTGCCAGAACATTTTCCAGCGTATCAAGTTGGCGGATGATGGGAAAAACAGCATCGATACCGGCTTGGTACACGGCTTCGTAATCTTCGCGCAGGCAGCCGACAATGGCGATAACGGGTTTGCCGTATTGTTTGGCTACGCCGGCAACGCCGACAGGTGTTTTGCCGTGTACGCTTTGTGCATCCATTCTTCCTTCGCCGGTAATGACCAAATCGGCATCGCGTACGGCTTGGGCAAGATTGACGGCTTCTACTACGATTTGTACGCCGGACTTCAATGTGGCATTCGGCAGGGTCAAAAGGCCGCCTCCCATGCCGCCTGCCGCCCCTGAACCTGAGCAGTGTCGGATGTCCAAGCCTTTGTATTGGAAGATGATGTCGGCAAAATGGTTTAGCGCATGGTCGAGTTCGGCAACCATCGCGGGTGTTGCGCCTTTTTGCGGTCCGAATACGGCAGATGCGCCTTTTTCGCCGCACAGGGGATTGTCCACATCACAGGCAACTTCGATTTCAACTTGTTGCAGGCGCTTGTCCAAGCGACTGAAATCTGCATATGTGGTGTGAATCAAGCTGCTGCCGCCAAAACCGATGCTTTGGTTGCCGCTGTTCAGGAATACTGCCCCGAGTGCTTGAAGCATACCGGCTCCGGCATCGTTGGTGGCACTACCGCCTATGCCTAAAATGATTTTGGATACGCCTTCATCAAGCGCGGCTTTTATTAATTCTCCTGTGCCGTAGCTGGTGGTAATCAAAGGATTGCGTTGTTCCGGGGGAGCAAGGTGCAGACCGGATGCGGCGGCCATTTCGATGATGGCGGTGTTCCTGTCGCCGGATATACCGAATGCGGCAGGAATTTTGTTACCGAGCGGGGCGGTTACTTCAACGGTTTGCAGACGGCCTTTGGTGGCATCGATTAATGACTGTACCGTACCTTCGCCGCCGTCTGCCATCGGTATGCATACGCATTCCGTATCGGGCAGCACTTTCTGCCAACCTTCGGCAATGGCGGAGGCGACTTCTTTCGCACTCAGGCTTTCTTTAAACGAATCGGGGGCAATGACGACTTTCATTACAAACTCCTTGACGGGTTGGTCTGCCGGTTTGGGGCAAAGTTGGTTTTTTAGACGGTTTGCCGCATTGTGAAAATCCATATGAAATGATGCGGTATTTATTATCGGAATATGTTTGTTTGAAGTGAAATTGAAATCAATACAAACAGGATATGCCGTCTGTAAAAGTTTATTTTCAGACGGCATGGCTGCATCGGTTTAGTATTTAAATACTCCGAACATCAGCGTGGAGACAACCGCCATCACCAGACCGATAGCACTTTCGTAAGGAATCAGTTTCAAACGCTCGGAAATATTCATGTTGACGCTGCCGCCGGTAGCGTGGAAGAACGAGCCGTGCGGCATATGGTCGGCTACGGTTGCACCTGCGTGGATCATGGCTGCTGCGGCGAGGGCGGGAACGCCGAGTTCGAGCAGCGTACCGCTGAATACGTTGGAGGCAACGACCGTACCGGCAGTAGTAGAAGCGGTTGCCAGAGACATCAGGATACCCGATACGGGAGCCAAAATGTAAGAAGGCAGGCCGGAAGCGGTAAGACCGTCAATCAATACGTCTTTCAAACCTGAATTGGCGATGATGCCGGCTAATGCGCCCGTGCCCAGCAGCATGATGGCAACCCCAGCCATTTTGCCCAAACCGCTGACGGCATATTGGTTGATGTGACGGTATTTGCCCATTACCAGCGCACCGGCCAAACCACCCGCAGGCAGGGCAATCAGCGGGTCAACGGCGATACCGGCAAGCGGGCGCAGAGCCAGCAGGGCAATGGCAACCAAAGGTGCGGTCATGGCGGCTAAAAATTTCGGCAGGTGTGCGCCGCTGTCCGCCACCACTTCTTCCGCCTGTACTTTACTGCCCTTGTTTCTCAGGCGTTTGGCAAGGAAATAGGTCAATGCCAAACCGAATAAGGCCGGAACAATACCTGCGGACATTACGGATGTCAGCGGCAGGTTGAAAGCATCGGCAGCCGCAATGGCATTCGGATTGGGAGAAATCAGGTTGCCTGCTTTGCCTCCGCCAATCATGGCCAACAAAACGGCCGCTTTCGACAAATCTACCCGGCGGGCGAGTGCCAGAGCAATCGGTGATACGGTAATCACGGCAACATCAACGAATACGCCGACGGCAGTCAGTATCATGGTGGCAACGGCAAGAGCCAGCAGCGCACGGTGTTCCCCCAGTTTTTTCACAATGGTTTCCGCGATGGTGCTTGCCGCACCCGATTCAATCAATACACCCGCTAAAACACCGGCAGCCAGAATCCGCATCACTGCAGTAGTAATACCTTGCGCGCCTTCAATCATCAGCTTGACTGTGGCAGCCAAATCCGCACCGCCGACCAGTCCGCCGACCAGCGCACCCAAAATCATGCCGTAGGCAGGCGGAACTTTTTTCAAAATCAAAAAAATCGCTACGGATAAAGCAACGACTGCACCCAGTGCCGAAACCATAGTGTCCTCCTGTCGGTAGTATCGGAATGTAAAGATATGTACGTCATTATGGAGAGGCCGTCTGAAAAAGTCTTTGTATATTGTTACAAAAATTAGTTTTATTTTTAAAAGAAATTTGTAGATATTTCCAAATTGGTATAATGCAGTTTTATCTTTTTTATCAGGTTGGAATGACTTCCGTTTACTCATTCAATATCGGACTCGCCCAAAAAATCGTCGAACGCACCATGAACATCATCGGCTGCAACGTCAACATCATGGATGCGACGGGTAGGATTATCGCAAGCGGAGACGAGCGGCGTATCGGTGAGGTTCACGACGGTGCGCTGCTGGCTCTGTCGCAGAAGCGGACGGTGGACATCGGCGAGGGTACGCGCAATCTTCAGGGGGTAAAGCCGGGTATCAACCTGCCGCTGCATTTCAACGGCGAAACAGTCGGCGTAATCGGTTTGACGGGCAATCCCGACCGCTTGCAGGAATTCGGGCGGCTGGTGTGCATGACGGCGGAGATGATGCTGGAGCAGGCACAGTTGTTTGAAATGTTGGCTCAGGATGCGCGCTTGAAGGAGGAGTTGGTTTTAAACTTGATTGCGGCGGCGGAAATTACACCGGCGATGCGCGGGTGGGCAAACCGGCTCGGAGTGGATTTGTCAGTTCCGCGCGTGGTGTGCATCATCGAGGTGGATACGGGGCATTTGGATGTCGAAGCGGTCGGCAACGAGCTGCATAATCTGCAAAACCTGCTCAATTATCCGGAGCGTGATAATCTGGTGGCGATTTTGTCGCTGACGCAGATTGTGATTCTCAAGCCGGCATTAAACCATTTCGGGCGCTGGGACGTGCGAAACCACATGGAACGCGTGCATCTGCTGGTGTCGCGTATGAGTGAGCAGACTTCTTTGAACGTGCGGATTGCGCTGGGGCATTATTTTGCGGACGATGACGGCAGGGCAAACGGGATTGCCTTGTCGTATCAGACGGCGAAAACGACTTTGGAAGTCGGCAAGAGCCGTTCGCCGGATGCGCGGATTTACCATTATGAGGAGATGATTCTGCCGGTGCTGCTCAACCAGCTTAAAGACGGCTGGCAGCGGCGCGAGTTGGAGCGCACGCTTGAGAAACTCAAGAAATCGGATAAAAACGGGGTGTTGGTGAAAACGCTGCTGGCTTGGTTCGAGTATAATATGCAGACAGCGGCAACGGCGCAGGCTTTGTTTATCCACCGCAATACTTTGGAATACCGTCTGCACAAGATTGCGGAGCTGACGAAGCTGGATTTAAACCGCACGGACGACCGTTTTTTACTGTATATGGCGGTGCATTTGGTTTGAAAACGGCGGTAAAACGGTAAAAGCCGTCTGCAAATACGCATTTTGCAGACGGCTTTTGCTGTGTTTCGGCAGTTTAGCGGTTATAATGCGGGGAAGTATCCGTTCAAAATGGAAATCACACAATGAATGTACAAATTAAAGACATTACGGTCGGCAATGACGAGCCGTTTGTACTGTTCGGCGGCATCAATGTATTGGAAGATTTGGATTCCACGCTGAAAGCCTGCGAACATTATGTGCGGACAACTGCCAAACTCGGCATTCCCTATGTGTTCAAAGCATCGTTTGACAAAGCCAACCGCTCGTCGGTGCATTCGTTCCGCGGTATGGGTTTGGACGAAGGATTGGAAATTTTTGCCGCGATCAAGCGCGAGTTTGGCGTGCCGGTGATTACCGATGTGCACGAACCGTACCAATGCCGCCCTGTTGCGGAAGTATGCGATGTTATCCAGCTTCCGGCATTTTTGGCGCGGCAGACGGATTTGGTGGTGGCGATGGCGGAAACGGGCAATGTCATCAACATTAAAAAACCGCAGTTTCTCAGCCCGTCGCAAATGAAAAACATTATCGAGAAATTTCAAGAAGCAGGCAACAACCGCCTGATTCTGTGCGAGCGCGGCAGCAACTTCGGCTACGACAATCTGGTGGTCGATATGCTCGGTTTCGGCGTGATGAAAAAAACCTGCGCCGGTACGCCGATTATTTTTGATGTAACCCACTCGCTGCAAACCCGAGATTCCGGTTCGGCGGCTTCGGGCGGACGGCGCAGTCAGGTGCTGGATTTGGCGCTGGCAGGCATGGGTACGCGCTTGGCGGGGCTGTTTTTGGAAGCGCATGAAAATCCCGACCAAGCCCGTTGCGACGGCCCGAGCGCATTGCCGCTGGCGAAGCTGGAAGAATTTTTGGTGCGTGTTAAAGCAGTGGACGAAGTGGTGAAATCGTTTGCACCGCTGGAAATCGACTAATCGAACAGATAAAGCCGTCTGCAAATCGGGCTTGCCGCCGTTTTGCAGACGGCATTTGCCGTGTGGTACGGATTAGAATGGCCGCACGCAAAACTTATTTACGGGAGCATGAATACTATGGCTAAAAAATATTTCGGTACCGACGGCGTACGCGGCGAAGTGGGGCAGTTTCCGATTACCCCGGATTTTGTGTTGAAGCTGGGCTATGCGGCCGGACAGGTGCTGGTGCAGCATGACAGCGAACAGCGGCCGACCGTAATCATCGGCAAAGACACGCGTATTTCGGGCTATATGCTGGAAGCGGCGCTGGTGGCGGGTTTTACCGCTGCGGGCGTACACGTTATCCAAACCGGCCCGCTGCCGACTCCGGGCGTAGCTTATTTAACCCGCGCGCTGCGTTTGTCGGCCGGCGTGATGATTTCCGCTTCGCACAACGCTTATTCAGACAACGGCATCAAGTTTTTTGCTGTCGGTGGCGTCAAACTTTCCGATGAAATCGAACTGGAAATCGAAGCCAAAATCGATGAAGAAATGAAAACCCAGCCGTCCGACCTTTTGGGACGCGCCCGCCGCATCAGCGGTGCGGACGACCGCTACATCGAGTTTTGCAAATCCACTTTCCCCGCCAACATGGATTTGCGCGGTTTGAAGTTGGTGGTGGACAGCGCCAATGGTGCAGGCTATCACGTTGCGCCGAAAGTATTTCACGAATTGGGGGCGCAAGTCGTAACCATCGGCGACGAGCCGAACGGTTACAACATCAATGACAAATGCGGTGCAACCCGCCCGAAAGCCTTGCAGGCGGCGGTTCTGCAAAACGAAGCCGATTACGGTATCGCACTCGACGGCGACGGCGACCGCCTGATGATGGTGGATAAAAACGGCAAGGTGTACGACGGCGACAATCTGATTTATGTGATTGCCAAAGCCCGCGCCCGCGAAGGCGTGGAAATCGGCGGCGTGGTCGGTACGGTAATGACCAATATGGCGATGGAAATCGCGTTGCAAGAGCAGGGCGTACAGTTCTGCCGCGCCAAAGTCGGCGACCGCTATGTATTGGAACAGCTTCACCAGCGCGGCTGGCTGATCGGCGGCGAGGCCAGCGGCCATATCCTGTGTATGGACAAACACAATACCGGCGACGGCATCATTTCCGCCTTGCAAGTGTTGGCGGCATTGCAGGTGTTGGGTCAGGATTTGGCAACCGTATGCGCCGACTGGCAGCCGTTCCCGCAAACCATGATTAACGTGCGTATCCAAAAAGGCCAAAACTGGCAGGAAGCCTCGAAAGAAGTATTGGCCGAAGTGGAAAAAGAACTGGAAGGAAAAGGCCGCGTGGTATTGCGTGCATCAGGTACCGAGCCTGTGGTGCGCGTGATGGTGGAAGCCCGTCAGGCCGATTGGGCGAAAAAAGGAGCGGAGCGCATTGCCGCCGCCATTCAAGGCGTATAAACAGCAGCTTGTTTGGCGCAAAGGCCGTCTGCAAAATCGGTGCCGCTGTCCGCAGCATAACAGGCGCGTTTTGCAGACGGCCTTTTTATAGTCGAATAAAATAAGAATGAGACAAGGCAGCGAAGCCGCAGACAGTACACATAGTACGGCAAGGCAAAGCAACGCTGTATCATTCTTATTTTAAATGACTATATGTTCGGAAACACGGCAACTGCTGCCGTATGGCGGATTTTGCCGGATACAGACAATGCGGTAAGCGCAAGCAGACACGCCGAAACGGGTATTGCTTGAGACAGCGGCGATATGATGGGCAATGCCGTCTGCAAATTTAGCATAAAGGCCGTCTGCAAAATGCCTTGTTCCGATTTTTGTGGTGAAAAAAAAGGAGCGGTATTGCACCGCCCGTTTGACTGTTTGAGTGATTTCAATACAACATGAGACAGCGTTGTTGCGCCTTGCTCTAAGAGAAGGTTTGAGCAAGCTGCTGAAGTGCAAGGTCGCCAATTTGTACGGTCGGCGGCCTTACGGCTTTGCCCGTGTTGTGCAGTCCGACTTTATTTGTAAGAATTTCGCAGTGACGGAGCATGTTTGCCGCCGCGTTCGTGCAAGCGTTCGATCAGTCCGGCTGTTGTGTTCGGCGTGCCGTTCACGCAGAATGCCTGATACAGCACGGCGCGAAGCTCATCGTTGCGGCTCATGGCCTGACCGAGCGGTTTCCATTCGCCTTTGCGCGGCTGAATCCAGCGGTTGTTGACCGTGTCGCCATAACTGAATACTTTGTAGGAAGAGCGTTTGTCGCCGCCGAGATTGAAAGACGAGCGGGCGCAGAACATGCCTTCGGCCGTCAGGTTGTCATGGCCGTTTGCCGACTGCACGTTCAGGATATAGCGGATGCTGGTGTCGGGAGCGGGCATGATTTGCAGGCTATTGAGCAGGATTTTCGGCTTTTTGCCGTAGTGTTCGCCGACATACAGATCGAACCATTCGCCGGAACCGGTATCGGGCAGCGGCGGCAGTTCGGCTTCCGCTTCTTTAAATTCGCGGGCGGCTTTTTCGGCAGCACTTTCCTGATAGCGGATATTGGTCAGCGTGTCTTTATCGCTGCGCGGCAGCGCAAAAGCGGTGGCGGCAGACAAAATCAGCAGCGGCAGAATCAGACGGCGCATGGTGTTCTCCAAAATGAAAATATGCTGCATTTTAGGGTTTGACGGGTGCAGGTGCAAGCAGATGCGGTATAATTAACCCAATCTTAAATTATCTGAAACAAATATTATGCAGACTTTAGACGTTACCGGATTGAAATGCCCGCTGCCGATTTTGCGTGCCAAAAAAGCCTTGGCGCAGATGGCGGACGGAGAAGTGTTGACGGTATGGGCAACAGACGGCGGTGCGCCGGGCGATTTTGAAGCATTCTGCCGCCAAACCGGACACGAGCTGCTGGAATCAACCGAAGCAGACGGCGTATTCACGCTGGTGGTCAAACATAAATAATGCCGTCTGCAAAACAACCGATTGAGGAGCAACCATGCAAACCCTGACCATTATCCGGCCTGATGATATGCACCTGCACCTGCGCGACGGCGACGCGCTCAAAGCCGTTGCCCCGTATACTGCGCGGCAGATGGGGCGTGCGGTCATTATGCCGAACCTGAAACCGCCGGTAGTGAGCGTGGCGGACGCGCTGGCTTACCAACAGCGTATTTTGGCGGCATTGCCCGAAGGCAGCACGTTTGAACCGCTGATGACGCTCTACCTTACCGACAAAACAACCCCGGAGCTGGTGCGCGAAGCCAAGGCAGCCGGCATCGTGGCGTTCAAACTTTATCCGGCGGGGGCAACCACTAATTCCGACTCCGGCGTAACCGACCTGTTCAAGCTGCTGCCGGTGTTGCAGGAAATGGCGAAGCAGGGCGTATTACTGCTGGTGCACGGCGAAGTAACCGACAGCGATATTGATATTTTCGACCGCGAAGCGGTATTTATCGAGCGCATCATGAAGCCTGTTTTGGCGCAAGTGCCGGATTTGAAAGTAGTGTTCGAGCATATCACCACTGCCGAGGCTGCGCGCTTGGTGTCCGAAGCAGGGGATAATGTTGCCGCTTCGGTAACCCCGCAGCACTTACTGCTCAACCGCAACGATTTGCTGGTTGGCGGCGTGCGCCCCCACCACTTCTGCCTGCCGGTATTGAAACGCGAAACACACCGTCAGGCATTGGTTGCCGCGGTAACAGGCGACCAAGCGAACAAATTCTTTTTGGGTACGGATTCCGCACCGCACGCGCAATCAGCCAAAGAAAATGCCTGCGGTTGCGCCGGTATGTTCAGCGCACTGACCGCCATCGAGCTGTACGCCGAAGTATTCGAACAGGCAGGCGCGTTGGACAAACTGGAAGCCTTTGCCTCGAAAAACGGCGCACGTTTCTACGGCCTGCCGGAAAATACCGACACCATCACATTGGAAAAACAGTCGCAAACCGTACCCGAAAGTATTCCTTACGGCAATGAAACGCTCGTACCGATGCGGGCGGGCGGCGAAGTGGCGTGGCGCGTGCGTTATTGACGTTCCGCAAACGCCAAGGCCGTCTGCAAAATAACGGTATCATCAGATAACGCAAAACGAGGTAAGCAGCCAAGCCGCGAACTGTACGGACAGCATGAAACGGGTTGGCTGCTTCGGCAGCTTGGGCGTTTTCTTTGAACAAAACAACGCAACACCGTACATTTTGTGTGAAATGACCATCGTTCAGACAGCCTGTACCGGCATTTACCCGAAGCGGCAGCCGTTTGCAGACGGCATCAATACGCAGTTTTCTTTTATAGTCTTTTAAAATAAGAATGATACAGCGTTGCTTTGCCTTGTCGTACTATCTGTACTGTCTGCGGCTTCGCTGCCTTGTCTCATTCTCATTTTATTCGACTATATTTGTCGGAACAGCAAACCACAAATGCTTTCCGATTCCCATTTTAACCACCGACAATCTTGAGGAGTATCCATGTTTGGAAAAGCCGGACTGGGCGGCCTGATGAAACAGGCGCAACAAATGCAGGAAAATATGAAAAAGGCGCAAGCCAAATTGGCGGAAACCGAAGTTGAAGCCGAAGCCGGCAACGGCTTGGTTAAAGTAACCATGACGTGCAGCCACGTTGTCCGCAAGCTGGAAATCAGCCAAGACCTGATTGCCGAAGCCGCAGACGACAAAGAAATGCTGGAAGATTTGATTTTGGCCGCCGTAAACGCCGCCTCCGCCAAAGCCGAAGAAACGACCAATAAAACCATGGGCGCGTTTACCCAAGGTTTGCCGGCGGGCGTAGCAGACTTTTTCCGCTAAGTATAACCGCAAAGGCCGTCTGCAAAATCATATGCAGACGGCCTTTTTTGCGGATATAACAAAATCATCTTTACTACAAACAAACCATTCTTTCCCTTTTTCAGACGGCCTGTTTACAGTAACGGCTATCACGATTATTGCAGGCGAAAGAACACCATGTCCCTCCAAAACCACCACCTCGACTGGCTCGAAGCCGAATCTGTCCACATTATCCGCGAAGTCATCGCCGAAGCCAAAAATCCGGCGTTGCTGTTTTCCGGCGGCAAAGACTCCGTGGTCTTGCTTTCCTTGGCGGTTAAAGCCTTCAAAATCGAAGGCCGCCCGCTGAAGCTGCCGTTCAAGCTGCTGCACGTCGATACCGGCCATAACTACCCCGAAGTGATTCAGTTCCGTGACGAAACCGTTGCCCGAACCGGCGTACAGCTTGTGGTCGGCAGCGTGGAAGACTCCATCAAACGCGGCACGGTGGTTTTGCGCCGCGAAACCGATTCGCGTAATGCCGCGCAAGCCGTTACTTTGGTGGAAACCATTGAAGAACAAGGTTTTGACGCGCTGATGGGCGGTGCGCGGCGCGACGAGGAAAAAGCGCGTGCAAAAGAGCGCATTTTCTCCTTCCGCGACGAATTCGGCCAATGGGATCCGAAAAACCAACGCCCCGAGCTTTGGTCGCTTTACAATACCCGCCTTTTCCCGGGAGAAAACATGCGCGTGTTCCCGATTTCCAACTGGACGGAACTCGACATCTGGCAATACATCGCCCGTGAAAACCTCGCGCTGCCGCCGATTTACTACACGCACCAACGCGAAGTGGTCGAGCGCAACGGCTTACTCGTTCCGGTTACACCGCTCACCCCGAAACGCGAAGGCGAAGTTTCCGAAATCCGCGATGTGCGCTTCCGTACCGTCGGCGACATTTCCTGCACCTGCCCCGTAGCCAGCACCGCCGCCACGGCCGAAGACATCATCGCCGAAACCGCCGCGGCCACCATTTCCGAACGCAGCGCCACCCGCATGGACGACCGCGTTTCCGAAGCGGCGATGGAAGAGCGTAAAAAAGCCGGTTATTTCTGATTTTGCAGACGGCTTGGTAAAGAAATGCCGTCTGCATTTTGAAGACGGCGGCAGAACGAATGGGAGTTAAGCGGTTAGGTATTTAACGCCAACGCCGCCGCCACCATTTCCGATCGCAGCACAACCCGCATGGACGACCGCGTTTCTGAAGCGGCGATGGAAGAGTGCAAAAAAGCCGGTTATTTCTGATTTTGCAGACGGCTTGGTAAAGAAATGCCGTCTGCATTTTGAAGATGGCAGCAAACCAAATGGCAGTATGGCAGTGAAGCGGTTAAGTGCTTAACGCCAACGCCGCCGCCACCATTTCCGAGCGCAGTGCCACCCGCATGGACGACCGCGTTTCCGAAGCGGCAATGGAAGAGCGCAAAAAAGCCGGTTATTTCTGATTTTGCAGACGGCGTAACTAAGAAATGCCGTCTGCATTTTTGAAGACGGCAGCAGAACGAATGGCAGTGAAGCGGTTAAGTGCTTAACGCCAACGCCGCCGCCACCATTTCCGAGCGCAGTGCCACCCGCATGGACGACCGCGTTTCCGAAGCGGCGATGGAAGAGCGTAAAAAAGCCGGTTATTTCTGATTTTGCAGACGGCGTAACTAAGAAATGCCGTCTGCATTTTTGAAGATGGTGGCAAATCAAATGGCAGTATGGCAGTGAAGCAGTCAGATGTTTCACGCCAATATCGGATAAGCGGAAGCGGGGCGTTTGGATAAGGCTGCTCCGACCAATCTTATCGTGCGGGTATGTTTGGCTTGATGGGCTGGGAAAATTATCGGTTATATCGGATTTATAACGGTTTTTGTTTGGATTTGAGTTATAGTCATTTAAAATAAGAATGATACAGCGTTGCTTTGCCTTGCCGTACTATGTGTACTGTCTGCGGCTTCGCTGCCTTGTCTTATTCTTATTTTATTCGACTATAAATATGAAAACGGATAAACGTTTGGATTGCGTTTATCCGTTTTTTATCTGTGGTTTGTCTGTTTATCGCTTTGCTCCGGCGGCTTGAGGTTTGCTCCGATCGGATTTGCCGGTATCAGACAAAAAGCTGCCCAAGGGCAGCCTTTTGTATGGGAACAGCGGTGCGAACGGGTGCGGCCGCCAAACCTTAAATCAGTATTGGCTGGCGGGTTTGATGGTTTCGAGGTCGAGCGGTTGTTCGGTAACGAGGATGCCGTCTTCGTCGCTGTAAAGGTAGTGGCCGGGAACAAAGTCTACGCCGCCGAAGCTGACGGTGATGTCGGTTTCGCCCGCACAGGTTTTGCTGCTGACGCGCGGATTGGTGCCCAAGGCTTTAGTGCCGAAATCGAGCGTGTCCAATACCGCGCTGTCGCGCACCACGCCGTAAATAACGGTGCCTGCCCAGCCGTTTTCGGCGGCATAACCGGCGATGATGTCGCCCATCAGGGCGCTGCGGAGCGAGCCGCCGCCGTCCACGACGAGCACTTCGCCTTCGGAGGGATTTTTGAAAATCCGGCGGATAAGGCCGTTGTCTTGGTTGCAGCGCACGGTGCGGATTCTGCCGTGGAATTTTTTGCGCCCGAAACTGCGGAACTGGATGTCGCAGGTGGGCGCATCGGGGTAGTTGTCCATGATGTCGGCAGTGGCGAAAGTGTGTGTCATGCTGTGTCTCCTTTGTTTTGACGGTAGTGGTGCCGTCTGAAAAACGGTCCGGCAGTGTTTCGGTATGCCGCTATGGTTTTGCAGACGGCTTTTCGGTATTTTTTATTATGTGTCGGGCGGGTGGTTCAGCGGATTTGGCCGTTGCCCAATACTACCCATTTTTGCGAGGTCAGGCCGTGCAGGCCGACCGGGCCGCGGACGTGGATTTTGTCGGTGGAAATGCCGATTTCCGCACCCAAGCCGTATTCGAAACCGTCAGCGAAACGGGTGGAGGCATTGACCATCACGCTGGCACTGTCTACGGCGCGTAAGAAAATCTGCGCGTCGGTGTAGGATTCGGTGATGATGGCATCGGTGTGGTGGCTGCCGTGGGTGTTGATATGGGTAATGGCTTCTGCCAGATTATCGACGATTTTGACCGATAACACCGGCCCCAAATATTCGGTCTCCCAATCCTCTTCGGTGGCTGCCTGAATATGGGGCAGGATTTCCAAAGTACGCGTGCAGCCGCGCAGCTCGACCGGTTTTTCTGCTTGCGCGTATTGTCCGGCCAATGCGGGCAGGATTTCTTGCGCGCGGGCGGTGTGAACCAGCAGTGTTTCCATGGTGTTGCAGGTGCCGTCGCGCGAGGTTTTGGCGTTGTAGGCAACGGCCAGTGCTTTTCCGGTATCGGCGGCTTGGTCGATATAGACGTGGCAGATGCCGTCGAGATGTTTGATGACGGGCACGCGCGCTTCCGCGGCAATCCGCGCCACCAGCGATTTGCCGCCGCGCGGAATGATGACGTCGATTAATTCGGGGCTTTGCAGCATCGCGCCGACGCTTTCGCGGTCGGTGTTTTCAATCAGGCGCACGGCATCGGTGGGCAGGCCGTTTTCGCGTAATGCCCGGGTGATGAGTCCGGCGATTGTCGTATTGCTGCGGAAGGCTTCGCTGCCGCCGCGCAAAATGCAGGCGTTGCCGGATTTCAAACACAGGGCGGCGGCATCAACGGTAACATTCGGGCGGGATTCGTAAATGATGCCGATAACGCCCAGCGGCACGCGCATTTTGCCGATTTGCAAACCGTTCGGGCGCAGACGGAATTCGTCCATTTCGCCGACGGGGTCGGGTAGGGCGGCGATTTGGCGCAGACCTTCGCACATGCTGTCGATGGTGTTTTCAGTCAGCTTCAGGCGGTCGAGCATGGCGGCATCCAAACCTTTGGCGGCGGCTTGCTCCATGTCTTGCGCGTTGGCGGCGAGAATGTCGGCCCGGTGCTGTTTGATGAGTTCCGCCATGTGCAGCAGGGCGGCGTTTTTTTGTGCGGTAGAGGCATTGCTCAGGGCATAAAAGGCTTGTTTGGCAGCAGCGGCGGTGCTGCGGACGTAGTCTTGAATGTTTTGCATGGTGGTGTGCCTGAAGATAGGATATTTGATGATAACCGAAAAAGCCTTCAAGCGGAATATGCAGACGGCTAGAAACGGTAGTTCAGCCCGATGGTGGCACTGTAACGGTTGGGGCGGATATTGCCGGTGTCGATTCTGCCCAAATAGTTGTAGGCGATACCGGCATCGATGGAAAGGTTTTCTTTGAGGTGGTATTGCGCGCCGGCAATGACACCGGCTCCGAAGGAGACGCGCTCTTCAAAAATTTCTTGGCGGGCAGTTTTGCTGCTGTTCAGCTTCAGGCGGTTCAGTCCGAGCCGCGCACCGGCGTAAGGGGTAATGGCGGTGGCGTTGCGGAAGTCGTAGATGGCGGAAACGCCAACCGATTCTATGGTTAAATCCGCTGCTTCGCCGTCTGCTGCCGTATCGTTGTCTGCCCAGTTTTTGAAAAATGTATAGTCGGCGGTATAGCGTACGCCGTTGTTGTTGCCCAAGGTGAGGCTTGCGTTGGGGAGCTGGTCGGCACTCGGGCGGACCTCTACCGCTTCTTGTTCCAATGCTTGAGCGGTGGAGCGGACTTGTACCTCCGGCGGTTGGGCGGGCAGGAGAGCGGGGGCGGTGAGGGCTGAAATCAGGGCTATCCGAGTAATCATAGGCACACCGTATGTTCGTATGATTATTTGGGGCAGTTTGGAATAAATGGGCGGTTCGGACAAGATGGTTGGGTTTGATGGTTAACAGACTATATCATAATCTTTGAACCGGTTTGCAGAAACGGGCGGGAAGAAGATAAAAAGCCGTCTGCAAAAGCGATGGGTAACGCTATCGGAATTTGCAGACGGCCTTTGGGGTATGTTTAGAAATCAGAAGTTGTAGCGCAGGCCGACATTCGCGCCGTATTGGCTGACTTTACCGTCGTTGGCTCCGATTTTGCCCAAGTAGTTGTATTCTAAACCGGCATTGGCAGCCAGCTTGTCGGTAAATTGGTATTGTGCACCGGCCAAGCCGCCGATACCTACTGTGGTGCTGGTTTCAGAAACGGTACTCAGGGAGTTGCCATAAACGGTTCGGCTGTCTGCATCAGCAATGTTCAGGCCGAGACGCGCGCCGACATAGGGGGTCAGAGCGGTAGCGTTTTCAAAGTCGTAAATGGCAGACAAACCGACGGAGTGGACTTTCATTTTAGCTTTGTGGTCGAATGGTACGCCGCGATTTACGCCTTTTTCATGATTGTCGAGTTTGCCGAAGTAGGTGTAGTCCAGTGCATAACGGAGCGCACCGGTGTCTTTACCGACAGCAATACGGGCGGAAGGGTTGGTGTCTTTTACTTTGAAGACGCTTTCTTTAACTTGCAGTTTGGATGCGCCGACATCGCCTTGTACATACCAGCCGTTGGCGGCTGCAATACCGGACAAACCTGCCAGAATGACGGTTAATACAGTTTTTTTCATCATGATTACTCCGTTAGTCAGAGGGAAATAAAAGGTTGTTTTTTCCTATCGCTATTATAGCAAAAGACAATAATAAAATAAGCCGTTTGGCCGATTTTTTTACGAAAATATTGATAATAAGTTGAATTATTATATTATTTCATTGTATTTATAGTCGAATAAAATAAGAATGAGACAAGGCAGCGAAGCCGCAGACAGTACGCATAGTACGGCAAGGCAAAGCAACGCTGTATCATTCTTATTTTAAATGACTATAATTTGATTTTTATAGAGGCAAGGATACGGAAAAGGACAAAAAAGCCGTCTGCAAAAACGATAGCAAAACTATCGCTGTTGCAGACGGCTTTTGGGATATTCAGAAATCAGAAGTTGTAGCGCAGGCCGACATTTGCGCCGTATTGGCTGATTTTGGTGTCAACCGGGCCTACTTTGCCCAAATAGTTGTATTCCAAACCGGCATTGGCAGCCAGCTTGTCGGTAAATTGGTATTGTGCGCCAACCAAACCGCCGATACCGACTTGGGTTTTGTCGTGAGAATGGCTGTATTGGACGGTATCTGTTTCACCGTTGGTATCCAAGCTCAGGTAGTTGAGGCTGGCACGCAGACCGACATAAGGCGTCAGCGGGGTGGTATTGTGGAAATCATAGAAGCCCGAGATACCGGCAGAATGGGCGTTCAGTTTGGCTTTGTGATAACCGTCTGTACCGTAGTTGTCGGTATTTTTCAGCGTACCGAAATAGGTATAGTCGAAGGCATAGCGGAAATTGCCCAAGTCTTTACCCACGGAAACGCGGCCGTAAGGTTTGGTGTCTTTGATTTTTCCGCCTTCTTCTTTGGCTTGCAGCTTGGACGCGCCGACATCGCCTTGTACATACCAGCCGTTTGCAGCGGCAACACCGGACAGACCGGTCAATACAGCAGTCAATAACAGTTTCTTCATGGTGTACTCCTTATTAAGTTTTCGGGTAGGAAAAGCTGCTTGCTTACCTTGATGCCACTATACCATATGCGGACATATGCCGATGTGATGAAGGTGGAAACGGGCATGCCGCTTTACTGCCAATACATTGATTAGTCGGCATATTTCTTTTGTTGCCGGTTTGCAACAGCGGGTTTGGGCGCGGCAGTTATCGCATGAAAAGCGCCATTCGGGTTCAGAACAGGAGCGTTAATCCTCTCGGGCAGCTTGATAAACCGTGTCGGGCATAAGTTTGTTCAGGCAGTCGGTGTGTCCCAGCGGGCATTCCCGTTTGAAGCAGGGGGAGCATTCCAGATTGAGACTGATGATTTTGGCTTTGGGCGACAGCGGCGGCGTATGGTCGGGGCTGGACGAGCCGTAAACGGCGATGACTTTGCGGTCGAGTGCGGCGGCAAGGTGCATCAGGCCGCTGTCGTTGCACACGACTGTTTCGGCGCAGGCCAGCAGGTCAATGGCTTCGGAAAGCGTGGTTTTGCCGCAAAGATTGGTGCAAAGGCCGTCTGCAAATCGGTTGATTTCTTCGGCAATGGCGAAATCTTTTTGCGAGCCGAACAGCCAAACCTGCCGCCCCTGCCGGATATAGCGGAGGGCGAGTTCGGCAAAATGGCGGGCGGGCCAGCGTTTTGCCGGGCCGTATTCTGCACCGGGGCAAAAGGCGATAACGGGCTTGGCGGTGTCCAAACCGTGTTTGGCCAAAGCCGCCGATTGTTCGTCGGGGTTGATGGTAAACAGAGGATTGTCGGATACGCCGTTAAAGGCTGACTGACTCGGGTAGGCGAGGGCAGTATAGCGGTCAACCATCAGCGGGAGGGCGGCTTTGTCGAGCTTGCGGATGTCGTTGAGCAAGATATAGCGTGATTCGCCGACATAGCCCGTGCGCTGTCTGATGCCGGTAGCGAAGGCGATGATGGCGGATTTGAGCGATCCGGGCAGAACGATAACTTGGTCGTAACCTTGTTTGCCGAGTTCGCGACCGATTTGCCAGCGTTTTTTGAGTTGTAATGCGCCGTGCCCGAACGGATTTTCGATGATGCGGTTGACTTCGGGCATGCGCTCAAATACGGCCATTGACCATTTCGGCGCGAATACGTCGATGGTGCAGCCGGGGTGCAGTTGGTGGAGGCGGCGGTACAAGGGTTGCGTCATGACGCAGTCGCCTATCCAGCTTGGGGAGATGATGAGGATTTTTTTCGGCATGGTGTTCTGTCGGGAAAAAGGAAACGGACGTGCCGTCTGTAAATATAGTCATTTAAAATAAGAATGATACAGCGTTGCTTTGCCTTGCCGTACTATGTGTACTGTCTGCGGCTTCGCTGCCTTGTCTCATTCTTATTTTATTCGACTATATGCCGGCAGACGGGAAAACTGTTGCAGCGGTATCCGGAAGGATTGTTTATGCCGTCTGCAGTTTGCAGTTTTTTGCGGAGAGTCATTTTCCGGCTGTCGGTAGGGGTTTGGCTATTTTCGCATAAAAAATTCCGCCCTCAAAATCGGACTTGAGGGCGGATACGGTTTTGCAGACGGCTTAGTGCTGATGTGCCGCGCCGTGGTTGTGTCGGTGTGCGGTCGGTTTGGGAGCGTTTTTCACCGGAATGTCGATGGTTTGCGCTTTGCTGTGTTTGAACTTCAGCGTTACCGGTATGGTTTCGCCTTCTTTCAGCGGACGTTTCAGACCCATAAACATAATATGGTAGCTGCCCGGTTTCAGTTCGGTGGTGTCGCCCGCGCCCAGCGGTACGCCGCCTTTGACTTCGCGCATACGCATCACGCCGTTGTCGTTGACGTGGGTATGTACTTCGACGCGCTCGGCTACGGGGCTGCTGCCGCCGAGCAGGAAGTCTTGTTTTTTATTGTCGTTGTGGATATTCATGAATGCGCCGCCCATCTTCATGCCTTCTACGGTGGCGCGCGCCCATTGGTCTTTGACGTGGATGCCGGCAGCCGCTGCGGTGCTGCACAAGCCGGCCAAAACGAGGGTTGCCAATAATTTTTTCATGTCTGTTCCTTTGTGTTCAAGGGAAGTCATTCGGAAAAGGGGAGTTGTCGGAGTGATATAGTCATTTAAAATAAGAATGATACAGCGTTGCTTTGCCTTGCCGTACTATGTGTACTGTCTGCGGCTTCGCTGCCTTGTCTCATTCTTATTTTATTCGACTATATTACAGGGAAACGCTGTGTACGGATATTGATTCAGATTAAATAATTATTAATTATTTGTAACTAATTATAAAGTATTAGATTAAATTCAATCCGTATTCGCGCCATAAGGCAATCAGCCAGACAACCGCCAGCAGCACCAGCGCCAAAAGTTGTGCGGCAGAACCGGCGTCTTTGGCGCGCTTGGCCAATTCGTGTTTGGCGGTGGAGGTGTGGTCGACGGCGGCTTCGATGGCGGTGTTGAATAATTCGGTAATCAGCGAAATAAAAGAAGCGGTAATCAGCAGCATTCGCGTTGCCGGACCGAAGGAAAAAATAAATGCCGCGGCAATCAAGACGATGTGCAGGATAAGCAGTTGGCGGAAGGCACTTTCGTGGCGGAAGGCGGCTTTCAAACCGTCTATGGAATAGCCGAACGCATTGATGATGCGCTGAATACCGGTTTTGCCTTTTTTATCGGCGGCATATGAAGAGTGTTTCATGAGCGTGCTGCGGAATAAGGAAATCAATCGGCAAAGGCCGTCTGCAAAAAAGCGGGTTGCGGTTTTGCAGACGGCCTTCGGGTTTAGATGGTGCTTTGGCGTTGGACGGCGTCGGCAAACATGGCGGCAACGTCGAAACCTTTCTGCTTCATGATTTCTTGGAAACCGGTCGGGCTGGTTACGTTGACTTCGGTCAGGTTGCTGCCGATAACGTCCAAGCCGGCAAGTAAAATGCCGCGGCGTTTGAGCTCGGGGGCGAGGGTTTCGGCGATTTCACGGTCGCGCGCGCTCAATTCCTGCGCGACACCGCGCCCGCCGGCAGCCAGATTGCCGCGTGTTTCGCCGTTTTGCGGAATGCGCGCCAAGGCAAACGGTACGACTTCGCCGCCGATAATCAAAATGCGTTTGTCGCCGTCAACGATTTCAGGAATATAGCGTTGCGCCATGATGGTGCGGCTGTCGAGCTGCATCAGGGTTTCCAAAATGCTGCCGGTGTTGGGGTCGGCTTCGGTGAGGCGGAAAATCCCCATGCCGCCCATGCCGTCGAGCGGTTTGACGATGATGTCGCCGTGTTCGGCCAAAAAGCGGCGTACATCGGCGGAGCGGGTGGTCACCAAAGTTGGCGCGGTAAATCGGCTGAAATTCAAAATCGCCAGTTTTTCGTTGAAGTCGCGCATGGCTTGGCCGCTGTTGAATACTTTTGCGCCTTGTGTTTCGGCCAGCGTCAGCAGTTGGGTGGCGTAGAGATACTGCATGTCAAACGGCGGGTCGGTACGCATAATCACGGCATCAAAATCTTTCAAGGCCGTCTGCACTTTGCTGCCGGAGGCAAACCATGCGTAATCGCGGTCGTCTTTTGCGCCGAGAAATTCAAACGGTGCGGCCTGTGCGCTTACTGTGCCTTGCTGTACGGAAAGTTCGCTGCTCAAGGTGTGCGATAGTTTCCAGCCGCGGCCTGCCATTTCGCGCATCATGGCATAGGTGGTGTCTTTATAGGTTTTGAAGGTTGCCATCGGGTCGGCGATAAACAGGATATTCATGGTGGTCCTTAAAGATTGCGGCGGCGGAATGAGGCCGTCTGCAAATGGCAGACTGTTTGGTGCAGAATGTTTGAATGGTTTAAGTTACCGCGTTGCCGCCGGGCGGTCAAGCCGTCTGCAAACCATACCGGCATTTTGCAGACGGCCTTGCGGAATCAGTTTGGCAGGTGGGGCATGGGATCGACGGCTTTGCCGTTAATCCGTACTTCAAAATGCAATTTCACGCTGTCGGTATCGCTGTTGCCCATGGTGGCGATGACCTGCCCTGCCTGAACCTGCTGGTCTTCGCGTACTAAAATGCTGTCGTTGTGGGCATAGGCGGTAATGGTGTTGCTGTTGTGGCTGATGAGAATCAGCTTGCCGTAACCGCGCACGCCTTCGCCGACATACAGCACTTTGCCTGCGGCGGCGGCTTTGATGTTTTGTCCGAGCATGCCGCCGATATTCAAGCCTTTGTTGCGGGTTGCATGATAATATTGAATAATGTTTTGACGGCCGTTGTCGGTCGGCCATTGCAATGCAAGGCGGTTTACGGGGGTAACGGCGTGTGCGGGCTGGCCGGTTGTTGCGGCGGAAGAGGTGTTGCGGCGTACGCGCAGAAGTTGCCCGACTTCGATTTTCGATGCGTCGGCAAGGTTGTTCCAAGCGGCCAGCGTTGCAACGCTTTGTCCGTAGCGTTTGGCGATGCGGAAGAGCGTGTCGCCTGCTTTGACGCGGTAGTAGCCGTTGGGTACGGCCGCGCTGCTTGAAATTTTCACTGCTTTGCCGCCGGTGGGCTTGCTGTTGCCC